>NZ_JAGFOU010000005.1 GCF_017592395.1 Actinomyces bowdenii
AGACCAGCCCCCTGATGTCACTCCTAGTACCAGCAGTTCTGTTCTTCCTGGCGGTCGCCGTCCTCGGCCTGCTTCCCATTCCTCTACCTAAGCCCATGTATCCAGAGTGGCAGATGGAGAAGCGCCGTCGACTCGCCAACCAGACCGCATCAGAAAAAGTCGATGAGTATCCCGACACAACACCGAGCATCCTCGCCCTCAAAAACTATCAATCCACGCCACCGCAGAACACCGACCACTCATCCTCCTACACCCTCCCCATACCCGACGACGAGCCACCACCCCGCTCACATCACAACCACGACAGCGCACCACACCCCAGCACGCCAACATGATAATATTGGATGTTAGGCCACCGGAAGACAATAGGCCGATACCTGCGAGGACCCCACCGACCGGTAAGCGCTAGTCACATCACACCCGGGGCGCAAGGTCACACGGCCCAATAGCATGGACCCGGACAGAGGAGCAAGGAGAACCATGGGAGACACGATCAATATCCAGCTCGCCCCCGGATGGCGCACGATCACCCCGGAGGAGCTGCCCCCCAATATTCTCAACATCGGCGGGGAAGCCGTAAGATACATTGCTGCCGCCGTACCCAGCACACCGTCCTACGCGCCCAACCTTGTCGCCGTGCGCACCACCCTAGGCCCAGACGATAACCCCGAGGAGGTCCTCATAGCCTCCGCCAGGGTGATGGCCGATTCCATTCCCGGCATGCGCATGCTCGACGAACTCGCCGTTGCCGGTCCCCCCGAGGGCAGGCGTCTGCGCAGCGGGATCTACATCCTGGACGACATCTCCCTGACCATCCTCCAGATCGCCTGGCTCGATCGCACCGACGAGGGCACCCACCTGTGGACGGCCACATTCACCTGCGCCACACAGGAGTTCGGCGCCCTGTCCGAGCATTTCGTCCACATGAGCAACACCCTGGAGGTGGCCGCATGAGCTCCTTCGACACCAGTCGCGGCATCATCATCCTCGAACCGGACCAGTGGGACGTCCTCCAGCGCATGCTCACCGGCCCCCTGACCCAGCGCGCCAACTACGCCGAGGGCGCCCTCGCGGGACTGGAGGATCTCGGCGTCATCGACCCCTACGGGCCCACGCCCGCAGCACGCGGCATCCTCGCCGGCCTCATGAACTCCGACGCCCGCTACCTGCTGCGCCGACTCGCCCCCAACGACCCCCTGCCAGTGCGCGACCTCGCCATCGCACTATCCTCCCCCACTTGCACCATCGCACGCCACGACGCCGACGGCGTCCACATCTACGCCTGCGACGACATCGAGGTCCCCCACATCGCCCTGGCCAACGACCACCTCTACCCCCGCCCCATGATAGGCGACGGCCCCGATGCGGTCTACGGCACCCTCGCCGCCGCCGTGCGGCAGGGAGACATCGACGCCGCCGTGACCACGATGCGCACCATGGGAGAGTACGGACCACCAGGATCCACCTTCACCAACGACGCGGAGACCGGGCAATGGTCCATCGTCCTACGCTCTCGCCAGGACAGGGAGGGAGACGGCTACACCACCACAGGGCAGGCCATGACCCTCGGTACCCGCAACGCCCTCTACCAGATCCTCGAGGAGCCGGGAGGCGCCACCGACCCGCACGGCCCCTCCTCGACGCAATATCCCCTCGAACCCCTCCTGGCCACCGACGTATGGACAACCATCACGCCCTGGCTATGGGCCACCCCTTCCTGAGGGCCACACCCCCATCAACGCCCAGGACCGGGGCGGAACCCACCGCCGGACACCACTCACACCAAGGCCTCACCCACCGCCGCAGTTGCGGAGCCGGCTCAAGGGCCCGGGCTTCGAGCGTTGCGCGGGTGTGGTGGCGGCGTCATCGCGCATGACACTGCCACCACACCCGCGCACCGCTCCCGTGGCCTCAGCCCATCGGGCCGGCTCACCGCCTCAGCTCGCCGAGCCCTCCCGCTTCCTGAGCCCGGCGTTGACGCGCTCGACATCGAGCCGCGTGAGCAGCAGCAGGATGACGGCAGCAGCGGCCAGGGGGAGCCACACGTACATGACGTGGAGCATCTGAATGGCCGAGTCCGACTGGGCCTGCGCGCCGCCGATGTACCCGCTGGCCGCCAGGAGCCACCCGGACAGGGCGGTGCCGATCCCCCCGCCCACCTTGACCCCCAGGGAGGTGCAGGAGAACATCAGCCCGTCGATGCGATGCCCGGTGCGCAGCCGGGTGTGCTCGGAGGCCTCGGCGATGAGCGCATTGAGGGTGCCCTGCAGCGGGCTCATCCCGATCGAGGCCAGGGCGGAGAAGGCGAGCATGAGGGGGACGCTGCCCATGTAGGCGGCCACCACCACGCCCAGGCGCCCGAGGACCGCCACGGCGTACCCCGCGATGTTGACCCGGTACATCCCCCCGAGGCGGCCCACGACCACCGGGGTGACGAGCAGCCCGACGATGAGCGGGATGTTGATGGCCCAGGCGAAGGCCCCCAGGAGACCGGCGTCGCCCAGGACGTAGGTCATGAAGTAGATGCCCATGTTGAGCATCGCGGTGAAGACCTGGGTGAGCAGGAAGACCGCCAGGATGATGAGGTAGTACTTGTTGCTCAGAAGCATGCGCACCGACTGCCTCAGGCTGAGCCGCTCCTCATCGCCGCCCCGGGCCCCCTGGCCCTGCTCCTCGAGCTCCTCGGGAGGCAGCTCCCTGACGCTGAGCACCGACAGGGTGTTGACCGCCAGCCCGATGACGGCGTAGATGATCGCCATGGCGCGCCACCCCTGCGCCCCGCCGCCCAGCATCTCCACGCCCTGGACGGTGATGGACTGGATGAGCAGGCTGGTGCCGAAGGCGAACATGAAGCGGATGGAGCCCATCTGCACCCGCTCGGCGCTGTTCTTGGTGATCAGTGCCGTCAGGGCCGAGTAGGCGATGTTGTTGGCCGTGTAGAACACGGAGTTGAGCAGGGTGTAGGTGATGAAGAACCAGGCGTACTTGGCGCCCTCCCCCAGGGCCGCGGGGATGGCGAAGAGCGCGATGATCATGGCGGCGCACCCCACGAAGCCCCACAGCATCCACGGCCGGGCCCGGCCCATCCGGGTGCGGGTCCGGTCCAGGAGCCTGCCGAAGATGATGTCGGAGAACCCGTCGAAGATTCTGGAGACCATCATCAGGGTGCCGATGACCCCGGGGTTGAGGCCAGCGGTGTCGGTCAGGTAGATCATGAGGAAGGCCGACAGGAGGGCGTAGACCACGTTGCCCGCCACATCCCCCGACCCGTAGCCGACCTTGTTGTACCAGCGCAGGTAGGTCGTCTCAGTGCTGTCAGTCATTGCTCACCTCGTTGTGCGTGTTCTGCTTGATGGTCGTGGGCACCAGCTCCAGGGCCATGCCCAGCTCCTCGTCGTCGATCCGGTACTGCTCCCTCAGCCCGGGCCCGCAGCTGTTGGAGCCGATGCCCGCCATGGCCCCGTCGAGGCACAGCACGGTGCTGCCCGACGGCCTGAGCCCGGTGCGGTGCCGGCACCGGGCCAGCTCCTCCTGGGTGTAGGGCGAGGCGTTGAAGGAGAAGGGCGAGCGGCCCACGGCGGTCAGCGAGACCCGCGGGCCGCTGAGGGTCACGTAGTCGCAGTCGGCCCGGCTGCCGCCCTCCTGGGGGCGGATGCAGTCCGGGGCCATCTCGACGACGTCGGCGAGGAACTCCCCGTGGTAGCCGGCGCGGCGCTTATCGGCATAGCTCTCCTGGGGGCCCAGCCCGTAGTAGGAGACGTGCCTCATGGCCTCGGGCAGGAGCAGGCGCAGGCCCAGGCGGGGCAGGGGCGGCAGCTCCCGGTCCCGGCGCGCCCTCAGGTCGATGCCGATGGAGCCGTCACCCCTGATGGTCCACACCACCGCCGCGCGCAGGAGCGGCTGGACGGAGGGCGCCACCATGGCGATGTCGCTGCGGATGATCACCTCGGCCCCATGCTGCTCGACCTCGACGTCATAGGCGCGGGCCCGGGCCAGGTGGTAGAGGGCGCGCTCCCACTCCTTCCTGATGTGCCGGTCGTTGTCGGTGGGGGCCCGCCACAGGTTGATCTCCATGGGGCGCTCCAGCAGCCGGATCCCGCCGACCCCCAGGGCCTCGGGCAGGCCGGTGCGCGTGTCGAAGGCGTGGGAGAACCCCTCACCGGAGATCTCGATCCTGGTGCCCGCCCGTCGCGCCCGCACCCGGCCCCGCGGTGCGGGGGCCGCATCGAGGCGGATCAGGGCCCGGTGGCGCGGGTCGGCATTGGCCAGGGGCGCCTCGTCGAAGCCCAGGGGATGGCCGGGCTCCAGCAGGGGCCGGTCGGCGATGAGCCGGTAGCGCAGCAGCAGGTGGCAGCGGCCGGAGGCGGGCACGACCAGCGGGCAGGGGACCGTGACCCGGGAGTGCGGGGGCACGGGCCCCTCGGGCTCCAGGGTCCCGCTGTCGACCGGCTCGCCGTCGCAGCGCACCTCGTAGTCGATGCGCAGGTAGTCGGTCAGGTCCGTCATGTCGAGCTCGTTGCGGATGGTCAGCTCCCCGCGCTCCTGGTCCAGGGCCACGAGGCGGGCGGGGCGCTGGACGTTCTTGAGCTCGGCCAGCCCGGGGTGGGGGCGACGATCGGGGTCCACGAGCCCATCGACGCAGAAGTTGGAGTCGTGGATGTCCTCACCGTGATCCCCGCCGTAGAGGTAGACGGGGCCGGCCCCGGTGTCGCGGCCCGCCACGGCATGGTCGCACCACTCCCACACGAACCCCCCGCAGAGGCGGTCGTGGGCCATGATGAGCTCCTGGTAGTCCTCCAGATCGCCGGGGCCGTTGCCCATGGCGTGGCTGTACTCCACGAGCACCAGGGGCTTGTCCGGATCGGAGGCCAGGTAGTCCTCGATCTCCTCCAGGGCGGGGTACATGCGGCTGTAGAGGTCGATGCCGGAGTAGTCGTAGCGCCGCTTGGAGTCGCGGTAGTAGGCGCCCTCGTAGTGGGTCAGGCGCGTGGGGTCGAAGGACTTGATCCACGCCAGGGCCGCCTCCAGGGTGCACCCGTAGGCGCACTCGTTGCCCGCCGACCAGGCGATGACGCTGGGCCTGTTCTTCTCCCGGTGGACGCACAGGCGCACCCGGTCCATGGTCGCCCCGATCCACTCGGGGTTGTCGGCGATGAGCTCGTTCCAGTGCTCGACCTGGTTGTCCCAGGAGGGGTCGGCCAGGTAGCGGGCCTGGGTGCCGTGGCTCTCGTTGTCGGCCTCGGACATGACGTAGAAGCCGTACTCGTCGCACAGCTGGTAGAAGCGCGGATCATTGGGGTAGTGCGCGCTGCGCACGGCGTTGATGTTGTGCTGCTTCATCAGCGCCAGGTCCCGCCGCATGTGGTCCAGGTCCACCACGGGCCCGGTGCGGGGGTCGGAGTCGTGCCTGTTGACGCCGCGCAGGGTCAGGGGGCGCCCGTTGAGGCGCACGACGGCGTCGACGGCCTCGATCCGTCGCAGTCCCACCCGGTCGGTGATGACCTCCTGCGGGGCGGTGAGGGTCAGGGTGTAGAGGTGGGGATCCTCGGCACTCCACAGGTGCGGGTCCTCGACGGCCAGGGAGACCCGGTGGGTGTAGTGGGGGTCGCCGTCGAAGGGCTCCAGGCGGCCCCCGGCCACGACCCGGCCCTCGTGGGACAGCTCCGCGGTGGTGGGCGCCTGCCCGCCGCGGAAGACCGCGCGCACCTCCACCTCGGCGCGGCTCGGCCCGTCCCCCGGCCCCAGGACGGTGGTGGTGGCGTAGTCGTGGACCATCGCCTCGGGGCGGGACAGGAGGTAGACGTCGCGGAAGATGCCGCTGGTGCGGAACTTGTCCTGGTCCTCCAGGTAGGTGCCGTCGCACCACTTGAGGACCAGGACCGCCAGGCGGTTGGCCCCGGGGACCAGGTGCTCGGTGACGTCGAACTCGCTGGTGGCGTGGGAGACCTGGCTGTAGCCGATGTAGTGGCCGTTGAGCCAGGCGTAGAAGCAGGAGTCGACGCCCTCCAGGACCAGGTGGGTGCGGGGCGCCTGGGGGCAGGGGGTGTGCTCGAAGTCCCGGAGGTAGGCCCCGCAGGGGTTGTCCTGGGGGACGAAGGGGGGATCGAGGGGGATGGGGTAGCGGACGTTGGTGTACTGGTGGTGGTCGTAGCCGAGGTGCTGCCAGGTGCTGGGCACGGGGATGGGGGTGAAGCCCTCGGTGGCGGCGCCGGGCTCCCAGAAGGGCTCGGTGAGGTCGTGGATGCTCGGCAGGTAGCGGAAGGCCCACTGGCCGTTGAGCATCTGGAGGCGGTCGGAGACGTCCCGGGCCTGGGGGCCCGGGTCGATCGCGGTGGAGGCGGGCAGGTAGTAGGAGCGTGGGGGCAGGGTGTTCTCATGGAGGACCGAGAGGTCCTCATAGTGCCGGGGGACGATCATCGTGCAGCTCCATCCGTGGGCGGATCACCGCGGTTCGCGCCGTGATGTTGACCTCAACATAACGACACCCTCTCGGCTTCACAAGGCTTTCTCATCAGATAATCCGGTTTATGTTAACGTCATCACAAGCCTTCGCCGAGCCTTCCGCGGGTCCTGGTAGCCTTCCCGGCATGGGAACGGGAGGGGAGGCGCGGCGCGGGGGCGCGCGAGGGCCGGCGGCGGGCGCCCCGTCCCTGGCCGACGTCGCCCGACTGGCGGGCGTGTCCTCCCAAACGGTCTCCCGGGTCTCCAGCGGGGCCCCCAATGTGCGCCAGGCCACCCGCCGGAGGGTCCTGCAGGCCATGGACCAGCTGGGCTACTCCCCCAACCGGGCGGCACAGGCGCTGCGCCGGGGCTCCTCCCGGACGATCGGGGTGCTCACCCAGCAGATCCAGCGCACCGGCGAGGCCCTGACGACGGCAGGGGTGCTGGAGGCGGCGACCGAGGCCGGGTACGCCGTCAACCTCGCCCAGGTGGCCCGCCCCGAGTCCGAGGACCTGCGCCAGGCCTCGGTCCGGCTGGCCCATCAGGACATCGATGGGCTCGTCGTCGTCCAGGCGGGCACTGCCGGGCCGGAGCGGTTCTCGCTGCCCCCGGGCATGCCGGTGGCCGTATCCGACTCCGCCCTGGTGGGCCACTACCCCTCAGCCTCGGCCGACCAGGTCCAGGGCGTGCGCGACGCCGTCGACCACCTCCTGGACCTGGGGCACCGCACGATCCATCACGTCACCGGGCCCCCCGGCTCGCAGTCGGCGCTCATCCGCCGGGCCACCTGGGCCCGGCGCCTCCAGGAGGCCGGCATCGCGGCCCCCGAACCGGTGCCGGGCGACTGGGATCCGGCCGCCGGCTACCGGGCGGGCCTTCGCCTGGCCCGCGATCCCGAGGTCACCGCAGTGCTCTGCGCCAACGACGAGATCGCCTTGGGCCTCATCCGCGCCCTGCACGAGCAGGGCCGGCGCGTGCCCGAGGAGGTCTCCGTCGTCGGCTTCGACGGCCTGGCCCTGGGTGAGTTCAGCTTCCCCCCGCTGACCACCGTGCGCCTGGACTTCCGCCGGCACGGCCGCGCGATGGTGGAGCTCATCCTGGAGCAGGTGGCCGCAGGAGGGCCGCAGGGCGCCAGGAGCATGGTGATCCCCACCGAGATGATCATCCGGGCCAGCACCGCTGCCCCGCCCCACCCCGGCTGAGCCGGTGCGCCGGGCGGGGCACGTGGCGGGGTCGGACGATTCCCGCTGGGTGAGCCGCATTCCGCCCGCTCATACCCGGTCGCATCACCGGGCGGAATACGGATGACCCAGCAGGGAGAGGCTCAGCGCCCCTGCTCCGGCAGCAGGATCGAGCAGCCCAGGGCGAAGGGGAAGCCGGGCTTGAGCAGGCACTGGACGGCGGGCTGGGCCAGCTCCACCACCCGGTCCGCGTCCAGGCCCTCCTGCCCGTCCTCGCCGAAGTCCGCCACCAGGTCGGAGTAGGGCACCCGCAGCTCCAAAAGGGACATGCCATCGGAGTGCGCGGCGGTCCTCCAGACCCCGCTGTCCATCTCCAGGAGCGTGCCCAGGTGGAAGCTCATGACGCCGGCATCATCGACGTCGGCGGGGATGGACAGCAGGTGGTGCGGCTCGGGATCCCGCGGTGCGCGCAGGGTGAAGATGAGGATGCCGCCGTCGCGGGCGGCCCGCAGCATGAGCCGGCCGATGTGGATGCTGAAGCCGATGAGGTCGAAGTCCCCCTCCATGGCCTCCTCGAAGCCCAGGGGCTCATCGAGCACGACCGGGGCGCCCTCACCGGGATCGTTGATGGCCCGGCGGCCCTGCGGAGTGGCCGCCCTGAGCAGGAGCACGCGGCCGCCCTCGGCCAGAGTCCCGGTCTCCACGTGCTCGCCCCACCCCTGGGGCACCTCGGTGGGTCCGGGCTCGGTCTCCACCAGGCCCATGCCCAGGACGGTGGCCAGATCGGTGCCGTCGCCGGGGCGGTGCCAGGTGATGGTGGCGTCGTCGTGCCAGATGGGCACCACCCCGTTGAAGGGGATGCCGAAACGCACGTGCTCCCGCTCATCGACGCGGCGCCCCGGGTCGGCGTGCCTGCCCGTGGGTCCCGCCAGGTACTCGCTCATGGTTCCAGATTAGTCACCACGACCGGCCCGGCCGGGCACCCCGGGCGGCCCCGGCCCACCGGGGATCAGTCCCGCCCCGGGGCCCGCAGGGGGCGGGCCAGGGCGATGGAGGTGCGGAGGACCCGCAGGATGCTGCGGCGCTGATGCCGTGAGGTTTCCATCCCGCCACCGTAGGGCCGGGCGGGGGCGCCGGGAACGGGTAGCCCTCCCCGCCCCTGCCCACGGGCGCCCGCAGCGGCCATGGGCGCAGGCATCGCCAAGGGGCCCGGGCGCTCCGGAGGGGAGTGCCCCGCCGGGAATGGTGAGGCTAACCTGAGCGACATGGTCCCGCTGCTTGATCACGCCCTGACGGAACGACGGCGCGCCGCCACCCCTCCCCAGGCGGCGCGGCCCTGGCCCCTGCCCCGGGCCCGCTCCTCGCGGCTGACCGCCCTGGAGGAGTCGCTCACTCGCGCCGCTCCCGGCGAGCGCGACCGGATCCTCGACCGCTTCGAGGCCGAGGTCATGGCCGCAGGCACGCCCCTGGTGGAGGAGGGCTCCCGGGAGGGAGCCCGCATCGTGTCCTTCCTGCGGCGCGGGCCGGCCCCCCGGGGCGTCTACCTGGAGGCCAACCGGATCACCGACCCCACCGATCCGGGGGAGGCGCGCATGCTCCCGCTGGGCGGCAGCGACCTGTGTGCGCTGAGCCTGGAGATGCCGAGCACATGGATCGCCTCCTACCGCTTCGTCGTGCCCGGGAGCCCGCCACCGGCGGCGAGCCCGCACGAGGGGGTGAGGCTGGGGGACTACCGGGCCTTCCTGGCCCATGCCGAGCAGGATCCGCACTGCCGCGAGCGCCTGCCCGCCGGTGCGGGCGCACGGGGGCCGGCGGCCCATGGCGTGCTGGCCCTGGAGGAGGCGCCCGGGGTGCCGCACCGGGTCACGGCCGCCTGGCGGCGCCGGGATGCGGTCCTGACGGCCCCGGCCTCGGGTCGGGAGCTGGACCTGGTGGTGCTCACCCACCCGGGGGCGGGGGCCGGCAGCCCCCTCGTCATCTGCCTGGACGGGGAGGCCTGGCTGGGTGACGCGCTGCTGGTCGAGGCGCTGGCCGCCGCCGTGGAGGAGGGGCGCATGGCCCCGCCGAGGCTCGCCCTGCTGTGCGCCGCCGAAGGCGCGCAGCGCCAGATCGACTGGGCCTGCGAGCCGGCGGAGTCCAGGGCGCTGCTGGAGGCGGTGCTGGCGCTGGCCGGGCCGGGGCCCGGCCATGGGACGGGCGGGAGCCGCCCCCCGGTGGTCGTCGCCGGTCAGAGCCTGGGCGGCCTGTTCGCCATGCTGTGCGCGGTGCGCCACGGGGATCTGGTCGACGCGGTGGTGGCGCAGTCGGCCTCCCTGTGGTGGCCGCGGAGCGAGCCGGTGGATCCGGGGGCCGGGCGGTGGTTCGAGGAGGTGGGCCGGCGGGGCGACTCGGCACCGGTGGTGCTCCAGGGCGGCCGGCTGGAGTGGAACCTCGTGGGGGCGCTGCTGCATGCCCGCAGCCTGCTCGACGCCGTCGGGGCACTGGTGCCCGCACCGCACGACCTGGTCACCGGTGGGCACGACATGGCCTGGTGGCGGCGCGCCCTCCCGGGTGCGATCGAGCAGGCGGTGGGCGCCGCGGGGCGGGCCCGGCGCTGAGGGGCGGGGGCCGCCGCTGAGGGCCCGGGGCGGCTCAGAAGTCCCAGTCCTCGTCCTGGGTGGCCTCGGCGGTGCCCATGACGTAGGAGGAGCCCGAGCCGGAGAAGAAGTCGTGGTTCTCATCGGCATTGGGGCTCAGGGAGGCCAGGATCGCCGGGTTGACGTCCGTGGCCTCGGGCGGGAAGAGCGCCTCGTAGCCCAGGTTCATCAGGGCCTTGTTGGCGTTGTAGCGCAGGAACTTCTTGACGTCCTCGCTCAGCCCCAGCTCGTCGTAGAGGTCCTCGGTGTACTGCTCCTCGTTGTCGTAGAGCTCCATGAGCAGATCGAAGGTGTAGTCCTTGAGCTCGGCCTGGCGCTCGGGCGAGGACTCGCGCACCGCCAGCTGGTACTTGTAGCCGATGTAGTAGCCGTGGACGGCCTCGTCGCGGATGATGAGGCGGATGAGGTCGGCGGTGTTGGTCAGCTTGGCGTGGCTGGACCAGTACATGGGGGCGTAGAAGCCGGAGTAGAACAGGAAGGACTCCAGCATGGTGGAGGCCACCTTGCGCTTCTCGGGATCCTCGCCGCGGTAGTAGTCCAGGATGATGCGGGCCTTGCGCTGGAGATTCTCGTTCTCCTCGCTCCAGCGGAAGGCCTCATCGATCTCCGCGGTGGAGATGAGGGTGGAGAAGATGGAGGAGTAGGAGCGGGCGTGGACGCTCTCCATGAAGGCGATGTTGGTCAGCACCGCCTCCTCGTGGGGGGTGCGGGCGTCGGGGATGAGGGAGACCGCCCCCACCGTGCCCTGGATGGTGTCCAGGAGGGTCAGGCCGGTGAACACACGGGTGGTCATGTTCTTCTCGGCCTCGGTCAGGGTGGCCCAGGACTGGACATCGTTGGACAGCGGCACCTTCTCGGGCAGCCAGAAGTTGCCGGTCAGCCGATCCCAGACCTCGAGGTCCTTGTCGTCGGACAGGCGGTTCCAGTTGATCGCCTGGACGCGGTCGATGAGCTTGATGGGCTCGTGCATGGGGGCTCCTCCGGACGGCTGGCTGTCACCCCCATGCTAGCGACGAGGCTGCAGCGGAGGCGCAACGAGGCTGGGCGCGGCGGCGCCGCCGGGCGAGCACCCCGCGCGCGCCAGGGGATGACGGGGCTGCGACCTGCACGGCCTCGGTGTTCACTGAGCGTTCACTGAGCACCCCGCGCGCAAGGGGATGGCGCAGGGAGGCGTGGGCGGGGACACTGCCGTCATGAGCCCCGAGACGCCCACTCCCCCACGACTCACCGATGAGCCCGCCCTTCTCCTGGCCGGCCTCGTCGACGACGCCGAGCACCTGGCGGGGCGGGCCGCCTCCGGGCGCGCCGTCGTCGGCCTCACCGGGGCTCCCGGGGCGGGCAAGTCCACCCTGGCCGCCGAGCTGGAGGCGCTGCTGGCAGGGCGGGGGCTGCTGGCGGGCAGCGTCCCCATGGATGGCTTCCACCTGTCCAATGCGGTGCTCGACGCCCTGGGGCGCCGTGGCCGCAAGGGCGCGCCGGACACCTTCGACGTCGCGGGCTACCTGGCCGTCCTGGACCGCGTGCGCGCCGGCGCCGAGGTCCTGGCCCCCGTCTACCGGCGCGACCTGCATGAGCCGGTGGCCGCCGGCACCCTGGTGAGCGGGCCGGGCATCGTGGTCACCGAGGGCAACTACCTGGCCCTGGAGGCGCAGGGGTGGGGGCCGGTGCGCGAGCGCATCGATGTGCTCATCCACCTGGAGGTCGACGAGGCGGAGCTGTCCCGGCGCCTGGTGGCCCGCCACCAGGCCTTCGGGCGGGACCGGGCCCAGGCCGGCCACTGGGTGCGCAGCGTCGACCTGCCCAATGCCCGGCTGGTCTCGGCCAGCGCTCACCGCTGCGACCAGGTGTGGCGGCTGGGGTGACCCGCCTGCGCCGGCCCGCGCGCCACCACCGGTGCGCAGGGATGGGTGCGCTCCCCTGGGGGCTGTGGACGGGGAGGGTGGGGCTTGCGGTGGGGTGCGGATGGTCTGGCTCGCCTTGGTCATCAGGGGCTGGTGCTCAGAGGGCCGGCGCTCATCGGGGTCCCCTCTCCGGCGCGCAAGGGGCTGGCCGCCTGCGACGCCGACGACCGGCCCATCGTGCCGTCCTCCTCCGGCATGCATGGGGCTGGTGACTGGCCAAGGCGGTGGTGGGACGGGTTCGATGGGACCTCACTTCGCGACAAAGGCGTCACTTCGCGACATGGACGGTACCTGCAGGTGTCGTCCATGTCGCGAAGTGACGCGCTTTTCGCGAAACGACGCCCAATCTGCGGCCCGTCGCGCAGCTCCTCGTGCAGGCGCCGCAGCCGGCCACCACCTCGAGGCCATCCAGCGCACCAAAGCCATCCAGCCCAGAACCCCGACCCACGCCCCGGACCACCCCGAGCCAGGAAGGGGCGCCAGAACCTCGCCCGCCCCGGTCGCGCCTCCCGGGGAAGCGCACCTAGACGACGAGGTTGAGGAGCAGGACCGCGGCCAGGGCGACCACCGAGACGAGGCACTCCATGAGCGACCAGGTCTTGAAGGTCTGGCCGACGGTCATGCCGAAGTACTCCTTGACCATCCAGAAGCCCGCATCATTGACATGGGAGAGGAAGACCGATCCGGCGCCGATGGACAGCACCAGCAGGGCGGCCTCGGGCGCCGTCAGACCTGTGGCCAGTGGCGCCATGATGCCCGCAGCGGTGATGGTGGCCACAGTGGCCGAGCCGGTGGCCAGGCGCACAGCAACCGCCACGAGCCAGCCGGCCAGGAGCGGCGAGAGCCCGGCGCCCTGGATGGCCTCGGCCATGACCTCGGCAACCCCGGAGTCCACCAGGGTCTGCTTGAAGCCGCCGCCGGCCCCGACGATGAGGAGGATCCCGGCGATCGGTCCCAGCGCCGACCCCACCCGGGAGCTGATCTCCTGCGCCCCCTGCCCCATGCGGGCGCCCAGGACCAGCAGGCTCAGGAGTGTGGTGAGCAGGAGCGCGACCACCGGAGTGCCCGCGAAGGCGGCGGCCCTGTAGAGGATCGAGCCGGTGGATCGGGGCATGATCGTCTCCACCAGGGTGCGCAGGAGCATGAGGATCACCGGCAGCAGGACGATGGAGATCGCCACGGCGAAGGAGGGCCGGCTCCCCCGGTCCCGCGGCGCGTCCTGCTCCCCCGGATCGTCCCGGTCCCCCAGGATGCCGCTGGCCTGGATGGGCACCCAGGCGGCCATGAGGCGGGCAGCCACGGGACCGGAGATGATGACCGTGGGAATGGCCACGATGAGCCCCAGGCCCAGGGTCAGCCCCAGGTTGGCGCCGATGGCGTCGATCGCGATGAGGGGGCCGGGGTGCGGGGGCACGAGCCCGTGGAGGGCGGACAGGCCCGCCAGTGCCGGGATCCCCACGAGGATGACGGGCAGGCGGGAGCGGCGGGCCACGAGCATGACGATGGGGATGAGCAGGACGACTCCGACCTCGAAGAACAGCGGGATCCCCACGACGAAGGCCACCAGGGCCATGGCCCAGGGCAGGAGCGGGACGCTGGTGCGGGCCAGGACCGTGTCCACGATGGTGTCAGCGCCCCCGGACTCGATGAGGAAGGCCCCGATGATGGCCCCCAGGGCGATGAGGACGCCGACGCCGCCGATCGTGGAGCCCAGGCCCTGGGTGAAGGGGGTGAGGGCGTCCACCAGTGGGATGCCCGCGATCACCGCCATGGCGAAGGAGCCCAGGGTCAGGGCGAGGAAGGGGTGCAGCTTGACCCGCACGATGAGCACGACGATCGCCGCCACCCCGATGAGGGCGGCGATGACGAGCTGGGCGGGTGAGGAGGAGTGGGTGACGGCGTCGGCCTCCAGGGGTGCTCGGACCAGGGGGGAGCCGACGGCGCAGACGGGGGCCAGGGGAGGCGGTGTCATGAGCTGGTCCTCCCATCGGCCTGAAGCGCCTCGAGGATGGCGGCCAGGGTGAGCTCGGGGGTCTGATGGGACTCCACGACAATGCCGTCCTCATCCGCCTCCAGGGGCTCGAGCGTGGCGAGCTGGGAGGGCAGGAGGCTGGGCGGCATGAAGTGGCCGGTGCGCTGCTCCATGCGCTCCTCCAGCTGGGCCTGCGGGACGCGGAGGTGGATGAAGCGCACCCGGCCCTCAGCCGCGGAGAGCAGGTCGCGGTAGGAGCGCTTGAGGGCGGAGCAGGTGACGATGGTGGAGGCCCCCTCGCCTGCGCGCCGGGTCATCCACTCCCGCAGGGAGGCGAGCCAGGGCCACCGGTCCTCATCGGTCAGCGGCGCCCCGGAGGCCATCTTCTCGACATTGGCGGCGGGGTGGAAGTCGTCGGCCTCGGCCACGGGCCACCCCAGCTCCCGGGACAGGCTCGCGGCCGCCGTCGTCTTGCCGCAGCCCGAGACCCCCATGATCACCAGGTGAGTCACCTGCCCCGGGCGGGCGCCGTCCCTCGGCTCCTGCATGCCGCTCATCTGCTCAGATCCTCCATGTCCTCCAGCTCCTTTCCCTTGGTCTCAGGCACCGTGCGCAGCACGAAGAGGAAGGACAGCAGCGCGCAGACGGCGTAGAAGCCGTAGGCGAAGGTCAGGCCGATGTCGGAGAAGATGGGGAAGGTGGTGGAGATGAAGAAGTTCGCCACCCACTGCGCGGCCGCCGCCACGGCCAGCGCTCCGGCGCGGATGCGGTTGGGGAACATCTCCCCCAGCAGCACCCACACCAGCGGTCCCCAGGTGGCGCCGAAGGCGACGACGAACAGGTTGGCCGCCACCAGCGCGATGGGCGCCCAGGGCGCTCCCAGGGTGACCTCGCCACCGGCGCTGATCTGGGCGAAGGAGAAGGCCAGGGCCATGAGCCCCAGGGAGGCGGTCATGACCACGGAGCCGACCAGGAGCATGGGGCGGCGCCCCACGCGGTCCACCAGCAGGATCGCCACGATGGTGACCACGATGTTGGTCACCGAGGTGATGACGGTGATGGTCAGGGCATCGGACTCCTGGAAGCCGATCGTGCGCCACAGTGTGGTGGAGTAGTAGAAGATGACGTTGATGCCCACGAACTGCTGGAAGACCGACAGGGCGATGCCCACCCACACGATGGGCTTGAGCCCCATGGCCGGGCCGCGCAGATCGGACAGCGACTCGCGCTTCTCGGAGTCGATGGTGGAGCGGATCTCCTCGATCTTGAGGTTGACGTTGACGATGCCGGTGAAGTCGTAGAGCACCTGGGAGGCCTTGTCGTAGTCGCCGCGGGCCACCAGGAAGCGGGGGGACTCGGGCAGCCGGAAGGCGAACAGGCCGTAGAGGAGGGCGGGGATGGCCTCGGCCATGAACATCCACCGCCAGGCGCTCATCCCCCACCACAGGGTGCCGGCGGCGCCCCCGGCGAAGCCGGCGAACATGGCGTCCGCCAGGAGGGCGGAGAAGATGCCGACGACGATCGCCAGCTGCTGGAGGGAGCCCAGGCGGCCGCGCACCGAGGCCGGGGAGACCTCCGCGATGTAGGCCGGGGCGATGACCGAGGCGGCCCCGACTCCCAGGCCCCCGATGACGCGCCAGACGATGAAGTCGGCCACACCCCAGGCCAGGCCCGAGCCCAGAGCGGAGAGGATGAAGAGCACGGCGGCGATGAGCATGACGGGCACGCGGCCCATGCGGTTGGCCACCGGTCCGGCGAACCAGGCGCCCAGGGCGCAGCCGATGAGTGCGGAGGAGACGGAGAAGCCCTTGAGGGCGGAGCTCAGGGTGAACTCGCCGGCCAGGGCGTCGACGGCGCCGTTGATGACGGCGGTGTCGAAGCCGAAGAGGAAGCCCCCCAGCGCCGCAGCGATGCAGATGCCGATGACGCGGGCATTGAGGCGGCTGACCGTTGAGGCGGCGTCGGGGTGATCGCCGCTCTCAGTGTGCTCGGTGTGCTTAGTGCTGTCGGTGGGGCGGGTGGTATCTGACATGTGGTCGTCCTGACGTCGGCGCCAGTGCCGTGGAGCGGTGGTTGGCCCGCGCGATCCTCTGCGCGGAGATTCCCCAGGATACGGGAATGAGTCCCACAACACACCGAATTGACCGGGTGGGCTGGCGCATCAGGACGGCTGGCGATCCACTCGGCCTCGGCAGGATCTGTGGCGCACTCGGGGTGCGATCGGTAGAATCGTGCGACTTATCGCTCTCGCACGAGGAGGTGCACGCCATGAGTCTGCCCGTCACCCACGAGTCGAGCTCCCATGCTCGCGCCGACTCCGAGACCCCTCCCACTGCCTCAGCCCTGCGCCGTCAGCGCATCGGCATCGTCCTCGGGCCGGTGCTGGCGGCGCTGGCCTACGCCCTCTTCCCCGCCGACGCCGTCGATCAGGTCAACAGCGCTGCCGCGGCGGCCGGCAACGAGGCGGCCTACACCGACGCCGGCCTGCGGGCGGTGGCTGCCGCCGCCGTCCTGCTCGGGGTGTGGTGGATGACGGAGGCGATCCCCCTGGCCGCCACCGCACTGCTGCCCCTGGTGATCTTCCCCGCCCTGCAGGTGGCGGACTTCAAGGAGGTGGCCGCCCCCTACGCCTCGGACACGATCTTCCTGTTCATGGGCGGCTTCATGCTGGCCCTGGCCATGCAGAAGTGGAACCTCCACCGGCGCGTGGCCCTGTGGGTGGTGCTGCGGGTGGGGACCAGGCCGCGCGCCCTGGTCCTGGGGTTCATGACGGCGACGGGATTCCTGTCCATGTGGGTGTCGAACACGGCCACGGCGGTGGTCATGCTGCCCATCGGCATCTCGGTGCTGGGCCTGGTCTCCTCCCTGGTAGGAGGGCCGGACAGGATGCGGCGCCTGTCGACCGGCCTCATGCTCGGCATCGCCTACGCGGCCTCGATCGGCTCGGTGGGCACGATCATCGGCACCCCGCCCAACGCCCTCATGGTGGCCTATCTCTCCGAGACGCATGGGATCGAGATCGGCTTCGGCCGGTGGATGCTGGTGGGGGTCCCCCTGGCCATGGTCCTCATGCTCGTGGCCTGGTGGCTGCTGGTCCACGTGCTCTTCCGGCCCGAGGTCGAGGACATCCCCGGCGGCCGGGAGGTCATCGCGGGGGCGTGGCGCGAGCTGGGCCCCATGAGCAGGGGGGAGATGAGGGTCGCGGTCGTCTTCGTGGTGACGGCGGCATCCTGGGTCTTCATCCCGCTCATCCTCAATCGGACGGGCTCCTCCCTGACCATCTCCGATGCGCTCATCGCGATGTGCTCGGCCACCGCCCTGTTCCTGCTGCCCGGTGACCGCTCGCGGGGGACCCGGCTCCTGGACTGGGCGACGGCCAAGGAGCTGCCCTGGGATGTGCTGCTGCTCTTCGGCGGCGGGCTGTCGCTGTCGGCGATGTTCTCCCGCCTGGGACTGTCGATCTGGATCGGCGAGCAGGCCAAGGGCCTGGGGGCGCTGCCGATCGTGCTCCTGGTGGCGGCCGTGGCGCTGCTGGTGATCCTGCTGACCGAGCTGACGTCGAACACGGCGACGGCGGCGGCCTTCCTGCCGATCATGGGCGGGGTGGCCATCGGCGTCGGCCTGACCGAGCAGGCTCCCGCCAACATCATGCTGCTGGTGGTGCCGGTGGCCCTGTCGGCAACCTTCGCCTTCATGCTCCCGGTGGCCACGCCGCCCAATGCGGTGGCCTACGGGTCGGGCTACATCCAGATCGGCGACATGGTCCGGGCCGGCATCTGGCTCAACCTGGCGGGGGCGGTGCTGGTGACGCTGGCCGTCGTCGGCCTCATGGTCCCGGTCTTCGGCCTGAGCCTGTGAGCTGCGGGGCGCCTTCAGCGCCTGTCCAGCGCTGGGGCGCCCCGACCGCGGTCAGGACCGCCTGCACGCCCCTGGCCGCCACGCTCACCCCAGCTCGGCGAGCACCTCGCGGGAGCGCTCCAGGGAGATGCCCGTCCCCGCGAGTGCCGGGACGACCTCGGGAACGGAGAGGGTGCCGTCGGTGCACTCGAAGACGACGCCGCGGTAGCCGTCACCGCCCTCGGCCAGGATCCACCGGGCCCAGGTGCCGGTTCGCGCCAGGTCCAGCACGCCGCGCAGATCCTCCACCCCAAGAGGCTGGTCGGAGCGCGGCCCTGCGCCTTCAGGCTCGGACAGGCGCACGACTGCGCCCGCCTCCGCCGACTCCACGGTCGCCTCATACCACCGCAGGCCGCAGGCTGCCTCAGCCAGATCGGCCAGGGGCACCTCGGACATGTCGTCTCCAGCCATCATGCGGGTGATGAGCACGCAGTTCCCGTCGTAGTCGCGCTGCTGCTCCAGGACGACGCCGGCCGGCAGACTCGCAGGCGCGGCGAGCAGCCAGACAGCCGGGTCGAGGAGGCCGCCGCCGTCGGGATCAGGATGACGCAGGGCCAGGGTCTCGCCGGTCAACGCGGCCGAGTTGGTGCCACTGTCGAGCGCCTCGCTGGCCACTGACATGCAGGCGGCCAGGACATCGTGATCCGTGGCACTGGCGATCTCGGCGGTGATCCCCGTGTCCTGGCTGCGCCGGCGGCTGCGCAGCTCGACCCGCACCCGGAGGGGGACGGTGTCCGAGCCGGGCGGTACCAGGAGGCCGTCCACCGCCTCATGGAGCCCGACGACGAAGGCCGCCATCTGGGTGGGCGTGACGGTCTCATCGAGATCACCGGTGACCTGGAGGCTCGCCTGGACCGATGCGCTCGACCAGCCGGAGCGGTTGTCCTCGGAGATATCGACGCCTGCCCACCCGTGCTCGGTGTTGAAGCGGGTGACGGCGGCGCGCAGCTCGGCCAGCCCGGGCGCCGGGGTGGGTGGGGGCGGTGGCGGGCAGGGGCAGGGGCGGTTCGCGTTGTAGTACGACAGGGCGCCACCGCCGGCGAGGACCGCACCGATGACGCCCAGGGCTCCCAGGATCACGGTGCGGCGTCGCATCCGATGCCGCCATCGGGGCCCAGGGGCGGCGTCAGCGCCGGCGCCGTCATCCGAGGCTCCGCCGGGGGCAGAGGCAGGTGGCGCCGCAGTGTCATCGGTGGAGGACATGCGGCCAGGGTATACGGCAGGGCCCGCCCACCTCGGCTCCTATCACGCACGGTCACCGCCTGACCTGGGTGCGCTTTCAGGGCTCCCCTGCGCTGCCAGGAAGGCAGGCGCTCCCGACAAGGCTTGCGTTGTCGACAAGGCGTGCGTATGATGATCTTTGCCCAGGGCAGTAGCCTTGCGAAGTGGACCCGGCAGCCTTCCGGACGGTGGGCGAGCCGGGTTTCGCGCTGGATGGGGGAACCTCAGTTCACCACTGATCTCACACCGTCACGCACTGAGTTCGACGACCTCGACTTCGATACCGCTTAACCGCTCCCTCCAGTCCCCACCCCTGTTCCAGCACCAGCTGATGCCGTCAGCAAGCCACAGCAACGGCTCCTCATGGTCGCGAAGATGGTCGTACGTTCCCTCCCAACCATGGCCGAGCACTTGCTGAAGGACCTGCCGATCAGCCTTCACCACGGAGTCGCTCCGATCCAGGACTAGGCGCCGGCATGTCATCATCTCAATGAGCGCCTTACGAGCTTCTGGACGCTCATTGGTGAAGTGAATCGACCGCTGCCCCTTGCGCATCTGCTGCTTGAGTTTTGCTCTTGCATTCGCGACATCCGCAGCCCTGACGGCAACCGCGGTCATCGAGTAGCCCTCAACCTCGGACTCGTCAACAAGCACATGGAAGGGACGAGAAATCCCCCATCCTCCCACCTCTATACAACTCTCTTCCGAGCCTTCGACACCGCCCTGTTTGACAGCCACTCCATTCCTGTCACTCACAGCATGCAGCTCACGCAGCCCTCGACCTCGGTGCCCACCAGGGCGGCCTGGCGCAGGCGGATGTAGTAGAGGGTCTTGATGCCCTTGCGCCAGGCGTAGATCTGGGCGCGGTTGACATCGCGCGTGGTGGCGGTGTCCGGGAAGAACAGGGTGAGGCTCAGCCCCTGGTCCACGTGCTGGGTGGCCGCGGCGTAGGTGTCGATGATCTTCTCGGGGCCGATCTCGTAAGCATCCTGGTAGAACTCCAGGTTGTCGTTGGTCATGTAGGGCGCCGGGTAGTAGACCCGCCCGATCTTGCCCTCCTTGCGGATCTCCACCTTGGCCACGATCGGGTGGATGGAGGAGGTGGAGTTGTTGATGTAGGAGATCGAGCCGGTGGGGGGCACCGCCTGGAGGTTGCGGTTGTACAGGCCCCCCTTCTTCACCTTCTCGGCGAGCTCCGCCCAGTCCTGGCGGGTGGGAACCTTGACCGAGGACTTCTCCAACAACTCGCGCACGCGCTCGGTCACGGGCACGAAGTCCTGCGTCGTGTACTTCTCGAAGAACTCCCCGCTGGCATAGGTGGAGTCCTCAAAGCCCACGAAGCTCTCCCCGCGCTCCACCGCCATCTCGTTCGACGCCGTCAGGGCCGCGTAGAGCACGCAGGCGAAGTAGACGTTGGTGAAGTCCAGGCCCTCCTCGGAGCCGTAGTGGATGCGCTCGCGCGCCAGGAAGCCGTGGAGGTTCATCTGCCCCAGCCCGATCGCGTGGGACTCGTGGTTGCCCCGGTCGATGGAGGGCACGCTGGGCAGGTGGGTCTGGTCGCTGACCGCCGTCAGGCCGCGCACCGCGGTGCGGATGGTGCGGGCGAAGTCCGGGGAGTCCATCGTCTTGGCGATGTTGAGCGAGCCCAGGTTGCAGGAGATGTCCTTGCCCACGTGGGCGAAGGTGAGGTCCTCGTTGAGCGTGCTGGCCTCGGAGACCTGGAGGATCTCCGAGCACAGGTTGGACATGACGATCTTGCCCTTGATCGGGTTGGCCCGGTTGACCGTGTCCTCGAACATCACATACGGGTAGCCGGACTCGAACTGGATCTCGGCCAGGGTCTGGAAGAAGGTGCGGGCGTTGATCTTCTTCTTCTTGATGCGCCCGTCGTCCACCATCTCCCGGTACTTCTCGGTGACGTTGACCTCGGAGAAGGGCATGCCGTAGACGCGCTCGACGTCGTAGGGGCTGAAGAGGTACATGTCCTCGTTGTTGCGGGCCAGCTCGAAGGTGATATCCGGGATGACCACGCCCAGGGACAGGGTCTTGATGCGGATCTTCTCATCGGCGTTCTCGCGCTTGGTGTCCAGGAAGCGCATGATGTCGGGGTGGTGGGCGTGCAGGTACACCGCGCCGGCGCCCTGGCGGGCCCCCAGCTGGTTGGCGTAGGAAAAGGAGTCCTCCAGCAGCTTCATCACCGGGATGACACCGCTGGACTGGTTCTCGATGCGCTTGATGGGCGCACCCATCTCGCGCAGGTTGCTCAGCAGCAGGGCCACTCCCCCACCGCGCTTGGACAGCTGGAGGGCGGAGTTGATGCCCCGGGCGATGGACTCCATGTTGTCCTCGATGCGCACCAGGAAGCAGGAGACCGGCTCCCCGCGCTGCGCCTTGCCCTCGTTGAGGAAGGTGGGGGTGGCCGGCTGGAAGCGGCCGGTCATCATCTCCTCGATGAGGTCCAGGGCCAGCTGCTCATCGCCGTCGGCCAGGGTCAGGGCCACCATGGTGACCCGGTCCTCGAAGCGCTCCAGGTAGCGCTTGCCGTCGAAGGTCTTGAGCGTGTAGGAGGTGTAGTACTTGAAGGCGCCCAGGAAGGTCTCGAAGCGGAACTTGTGGGCGTAGGCCGCCTTGAAGGCGCTCTTGACGAAGGCCGGGGAGTACTTGTCCAGGACGTGGCCCTCGTAGTAGCCCTCGGTGACCAGGTACTCGAGCTTCTCCTCCAGATCGTGGAAGAAGACGGTGTTCTGGTTGACGTGCTGGAGGAAGTACTGGCGGGCGGCCTCCCGGTCGGCATCGAACTGGATGAGCCCGTTCGCGTCGTAGAGGTTGAGCTTCGCGTTGAGCGCGTGGTAGTCCAGCTCCGGGGAGGACACGGTCTCAGAGCCGGTGTCCGTCAGCGTTTCTGCCAAAAGTCTTCCAATCCTTGCTTGACGCGCGCGACGTCGGTGGGAGTGCCCAGAAGCTCGTAGCGGTACAGCAGCGGCACGCCGAGCTTGCTGGCGATGATGTCACCGGCCAGGCCGTAGGCCTCGCCGAAGTTGGTGTTGCCCGAGGCGATGACGCCGCGGCACAGCGACCGGTTGTGGGGGTCGTTGAGGAAGGCGATGACCTGCTTGGGCACCGCGCCCCTGATCGCCCCACCGCCGTAGGTGGGCACCACGAGGACGTAGTCCTCATCCACCCTCAGGGGCGCCTCGGTGCGGCGCAGCGGGATGCGCACCGCCGGCAGGCCGAGCCGGCCGACGAACCGGTGGGTGTTCTCCGAGGTGGAGGAGAAGTAGACCAGCAGGCCCCTGCCGCTCACGGAGCGCCTGCGTCAGACGGCGACGGCCTCAAGGGCGGTGGCCAGGGCCTTGATCTTGTCCGGGCGGAAGCCGGACCAGTGATCGCCGCCGGCCATGATCACGGGCGCCTGGGCGTAGCCGAGGGTCTTGACCTGCTCCAGGGCCTCGGCGTCCAGGGAGATGTCCACGACCTCGTAGGACAGGCCGGCCTTGTCCAGCGCACGGTAGGTCGCAGAGCACTGGACGCAGTTGGGCTTGCTGTAGACGGTGATCGCCATGGTGGCCTCTCCCTCGGGTTCCGGTGGAGACCCCAGCGCCTCGCTCCCGTCGGGCGATGGCACCGGTGTAACCACACGCTTGTCATTCGCGGAGGGCCATGGTGGCCCCGCGAGACAAGACACTACCCCTAGGGGTCCATCGGGTCCACCACCCCAACATGCTGTGTCTAGTGCTGACCTGTGCACAACATCCTCCCGCCTGTGGACAGCTCCGGGACCGCCTGTGGAGGGGCCGTGGACAGCCCCTCCGCGCGCTGCGGCCCCCACCCGGGGGACCTGTGCGCCGATCCGCGGAACCATGGTCCTGCACGGGTGGGACACGAACAGGCCCCCGCGACCACAGCCCCGCCTCCCCGCTCCATCCACCGACGCCCTCGATCTGGGGACAAGCCGCTCAATCTCGTTTGCATCACAGCCCGCCGTCCGCGTGTCGCCGCCGCCTCGCAGGCCGCCCGGGAGGCGGCACCGCCCCGCCGAACCCGCTCGGGCAGATTATTGATACGGAAACTATCACGTCCGGGAGGGCGATTCCCAGGAAGGACTTTCGCCCGACATAACAGGAGAATCAGGGATCCCGCATGCCGCCTTCAGAACGTCTTTACAGTTTTTCCTCATGCTCTTCATAGAAAAGTCCCTTAGATTCGCCCCGCTAGTTCCCGTCACACCAACGGTTCCCCCCACCCGACCGTAGGAGCCCCAATATGTCCCTGTCCTCCTTACTCACACCCCTGAGCCACATCGCCGCCGACCTGGTGGCCCTGACCGTCCTGGTCGGCGTGCTCTACGCGCGCCGCCACCGCCGCAAGGACCTCGTGGCCGCCTATATCGGCGTCAACATCGGCGTCCTGGCCGTCACCCTCCTGCTGTCCACAGCAGATATCGGCGCCGGCCTGGGGCTGGGCCTGTTCGGCGTGCTGTCCATCATCCGACTGCGCTCCACCCAGTTGAGCCAGCACGAGGTCGCCTACTTCTTCGCCGCCCTGGCCCTGGGCCTGCTCGGCGGCATCCAGAGCGCCCCGCTCCCCATCGATGCGGCCCTCATGGCCCTGGTCGTGGCCTCCCTGTGGATCGGCGACCACCCCGCCCTCATGCGCCGCCACCGCCACCAGGTCATCCTCCTGGACCGCGCCATCAGCGACGAGACCGCACTGACCGCCCACCTGGAGCGCACCCTGGGCGCCCGCGTGCGCTACCTGGAGATCGAGAAGCTCGACCTGGTCAACGACACCACCCAGGTCGACGTGCGCTTCCAACTCCCGCGCCAGCAGCGCCGCCCCTCCTCCGAGCCCGACCCCCAGCCCTGGCCCGACCAGCATCCGCCCCATCCCACCTCCTGGCCCCAGCAGGGCCACGCCCCGTGGCCCCAGCCGCAGGCGGCCTGAGCGAATCGGGCCGGCAGTGGCCGATGACAGCCCTGACAGACCATAGGAGCCCTCATGCCCCGGCACACCCTCAGGCTGCGCACCCAGGGGATGGCGACGATCAGCCTCGATCAGCTCAACACCGACGCAGACCTGCTCACCCGCATCGACCGCAAGTACCTCATCCCCCTGCCCGACGCCCAGGCGCTCATCAGCACCCTGGCCCCGCACGGCAGGGTCCTCCAGATCGGCCGGCTCCAGGCCTTCTCCTACGCCTCCACCTACTTCGACACCCCTGACCTGTCCACCTACATGCTCTCGGCGCGCAAGCGCCGGCGCAGCTTCAAAGTCCGCACCCGCACCTACCTGGACTCCGACCTGTGCTTCCTGGAGGTCAAGACCCAGGGCTCGCGCGAGGCCACCGTCAAGACCCGCCTGCCCTACAGCTCCACAAACTGCGACCGCATCACCGATGACGGGCGCGCTTTCGTCACCGAGCGCCTGAGCGCCTCGAACATCCTCCCGCCGCCCCAGGCGGCGCAGGTCGCCCAGATGCTCACCCCGGTCATCCTGACCCACTACGACCGCATCACCATGCACCTGCCAGGTGACGGCGCGCGGGTGACGGTCGACGCCTACCTGACCTGGAGGGATATCGACGGGAGGGGCCCGGGTACCCGGGCCGCCTCGATCGGGGACCTCATCGTCGTCGAGACGAAGAACCCCGCCACACCCTCCCTGGCGGACCGGTTCCTGTGGTCCCAGGGGCATCGCCCAGCACGCATCTCCAAGTACGCCACCGGCATGGCCCTGCTCCACCCCGGGCTCCCCGCCAACAAGTGGCACCGCACCCTGACCCACGAGCTCGCGGACTCCCGCCCCAGCACCTACCAGGCCAGGCACGCCGCCTGAGCCACCGCGAGGAGCACCGGTCAGCGGGATCGGGGCGGAGCTCCCAGGCCCCGCTGCACATCTTCAGGCCCCCACCCAGCTGCCAGCCCTGGACATTCCCCATGATCTCGCCAGTCTCAGGGCTCAGGCCGAGTTGAAGATGTGCAGCAGGAGCGCCGCTGCACATCTTCAGCGCCGCTCGGCAGGATTCCTGCCGGACAAGCCGCGGAATCATGCGGATCCACCAATCGGTTGATTCCTGAAGATGTGCAACGCCCGCCCCGCCGGCCGGCGACTCCCGGTGATCCGTCTGACAGTCCCAGCCCGCGTCCCGCTTGAGCACCCACACCGGAGAAATCCATGCCTGGGGCTTTCCCCATTCACAGCCGGCTCATTGACTGCGCGTCTTGACTCCTTGGTGCCAGCCCGAAAGGGCCGCCCGACACACGAGGAGTCACTCCATGAGCACTCTCATGCACATCGCCGCCGACCTCATCGCCCTCGGCATCCTGATCGGCGTCCTCTATGCCCCTCGCCACAGCCGCAAGGACCTCGTGGCCGCCTATATCGGCGTCAACATCGGCGTCCTGGCCGTCACCCTCCTGCTGTCCACAGCAGATATCGGCGCCGGCCTGGGGCTGGGCCTGTTCGGCGTGCTGTCCATCATCCGACTGCGCTCCACCCAGCTGGCCCAGCACGAGGTCGCCTACTTCTTCGCCGCCCTGGCCCTGGGCCTGCTCGGCGGCATCCAGACCGCCCCGATCCTGGGCGTGGGCGCTCTCATGGCCCTGGTCGTGGCCTCCCTGTGGATCGGCGACCACCCCGCCCTCATGCGCCGCCACCGCCACCAGGTCATCCTCCTGGACCGCGCCATCAGCGACGAGACCGCACTCATCGCCCACCTGGAGCGCACCCTGGGTGGCCAGGTCCGCTCCCTGGAGGTCCAGCGCCTCGACCTGGTCAACGACACCACCCAGGTCGACGTGCGCTTCCAACTGCCCCGCACCACCGCCACCACCGGTCTCAGTGCCGACGCCACCGCCACCGGCCTGCCCTCCGCGGCCTCGCCGGCGGACAGCTGGGCCAGCGCCCGCCAGGCCGTCATCGCGGGTTGAGGCCCGCCGTCCCAGGAGGATCCCGCATGACCCGCCCAGCCGCCCCCGCCATGCCCCCAGCACCGCCCGTCTCACCTCCCTCAGCACTGATCACGCAGCGCCTGCCCGCCATCAGCCTGGAACAGCTGGAGGCAGCAGCGGGACTCCTGACCCGCGTGGACCGCAAGTACCTCGTCCCCCTGCCCGAGGCCCAGGGGCTCATCGATGCACTGACGGATCGGGCGCAGATCCTGCAGATCGAAGGCCGGCGCAGTCTCTCCTACGCCTCCACCTACTTCGACACCCCCGGCCTGGAGTCCTACATGCGCGCGGCGCGCAAGCGCCGGCACCGCTTCAAGGTCCGCACCCGCACCTACCTGGACTGCGACCTGTGCTTCCTGGAGGTCAAGACCCAGGGTTCGCGCGAGGCCACCGTCAAGACCCGCATCGCCTATCGCCCCGGAGACTCGGGCCGCATGACCGAGGAGGGGCGCGACTTCGTGGCCTCCTGCCTGAGCTCCCTGGGGATCGCCGACGCGCGGGCCGCCGAGCGCATCGCCGGGTCGCTCGCCCCCGTGCTCGCCACCACCTACCGGCGCTGCACCCTGCACCTGCCCGATGACGGGGCCCGCGCCACCATCGACACCGACGTGACCTGGAGGCGCCTGAGCCGCACGGCCTGGCGGAGAGCGCCCGGGGCACCGGCCCCGGCCGCCGGGCCCGGCGCCCCAGTGGGGCTCCAGGGCTGCGCCGTCGTCGAGACGAAGAACCCGGCCCGCCCCTCATCAACCGACCGGCTGCTGTGGTCCGCCGGCCACCGGCCGGAGCGCCTCTCCAAGTACGCCACCGGAATGGCCCTGCTCCACCCCGGGCTCCCGGCCAACAGGTGGCACCGCCTCCTGGCCCGTGGTCCCGCCGATCCCACCGGGATCGTCAGGCCGACCGGCCTGGCGACGGCGGCCTGAGGCCCTTCGCGCCCACCCGGACGCCCGTTCCGCACTGACCCACCGATACCACCACAAGGACAGAATCATGATCACCCGCACTCTCCTTCACCGCCGCACCACCGGACCGATCGTCCTGCTGGCCGCCCTGAGCCTGGCCGCCCTGAGCCTGGCCGCCGGATGCTCCGCCTCCGGCACCGCTACCGACGCCCAGGCGGCATCGGCCGGCCAGTCCGGCTCGGCGTCGTCGGCCTCGCAGTCCTCGACGGCCTCAGAGTCCTCGGGCACGGCCTGGACCACGATCTCCGAGGCCATCGCCTCCGCCTCCGCCGGCGCGACCACTGCCGACATCCTGGCCGCCAACGCGCAGGTCGAGCAGGCCTCCACCCCCCAGGACGACGCCGGCACGGTGGATGCCTCCGGCGCCACCACCATCGCCCTGTCCGGCACGGCCGCCACCGTCCAGGGCGAAGGCGCCAGCGCGGAGGGCTCGATGGTGACCATCACCGAGGCGGGGACCTATGTGGTCTCGGGACAGACCTCCAATGGCAGGATCGTGGTGGCGGCCCCGGGCGCCCAGGTGCGCATCGTCCTGGACGGCGCCTCGATCACCAGCAGTGATGGCCCGGCCATCGATATCCAGGACGCCGGGGAGGCGATCGTGGTCCTGGCCGAGGGCTCGACCAACGCGCTGGCCGATGGCGCCGTCTACGCCGACACCTCCTCCGAGGCGCCGACCGCCGCCCTGTTCTCCTCCGACACCCTCACGCTCACCGGCACCGGCTCGCTGTCCGTGACCGGCTCGCACAGGGACGGCATCTCCTCGAAGAACGGCCTCATCATCACGGGCGGCACCACCATCGAGGTCACGGCCGCCGACGACGGCCTGCGCGGCAAGGACTATGTGGCGATCAGCTCCGGGAGGCTGACCATCAATGCCGGTGGGGATGCGGTGAAGTCCAGTGAGGACACCGATGAGACCAAGGGCTTCGTGTCGCTGGGCGAGGCCTGGCTCACCCTGGTCTCCGGCGACGACGGCATCACGGCGGCCACCGATGTCACGGTGGCCGGCACGACCCTGGAGATCACCGCGGGAGGGGGCCAGGCCGCTGCGGTGCCGCAGGAGGATCCCGGGACGGGGGCGCAGTCCGGCGAGGAGTCCCAGGACGCCGCCCCTTCCCCCAAGGGGATCAGCGCGGGGGTGAGCTACACCCAGGACTCGGGCACGCTGACCCTCAACACCGCTGATGAGGGCCTCCAGGCCCCCTTCGTGACCATCAGCGGCGGCGAGCTGTCCGTGACCTCCGGAGATGACGGGATCAACGCCTCCAATGGCGACCACGTCATCGAGGGCCATGAGAGCGCCGACTCGGAGTCCGACGACGGATCGGTGCTGACGATCTCGGGGGGCGCCGTCCAGGTGGGCTACGCCGCCTCGGACGGCATCGACTCCAATGGCTCGGCCCATGTCACCGGGGGCAGGGTGGTCATCGGGGGCTCGACGGGCTCCATGGACGGGGCGATCGACGCCAACGGGGCCACGACCCTTGTGGGCCTCACCGGGGCGCCCGCTGTCGCTGAAGGAGACACCATCACCCTCAGCGGGGCTTCGGAGTGGTCGCTGACCAGTGCGATCTCCGCCGCCGATATCACGGTCCTGGGCCTGGAGGAGGGCAGGGAGTACACGGTGTCCTCCACGTCCGGCGGCTCTGCTACCGCGACCGCCTCCGCCCTGTCCGCCGGGATGGGCGGGCCCATGGCTGGTGGCCAGGCCCCTGGTGGTGCGGGCGGTCCTGGTGGCCGGAGTGGCCAGGAGCCTGGCGGGCAGGCACCTGAGGGGCAGGGCGACCAGGGCTCATCCGCTCAGGGTTGAGGCCCCGGCGCGGGGCCGCTTGCCAGGGCCCGCAACGGGGGCGGGCGACTCCTGGACTGCCCTGCCCATCACGGGGTCGACCCCACCGCGCATCTCCGAGTACTGGGGGTGGGAGCCGCAAGATTCTGCGGCTCCCACCCCCAGTACTGTCATGTGGGCATCGCGGTTCCCGGAGGAACCGCAACCTGAGAGGGGCGGACCTGGGGCAGAGATTCATGCTGCTTCAATGAAGTGCAGTTCCCGGAGGAACTGCAACCGGGTGGCTGTTTTGATCCCCGCCCCGGTCATGCAGCTTCAATGAAGTGCAGTTCCCGGAGGAACTGCAACCGCGCAGCGGGCGGGGTTCCGCACCTGGGGGTACGGGCTTCAATGAAGTGCAGTTCCCGGAGGAACTGCAACGGCCTCCTTGTGCCCGAAGGCGCCGTTCTGGAGGTCGCTTCAATGAAGTGCAGTTCCCAGAGGAACTGCAACGACTATGCTCCGCCGTATCGGCGGGGATTCCGCACTCGCTTCAATGAAGTGCAGTTCCCGGAGGAACTGCAACCCACCTTTGGGATGACCGTACGCGAGACGCCCATGCTTCAATGAAGTGCAGTTCCCGGAGGAACTGCAACTTCACTATCCGCCCCGCTACTGCCCATAGCGCGGTGATGCTTCAATGAAGTGCAGTTCCCGGAGGAACTGCAACACCGCCCACTTTCGAGGGTTCCCTGGATGTCTTCCGGCTTCAATGAAGTGCAGTTCCCGGAGGAACTGCAACAGCACCCTCAGAATAGCCCGGCCTGCCGGGGATCCGAGGGGGTTCTGCGAGCGCTGCGGCCAGCAAGCCGGCCGGCGCCCTCCGCGTCGCTCAAGGCTAGCGCACGATGCCCGCAGTCTCAACGATTCCCGCCCGCGAGCGCTCCGCGGGGATCCCAGAGCACCGGAGCGCTCGCATCAGGCGATGAGCGGCCCCTCCGGTGTGATGGTCCGGGTCAGGCCCACATAGGAGAAGCGCCGCTCGTCGATGGAGGACAGCAGGCCCACATCGCATAGGAGCACGGAATCCTCCTCGGCGTCGATGATCCCGTCCAGTTCGCCGCGCATCCGCAGGAGCTTGGCCGGGGAGGCATCCACGACGAACACCGAGTACTGGATGCGGTCGCCGTAGGTCAGCAGTTTCTTCGCCACCCGGTTCCAGCGCCGGTCCGACGGGACATCGTAGGCCACAAGGACGCGTCTGACGTCGTCACGCATCAGCGCACCGTCACTCCCCGGTACGCCTCCTGGGTGCCATCGATGGCACCCAGCACCAGGCGCGCCTGGACCTCGATCGCGCGCCGCCATGTGACGTCGTAGCCGAACACCGGGTGCTTGAAGGTGGTCTCCACTCGCCGCTCGAATCCGGCGATCAGCTGCTTGCGCCCACGATCGGTCATGCGGCAGCCGCCTATCGCACTGCTGATGTCCGCCTCGGAGACCTCCCCGTTGCGCGCGCACCAGCATGCCGCGGTCCGTGGCGGCCACGCCGCGCATGGTGACCACCACCAGTCCCGGACTCCTCGATGCCGATCATCGTGGGCCTCCGAGCCCCTCGCGCACCAGCTCGGCCGGCAGGTCGGCCGGGACCAGGAGCCCCCCTCCCAGGTGCCGGCTCTGGCCGATAGCGGTGAGCCCGGTGTCCGGGCACAGCTCCCCCGTGCTCAGGAGGGCGGTGTAGGGCTGGGCGACCATGCCCGGGGGCATCCTGTGGGCGTAGGCGCTCGGGTGGCGCACACGCCTGCGGTACCACATGACCCCGGCGCCGCGCTGGCGGACCCGGGCCACCAGCTCCCGATAGCCCTGGGCCCCCTTGGGCACGGGGCCCTCGGAGGCACTGAGCGCATCGCGCCACACGAAGCCCAGGGACAGCAGGATCGCGTCCTCGAAACCCCAGGAGCCCCGCTGCCGGGTGACCTCGGGCACCGCCACCGGGGCGGGGGACCACAGCCGTGCCGCGCCTGGGCCGGGACCGGGCCAGAAGCACCGGGCGTCGAGGATCTCCCCCACCGGCTGCAGGCGCGCCCGCCCCCACCGGGAGCGCAGGTGCCTCATGCCCGCCAGGGCGCCCAGGATCACGGCGGTCTCATCGTCGGTGACCCGGGAGGGGAGCATCACCAGGAAGGCGCCCGGGGCCGATACCGGCCCCGCAGCCGCCGAGCGCGCCAGGTCCGGGGCCGGCAGGTAGTGGATGGCCAGCCGGTTGGCGGGCACCGCCGCGCCCTCGGGGTAGCGCCCGGTGACGACGGCGGGGGCGCCGTCGCCGATCCGGGAGACCAGGGCGCGGTGGAGGGCCACGCACCACCCCAGTCGGCGCTCCGGCGCGATCACCTCCCCCGTGCCGTCATCGGCCTTGAGGATCAGGACATCCCGCCACGGCGGGTCCTGCCCGTTCGCGGGGTCATCGGCGTTGACGGGGGCGTACCGCACCATGCGCGTGCACTCCTCGGAGGTGGGGGCGTTGATGATCATCTCCTCGGCCTTGGGGCGGTCATCCCCGGGGGTGGGCGGCCGCTCCGAGTGGGCCCGGATATGGAGATCCTGCAGGATCCTGGTGCGCCCCGCAGCGGCCACCCGCAGACGCAGCGGCCAGGGGCCGGCCGAGGCGGGCCTGACCGCCCTTGAGGTGCCACTCGATGCGCGGGAGCCGGGCCGGGAGCGGATCACCATCCGCCACGGCAGTGGAGTCGGTCACGGCCCCCCTCATCGCACTGGTCAGGGCCGGTTCAGGTGAGCAGCCAGGCGGTGGCGTCGGCAGGCAGGACCGCGGGCTGGGCACCGGCGTCGATGGGGGCGCTGGACAGGATGACCTCGCCCGCGGGCAGTTCCACCGGGGCCCCGAAGGCCGTCCAGCACTGCAGGCCGCCGCGGGCGAAGGCCAGGGCGTGCTCCGGGGCCTCCAGCCAGGTCAGGGGCGCATCGTTGGCCGCGCCCCACACCCGGCGGCGCAGCGCCAGCCCCCGGCGGTAGAGCTCCAGGGCGGAGCCGGCCTCCCCCTCCTGGGCCTGGGCGCTGAGAGTCCCCCAGGACGGGGGCTGGGGCAGGTGGGGCTCGGCGCCGTCCTCGGGGCCGAAGCCGCTGGAGGCCCCCGTGCGCGTCCAGGGCAGCGGCACCCGGCAGCCGTCGCGGCCCTTCTCCACCGCGCGCCTGCGCAGCGCGATGGGGTCCTGCAAGCGGTCCTCGGGGATGTCGGGGACCTCGGGCAGGCCCAGCTCATCCCCCTGGTAGATGTACATGGAGCCGGGCAGGGCCATGACCAGCAGGGCCCCGGCCAGGGCCCGGCGCCTGCCGGCGGCCGCATCCCCCACGGGGGCCACGCCGTTGGCGACCACCCACTGGCGGGCCAGGGCCAGGCTCGCCCCCGCGGGCTCGTCCCCCTGCGCCGGGTCGTAGGGCCCGGGCTCCTCGGCGCCCCGGCCATCGGGGGAGGCACCGGCCTCCTGAGCGGCGCCCCGGCCCTCGTCCTGCCTGCCCGCGCCCCGCGGGTCGAAGCCGTAGCGGGAGGCCACGCGGATGACGTCGTGGCAGCCCAGCACCCAGGTGGTCGAGCCGCAGCGCTCCAGGTCATCGAGCCCGGCCTCGACCGCCCACCGGTAGGAGGCGGGGGTGAAGTCGGCGTCCTGCATCTGGAAGTTGAAGGCCTGGCCCACACTGGCGGCATAGGCCGCGCGCCTCGAGGCCGCCACCCCCGCCTCGGCCACGGCGAAGCGGGGCGGGTCGTAGTCCTCCAGGATGCTGCGCCACTCGCGGTAGATCTCGTGGACCTCATCGCGGTCGAACAGGGGGTGGGATCCGTCCTCGGGCAGGGGCCACCAGGGCATCTGGGAGAAGGGCCGGTAGGGCTCGGACATGTCCTTGGCCATGCCCAGCGCCGCATCGACGCGGAAGCCGTCCACCCCGCGGTCCGCCCAGAAGCGCAGGGTGCCGCGGAAGTGCTCGCGCACCTGCGGGTGGCCCCAGTTGAGGTCGGGCTGCTGGACGGCGAAGATGTGGAGGTACCACTGGTAGGGGCGCCCGGTCCCTGGGCCGGTGAGGGCCCGCCCCTGGGCGTCGCGGTCCTCGATGCGCTCCCAGGCCGGGCCCCCGAAGATCGACCGCCAGTCGTTGGGCGGCTCGGCCCCGTCGGGGCCGGTGCCCGGCCGCACGTGGTAGAGGTCCCGCTCGGGCGCGTCGGGCCCGCCGGCCAGGGCGGCGCGGAACCACTCGTGGCGGTTGGAGGAGTGATTGGGGACGATATCGACCAGGACCCGGATGCCGGCGGCATGGAGGGCCCCGACCATCTCGTCGAAGTCCTCCAGGGTTCCGATCTCGGGTGCCACGTCCCGGTAGTCGTCGACGTCGTACCCCCCGTCCGCGAGCGCGGAGGGGTAGAAGGGCGAGAGCCACACGGCGTCCACCCCCAGCTCGCGCAGATAGGGCACGCGGGAGGTGATGCCCACCAGGTCCCCGATGCCGTTGCCGTCGGCGTCGGCGAAGGAGCGCGGGTAGATCTGGTAGACCACCGCGTCCTTCCACCACGGCCGCTGCTGTGCGGCGGGCGGGGCGGGGCGGTGGGGTCGGGAGGCCCGGGGCGGGGCGGGGCTGTCGGTCACGGGAGGACTGTGCCACAGGTCGGCCCCGCCGGGCCTCACGCGCCCGACGACGATCCTCCTGCAGATCCTCCTGCGCCCATCCATGCGGCTGCGGCGGCCGCCACCCGCTCGTTGTCGGCGGGCAGGCCCACGCTCACCCGCACGCCCTCGCCGGCGAAGGGACGCACCAGCAGGCCCGCCTGCGCGAAGTGCTCGGCCAGGGCGCCCGCCTCCCGTCCCGCCGGCAGCCACAGGAAGTTCCCCTGCGCCTGGGGCACCTGCCACCCCTGGTCGCGCAGGACCCCGGCCAGGCGGTCGCGCTCGACGGCGATGCCCCGGCAGCGCCGCGCGGTCTCGGCCAGGGCCGCCTCCCCCAGGGCGGCCAGGGCGGCGGCCTGGGCGGGCAGGCTGACGCCGAAGGGCGTGCACACCGAGCGCACGGCGCAGGCCAGGCCCGGCTCGGCGATGAGGCAGCCCACGCGCAGCCCGGCCAGGGCGTGGGCCTTGGAGAAGGTGCGCGCGATGACCAGGTTGGGGTGGGAGGCCAGCAGGGGCAGGGCCCGGCCGGCCCCGGGGTCGGTGACGAAGTCCAGGTAGGCCTCGTCGACGAGCACCACCACGTCCCGGGGCACGCCCTCCACCAGTGCGGCCAGGTCGGCGGCGCTGAGCACCGTGCCGGTGGGGTTGTTGGGGCTGCAGGCGATGACCATGCGGGTGCGGGGGGTGATCGCCGCCAGCATCGCGGGGATGTCGTGGCGGGCCCGGGGATCCAGGGGGACGCGGATGGCCCGTGCCCCGGCCACGGCCACGCAGATCGGGTAGGCCTCGAAGGAGCGCCAGGGCAGGACCACCTCATCGCCCGGCTCGCAGACCGTGTCCAGCAGGTGCTGGATGAGGGCGACCGAGCCATTGCCCACGACCACCTGGTCGGGGGTGACCCCCCAGTGCTCCGCCAGGGCCGCCACCAGGCCCGCCCCGGTCATCTCCGGGTAGCGGTTGACCTCCCGGGCCGCCCCCGCGATGGCCTCGACCACCGCCTCCTGGGGCGGGTGGGGGAGCTCGTTGGAGGACAGCTTGACCGCCTGGGCGCCCCACGCCCGGGACCCGGGAACATAGGCGGGCAGGTCGGCGAGATCGGGGCGGATGCGCACCGTGGTCGTGGGGCGCGCCGGGCCCGCGGCGCGTTCCGGGCTCTCGGGGCCTGCCGGGCTCTCGGCGCGCCTGGCGCTGACGGTGCTCATAGCCCCCATCCTGGCACTGCGCAGCGCCGCCTGGAAGGATGCGCGGCATGGAACTGATCGTGCGGACCCTCGGCAATGCGGCGGGCCTGTGGCTGGCCACCTCCCTGCTCGTGGGACTGAGCGTGCCCCAGGGCGTGTCCACTGCGGCGACGTGGATCAACCTCGTGGTGCTGGGCCTGGTGCTGGCGCTGGTCAACTCGCTGATCAAGCCCGCGGCGCGCCTGGTTGCCCTGCCCCTGTACATCCTGACCTTCGGGCTGTTCGCCCTGGTGGTCAACGGCGCCATGCTGTCCCTGGCGGGGTGGCTGACGGACAACCTGGATGCCCTGGGGGCCGGCGGCCCGGTGCCCCTGGGCCTGGAGGTCTCCTCCTTCGGCGCCGCAGTGGCCGGATCCCTCATCGTCTCGGTGATCTCGGCACTCATCGTCGCGGTGCTGGGCCCCCGGGAGGAGTGAGCCCCGTGGCCGGCACCGCTTTGAGGAGCCCCTGCGGGTCCGCCCCACCTCCTCAGCCGGCCCCTAGCCCGCGCCCGGGGCGTGGCCGGGCAGCCTGGGGACCGTGCCCAGGAGCAGCGGAGGACCGCTTCCCGGACGGTGGGCCGGGCCGGCGGGGTCGTTCAGGTCCCGCTGGATGGCGAAGACCTGCTCGGTGGTCACCGCCCCCTCCTCCCCCGCCCCCGTGACGCGGTTGAAGGACTCACTCCATGGTGCGATCTCGGGATAGGCCTCCTCGATCCCCTGGGTGGCCCGGGCGTAGACATCGGAGCCGTGAGGGTACTGCTCGATCCCCAGCTGGTGGGTGTCGATGAGGGCCACCTGGCGGTGGGGGCCGGTGGGAGTGGCCCGCCCCTCCAGGCCCGGCACGGCATCACCGGTGTTCTCCAAGTGCAGGACCTGGACGTCGTCGGGGATGTCGGCCTCCGCCGTGGGGCTTCCGGCGGTGAGCACGGAGGTGATGGTGTAGCGCTCCTTGATGGCGGGATCAGCGGCCAGGTTGGACACGGTGATCCCGCCCTGGGAGTGGCCGTAGAGGGCGACCTCCTGCCCGGACTGGATCCCCGCCTGGCGCATGGCGGTGACGACGGCGCTCTCCATGACCGTGGGCACCCCGGCCACCGCCTCCAGGTTGGTCAGCAGGTCCTGGGGCTCATGGTCCCCACTGGTCCAGTCGGTGGTGCCCGGCACGTAGACCACCCAGGAGACCCGGCCATCGGCATGCTCAGTGCGCTGGATGGAGATGACGCCGGCCTCCTCGCCCTCATCCTGCATCCGGCTGCCGATGCTCTGGACGGACTGGCAGTGGCTGATGGTCTCGGAGATGGTGCGCGGGGCGGAGGAGGGCGTCATGGCTCCCAGGAGGCCGGGGGCCACGGGGGTGCCCAGACCGTAGGGGTCCTCGCGTGCGGGGGGAAGCCTGGTGCGGCCGCGGCCGTTGAGAGGCGTGACGCTCAGCCCCGCCTGGGAGCCGAAGATCCCGGCCCCGCTGCGGCCCGAGAGGCCGGCCAGGTGGAGGCAGGCCCGCTGCATGGGGGTGAGGCTGGCGGTGCTCACCGTGCGAGTGCCCACCTGCGTGGTCTCGGGCAGCTGCTGGCTCACCCAGGGGTCGATGCGCCGGGCCACCGAGTCCAGATAGGCCTGGATGGTCACCGCCTCCCGGCCGGTCCTGGCCCGGCTCAGCCAGCTGCTGAGCAGGATGAGGCGGGCGATGTCGTTCTTCACCCACTGAGCGGTGGCGGGGTCGTTGAGCAGCACGGTCAGGCTCTGCACCCCGGCCAGCATCATCTCGTTCTCTGAGACGTTGTCGAGGATCCACTGGTAGAGATCGGTCCCCGGGGTCAGGGCGAGGCCGGCCCCGGCAACCGCGGGCCCCAGTGCCCGGTTGAGCAGCATGTTGTCGAAGGCCCGCATATCCACCGGCCCCATGGTGCCCGCTCCCGGTGTCGCCGAGCCCTCGGCCAGGCCGTAGAGCTCGGAGCAGGCGCTGAGGTCCGAGGCCAGGGCGCGCAGCGCCGAGGCGGTGTCCTGCAGTGATCCCGGCCCGCTGATGAGGCTGTTCAGCGCAGTGACCGCGGTGGATCTCCTCAGCTCGAAGGTGATGGCCGGATCCCATTGGCCCGGCGCCCAGGAGCTGAGTGAGCCGGGCTCGGTGAAGGCGGGAAGGCCGTCGAGCGGTGAGGTGGGGGCGGGCACGGCCGGTGTGCAGCTGCGGACAGCCCCTATGGGGGCGGGCGCGGAGGCGTAGGGGTCCTGGCAGGCGGGGATGAGGCTGATCTGGGTGGAGGGCATGGGGTCGGGAGCCACCGGCGCGGGCCGGGCCTGGACCTCGCTGAGGGCCGCCTGGGCATGGGTGCGCGCATCATCGAGGGAGGCGGCCGCCAGGGTCAGGGAGCTGGCGGTGGCATCCAGATCGTCGGTGCTCACCGAGATGGTGCCGCCGCTGACGATGATCGCGGCGCCACTGCCCGCCCACGGGATGCTCCACTCGTGCCCGTGGGGGCTGTGGATCGGGTCCGGGAGGGGATCCACCGGTGGCGCTCCGGGCTGCGGAGCCGGCTCGGTGAGGCTTCCTGCGCCGGGGTCGGCATGGCTCGGAACGGGGGTCGGCACGGCGACGGGCTCCCCCGGGGCCGGGGTGCGCACTGGCGGCGGGCCGGGTGCCGGCGCTGGGCCGGGCTCCCCCGGGGCAGGGGCCGGCAGGGTGAGCATGGGAGTGGCGGCGCCCTGGAGCGACCCCGGGGAGACGCCGGTGCCGGAGCCTGCGGGGGCTCCCGGGCTGCCGGCCGTGGGCGCCGGCGGGGCGGAGGTCGCGCTATCAGCCACCGGTGCTCACCGCCCCGCACTGGGCGCTGGCGCCGTCGAGATCCTTGACGGCCAGCGCTGCGATGTCCAGGAGCCCCTGGATGCCGCTGAGGAGCAGGACCGCGCTGTCCAGGCTGGACTGGAAGGCGGTGGCGGCCCCGCCGCTCCAGGTGGGGGGCACAGTGGTGGGCATGAGGGCGACGGCGGTGTCGTAGTCGCCGTCGGCGAGCATCAGGTCAAGACTCATGGCACGACGCTAGGACCGCTGGAACCCGCCGCGCTCCGATCGGCTCCGGGGCTGTGGACGCAGCCTGCAGGAGCGCGGCATGTGGATCCCGACTCGCCGCACAGGCGCGAGGATCGCCGGAATCGCTGCCGCAGGGTGGGACTCGCCCGCCCCGCCGGCACCGCACCGGTGCCCCTCGTCGCTGGATCTCCCGTGTTCTGCTGGGTCACTCGCTGCTCGCCGGCTCATCAGGGGCCCACAGGCCCAGCGGGATGCGAGTGACCCAGCGGGATGCGGATCACCCCGCAGGCAATGGGCCCACCCGGCCCTACCGGGGCGCCCCACCCCGCTCCAGGCGCCCGCGCACGACTCGGGGCAGGCCCCTGCCGTAGAGGGTGCCCTCCCGGGCCTTGACGGCGGCGACCAGCACGAAGCTCAGGGAGATGAGCAGCGCCCAGCTGCCGAGCTTGCCGGCGTGCACCAGGTGCCACCCCTCGGCCTGGTCGGGGTAGCGCCACGCGCTGAGCCCGGTGGCCAGGTTCTCGGCCACCCACAGGAAGAAGCCGATGAGGACGAAGGACAGGGCCGTGGGCATCCAGTAGCGATCGCCGCCCACCGTGAAGTGCACCGTGGAGCCCCACAGGGCCGCCACGAAGCCCAGGGCGATGGCCCAGCGAAGATCGGCGATGACATGGTGGGTGAAGAAGTTGATGTAGGCCATCACCGCCAGGATGCTCACCGGCCACCACCGGAATCCCCCCACATGAAGGTCGAAGCGCCGGAAGGCCTGGCAGATGTAGGAGCCGACCGAGGCGTACATGAAGCCGGAGAACAGCGGCACGCCGCCCAGGCGCACCACCCCCGCATCGGGGTAGGCCCAGGACCCGATGCGGACCTTGAACACCTCCAGGGCCAGGCCGATGAGGTGGAAGGCGCAGATGACCCCCAGCTCCCGCCAGGTCTCCAGCCTCAGGGCCACGAAGGCGATCTGGATGATCACCACGTAGATGAGCAGGGCGTCGTAGCGCTCCAGCGGCATCTCCACGGCGCCCCACACGAGCAGGGAGACCGCCAGGCCCGCGAAGATCGCGAGGGGGAAGGCGCAGCAGGCCAACTGGATGACCGCGAACTGCACGAGCCTGCGCCCGATCAGCTCGGCGCGGGTGAAGGGGAGTCGCACGGATGGGGGCACTGACGCAGTATGCGTTCCCTGCGTGCGCCCGCGCGCCACGACGGCCCGATCGCGGGCCCCGCCGCGGCGGGGAGCGGTCCCCATGGCCCTAGCCCCGGGCGGGTCCCCGTCGCGGCACTGCGCGCACGGGGACCGGGCTCCGTCGGGAGCAGTGGCCCCTCCCGACGGCGCCCGGCGGCATCCGGGACCCGGCTGGCGCCCAGTGCTCTGGGCGCTGTCAGCCCCTCGCCTCCGCCTCGACCGCAGCAGGCTCGGCGCGCTCGCCGCGGGCGCTCATCACCGCCCAGTAGCACAGCGCCCCCAGGGGCGCGGCGATGAACCAGGAGAAGGGCGCCAGCTCGCGGCACAGCTCGAAGGGCAGCAGCGCGATGCACAGCGCCACGATCGCCGCGGGGATGAAGGCCACGACCGCATTCATGTTGAAGCCCCGCTGGTAGTAGTAGCGCCCGTCCTCCCTGGGGGAGTAGAGGTCGCGCAGGTCGACCCGGGAGCGCTTGTAGTAGAAGTAGTCGAGCACCAGGATCCCGAAGAACGGGCCCAGCAGGGCTCCCAGGGAGCCCAGGAAGTAGGTGATCGCCGTGGGGCTGCCGTAGAGGTTCCACGGGGTGACCACGATGGAGGCGATGACCGCGATGATGCCGCCCACCCGGAAGGAGATGTGCTTGGGGTGGACGTTGGACAGGTCGAAGGCCGCCGAGACGAAGTTGGCCACGATGTTGACCCCGATGGTGGCCACGATGAACCCGATGCTCACCACGTAGAAGACCAGGTCGTTGTCGATGCGCGCCAGCAGGTCGCCGGGGTCGTGGAAGGCCTCGCCGTAGACCTCGATGGCGGCCGCCGAGCACAGCACGGAGGTCATGGCGAAGGCGGTCCAGTTCAGGGGCAGGCCCAGGGCGTTGCCCAGGATCATGGATCGGGCGCTGGGCGCGTAGCGGGCGAAGTCGGAGAAGTTGAGCATGAGGGTCGCCAGGGTCCCCACGGTCAGGCCCACAGTGACCAGGATCTGGTAGACCTGGTAGCCCAGCGGGGGCGTGGCGCCGTCGGCGTTGACCATCCAGTCGAACCTCCAGTCGGCCTGCCACAGCATCCACACGCCCAGGCCGATCATGATCACCCAGATGATGGGCCCGGCCAGGCCCTGGAAGTGGCGCACCGCATCCATGCCGCGCCACACGATGAACAGCTGGATCGCCGACAGCGCCAGGAAGGCGAGCCACCCCGAGGCGCGCAGCCCCAGGATGGAGGCGTCCCAGTCCTGCACCGCGGGGATGATCCGCATGAGCAGCAGCTCCAGGGAGATCGAGGCCAGGTAGGTCTGGATGCCGTACCAGGCGATGGCCACGATCCCGCGCACGACCGCGGGGAAGTTCGCCCCCCACACGCCCCAGGTCACGCGGGAGATCACGGGGTAGGGGGCGCCGGTCTCATAGCCCATGAGCCCCGAGATGCAGCACGCCCCGAAGATGATGAGGGTGGCCACGAGCACGCCGATGACGATCGCCAGGGGCGTCATGCCCATGAGGGCGCCCGTTCCGATGAACAGGGCGGCGGCGAAGGTGTAGTTCGAGGCGTTGTGGGCGTCATTCATCCACAGCGAGAACAGGGAGTAGCTGTTCCACGTGCGGTCACCGGGCCTGGCCGGGGCCAGGTCGTCATTGAACAGTCGTCCGTCCGCGTCACCGCGGCTCAGTTCCTCGCGGTCGACTTCCACGGCTTTCATCTGGGCTCTCCTCACGCCGTTGTAGGGGAATGCAGGTGGATGATCGGTTGGGTCTCTTCTTCAGGGTGCGAGTCCCCAGGGGCACCGCCGCGATCGCGATGCCCCTGGGATCTCCCGGCTTCCCGGGTCAGGCGGGGCCGGCTCCGCGCAGGCCCACCGCCTGGGGGGCGTCGACCGCCGGGTCCTCGGCGATCTCCTCGAACTCGTTGACCGCGTCGATGGCGGTGCCCATGGAGATGTTGGTGACGCGCTCGAGGATGGCCTCGACCACCACCGGCACGCGGTCGCGCAGCGCGGTCTCGCGCGCAGTGGCCAGGGCCCGGGCCAGCTCCTCGGGGGTGCGCACGCGGATGGCCCGGCAGCCCAGGGCCTCCACGACGCCGACGTGGTCCACCCCGTACCCCTCGGTGGCGGGGGCGTTGATGTTCTCGAAGGAGAGCTGGACCTGGTAGTCCATGTCGAAGTTGCGCTGGGCCTGGCGGATCAGCCCCAGGTAGGCGTTGTTGACCACCACGTGCACGTAGGGGATCTGGAACTGGGCGGCCACGGCGAGCTCCTCGATGAGGAACTGGAAGTCGTAGTCCCCCGACAGCGCCACCACCGGGGTCTCGGGGTCGGCCACGGCCGCCCCGATGGCCGCCGGGACGGTCCAGCCCAGGGGGCCGGCCTGGCCCGCATTGACCCAGTGCCGGGGCCGGTAGACGTGCAGCATCTGGGCCGCGGCGATCTGGGACAGCCCGATCGTGGTGACGTACCGGGTCTCGGGGCCGAAGGCGCGGCACATCTCCTCGTAGACCCGCTGCGGCTTCATGGGCACGTTGTCGAAGTGGGTCTTGCGCAGCAGGGTGGACTTGCGCTCGTCGCACTCCTCCACCCAGGCCCCGTAGCGCTCCAGGGGGGCGCCGTAGCGCTCCTGGGCGGCCTCCAGCAGGGTGCGCAGGGCCGCGCCGGCATCGGAGACGGACCAGAAGTCGGGCGGGAAGACCCGGCCGATCTGGGTGGCCTCGATGTCGATGTGCACGAAGCGGCGGCCCTCGCGGTAGGTCTCGATCCTCCCGGTGTGCCGGGCGGCCCACCGGTTGCCCACCCCGATGACCAGGTCGGAGGCCAGGAAGGTGGCGTTGGCGTAGCGCTGGGAGGTCTGGATGCCGGCCATCCCCTGGGCCAGGCGGTGGTCGTCGGGGATGGAGCCCCAACCCATGAGGGTGGAGATGACCGGGATGCCGAGGTACTCGGCCAGGGCCACGAGGTCCTCGGAGGCGTCGGCGTTGATGATGCCTCCACCGGCGATGAGCACGGGGTGCTCGGCGCCGTCGAGCATGTCCAGGATGCGCTCGGCCTGGTGGCGGGACATGGTCGGGCAGGTGACCGGCAGCGGCTCGTAGGCGTCGATGTCGAAGTCGATCTCCGCCATCTGGACATCCAGGGGCAGGTCGATGAGGACGGGCCCGGGGCGGTCGGAGCGCATGAGCTGGAAGGCCTTGGCGAAGGTGCCGGGGATCTGCGCGGGCTCCAGGACGGTGACCGCCATCTTGGTCACCGGGGCCGCCACCGAGGCGATGTCGACGGCCTGGAACTCCTCCTTGTGGAGCATGGGGACGGTGGCCTGCCCGGTCAGGCACAGGATCGGGATGGAGTCGGCGCTGGCCGAGTACAGGCCGGTGACCATGTCCGTCCCGCCCGGTCCCGAGGTTCCGATGCACACGCCGATGTTGCCTGCGCGGGTCCTGGTGAAGCCCTCGGCCATGTGGGAGGCGGCCTCGACATGGCGGGCCAGGATGTGCCGGATGCCGCCGTGCTGCTTCATCGCCGAGTACAGGGGGTTGATCGCCGCCCCGGGCACGCCGAAGGCCTGAGTGGCCCCCTCCTTCTCCAGGATGAGGGCGATCGCGTCAACTGCTCGCATTCGTGCCATGACTTCTCACTTCCGGTCGTTACGGTGGGTGCCGCTGAGCAGTTCTGTCACCCGGACCACCGCAGCGTGGTCCAGGTCGGCCAGCCCATTGGCGACAGCGGCATCGAGCGTCTGGGTGACCGTCTGGGAAACGGGCAGGACGCAGCCGAGCGAGTCGGCCAGGTCCTGGGCGATTCTCATGTCCTTGGCGTGGAGCCCTGCGGTGAAGGTCGGGGAGAAGTCCCGGGAGAGGATGGCGGGGGCCTTGAGCTCCATGATCCGCGAGCCCGCGAGGCCGCCGGACAGGGCCGACAGCGCCCTCCCGGCGTCCAGGCCGCTGGCCTCCAGCAGCAGGACCGCCTCCCCCAGGGCCACCAGGCCGGCGCCGACGATCATCTGGTTGGCGGCCTTGGCCACCTGCCCCGAGCCGGCCGGCCCCAGGTGCGTGATCGTGGTGCCCATGGCCTCCAGGAGGGGCCGGGCGCGCTCCAGGGCCTGCTCGGCGCCCCCCACCATGATGGTCAGGGTCCCGGCCTGCGCGCCCCTGACGCCGCCGGAGACCGGGGCGTCGAGGACCTCGATCCCCAGCTCCTGGCCCCGGTCGGCCAGCTCCCTGGCCTCCCGGGGGCTGGCGGTGGTCATGTCGATGAGCAGGGTGCCGGCGGGCACAGTCCGCGCCACGCCGCCCTCCTGCTCCATGACCTCGCGGACGACGCCGCCGTCGGGGAGCATGGTGATGACGACGTCGGCCCCCTGGAGGGTCTGGGCCAGGGTGGCGCAGGCCCGGCCCCCGGCCGCCGTGAAGCGCTCCAGGCGCCGGGCGTCGCGCGAGCCCCCGCGGACCCGGTGGCCGGCCTCCAGGAGCCGCAGGGCCATGGGCAGGCCCATGGCCCCCAGGCCGACGAATCCGACGGTCCGCGGAGGGGGGCCGGAGGGGCCCGCCTGCCCGCTGGGCCCGGCCACGCCGCTATGCATCATCATCATGCCCCCGGCCTGTCACAGGATGCGCCAGGCCTCGCGCAGGACGCGCTTGGCCTCGGCGATGATGACGGCGGCGCGCTGGTCGCCCAGCGGCTGGACCTCGAAGGCCACGACGCTGCGCTCGGGGGCGTCCTCGCGCAGGTAGCCGATGTCCAGCAGCCCGCGCAGGAAGTCCCGCACCTGCGGCACGTTGTTCTCGCCCTTGGGGTGCCCGAAGTGGGGGTGGAGGTCGCCGTAGGCGGGGTCCTGGGTGTCGCGGATGACGCAGTTGCCGATGTGGGCGTGGTTGATGAACTCCTCGGTGGCACTCAGCGCCTGGCGGATGGTCTCGCCCTGCATGGGCAGGTGGGACAGGTCCACCATGAGGCCGAAGTCCGGGATGGCCTTGCGCACCTCGTAGGCCAGCTCGCAGGCCAGCCGGTTGGTGCCGATGAGGGCCTTCTTGTCCGTGGAGTCGTCGAAGGTCTCCAGGGAGAGCACCAGGTCGCCCTTGGACTTGGCGTAGCGCCCCAGCTCGATGATGGAGTCGGCCAGCAGCTCCAGGGCCCGGTCGCGGTCCTGCGCGGGCGGCTTGGGTCCCGACAGGAAGCCGAGCTTGCCCGCACCGACCTCGTAGGCCTGGTCGATGGCCGACTTCAGGGTCTCGACGGCCTTGCCGCGCTCCTGCTCATCGGTGGAGTTCAGGTCCAGCTTCCCCTTGAGGATGTAGGGCTGGGCCCCGAATCCCACGGTCATGCCGGAGCTGGCCAGCAGGGTCTTGACGGCGTCGCGCTCGGCCTGGTCGTTGACGCGGGTGATCTCGATCTCGTCGAAGAACTCGTCCTCGACGATCTCGGCCACTGATTCCGCGATCCTGCCTTCGCCGCTGAGGGCGAAGGGGTAGGCCATGAAGTGGACGATGCCGACCTTCATGTAATCGTGCAGAGATTCCTTCACAGTTCCCGCTCCTTAATGGTCTGACTGGCCCTGGGGGCCAGGTGGTCTTCTCTCATCCGGTTGATCTCGGTGATCGGGTCAGCCGCGGCGGGCGCGGACCCGGCGCGCGGCCCCGGCGATATCGGCGGCCCGCAGGCCGAAGTGGTCGAAGAGCTCGTCCATGGTTCCCGACAGGCCGAAGACGTCCCGCGTGCCCACCCGCTCCAGGGGCGCGGGGTGCTGCTCGGCCAGGAGCTCGGCGACGGCCGAGCCCAGTCCGCCGATGATCGAGTGCTCCTCGATGGTCACCGCGCAGCCCGTGCGGCGCACCGACTCCAGGACGGCCTCGGCGTCCAGCGGCTTGACGGTGTGGAGGTGGAGGACCTCGGCGCTGATGCCCTCGGCCTCGAGCAGCTCGGCGGCGCCCAGGGCCTCGGAGGCCGTGCAGCCGGTGTTGAGGATGGTGACATCGCCGCCCTCGCGCAGCGGGACCGCCCTGCCGATCTCGAAGGGCGTGTCCGAGCTGGTGACCACCGGCACCGGCAGCTTGCCCACGCGCAGGTAGACCGGTCCGGGGTGGTCGTAGACGGCGTGGACGGCCTTGCGCATCTCCACCGCGTCGCAGGGGACGATGACGGTCATGCCCGGAAGGGCCCGCATGAGGGCGACATCCTCCAGGGGCAGGTGGGTGGCGCCCTCCTGGGCGGCGGTGGTTCCCGCGTTGTGGCCCACGACGGTGACCTTGCGCTCGGAGTAGGCCACCGAGACGCGCACCTGGTCGAAGCCCCGCCCGGTCAGGAAGTTGGCGTAGGCGTTGGCGAAGGGGACCTTGCCCTGGGCCGCCATTCCGGCGGCGGTGCCGATGATGTCGCACTCGGCGATGCCGATGTTGAAGAAGCGGTCGGGGTGGGCCTCCTGGAAGCGGGCCGTGTAGTTCGGCTTGGCGCAATCCCCGTCCAGGACGAAGACGTCGTCGTGCTCGCCCCCGATCTCCAGCAGTCCCTCGGCATAGCCGTCGCGGGGCTCTCTCTTCTCACTCATCGCAGCTCCTCCAGCGCAGTCTCGAGCTCCTCGGGGGTGGGTGCGAGCCCGTGGAACTTCGCGGTGTTCTCCATGAAGGACACTCCCTTGCCCTTGATGGTGTGGGAGATGATCACAGTGGGCCTGCCCTTGGTGGCCCTGGCCTCCTCAAGGGCCTCGTCCACCTGGCGCATGTCGTGCCCATCGACCTCGATGACGTGCCAGCCGAAGGCGCGCCACTTGGCGGGCACGTCGCCCAGGGACTTGACGCTGTCGACGGTGCCGTCGAGCTGGATGCCGTTGGCATCGACGATGGCGCAGACCTGGTCCAGGCTGTAGGCGGCCGCGGTCATCGCGGCCTCCCAGACCTGCCCCTCCTGGATCTCCCCGTCGCCGAGCATGACGTAGTAGCGGGAGTCCCGGCCGTCGTGCCTGGCGGCCAGGGCGGCGCCGTTGGCCAGCGACAGCCCCTGGCCCAGGGAGCCCGAGGAGGAGTCGACCCCGGGCAGATGGGTGTTCGAGGGGTGGCCCTGGAGCCTGGTGTGCATCTCCCGGAAGGTCATGAGCTCCTCGCGGGGGAAGTACCCGCGGGCGGACATCGCGGTGTAGTAGGCGGGGGTGCAGTGGCCCTTGGACAGGAAGAACATGTCGCGCTCGGGCCACATGGGCTCCTCGGGGCGGATGTTCAAGTGCCGGAAGTAGAGGACGACAAGCGCATCAATCGCGGAGAGCGACCCTCCGGGGTGCCCACTGCCCGCCTTGTTCGTCATGCGGACGATATCGCGCCGGCACTGACGCGCAATATCCTCCAGCTCCTGTAGCTGTGCATCGTTCATCATCATCGTCTCCTCGTCGGTGCGGGGGCCTGGGAGTCGCCCGGGCGGCTCCCAGGCCCCCGACGTCATCTCATCGCTCAGACCTCGCGGAAGGAGATCTCCTGGGCCCCCTCCCACAGGAACTTCTCGCCGAGCTCGTGGAGGTGCTCATTGCCCTCGACGATCGTGGCGAAGTGATTCCCGGCGAGCTGGCCCGCCTTGGAGGCGAAGTTGACGTAGCCGTAGCCGATGAGCAGCTCGGTCTCCGAGACGCCGCCGGGGTAGATGACGATCTCGCCGGGGTGCGGGTAGCAGGTGCCGTTCTCGGGCTCCAGCTCCAGGTCGAGGTCGCCGAAGGGGATCCAGCCGGCCTGCCCCGACCAGCGCACGTGGATGATCCGCGAGTCCAGCGGGAGCAGCTTCTCGCGGAAGGCCGCGATCGTGCGGGGGGCGGCCTCCTCCTCGTAGCGGGCCTTGAAGGTGAATCCTCCGGCCTTGATCTCAAGCATCATTGCAGGTCTCTCTTTCTCAACGGTTGGTGTTCAGGTGGTGACGATTCGGGCTCACAGGCCCAGGATCGCGGTGATCAAAGCCATGCGGATGGACACGGACTGCAGGATCGCCCGGAAGTACAGCTGGTGCGGGCTGTCGTCGATGCGCAGGTCCATCTCGCCGGCGCGGCGGGGCAGGGTGTGGGTGACGTAGATCTGGTGGCCCTTGTCCGCCTCCTCGGTAAGGGTGTCGTAGCGCACCAGGTAGCGGTCCATGAGCGTCTTGAACTCATCGGCCTTGGCGCCGGCGGGAGCCGAGCACCCGGGCAGGTAGATGAGGTCCTGGCTGCGCACGAAGTCGTTGAAGGCGTCCTGCTCGAAGTCGAACTGCTCGGACAGGTCGCAGTTGAAGTCGCTGCGGATGCGCTTGGTGACCTCCTCGGGTGTGCGCCGGTCGGAGTCGGAGCAGATGGTGACCTTGGCGCCCAGGCGGGCCAGGCCGTAGGCCATGGAGTGGCCGGTGCGGGCCTCGACCATGTCGGGGGAGACGACCGCGACGTTGAGGCCCTCGATCCTCCCGAAGCGCCGCCACATGGTGTAGAGGTCGAGCAGGGCCTGGGTGGGGTGCTCCCAGTGGCCCCAGCCGCCGTTGATGATGGGGCAGGTCGCGGCCTCGGCGCCGCGGCGGGCCTCCTCCTCGTCGTAGTGGCGCAGGACGATGAGGTTGGCGTACTGGGACACGCAGCGCATGGTGTCCTCCATGGACTCCTCCTTGGCCACCGAGGAGGTGACCTTGGGGTTGGCCTCGACGATCGTGTTGCCGCCCAGGCGCTCCATCGCGGTCTGGAAGCTCATGCGGGTGCGGGTCGAGGGCTGGAAGAACAGCAGCGCGAGCATGTTGCCGCCCAGCAGGTCGATCTTGGAGCGGTTGTACAGCTCCAGGTTCTTGGCCAGCTCGAAGAGGCTGTAGAGCTGGTCATCGGTCATGTCATTGATCGAGATGAAGCTCTTGCCGACGTGGTCGACGGCCTCGACCAGGCCCTTCATCGAGCGCATGTACTGGGACATGAGTATCTCCTCACTGTGATAGCGGATAAGTGCGTGTCAGGGGGTGTCCATGGGGATCGGGGTGCGGATCAGCCGCGCTCGATGATCCGTCCCCGCTTGGAGTCGCGGTCCACGGTGGCGCCTCGCAGGATCGTGCGCCGGACGACGCCGGAGAGGGTGCGCCCGTGGTACGGCGAGATCTTGTTCTTGTGCTCCAGCGCCTCGACGTCGACCTCGAAGGCGGCCTGGGGGTCGAGGATGGCCAGATCGGCGTCATTGCCCACGGCGATGGACCCCTTGCGCGGGATGCCGAAGGTGGCCGAGGGCCCGGAGGCGAACCAGCGGGCGATGTCCTCCAGGGTGATGCCGAACTCCTGGCCTGCGGTCCACACGGCCGGCAGGCCCAGCTGCACGGAGGCGACGCCTCCCCAGGCCCTCCCGAAGTCCCCGGTGTCGCGGCACTTGAGGTCCACGGTGCATGGGGAGTGGTCGGAGGCGATGTGGTCGATGGTCCCGTCCTTCAGGCCCGCCCACAGCTCCCGGCGGTTGGCCTCCTCGCGCACCGGTGGGGCGCACTTGTACTCGGTGGCGCCGTCGGGCACGCTCTCGGCGGCGAAGGTGAGGTAGTGGGGGCAGGTCTCCACCGTGATCCTCACGCCCTCCTCCTTGGCCTTGCGGATCATCGGCAGGGCCTGGGCGGAGGACAGGTGGAGGATATGCACCCTGGCACCGGTGCGGCGGGCGGCCCCGATGACCCTGTCGATGGCCTTGTCCTCCGCCTCGCGGGGCCGTGAGGCCAGGTAGCCGGCGTAGGGCCGGCCGAGATCCTGGGGCGCGGCGGCCAGGACCGCGGGGTCCTCGGCGTGGACGATGAGGACGGCGCCCAGGCGGGCGATCTCCTCCAGGGCCTCCTCGATCTCGTCGTACCCCAGGCATCCGTACTCATCGATCCCCGAGTGGGCCGTGAAGCACTTGAAGCCGAAGACGCCCCGCCCCCACAGTGGCTCGATCTGGTCGAGGTTGCCGGGCACCGCCCCGCCCCACAGGCCCACGTCCACGGAGAGCCGGCCCTCGGCGGCCCGCAGCTTCTCCTCCAGGGCCTGGATCGTGGTGGTGGGCGGCGAGGAGTTGAGCGGCATGTCGATGATGGTGGTGATGCCGCCGGCCAGCGCGGCGCGGGTGGCGCTCTCGTAGCCCTCCCAGGGGGTGCGGCCGGGCTCGTTGACGTGGACGTGGGAGTCCACCAGCCCGGGCATGAGCACCTGGTCGTCGGGGACGCTGATCTCCTCGGCGGCGTCGACGGCGGCGTCGTGGTCCTCGATGGCGGTGATGGTCTGGCCATCGATGACCACGCAGGCGGGCCGGGTGCCCTCGGGCAGGACGGCGCGCCGGGCCCTGATCACCAGGTCGTGGATGGGCTTGTTCGGGTCAGTCATGATCGGGTCTCCTGAAGTCGTCTTGGTCGGTGGTGGTCATCGGGCCACGGAGTCGCGGTCGGCGTCGAGATCCAGGGCCTCGGCCTGCCGGACCGCGCGGATGACGTAGGGGTCGTCGCGGGAGATGGCCAGGTGGAGCCCGAAGCCCAGGGCCGCCCCGATGAACCAGGAGAACGGGCTGAGGAAGCGGCAGATCTCGGTGGGGACCACGGCCACGATGATCGAGGGGATCGAGGCCAGGACGAAGGCCCACACGGCGCGCATGTTCCAGCCGTTGCCGAAGGCGTGCAGGCCATTGGCCCGGAACAGCTCGGAGACCTGGACCTTCTCGCGGCGCAGGTAGTAGTAGTCGGCGATGATGATGCCGAACAGGGGGCCCAGCACGGCGCCCAGGGCGGCGAGGAACACATTGATGATCACCGGGTTGTTGAACAGGTTCCACGGGGTGATGACCAGGGCGATGCAGGCGGAGATGAAGCCGCCGCGCACGAAGTTGATCTTGGAGGGCCAGGCGTTGGCCAGGTCATAGGCGGGGGACACGAAGTTCGCCACCACGTTGATGCCCAGCGTGGCCACGGTGAAGGTGACGGCGCCCAGGATGATGGCCACGGGGTGGTCGATACGGGCCACCAGGTCGATGGGGTCGAAGATGTACTCGCCGTAGATCTGCAGGGATCCGGCCGTCACCAGGACCGAGACCACGGAGAAGGCGATGAAGTTGACGGGCAGGCCCCACAGGTTGGCCATCCACACGGCCTTGCGCGTGGGTGAGAAGCGGGAGAAGTCGCAGAAGTTGAGCAGGAGGGTGGAGAAGTAGGCCACGGTCAGCGATACCGCGGCCAGGACGGCGTGCAGGGTGCCCCACTCGGCCGGCTCGGTGGCCAGGTTGAGGGAGATGTGCCAGTCGGCGAGCATGAGGATGTAGACGGTCAGGATGAACATGACCACCCACACCGCCGGCCCGGCCCAGTCCTGGAACTTGCGGATGGTCTCCATGCCGTTGCGCAGGAGCAGCAGCTGGAGGGCCCACATGAACAGGAAGGCGGCCCAGCCCAGGAGGCTCTCACCCAGGAAGCGGGCCTGGCCGAACTCGAGGATATGCGGCCAGATGCCGGCGACCAGGACGATGACGGCCTTGGAGGCCAGCCATGTCTGGATCCCGTACCAGCAGATGGCCACGAAGCCCCGCAGCAGGGCCGGGAGGTTGGATCCGACTGTCCCGAAGGTGATGCGCGCCAGGACGGGGTAGCACAGCCCCGTCTTCTGGCCCGCGAATCCCACGAGGTTCATGAGGAAGAAGACGACGATGATTCCGATCGTCAGGGAGGTGAACACATAGGCCGCGCCCAGGCCCAGGGCGAAGAGCCCGGCGGCGAATGTGTACCCGCCAATGGAGTGGATGTCCGACATCCACATGGCGAACAGGGAGAAGAATCCCCAGTCGCGGCTCTTGGCGGGGGCCAGATCGTCATTGATCAGGTGGGGGTCGATATCCGCCGGCTCCACCGGCACGCCTTCGCGGGTTGAAGGCGCTGCGCTACTTTCCACGGCAGTGTCCTTTCAGTGTTCTCTTGGCCCGGCGGGCACCCTTGTCCGCCCGGGGAGGGGGTATCAGTTGGTGATGCAGGTCCCGGCCCTGCCGGCGACGGCGTCCTGGAGGGACTCGAGGGAGGTGATGATGGCGCGCTCGCCACCGGCCTCCAGGAAGTTGAGGGCGGCCTCGATCTTGGGGGCCATGGAGCCCTTCCCGAAGTGCCCCTCCTCCAGGTAGGAGCGGGCCTCCTGCGCGGTGATCGTGCTCAGCGCCCTCTGCTCGGGGGTGCCGAAGTCGAGGTAGACCTGCTCCACGGCGGTGCAGATGACCAGGTCGGGCACGCCGAGCCTGGAGGCCAGGAGGGCGGAGGCCAGGTCCTTGTCGATAACGGCCTCGACCCCGTTGAGCCGGCCGTCCTCGCGGCTGACGGGGATGCCGCCACCGCCCGCGGCCACCACGATGCAGCCGGAGTCGACCAGGGAGCGGATGACCTCGCACTCGACGATCTCCACGGGCGCCGGGGAGGGCACGACCCGGCGCCAGCCGCGGCCGGAGTCCTCGCGCACGGACCAGCCGTCCTTCTCCTCGTGCTCGCGGGCCTCCTCCTGGCTCATGAAGGAGCCCACCGGCTTGGAGGGGGCGGCGAAGGCCGGGTCATCGGGATCGACGACGCTCTGGGTGACCACCGCGACGACCTCGCGCTCGATGCCCTGCTGGGCCAGGCATCCGCACAGGCTGCGGCTGAAGAGGTAGCCGGTGGCGCCCTGGGTGTCCGCGCCCAGGACGTCCAGGGGCAGCGGGGGCAGCTCATCGAGGGCCAGCTCGGCCCGGCGCAGCAGGAAGCCGACCTGCGGGCCGTTGCCATGGGTGACCACGGGGGTGCGGCCCGCGGCGATGAGTGCGGTGATGTGCTCGGCGGACTCGCGGACGGCCTCGGCCTGGCTCGCGACCGACACCTCCCCGGGGTCCTTGATGAGGGCGTTGCCGCCGACGGCGATGACGAGTGCCCTGCTGCTCATGGGGTGCTTCCTCTCCTGCTCGGTTCAGTTCTCGGCCGGCATCCGCGATGACAGCGGCCAGCCATCGATCCGCTTGGGTCGCGGGGGTGCGTAGGTGCGGGACTTCGAGGTCCTCAGGCCCAGGGCGACGAGGGACTCGGCGAGCTTGACGGCGCAGGCCACGCCCTCCACGACGGGCACCCCCAGGTCCCGGCTCAGCTCGGCGTTGAGCCCGGCCATGCCGCCGCAGCCCAGGACGATGACCTCGGCGCGGTCCTGGGCCACGGCCTCCTCGGCCTGGCGGGCGACGGCCCGCGCGGCGCGCTCGGCGTCCTCCAGCTCCAGGACGCCCAGGCCTGTGGAGCGCACGGAGGCGCAGTGCTCCCGCAGGCCGAATGACAGCAGCCGGTCCTCGATGAGGGGCACGGCCCGGTCCAGGGTGGTCACCACTGAGAAGCGGTAGCCCAGGAGCATGGCCATATGCGCTGCGGCCTCGGTGATATCGACGACGGGGACCTCGAGGAGCTCCATGAGCCCCTCCTTGCCGTGCTCGCCGAACCCGGCCAGGATCACGGCGTCGGCCTCGCCCTCATAGGCGGTGACGGCGTCCATGACGGCGACGGCGGCGAGATGGGACTCGAAGTTCCCCTCAACCGAGTCCGCCCCGATAGCCGGGGTGAGCTCGATGATCTCGGTGCCCTCGCCGGCCACGGCGCGAGCGGCCTCGCCGATGCTGCGGGTCATGGATCGGGTGGTGTTGACGTTGACTGCGAGGATCTTCATTGCTCCGCGCTCTCCGGTTTGCTGTGCCTGCGTCTGTGCGGGGGGGGTGGGACGGGAGGGCGCCACCATGCGCACTCCACTCATATCTCTGAGGTCAGTCCTCTGAGGTGTTGATGTCAATTAGATCACTGCTCGGCCGTCTTGGCAAGCCCCGTGGAACCGAGAGAAGTGGTGCTCGACAGTGAGTGCAACCACCTCATACATCATCTAAGACAAGCAAAGAGCAGGAGGAGGGCGCCCGTGGGCGCCCTCCTCCTGGTGGTGACCGTCAGCAGGTGGCGATAACGGACACCAAACGTGTTGTGAATCACATGCCAGCGCGGCGCAGCTCCCGGAAGGCGGTGCCCACGCACACGACGACGGAGACCATCGCGGTGGCGACCACGACGGGCATGGCGTTGGCGATGGCGGCGAAGATGGTGAACATGCCCAGGATCGCGAGGATGGCGAGCACGGTGGTCACCACGGTGATGTCGGCGTGACCGGTGGTGGAGGCCTGCCGCTCCTCACGGGCCTTCTCCACCGCGGGGGTGCGAACCGCCTCGACGACGGGAGTGCTGATGGGTGCGACCAGAGTCGACATGAATGCTCCTGCTTCTTCTTCTCATCTCATGCGGCAGGAGCACCGCTCTGCGGCCGCGCCCCTGCACGGCCTTGTGCGCCTCTCGTGGAGGCCTGCGGGGAGCCTATATCACCTCAGAGCACTGAGCAGCGTCAGATTCATCACGAGCCCTTCGGGCTGCGGGACCCGCGAACGGCAGCAGCCAGGCGGCAGTGGTTCAGCACCGCGCACGGCGCCGCCCGCCACGGGCCCCAGCGGCCGGGCGCCGGGTCAGTCCCGGCCGAGCAGGACCCCGACCACCGCCGTCAGTGCCGCCTCATCCCCGACATTGCCCGGGAAGACGACGTAGGGGACGCCGCGCGCCGGGCCGTCGCAGGCCGCCCACAACGAGACGATGCCCGGCAGCATGGGGCCCACGCAGTGGGCGCGCCTGATGCCCAGACCGCGGGAGGCGACGTCGGAGGAGGTGATCCCGCCCTTGGCCAGGACGAAGCGGGGGCGGATGCGCTCCAGGATGCCCGCGACCGCCTCCACCACCGCCGCGGAGACCCTGCGGGACAGCTCCAGGGACTCCTCGGCGTCGGCGCCCGTGACCAGGGTCCTGGAGGTGCGCACGATGACGGTGCCCTCCTCCAGGCGCTCCACGGCCCGGGAGATGAGGGACTCCAGGTGGGCGGTCCTGGTCGCCTCCTCGAGGACCTTGGGGACCTCCACCTCCAGCACCGGGGCCCCCACCGCGCCGATGAGGTGCTCGAGCTGCCTGGTGGTCAGCGCCACGTGGGAGCCGACGACGACCAGGCCGCCGGCGGCGGTGCGCAGGGCCGGCTCGGCGCCCCGATCCGCCGCGGCCGGGGGCCGGCGCACCGCCTCGACCTCCTCACTGGTCAGAGGCGGGTGGAGCTCCTGACCCAGGCGGGCCCGCATGAAGGGTGGGCCGACCCGGTAGACGAAGGTGCGCCCCCGGGCCTCCGCGGCGATCAGCGCCCGCGACAGGGCCAGCAGGTCCTGCTCGCAGGCGATGTCGGGGGCGATGACCTGCCGGTCGTGCGCCGAGGCCAGGGCCTGGGCCAGGGCCTCGGGGCGGGTGCGGACCTCGGTGAGATCCGGGGTGAGCACCTGGGAGGCGCTCACCGCCCCGGCCGTCTTCTCCTCGACCCATTGGGCCAGGCCCGAGGCGCTGTAGCCGAAGGTGGCATCGCGGGCGAACTCGGTGAGCCCGCTGGGCAGGAGGTCCTCGCCCACGCGCGTGTAGTGGACGCCGCCCACCGTGACCCGGCCCGCCTCGGGGAAGGCCGGCACCAGGACGATGCCGTCGACCGGCCGCCCCTCCTCCTCCAGGAGGTCGGCGATGAGCTGGGGCTCGAGCGGGAAGTGCCCCCGCAGGGTGGAGTCGGAGCGGCTGACGAAGGCCAGGCGCCTGCCGGCCCGCCGGCCCGCGGCGCCGGCGGCGCCCACGACCTCGCGGGTCACGCGCCCGGCCTCCTGCGGTGACAGGGAGCGCGAGTTGGTCATGACGTAGACCGCCGGGGCGCCCGTGCCCAGGGCCCAGGCGAGATCGTCCTGGGTCCAGGAGGTCAGGACCGGGAGCCCCGAGACGGACTGGGTGCCCGTGGGGTCGTCGTCGAGCACGACGAAGAACGGGTCGATGCCCGCGGCTGCGGCCGCATCCCTGACATCGGAGGGCGTCAGACCGGGCGCGGGCGGGTAGGGCGCCACGATGTCACTGAGGGTGGCCACGCTGCTCTCCTTCATCATTGAAGTTAGACCTCTGAGGTCTAAGATCTTAGCATGATCGAGCGCCCCCGGGCGCCCGGGGCGGTCCTGTCAGCGACCCTCAGCGACCCTCAGTGGCTCTCAGAGGTTCTCGGAGAGCTCCCCGCCGCGGCGCTCCCTGGCGGTGAGGATGTCCCGCCGTGTCTGCGCCATGTGCTCGTGCATGAGGCCGGCGGCCCGCTCGGCATCCTGCGCCTCGACCGCCTCCAGGATCTGGCGGTGATGGGAGATCACCGTGGCCCGCACCTCCTCGGACTCCGAGGCCCTGAACCTGGTCCCCAGAAGCGCGTCGCGGAAGGGGTGCATCGTCGAGGCGACGAACTGGTTCCCGGTGGCCGCCAGAATGGCGTCATGGAAGGCGTGGTCCAGGCCGATGAGCGCCTGGATGTCATCGGCCTTGGCGGCGATCCGGTACTCCTCCACGCAGCGGCGCATCTCGATGAGGTCCTCCTCGGAGCGCTGGGCGGCGGCCAGTCGGACAGCACCGACCTCCAGCATCTCCTCCACTCCGAGCAGGTCGAGCTCCACCTCCTGCACGCGCCCCTCGTGGGCGGCCACGTACAGCAGGTAGCGCAGCTCGCGCCACCGGAATCGGGGGAGCAGGAAGGTCCCCCGCCCGTGCACGACGTTGAGGACCCCGCCCATGGACAGGTTCCTCACCGCCTCCCTCATGGTGGGTCGCGAGACCCGCAGGAAGCGGGCCAGCTCGGCCTCGGCGGGCAGTGGCTCCTCCTCCACGAAGGTCCTGTCGACGACGGCGTCCAGGACGCCCTCAACGGCGCGCTCCACCAGGTCGTTGGCCATCAGGGTCTCCTTGATCATAAATCCGTTGCCGGTGCCGATAGCACCGCATTCATCATGAACAGCCCTTCACCGCGCGCGACGGCTTCAGGATCGGCGCCCCACAGGAGTCAGCACTCACGCGATCCTGTGGGAGGCGGGCCCTCAGCAGGCTGACGAGAGGGACGGGCGGTGTCCCAAACATGTCAATGCTACTGCCGTCACATGGGTCTACCGCTCGAAACGCCTGGTCACAGAATGAGCACCGCCTGCACGGCGCGCCGCCAGGAGCCTTGTGCCGCCCACCGCCGGGACCAGCCCCCGCCGAGGACGCATGCGGCGCCAGTACCACAGGGCCACCGCCCAGACCATGACCACCAGCGCCCCCTGCACCCCTCGGGACCAGCCCATAGGCGGCAGCACCAGGACGGCCGCAGCGGCGGCGAGGCACTCGGAGGTGTTGAACAGCACGTCGTAGATGGCGAAGGCACGGCCCCGGTAGGCGTCAGCGGTATCGGCCTGGACGATGGTGTCCACCGCGATCTTGGCTCCCTGCACCCCCAGGCCGAAGATGAGGAGCCCGGCCATCACCCACTGCCGGTCATGGGTGGCCACCAGGATCATCTGCCCCACGGTGCCCCCCAGGAGGCAGAGGATCACCCAGGCCTGCGGCGCCACCCACTCGTGCGCCACCGGCGTGAGCACCACCGCCAGCGCGTGACCCGCGATCATCGCGCCCATGAGGGCGCCGAAGACCGCCAGTCCCGCATCGGCGTCCTGCGGAATGGCCAGGAGGTTGCGGGCCATGAGGATGAGGGTGATGAGCTGCATGCCGTAGACGAAGCGGTGAAGGGACATGGTGGTCAGGGCCAGGGCCGGGGTGCCGCGCCGGCGCAGGTGCGCCAGCGCCCGGGCCAGGTCAGTCGCGGTGGCGGCGAGCACCGCGCCCACTGCGGGCCCGGGTCCGGGCAGGCGGGAGGGTCCCAGCTGGTCAGGGCCCAGGCGCGTGACGATGGCGGCCGCCCCGCAGTACAGGAGCGCCGCGGCCAGGAGACTGGCGGCGTCCTGCGCGCTGCCGGCGGGCAGGAGGAGTCGCAGGAGCAGGCCGATGGCGGCTCCCACGGCGGTGGCCGCGCCACCCAGGGTGGGCACGATGGAGTTGGCCACCAGGAGGCGCTCACGGTCGATGACCTGGGGCAGGCCCGCGGACAGGACCGACAGCAGGAAGCGGCTCATGCCCAGGGCGACCAGGACCAGGGGGTAGAGGGCCGGCCCGGCCCCGGCGGCGCGCAGGACCACCACGATGAGCAGCACGAGGCCGCCGCGCAGCAGGTTGGCGCGCAGGAGGGTCTGGCGCCGCCGCCACCGGTCGATGAGGGGACCGGTGAAGGGGCCCACCAGGCTGAAGGGGAGCAGCATGACCACCAGCGCCATGGCGACCCCGCCCACGCCGGTCATGTGCTGGGGCTGGAAGAAGAACAGCGAGGCCAGGCCCGCCTGCAGCATGCCGTCACCGCTCTGGGAGGCCAGCCGCACGGCCAGCAGGGTGCGGAAGGCCGGGACGGCTGCCAGGCCGCGCAGGTCCTCGATCAGGCGCATGCCCCCATGGTCGCCGGCCCCGCCCACGCCGGTCCAGCCCGCTGCGCCGGGAGGGGCGGCGGGCTCAGATCCCCCGGGCGGAGAGCACCCCGTCGATGGCCCGCAGCTCATCGAGCACCTCGGGCAGGATCTCGCCCTCGACGTCGACCAGGGTCACCGCCAGCTCGCCACGGGACTTGTTGAGCAGGTTGGCGATGTTCTGGCCGTGCTGGGCCACGATGGTGGAGACCTGGCCCACCATGTTGGGCACGTTGCGGTTGACGATGACCAATCGGCGGGTGCCCTCCTGCCGGGCCATGACCGCCTCGGGGAAGTTCACGGAGTTGTGCACCTGCCCGTCCTCCAGGAACCCGCGCAGGGAGTCCACCGCCATGATCGCGCAGTTGCGCTCGGCCTCCTTGGTGGAGGCGCCCAGGTGGGGCAGGGAGATGCACTTGGGGTGCTTGTGGACGGCGGTGGAGGGGAAGTCGCAGACGTATCCGCGCAGGGAGCCCTCGTCCAGGGCGGCCACGACGGCGTCGGTGTCCACGATCTCGGCCCGGGCGAAGTTGAGCAGCACGGCGGTGTCCTTCATCAGGGCGATCCGCTGGGTGCTCACCAGCCCGCGGGTGGCGGGGATGAGGGGCACGTGGACGGTGAGGATGTCGGCGCGGGAGAAGACCTCCTCGATGGAGGAGGCCCGCTCCACCTCGGCACTCATGTGCCAGGCGTGCTCCACGGAGATCCCCGGGTCGAAGCCGACGACGTTGAGCCCCAGGCCCAGGGCGGCGTTGGCCACCTGCACCCCGATGGCGCCCAGGCCGATGACGCCCAGGGTGCGCCCCGGCAGCTCGAAGCCGACGAACTGCTTCTTGCCGGCCTCGACCGCTTTGGCGATCTCGGCGTCGTCGCCCGGAAGCTCGTGGGCGAAGCGGGCGGCGGGGATGAGGTTGCGCGAGGCGATGAACAGGCCCGCCAGCACCAGCTCCTTGACGGCGTTGGCGTTGGCTCCCGGGGTGTTGAACACGGGGATGCCGCGGTGGGTGAGCTCCTCGACCGGGATGTTGTTGGTCCCGGCGCCGGCGCGGGCGACGGCCAGCACCGAGTCGCCGATCGGGGTGCCGTGGAGCTTGGCCGAGCGCACCAGGAGGGCATCGGGCCCCTCAACCGATCCCCCCACCTCGTAGAGCTCGTCGGGCAGGCGGGACAGGCCCTTGCCGGAGATGGCGTTGAGGGTGCGGATGCGGAACTTCTGCGGGGTCTCGCTCATGATCAGGCCCTGGTCCTCTCGAAGTCGGTCATGTAGTCGATGAGGGCTCGCACGCCCTCGATGGGCATGGCGTTGTAGATGGAGGCCCGCATGCCGCCCACGGAGCGGTGCCCCTTGAGATTGGTCAGGCCGGCGTCCTGGGCCCCGGCGAGGAACTCGGCGTCCAGGGCTGGGTCGGCCAGGGTGAAGGGGATGTTCATCCAGGACCGCGAGCGCTCCTCGACGGGGTTGGTGTAGAGGTCGGAGTCGTCGATGGCGCTGTACAGGAGGCCGGCCTTGGCGAGATTGCGCTCGCCCATGGCGGCCAGGCCGCCGCCGTCCTCGATCCAGTGGGCGATGAGGCCCAGCAGGTAGATGGCGAAGGTGGGCGGGGTGTTGAGCATGGAGTCCGCGGCGGCCATCCGGGTGTAGTCCAGCACACCGGGGGTGGTGGGGCGGGCGCGGCCCAGGAGGTCCTCGCGCACGATGACGACGGCCAGGCCGGAGGGCCCCATGTTCTTCTGGGCGCCGGCGTAGATGAGGCCGAAGCGGCTCACGTCCAGGGGCCGGGACAGGATCGTGGAGGAGAAGTCGGCGACGAGGGGGGCCTCGACGTCGGGGATCCCGGGGAACTCCACCCCGCCGATGGTCTCGTTGGGGGTGTAGTGCAGGTAGCGCGCGGAGGCGGGGACCTCGTAGGAGCCGGGGGCGGGGGTGGTGGTGTAGGAGGAGGCGGACTCGTCTGCGGCCACGACGACGTCGAGCCCCTGGTTGCGCGCCTCCTTGATGGCCTTGGCGGACCACTGGCCGGTGTTGAGGTAGGCGGCCGTGTCCCCCTCGGCGGTGAGGTTCATGGGGATGGCGGCGAACTGGGCGGAGGCCCCTCCCTGGAGGAAGAGCACCCGGTAGCCCTCGGGGATGCCCATGATGCGGCGCAGGGCCGCCTCGGCGTCGGCGGCGCAGGCCACGAAGTCCTTCCCGCGGTGGGAGACCTCCAGGACGGACATGCCCGAGCCCGCCCAGTCGGTGAGCTCGGCGGAGGCACGCTCCAGGACGGGCAGGGGCAGCTGGGCGGGACCGGCGGAGAAGTTGTAGACGCGCACCCCGCCATCTTCGCCGCCCCGGCGCGGTGCGGCAATTCGGTCCCACCTGGTGAGGCGCCCAGGGCTGCGGTGCCGCACCGCGACCGCACTGGGGCCGAGCCGTGGAGGCCGGGGCCGTGATGAGAATGTGACCCGGGCAGCCCCGAATCGCTAGGCTGCCATGTGTCAGTAGACCCGACCGAAGCGGGCCCCATGAAATCACGGAACGACGGCACCCCCGCCGCGGGATCCCAGGATTCCGGGGACTCCACCAGTTCCAGCGCCTCCAGCCCCCGTCAGGGCGACCCGCAGGCCCCGGGCGCCCGTGCGCATCAGGGCCGGCGCGGCCCGTGGACCGGGCCGCGTATCGTCGTGGCCATCATGACCATCACCGCCGTCATCTGCTTCGCCGCGGGCCTGCGCGCCTGCCTGCCCCGGGAGTCGTGGATCGAGGTGGGCGCGGGGCCCTCACCCGCCTCCAACCCGCTCAAGGGGATGATGCCCTTCGCCCCGGCCGATCCCGCTGAGGCGCCGCAGCTGGCGGAGTCCGCACCGCCCCACACGATGGAGTGGGTCTACATCCCGCTCAACGAGGTGGTCACCGGCCCCGGCGCCTATGACTGGCGGGCCGTGGAGGACCGGCTGGAGGCCATCTCCTCACGGGGCCACCAGACGGTGCTGCGCTTCTACGTCGACTACCCCGGGCGCCCCAGCGCCCTGCCCGACTACCTCGCCGACAACGGCACGGTGCGCACGCGCTCCTACACGGTCAACGGCAATGACGGCGCCTCGGTCTCACCGGACTACAACGACCCGGACATGATGGAGATGCTCACCTCCTTCATCAGCGCCTTCGGCCAGGAGTACGACGGCGACCCCCGCCTGGGCTTCATCACCCAGGGCCTGGTGGGCTTCTGGGGCGAGGGGCACACCTGGCCGATGAACGGGACGCGCTCGCCCGCCAACCCCTCGGGCGAGGACTGGATGGCCACCGAGGCGAATCAGGAGGCCCTCGTGGCGGCCTGGGACGAGGCCTTCGACACCACCCCCACCCTGACGCGCTACCCGACCCCGGCCTCGGCCGAGCACGCGGTGGGCTACCACGACGACTCCTTCGGCTACGCGACCCTGGACAATGCGGACTGGCACTTCATGTCGCTGATGAAGCGGGCCGGTGCCACCGCGGTGTGGCAGACCCAGCCCATCGGCGGGGAGGTCTACCCCGAGATCCAGGACTGCGTTCTGCTCACCCCCTCCGACTGCCCGCAGGCCGCGCGGGACATGAGCAGTGGGCGCAACTACGACGTCCCCGGATCGATCCGGGCCACGCACGCCAGCTGGCTGATCAACAACTGGGCCTTCACCGCCCCGCTGGACTCCGCCCAGCGCGACAGGGTGCTGGAGGCCAGCAGTGCCACAGGCTACGAGCTGGCCGTCACGCGCTGGCGGATGGATGGGGAGCGGGTCGAGGTCGAGCTGACCAATCACGGGGTGGCGCCCTTCTACTACGACTGGGACCTGGAGGTCATCGCCCTCGATGACGCCGGCCAGGAGGTGGGTCGCAGCACCCTGGACGGCGATCTGCGCGCGGTGCTGCCCGGCACGGAGGTGGCCTTCTCCGGGGAGGTGTCGGGCCCGGGCGCCACCACCGTGCTGCTGCGGGCGGTCAATCCCATGGAGGGCGGGGCCCCGCTGCGCTTCGCCAGCGCCGGGCAGGACACCACCTGGGAGGGCTATCTGACCCTGGGGACTGCCGGGCCCCAGGAGGATTAGGCCCCCTCCTCGGGGAGGCCGTCAGCGCCGTCGGTGCGGGCGGGGCCGGCGGAGGCGCGCCTCCCCGAGACGGCCGGCGCCCCACCCGCCCCTCGACACCGGAGCCTCAGGGCCCCACCGGCCGCACCCTCACAGCGGATAAGGGGAGGCGCCGCCCTCGATGGCCCGGGTCAGGTCGACGATGCGCCCGCCCAGCCGGAAGCGGTAGCGCCCCAGGATCTCCAGCTCCTCCGGCTCTCGGGCCAGCCACTGGCGGACCGCGTCCCGCTCCTGCTCATCGAGCCAGGCGCTGCGGTCGGACAGGCAGCGGTACCGGCTGGCCTCGGCCACGTCGCGCAGCCACTGCATCTGGGTGTCGTCCAGCAGGTTGCGGCGGTGCCGGAAGAAGACGACGTCGGGGTCCACGCCGATGACCTCGCCGAGCCACAGGCGGTTGATGCCCGCGTGCAGGGCGTTGCGGGCCTTGGCGTCGGACAGGTCGTCGGTGGCGTAGTTCTCCCACATGGGGGCCACGTCGGGTCCCACGCGCACGGCGTCGAGGATGCCCAGGGAGGGCATGAGCGGGGCGCCTGAGCCCAGGAGGAAGGCCTCGTCGCCGGCGGCCTCGCGCACGAGGCGCAGGCCCGCGCGGTAGGCCTCCTCCCGGTCGGCCTGCTCGTGGCGCACCCCGGGGATGGCAGCGGCGTTGATGAAGTCGAGCTTGAGGTAGGTGAAGCCCCAGTCCTCAACGATGCGCTCGATGGTCCGGCGCACATGGTCCTGAGCCGCGGGGTGGGTCAGATCCAGGGCGTGGTAGTCGCTGCCCCAGTTGGAGCCGGCCACGGCCGGGCGCCCATCGGCCTCGTGGACGAAGGCCTCGGGATGCTCGGCCAGCAGCCGCGAGCCGGGCAGGGCGATGAAGGGCGCCACCCACAGGCCCGGGCGCATGCCGGCCCGGCGGATGCGCTGGGCGGCATGCGCCATGCCGCGGCTGAAGCGGTCGTTGGCCCGCCAGTCCCCGACGGCGGCCTGCCAGCCGTCATCGATCTGCAGGGTCTCGAAGCCCAGGGCGGCGACCTGCGGGATCTCCTCATCGAGGGCCTCCTGGGAGATGCCCTCGTAGTAGGAGTACCAGGAGCACCACACGCTCTGCGCTTGGATCGGCCTGCGTCCCAGGCTCCGGGCGAGCTCGCGGGCGTAGGCGCGCAGGACGGTGGCGGCCGGGCCCGCCAGGATGACCCACTGGGCGGGCCGGCCGGTCTCGGTGAGGGCCTCCAGGGCCGCCCGGTCCACGCGCAGCCGCGGCGTGCCCCCCGTCAGGCAGCCCACGAGGAGGGCGCCGGCCTCGTCCTCCACCACCGCCAGCCAGGAGGAGTGGTGCCGCACCGGGTCGTCCCAGGCGTCGTCGTCGGCAGTGCGACGGCGCCGGTCGTTCTCGATCCGCATCGGCGCCTCGTCCAGGCACCGCCAGCCCGAGGGCGACCAGGAGTTCTGGCCGGTGCGGTAGACCTCGCCGTCACGCATGTCGTGAAGGACGCTGAGGTGCGCGGCCTCGACCCGCACCTGCGGCACCGCTGCGGAGCCGGCCTCAGGACAGGTCACGACGCCGTCGGTGGCCAGGGCGATGCTCCGGCCACCGAGCTCGATCCGGTGAATCACGGGTGCTCTCCATTCCCTCCGCCTCAGGCGGGCCTGCCCGCCCCTGCCCCCACCCTCCCACAAGGCTCCCACCCGGGCCGCGCCGGCGGGCCGGGTCGACTGGTCGGGCGTGGGGACGGGCCGCCGCACGGGCCGCTCAGGCCTCCACCTGCCCCCGGGCGAAGTAGGCGGCCAGGCCCGGATCGAGCTCGGGCACGTCCCGGGGCAGGGAGCCGGAGCGCAGCGAGGCGGTGGCCAGGGCCCCGGCCGCAACCGCCTCGCGGGCCGCCACGGGCGAGGTCTCAGTGGCCCCGCCCTCGCGCGCGAAGCGCAGGAACTCATCCATGGTCCGCCGGTCAGCGCCCTCATGCCCGGCCCCCTCCTCGATGATGGGGTACTCGGCGCTGCCGCGCTCGGCGTACCCGGTGCGCCGCGTCCACACGCGCACCACCCCGCCATCGCCGTCGCCGAGGTTCTCGGCCCGCCCGCGCGTGCCGATGACCGTGTAGCTGCGCCAGTAGTCCGGGGTGAAGTGGCACTGCTGGTAGGAGGCCATCACCCCGTTGCGCATCCGCATCATGACCATGGACAGGTCCTCGACGTCGATGACGGGGTTGAGGCCGGTGACCTCATCGGCGGGCCAGTGGTTGTGGCTGAGCCAGTCCCTCATCATCATGCCCGCACTCGTCCCGGGCTCGCGGCGGGGCCGGGAGGCGTAGACCATGAGATCGCCCATCCCCACCACGCGGGCGGTGGCCGAGCCGGCGATCCAGTGCATGACGTCGATGTCGTGGGCGGCCTTCTGGAGCAGCAGGCCCGTGACCCGGGAGCGCTCGGCGTGCCAGTCCCGGAAGTAGTAGTCCCCGCCGTTACCCACGAAGTGCCGGCACCAGATGGCCTTGACCTCGCCGATCTCGCCGCGGTCGACCACCTCCTTGAGCAGGCGCACCACCGCCATGTGGCGCATGTTGTGCCCCACGTACAGGCGGGTGCCCGTGCGCCGCGCGGCGGCCAGCACCCGGTCGGCGCCCTCCAGGGTGATGGCCAGGGGCTTCTCCAGGTAGACGGGGACCCCGGCCCGGAGGAAGTCGATGGCCAGCTCCTCGTGCGTGTCGTCCGGCGTGGTCAGCACCACGCCGTCCAGGCCACGGTCCAGCAGCCGGCGGTGATCGGGGACCACCTCCACGCCCGGGGGCAGGAGGCGCTCGGCCCGCGCGACGGCGTCGGGGGCCGTGTCGGCGGCCGCCACCAGCCGGGCGGGCACCGAGGAGGAGTCGGCCAGCGCCGCCAGGGGGCTGCGCGCCCCGATGCCGACAACGCCGATGCGCAACGGATCCATGCCCCTCAACCTACTAGCCCGCCGGCCCGTCCCCCACTCCCCGGGGCCCGGCCGGCGGACGCGGCGCGGATCGCCCCCTCCGGACGCGGATCTGCCCCTCTGGACGCAGGTTGGCCCGCTCTTGCCCTGCCATAGTGCGTCTGAAGGGGGAGAAGTGCGCCGGAGCCGGGTCAGTCCTGGTGGTCCTGGCGCGCCGCCCACCAGGAGTGGAGCGCCTCGCGGGCCGCCTCCTGCCCCAGGGGCCCGCGCTCCATGCGCAGGTCCAGCAGGAAGCGGTAGGCCTGGCCCACCGCCGGCCCGGGCTTCAGGCCCAGCTCGGCCATGATCTGGCCCCCGTCCAGGTCGGGGCGGATCGCGGCCAGCTCCTCGGCCTCGCGCAGGGCGGCGATGCGCTCCTCCAGGTCGTCATAGGCCGCATCGAGCATCCGGGCCTTGCGCCGGTTGCGGGTGGTGACATCGGCCCGGGTCAGGCGGTGGAGGCGCTCCAGCAGCGGTCCGGCATCGGTGACGTAGCGGCGCACCGCGGAGTCCGACCAGCCGGAGTCGGCGTAGCCGTGGAAGCGCAGGTGCAGCTCGACCAGGCGCGAGACGTCCTTGATGGTCTGCTTGTCGAAGCGCAGGGCGCGCAGGCGCTTGGCGCTCATGCGGGCCCCCACGTGGTCGTGGCCGTGGAAGGTCACGGTGCCATCGGGCAGGAAGCGCCGGGTGGCGGGCTTGCCGATGTCGTGGAGGATCGCGGCCAGGCGCAGCACCAGGTCGGGGCCGGGAACGGGGCCATCCGCACCGGTCTCCAGGTCCATGGCCTGATCCAGGACGGTCAGGGTGTGCTCGTAGACGTCCTTGTGGCGGCGGTGCTCATCCACGGTCTCGCGCAGGGCCGACAGCTCGGGCAGGACGACGTCGGCCACGCCCGTGTGCACCATGAGCTCCAGGCCCCGGCGCGGCCAGGGCGAGATGAGCAGCCGCTCCAGCTCGGCACGCACCCGCTCGGCCGAGACGATCTCCAGGCGGGAGGCCATCTCCTCCATCGCATCCATGACCTCCATCTCGACATCGAAGCCGAGCTGGGCGGCGAAGCGCGCGGCCCGCATGATCCGCAGGGGGTCGTCGTCGAAGGACTGGGTGGCGGCCACGGGGGTGCGCAGGACACCGGCGCGCAGGTCGGCCAGCCCCCCGTGGGGGTCGACGAGCTCCAGGTCGGGCAGGCGCAGCGCCATGGCATTGACGGTGAAGTCGCGCCGGGTGAGGTCGCCCTCCAGGGTCCTGCCGTACTCCACGGCCGGCTTGCGGGAGCCCGCCTGGTAGGACTCGGTGCGGTAGGTGGTCACCTCGACCACCACCTCGCCCTTGCGCGCCCCGATGGTTCCGAAGTCCCTGCCCACATCCCAGCAGGCCTCCCCCCACTGCCGCAGGATCGCCTCGCTGTCCTGGGGGTGGGCCGAGGTGGTCAGGTCCAGGTCGTGGGGGGCCAGGCCGAGGAAGGCGTCGCGGACCGGGCCGCCCACCAGGGCGATCTCGTGACCCGCGCGCGTGAAGGCGTGGGCCAGGGCCGCCAGGGACACGGGCAGGTCCGCGAGCGCGGCGCGGGCCGTGGGCGTCAGGCCCCCGGCGTCGACGGGCTCCTGGGGCAGGGATGTCGGGTTCGGGCGTGGAGTCATCGGGCCAAGCCTGCCATGACGGGTCGCCCCGCCGCTGGCGCTCCACTCCCCAGGCACTCCCCGGGGACTCCCCACCACCCGCTCATGCGGCCCCGAGCCCACGGGCCCTCCATGCCGAGACGCACACGGGGCACACCAGCATCCCGGGCCCCGGAGCACCTACAGTGTCCCCATGCCGACTCATCGCACTCGCACGACCCACACGGCCGACCCGGCCGGTCGCACGAGTGCACGCAGCCTGCCCGTGGTCGATGAGACCAGCGCGGGCGGCCTGGTCGTCGATGTTCAGAACGGGCAGGCCTTCGCCGCCGTCATCGCCCGCAGGAACCGGGGCGGCCGCCTGGAGTGGTGCCTGCCCAAGGGGCACCTGGAGGGACGCGAGACGCCGCAGGAGGCAGCGGTCCGCGAGATCGCCGAGGAGACGGGGATCACCAGTCGCGTGCTGCGCCACCTGGCCACCATCGACTACTGGTTCGCCGGTGATGAGCACCGCGTCCACAAGGTCGTCCACCACTTCCTGCTGGAGGCCATGGGAGGCGACCTGACCACCGACAACGACCCCGACCACGAGGCCGAGGATGTGGCCTGGGTGGCCCTGGACGATGTTGCGCGCCGCCTGGCCTACCCCAATGAGCGCCGCATCGTGGCAGCGGCCCGCAAGATCCTGGTGGGGGATGAATGAGGCTGCTCAGCCACCGCCCCCGCAGAGCGGTGCCCATGCGGGCCATGGCCAGGCTGGCCGCCCTTCTGGGGGTGCTCAGCCTCGTCCTGGCCTTCGCGGCGCTGCCCCGCGATGCCGCCCCGGGCGTCAGGGGCGCCGAGCCCACCGGCACGCAGATGCGCCCGGCCGGTGAGCCCGCCGCCACCAGTACCCGGGACCGCCCGGAGCCGGCAGGGGCCCAGGCCGAGCCCGTGGCCGGCCAGGTGACCCTGAGCCTGGAGGCGCTGTCCCCCGAGGTGCTGCGAAGCGGCAGCGAGCTGTCCGTGAGCGGCACCATCATCAACGGGACCGATGACCCGATCTCGGGCCTGTCCCTGGCCACCCAGGTCCAGGAGCGCACGGAGATCACCACCAGCGCCCTGTCCCTATGGCTCGCCGAGGAGCGGGACACCTCCCTGTCCCAGGCGGTTGAGACGCCTCTGGACCAGGAGATCGCCCCCGGCCAGAGGGCGGCCTTCTCGGTGACGCTGAGCACCGAGGAGCTGCCCCTGTCCGAGCCCGATCAGTGGGGGCCGCGGGGCATCCAGGTGGCGCTGAACGGCGGCGGCGCCACGATCGCGCAGGACCGCAGCATCCTCGTCTGGGACAGCGGCGCCTCGGTGGAGCCCGCCGCCATCACCACGGTGGTGCCGGTGACGGCCTCCCCCGAGGAGCTCGCGGTGCTGACCCTGCCCGAGGCCCAGGGATCCGAGACCGGTGTCAGCATCCACACCATCCGGCAGCGCGTCACCAGTCTGCTCGAACTGGCCGACAGCGGCGTCGTCCTGGCTGTCGATCCGGCACTGACACAGGCCCTGGGGATCGATGCGAGCTCTTTCCAGGGCACCCTCAGCGGCACTGCGCCGGTATCGCCCACGGCCAGCCCCCCGGCCCCCTCCCCGCCGCCCGAGGGCGGCGGCGCTGAGGCGGGCGCCGGGCCCACGGGAGGCGCGCCGGATCCGGCCTCCACCGCCTCCCCGGCGCCCGGGCCGTCACCCACCGCCTCGGGGCAGGAGGACCCGGGGCAGGGTGGGCAGTCGGCCGATGAGATCGCCGAGCTGACCGCGGCCCTGACCCGGGCCATCGCCAACGGCGAGGTCATCGCCCTGCCCTGGGACGATGTCGATGTGGCGGCGATGGCGCACACCGGTGGCACCGCCCTGGTGTCCTCGGCCCATGAGCGCGCCCAGTCCTCCACGCTGGCCGGGGCGGGCGCCCGGACCACGGTGTCCTGGGCGGCCTCCTCGCAGCTGGACGCCGCCACCCTGGAGGCGCTTCCGGAGTCGACCACCACGGTGATCGCCCCGCCGGGCTCCATGCCCGCCGCCGAGGATCTGACCTACACGCCCTCGGGCGTTGCCAGTATCGGGGACCGCACCATCATCCTGCCCGATGAGGGACTGTCCCTGGCGGCCTCAGGGCGCCTGCCCGAGGATCTGGCCTCGCCTGAGGCCCAGGAGCTCAGCGATCTGGATGCCCGCCAGCTGCTGCGCGGGCAGACCGCGATCATCACCCGCCAGGCCCCGGTGCTGGCCCGCAGCCTCGTCGTCACCCTGGACCGCCAGGCCGGCGCCGCCCTGGACGCCGAGACGGTCGAGGCACGGCTGAACGCGCTGCGCGACACCCCCTGGACCTCCACCCGCAGCCTGGGCGACGTCGCCGGCCTCATGGACCGCGCACGGCGGGATGGCGGCGAGGAGGCCGTGGTCGAGCGCCTGGCGCCCCCTGAGGAGGAGGTCATCGACCAGGGCGAGGCGTCGCGCAGCACCGTCATGCAGGCCCGCCAGGCGGGCAGGCGCCTGGACTCGATCGCCTCGGTGCTCTCCCATCCCGCCGCGGCCCTGGGCCGATCCGACGACGTGGAGTCCGTCATCTCCTCGGCCTCGTGGCGCGCGGCGCCCCAGGCGCGCAGCACCCACATCGACCGGGCGCTGGCCGCGGGCGAGACGGTCACCTCCTCGCTGAGCGCGGCGCCCTCCTCGACGATCAACATCATCAACTCCGAGGCCGTCCTGCCCGTGAGGATCACCTCCTCCCTGGACCAGGATGCGACTGTCCAGGTGCGCCTCATCTCCGACAGCCAGCGCCTCCAGATACCCAGCACCACCGTCGTCGAGGTTCCCGCCGGCAGCGAGGCCACGGCCAAGATGCCGGTGACCGCCGTGGGCTCGGGGGAGGTCAACCTGACTGTCCAAGTCCTGGCGGCCGACGGCACGCCCGTCGGCGCGCCCTCCACCGTGCACCTGCAGGTGCGCGCGGACTGGGAATCCGTGGGCACCGCGATCATCGGGATCGCCCTGGTGCTCATCCTCGTGGTCGGCGTCGTGCGCACTGTGCGCCGCGGCCGGCGCACTGCCCTGCCCCCTGCCGCACAGGAGCCCGCATGACCACACCCCGCCACGCCCGCCCCCGGCGCTCGCTGCTCTCACCGAGCGCCAACCGCAGCCAGGCCTCCCTGGCGCGGTCCTCGGCGATCATGGCCTCGGGGACACTGGTCTCGCGCATTCTGGGCCTGGTGCGCAACGCCCTCATGGTGGTGGCCCTGGGGGCCACGGGCTCGGGCGCCGCGGACGCCTTCAACACGGCCAACAACCTGCCCACCAATCTCTACAACATGATGATCGGCGGCGTCCTCAACGCCATCCTGGTGCCGCAGATCGTGCGCGCCCTGCGCAAGCGCAACGGCGAGGAGCTGGTCAACCGGCTGCTGACCGCGGCCGCCACGGTCATGCTGCTGCTGACCTGCATCATGACCGCGGCGGCCCCGCTCATCTTCTTCATCAACGCCTCCTCACTGGCCTCGGGGCGCTGGCAGGGCCTGGCCTTCGCCTTCGCCTTCTGGTTCATGCCGCAGATCTTCTTCTACGGCCTGTACGCCCTGTGGGGCCAGGTGCTCAACGCCCGCTCCAGCTTCGGCCCCTACATGTGGTCGCCGGTGCTCAACAACATCATCTCCATCGCCTCGATCCTGGCCTATCTCCGCATCTACGGCTCCTACACCGAGGGGCAGGGGCCCGAGGTCTGGGACGCGGGCCGCATCACCCTCATCGGGGCCATGACGACCCTGGGGATCGTCGCCCAGGCCCTCATCCTCTACATCCCCCTGGTCCGCTCCGGCTTCCGCCCCAGGATCGTGTTCGGCATCCGGGGCCTGGGACTGGGGCAGAGCTCGAAGGTGGCCATGTGGGCCCTCCTGGGCGTGGTCATCGTCTCGCTGAGCACATGGGCGACCTCCAACCTGGGCTCGGCCGCGGTGACCGCCTCCGAGCTCCCCGAGTACGCCGATGTCATCGTGCCCTCGACGACGATGTGGTCCAACGCCTACCTGGTCTACATCCTGCCCCAGTCACTGGTGGTCACCTCGATCATCACCGCCCTGTTCACCCGCATGAGCGAGAAGGCCTCGGCGGGCGACCGCCAGGGGGTGCGCGACGACCTGTCCCTGGGCCTGCGCTCGGCAGGGGTCTTCACCATCCTGGCCACGGCCGGGATCTGCGTCCTGGCGGTGCCCGCCCTGCAGGTCTTCACCCCCTCCATCTCCCTGGCCGAGGCCCAGGCCAGCGCCCCGGTGCTGGTCTTCCTGGCCCTGGGGATCGTGCCCCAGGGCTTCTGGTTCACCGCCCAGCGCGTCATGCTGGCCTATGAGGACACCAAGCGGCTGCTCATCGCCGATACCGTCGCCGGCGTCCTGCCCATGCTCATCTGCGGCCTGGCCTACCTGGCGGCGCCCGCCAACCACTGGATGGCCTGGGCGGCCCTGGCCAACACCCTGAGCCAGGTGGCCGCCTGCGTCGTCGTCGTGCCGCTGATCCGCCGCCACCTGCCGAGCCTGGATGGGCGCCGGGTGACGGCCACCCATGTGCGCCTGGTGATCGCGGTCGCCCCGGCGGTCATCGTCGGCCTCATCCTGCTGGCCCTCATGGGGCCGGTCGACGCCGAGGCCAGCCTCGCGCGGCTCCTGGGGGCCCTGGTGCAGGTGCTGGTCGTGGCCACGCTCATGTCCCTCATCTACCTGGTCATGGGGCGCGTGGTCCATGTTGAGGAGATCGTGGTGGCCTTCCGCCCGGTCTCGCGGATCGTGGGCAAGCTCGGCCGCCTCCTGCCGGGACCGCTGGGGCGCTCCCTGCTGTCCCTGGCGGCCTGGATGTCCCCACCGCCCCCGCCGGCGCGACTGCCCCCGCCACCGCCCCAGGCCGATGCCGCGCCCGCCAGCGCGCCCGGCCCGGCCGGCCCACACCCCTCCGGCCCGGTGAGCCCCCACCCCTCCGCCCAGGCACCCGCCCAGCCGTCACTGCCCCCCGCCCTGCCGCCCCGGATGCGGCCGGCGGCCCGGCACGCAGCAGTCCCACCGACCGCGGTGCACCCGGCCCCGCAGCCACCGCCGGCCCCCACGACCCCGCCGACCCCGGCCCATGGGGCGCAGCGGGCGGCCATGGTGCCGCCTCCCCCTGCGCCCCCCGCGAACACCCGCAGGGCGGCTCCACCGGCGCAGCCTCACGGTTCGGCCGCAATCCCACCGCCCCCACCACCGCCCGGCATGCCGGAGTCCGGGGAATCATTCATGGTTTCCTCCCAATCCGGTCACATCAAGCCTGTGCAAAGCCCACAGGCGGTTACGATGGGTCCACCGATCATTCATGGACAGACCCCCCAGGGAAGGAGACGCATGTCTGAGGCGACCCCTATCGGCAGTGGCCGTTACGGGCTCCTGGGAACACTGTCCACCACGCTGCCCCGGATCGTGCGCCACCGCGGCGTCGATACGATCCTTGACCGCGAGGTGACCATCCTCGTGCTCACCGATGCCTCCGTGCACCGGGACAATGTGCTGGACTCCGCCTCGCGCGCCGTCCTGGTCGAGGATGAGCGGCTCCAGCGGGTCTACGACGTCGAGCGCGATGAGCCCTCGATCATCGTCACCGAGCCGCTGACGGGGCGCACCTTCAGCGCCCTGGTCTCCCGGGGCATCTCACCGGCGCAGGTGCGCGCCATCATCGGCGAGACCGCTCAGGCACTCGATGCGGGAGCGCGCCGGGGCCTGCACCACCTCAACCTCTCGCCCGAGTCCATCCGCGTCCTGCCCGGCGGTGAGGTCAAGGTCAGCGGACTGGGCATCGAGTCGGCGGCCCTGGACCTGGAGAACAGGATCGCCGGGAACGACCCGCTGGCCGCTGACCGCGCCGATGCGCGCGCCCTGGTCGAGATCCTCTACTACGGCCTGACCGGGCGCTGGCCCGGCAAGCGCCCCGGCATCCCCTCGGCACCCCGCCTGGGCGGGGTGCCGGTGACCCCCTCGACCCTCGTGTCGGGCATCGACCCGATCCTGGACGATCTGTGCGTGCGCACCTGGAGCGGCCAGCCGCCGATCTCGGCCTCCGAGGTGGCCCGGGCCCTGGGCACCTGGGACCCGGTCAAGGGGTATGCCGCCGAGCCGAGGCCCGCCGCGGCGCCCGCCACCCCCCCGAGCCCCGCTGCGGCGCCCGCCACGACGACAGGGGCTGCGGCTGTGGCCAGCGCCGCCCGCGGGGTCCTGGGCCGCCTGCGCCGCTCGGGGGCCGGAGCCGGGGTCTCCACCGCGCCGCCGGCCAGGCAGGACCTCCCGGCGCGCAAGCCCATTCTGGGCGCCGCCTCCTCCTCCGAGGCGCCCACCACCGCCCCAGGGCCCTCCGCGGCCGCAGGGCCGCTGGAGGAGCACGGGGGCGGCGCTGCGCTGCAGTCCGCGGGGCTCCCGGGCACGGAGCACCAGGGTGCGGCCGCACCGGAGCCCATCGAGGGCTCCGCCGACCGCGAGCAGGAGTACGTCCAGGTCACCGGTCCGATCAACCCGATCCCCAGCGTCCTGACCAATGTCTCCGAGACCGCTCCGGCCACGGCGCCAGTGCCGGCCGAGCCCTTCACCGGCAGCTTCGAGGTCGACTTCGACGACTACGAGGAGGACGACCCCGAGGTCACCCGGTCGGTCAGCCGCACCACCACTGGGGTCATCATCGTCATGGTGGCGGCCCTGGTCATCGGTGTGGGGATGGCAGTGGCCAGTCTCCTGCGCCTGGCGGGTGTGAGCTTCACCGATCCCGACCAGGCCGCGGCCGAGACCGTGCCCTCGGCATCCCAGTCGGTCAACGGAACCGGTGACAGCGCTCAGCCCGGGCCCCAGGAGGAGCCCGCGGCCCCCATCACCGTGGCCAGCACCCAGGCGGTCGACCCCAGTGGCAACCGCGCCCACCCCGAGCTGGTCCACCTCCTGACCGATGGCGCCACCGACCGCCCGTGGTTCACCCAGTACCACAACGATCCCGACCTGGGGGGCAATGGTCTGGGCGTCGCGATCATCCTGGAGCAGCCCGCCACGGTCTCGCGCATCGAGATGCAGGGCACCGGCCAGGGCGGGCATGTGCAGATCCGGGCCACCACCCCGGAGGACCCCCAGGGCGGCACCGTGCTGGCCGAGGGCGAGTTCACCCAGGGCACGACCTCCTTCGATCTCACCCCCGCCGAGACCTCGTCCATCGTCATCTGGGTGACCTACATGCCCCGATCCTCAGATGGCGACAACAAGGCCACTATCTCGGAGATCACTCTCCAATAGGCCCTTCCGGTGGGAACAGTGCTGTTTAATCGGTGGTTGCACTGTGTGATACGTGCCGAGCCCCTCACCCCAGGAGAGTCATGATTCACGACGTCGTCATCGTCGGTTCCGGTCCCGCCGGCTACACGGCCGCCATCTACGCGGCCAGGGCCCAGCTCTCGCCTCTTGTCCTGGCAGGCTCGGTGACCGCCGGCGGGGCGCTGATGAACACCACGGAGGTGGAGAACTACCCCGGTTTCATCGAGGGCATCATGGGCCCCGCGCTGATGAACCAGATGCAGGAGCAGGCTGAGCGCTTCGGCGCTGAGATCCGCTACGAGGACGTCACCGCCATGGAGCTGCAGGGCGAGATCAAGCGCCTGACCACCGAGGAGGGCACCTACGAGGCCCGCACGGTCATCATCTCCACCGGCTCGGAGTACCGCCACCTGGGCCTGGAGGGCGAGGAGCGGCTGGCGGGGCACGGGGTGTCCTACTGCGCCACCTGCGACGGCTTCTTCTTCAAGGACCAGAACATCGTCGTCGTCGGGGGCGGGGACTCGGCCATGGAGGAGGCGACCTTCCTCACCCGCTTCGGCAAGTCGGTGACGGTGGTCCACCGCCGCGATGAGCTGCGGGCCTCGGCGGTCATGGCCCAGCGCGCGAAGGACGACCCCAAGATCTCCTTCGCGTGGAACTCCCGCGTCGTGGAGCTCCACGGCGAGGACTCCCTGACCGGCGTGACCCTGGAGGACACCGTCACCGGGGAGCGCCGCCTGCTGGAGGCCACCGGGCTGTTCGTGGCCATCGGCCAGATCCCCCGCAGCGAGCTCGTCGCCGATGCGCTGGACCTGGATGAGGCCGGATACATCCGTGTCGAGGCGCCCTCGCAGCGCACGAGGATCCCCGGGGTCTTCGCCTGCGGCGACGTCGCCGACCCCACCTACCAGCAGGCGATCACCGCTGCGGGCTCCGGCTGCCGCGCAGCCCTGGACGCCGAGCACTACCTGGCCGATCTGCAGGCCTGACATCCCGCACCTCAAGGAGAGAAGCACCATGTCTGATGTACTCGCTGTCACCGACGCCACTCTGGACACCGAGGTCATGAAGTCCGAGACGCCCGTCGTCATCGACTTCTGGGCCGAGTGGTGCGGGCCGTGCCGCCAGATGGCCCCCGTGGTCGATGAGCTGGCCGCCGAGATGGGCGACCGCGTCAAGTTCGTCAAGATCGACGTCGACTCCAACCCCTCGGCCGCCGCCTCCTTCGGCGTGCGATCGATCCCGACCTTCGCGGTGGTCCGCGAGGGGGAGGTCTTCCACCAGTTCGCCGGTGCGCGCTCCAAGGCCTCCTTCAAGTCCGAGGTGGAGAAGGTTCTCAACTAGGGCCGCAGGCTCGGCCAGGCGCCCGGTCCGCCCCGGTCGTCGCAGGCCGAGGCCGGGCGATGAGGGGCCCCGCTCATGCAGCGGGGCCCCTCATGCCTCCCGCCGCGGGCCCGCGCCATGCGGCTGGCACATGGCGCGCGGATGATCGCAACCAGGAGCCTGGGTCCTAGAATGGCTCCGATCGATCCGCTGAGAGGGCAGGGCATGCACTACATCTCCACCAGGGGCGCCATGGACCCCGCCGGCTTCACCGACGTCCTGCTGTCGGGACTGGCGCCCGACGGCGGGCTGGCCGTTCCGGCGCAGCTGCCCGCCCTCAGCGCCGACAGGCTCCAGGAGTGGCGGGCACTGGACTACCCGGCGCTGGCCACGGAGGTCATCGGGCTCTTCGCCACCGATATCCCGCGCGAGGATCTGGCAGCCATGACGGCGGCGGCCTACGGGCCGCAGCGATTCCCCGCGCCGGTGGTGCCGGTCACGGCGATCGATGTCGGGCCGGAGGCCGAGGGGCTGGCGCTCGTGGGGCTCTCCGAGGGGCCGACCATGGCCTTCAAGGATCTGGCCATGCAGTTCCTGGGCCAGGCCATCCCGTATGTGCTGTCCCGCCAGGGGCGGGTGCTCAACATCCTGGGGGCGACCTCCGGTGACACGGGCTCCGCGGCGGAGCACGCCTTCCGCGGCCAGGAGGGGGTGAGCGTCTTCATGCTCTCACCGGCCGGCCGGATGAGCGCCGTGCAGCGGGCGCAGATGTACTCCCTGCAGGACGCCAATATCCACAACATCGCCGTGCGCGGGGTCTTCGACGACTGCCAGGCCCTGGTCAAGGCCCTCAGCAATGACGCCGCCTTCAAGGCCGAGCACAGCCTGGGCGCCGTCAACTCCATCAACATCGGGCGCATCGCCGCCCAGGCCGTCTACTACGTGTGGGCCTGGCTGCGCCTCACCGACGGCCTGGAGGAGGGGCGCCGAGAGAGCCAGAAGGTCGATATCTGCGTCCCCTCGGGGAACTTCGGCAATATCTATGCCGGGCACCTGGCCCGCAGCATGGGGGTGCCGATCCGCCGGCTCATCCTGGCGACGAACGAGAACAATGTCCTGGAGGAGTTCTTCACCACCGGCATCTACGCCCCGCGCTCCGCCGAGGCGACACTGGCCACCTCCAGCCCCTCCATGGACATCTCCCGCGCCTCCAACCTGGAGCGGTTCCTGTGGGCCCTTCTGGGCCCCGAGGCCTTCGTCGAGCGCTGGGCGGAGCTGGAGTCCACCGGCCGCCTGGACCTATCCGATGAGGTGGAGCGCATGCGCGAGGACTTCGGCTTCGAGGCGGGCGCCTCCACCCACGCCGACCGGCTCGCCGCGATCCGCCTCGTCCATGAGCGCACTGGCGCCGTCATCGATCCGCATACGGCCGACGGCGTGACGGTGGCCCTGCGGCTCATGGAGCCCGGTTTCCCCACCCTCGTCATGGAGACGGCCAAGGCCGCGAAGTTCCCCGACACCGTTGATGAGGCACTGGGGCGCCAGGTCCTCGACAGCCGTATCGTCGAGCTCCTGGCCCTGCCGCAGCGCTTCGAGACCATCGACAACGAGCAGGAGCCCCTGCGCTCGCTCATCGCCCAGCGGGCCATCCGGGCCTGAGCCCTTCCATCCCAGTGATGGCGTGCCGGGCCCGGACATCGATGAGGCGCCGGCTGAGCCAGGATCCGGGCAGCTCGGGCCGGGCATGGCGTTCCACAGCACTATCATTGATTCTTAAATCACTCTCTCTGGCCTCCCGCTCCACTCCAGGGAGAGCCCCGGCAGTGCCTGCGCGGCGGCCCTTGATGGATGGCTCTTGAGCAGCACTGCTCGCCCCGTGGCGGGGCAGTGGTCCGCAGTCCGGGTGCGCCTGGTGCACCCCCCGCTGTCAGGGCCGACGTGGCAGACTTGGCCTGCGGGCCCGCAGTGGGCCTGAGGAAAGGACATGCGCATGAGCGAAGCACCGCAGGGGAAGGGCAACCGACTCGACCCGTGGCTCGACAACTACGCCGCCCGAGCTCATGGCCTGCGTGCCTCTGAAACCCGGTCGCTCTTCGCCGTCGCCTCGCGCCCGGAGGTGGTCTCCCTGGCGGGAGGCATGCCCAATCTCAAGGATCTTCCGCTCGACCGGCTGGCGGAGGCCACGGCCAGCATGATCCGCAAGGACGGCGGCAAGGCCCTCCAGTACGGCAATGGCCAGGGGCTGCCCCGGCTGCGCGAGCAGATCACCGAGGTCATGGCACTGGAGGGGATCGACGCCGACCCCGAGGACGTCATCATCACCACAGGCTCCCAGCAGGCGGTCGACATCATCACCGAGCTGTTCACCGACCCGGGGGATGTCATCCTGGCCGAGGCTCCCACCTATGTCGGCTCCCTGTCCATCTTCTCCACCTACCAGGCCGATGTGCAGCAGGTGCCCATCGATGCCGACGGAGTCATTCCCGAGGCGCTGGAGGAGAGGATCCTCAACCTGGAGAGGGAGGGGCGGCGGATCAAGTTCTTCTACTGCCTCCCCAACTTCCACAATCCGGCAGGAGTGACCCTCAGTGAGGCGCGCCGCCCGCAGATCATCGAGATCTGCCGGAAGCACCATGTGCTTATCGTTGAGGATAATCCGTATGGTTTGCTTGGCTTTGAGGGTCAGACGTACACCGCGTTGAAAACGCTGGCTCCGGAGGACGTGGTCTACCTCGGCTCCTTCTCCAAGATCTTCGCGCCGGGATACCGGGTGGGCTGGGCAGTGGCTCCACCAGCGGTGAGGGAGAAGATGAAGCTGGCCTCGGAGGCGGCGATCCTGTGCCCGTCCTCAGTGGGCCAGTACTCGATCTCGATGTACCTCGACCAGTTCGACTGGCGTCAGCAGATCGAGGAGTTCCGCGGCATGTACCGCACGCGCAGGGATGCGATGATCTCCGCACTGGAGGAGCACATGCCCATGTGCCGCTGGAATGTCCCGGCCGGCGGGTTCTACGTGTGGCTCAACCTGCCTGAGGGAGTGGATGCCAAGGAGATGCTTCCCCGCGCTGTCACCAACCTCGTCGCCTACGTCTCGGGCACCGCCTTCTATGCCGGTGGTAGGGCTGGCCGAGACCATGTGCGCCTCTCCTTCTGCTATCCGGAGCCGGCCGAGATCCGCGAGGGCGTCAGGCGCCTGTCCGAAGTTGTTTCACGTGATCTTGAGATCCTGGAGCTCTTCGGCCCCGTCCCCGAACGCTCCCAAGGCAGTAACGGCATCAGCGCACCGGCCCCCGATCAGATTTGAGGATCACCATGACTCAGCAAGCATCTCCCGAACCCTTGCGCATCGCTGTTCTTGCCGGCGGTCTCAGCCACGAACGGGATATCTCCCTGCGCTCGGGGCACCGCGTGGCCCAGGTCCTCAAGCATCTGGGGCACTCCGTGCTGGTGATGGATATTGATGCCCGCACGATCGGTGCGCTGCGCGCCTACAGTCCGGACGTGGTCTGGCCGCTCGCGCACGGTGGCCACGGCGAGGACGGCGGACTCCAGAATGTCCTCATCGCCTTGGAGCTCCCTTACGTCGGCACGCATTCCGACGGCTGCCAGCGATCCTCCTTCAAGCCCACGGCGAAGGCCACCGTTCGCACTGGCGGGGTCCTCTCGCCGGATTCCGTCACCCTTCCCCGCGCCTACTTCAGCCAGTTGGGAGCGCAGGAGGTGCTCGGTCTTGTGGCGGGGCACCTGGGCCTTCCCGTGGTGGTCAAGCCGAACCAGGGTGGATCAGGCCTCGGGGTCTCCTACGCCTCCGACGCCGATGAGCTGCGCTCAGCCATGGTCGCCTGCTTCTCCTACGACGATCGGGCCCTCATCGAGCGGTACGTCGCCGGCACGGAGATCGCTGTGTCCGTTGTGGACACGGGAGAGGGGCCACGTGCGCTTCCCCCCGTGGAGGTTGTCTCCGAGGGTCAGTACGATTTCGACGCCCGCTACAACCCGGGACGATCGGAGTACTTCGTTCCGGCACGCCTTCCTGCGGAGCACCTGGAGCTGGTCCAGGAGACAGCGCTCATCGTGCATCGCACCCTGGGCCTGGGCAACATCTCCCGCACGGACCTCATCCTGGACGGCGACGGCACCCCATGGTTCATCGACGTCAACGTCGTTCCCGGTATGACGGAGAATTCGCTTCTGCCCTTGGCAGCCGAGGCCGACGGCGATCTTCCCGGACTCTACGACGCCCTCGTGAGGAATCCCTTCGTCCACCCCTAGTGTTTCACGTGGAACAGGGGCTCACGCCTTGGATGCGTGAGCCCCTGTTCTCTTACCCCTCCTCCACACGGAGTGCTCACCGCCGATACCGACGAGCCGTCATGGCCCTTCCGCTGTTTCACGTGAAACAGCGGAAGGGACGCCGGAGGCTATGCTCGGGCTGATCCCGGAAGCGATCGCTCATCGCACTACGGGCACTCACTGCGCTTCTGAAGCACCGCTGCCAAGAGCTGAAGCCGCATGCTGAACGAGCTGTGGCACCTACGGACGGAGGGCTCAGACACCTATGAGGAGTGGTTTCACGTGAATCCACGATTAATCTGATGACACGCCTCGGATCGACGCCGGGTCTCACCTCGAATGATCCTGAGACTACGACCAGCACGGGAGGGGTGGGTGAGTTCATCAGAGCAGAGCCCGTGCACACAGCAGTAGGAAGGTCACGCGGGTGATGGCACGCGCTCCTTGTCAGAACGCCGACGAGGAGAAGGGGGGGAAGCCTGAGGCCGCTGCGCTCCCACTCACGATGATGGGGCAATAGCAATCACCCGTGGTTTCACGTGAAACAGGGATTCGAGTTCAGTCCATCTTTCCACGGCCGGACGGAGATCAGTTCCAGATGGAGCACCCTCGACGACGAGAGCAAGGATTCTGGGCCCTCTCACCCCCCTCGCTCACCGTCGCACCTTGGTTCATCGAGGGCAACAGTCACTGCCCAGGCACAGCCCGGCGCGCCTCATCGCGGCACGACGATGTTCCACGTGAAACGATCGTGCATCCTCCGTTGTCTCCACTGTCGCGACACACCATAGATCCCCCGGACCAGGACATGAGGGAACGGGGAGAGGAGTCGAGGATGGAGCGCTGTTATCATCGAAGGCCGCTGGCATCCTCGCACCACCCGCCGCAGTGCTTCCGCTGCACGAAAGCCCGGCAATGGCCGTCTACCTCCGGAAGCACAGGCTCTCCCGATCGCCAGCCAAACCTCGTCGCGGTGAAGGATCGAAACGAGTTTCACGTGAAACAATGCCGAAGTGCGCGTCCCTGTGAGGTTGTGGACGCGGTCGGTGGGGGTTTGGCTGGCCATGGCGGCCTGGGTTCGGTGGTGCTGGTGGAGCTGGGTCTGGTGGGCGTTCTCGCGCTGGGTCTGGCTGGCGCGGGTGCGGGCGTGGTCCCACTCGGGGGCCGGGGTGGGGGTTTAAGCGCTCGAGGCTGCTGTTGGTCTGGGGCAGGCAGGGGCTAGGAGCGCTTGATACGTGAGATGGAAAGGACCTGGTTGAGGGTCCCGGAGCGGTCGCAGGCCCCGTTATCGGCAGGCCGCCTCGAGGGTGATGCCCAGGAACGCGACGTGGGCCAGGGCCCGGGCCATGAGGGCAGCGGCGGCCTCCTGGCGCTCATCGTCCAGAATCTGGCTGTAGACCAGGAGGGAGTGCTCATCGGCGGAGTGGTGCAGACAGCATCACCCCTGCCCCGCTGGCCAGGACCGCCTTGGTCACCGGAATGCCGCATCCATGGGCCCGCCACCCGCCCCGGGCGGGATACGGCCCAGTATCTTGATGTCCACGTGCACCAGCCGGCCGGGACGGTCCTTCTCGTAGCGCACCGGCGATGGATGGCGCGAGCCGGCCTCAGGGGCCCTATCAAGGTGGGCCAGGGGCGGCATGCGGTAGCGCGTGAGGATCGACCCGGCCGTGGAGCGGGCCGGGCCCACGTGGCAGGCGATCCTAGGATGCCCCCAGCGCCTGCTGAAGCGCAGGACCATCATGCGCGCCTGACGCGCGGGAAAGCGGTAGGGGCCGTGCTCAGGACGACTGGAACCGTCATCCATGGGCACCCCTACCCGGTAGCGGTCGGCCCACTGCCCGAACGCCGCCGGGCAGACCTGGAAACACTCAGCCATCCGACGGAGCGCTTCCGCCGTGTAGGAGCACCAGACGATGGCCGTCTGTCTCCGGAAGCACAGGTACTCCCGATCGTCCAGCAAGCCTCGTCGTGGCAGAGAATCGCAAGGAGTTTCACGTGAAACAGTGCCCAACGGTCCCGTGCTTCATCGAACCGCAGGTCAGTTCCTCCTCCTTTCCTGATCGCCTCTCAACATTTGGTTCATCGACATACGAGCGTGATCCGATGTCACCGTCGTCGAGCATCATCGTTGTTTCACGTGAAACAGGGATGGAGGTAGGAGGCTTTCTGCGCCTGTCTGTGCCCGAGTCAGGGAGCGGTGATCCCACCAAGAGCGAGAGGGAGCACATCGCTCCGAGGACATCGACCGCTGTACTGTCCCGCCCCCGGGGCTTCCATACAGGCTTCCGACCGGAGTCGCCCTCCATGGCACGCCAGGCGTGCATACCGACCGCTGCCATCACGTCATCACCGACGCTCTCGCGCGAAGACCTCCCTCCTGGGAGGGGGGAGGGCGGGATGGGAGGAGCCCTACGCCCGGGCTCCCGACTATCCGGGACACTGATAAGACACGAACGGTCAGGCCCGCATCACCCCTACCCGCAGTCCCGCCTCCCCAGCCAGAGCCGGAACGTGATGCGCTCTGGCGTGCCCCGCTCGAGCCACATGGCTCAGGTCAGGAGCACTGTTCCCATGGGAGCAGTACCCCAGGAATCATCGTCCTTACATTCATCGCCTGTCATGGGATACGCCACCATTCACGCTCTCCGTCCCACTCCTCGTGCCAGCCGGCTTCTGCCCCGTCCGCGCCACCCACGGGATCAAGCAGCGTCACTCACCTATCATCGGAGGCATGAAGCGATATCGTGGTGTCACGTGACACACGGATGACGTCCTCCTCTATTTCCTGCCTCCTTGGTCTCGAAGTGGTGTTTCACGTGAAACACAGTGAGTGAGACCCGCGCCGGTATCGCATCACCCGTCCCCGCATCGATCCCGGTCTTTGCACCTGACAACGAAGGAGGCGGAGAGGCCACCGTGCTCGCAACTCGCTGACCACAGCGCTTCGTGGCAAGGAGAGCAGGCGGTCACTCCCGAGGTCGGGAAGCCACACCGATGAACAGCAGCAGCGCGACAGAGGCGCCATGGTTTCACGTGAAACACCGCTCCGCTTCTGGAGTCTGAAGACCCAGGACATCGAAAGGTGGCGCCCGCTCGGCCATGGGCATCCATAGAATCTCCAGCGCGGCCCGGTTCACCGGGGACCAGAGTCCACTTCGGCACGATGAGGCAGCATCGACGGCGCCTACCGGCATGAGTGCGATCCCCGTGGCCAGGGACCACGCCAGAGATGTCACGTCAACCGCAGACTCCTGCCGGAGCGTCAGATTCCGCTCTCGAGTTCCTGCGAGACAAGGGATGGAACGTCCTCTCATCATCGCACCCCCAATCGCGCAGCACGCCTCCGCTCTCACTCCGCATCGGCCCTGATGAGCACAGCAGAACAGGTTTCACGTGAAACCGTCATCGAGGCCCGCGGTCAGGGGCAGAGCTTGATCAACCATCGCTCCCATGCTCTGTATCGGCGGGCACATCACCATGGCAGGAGTGGAGAGCCTCACCCCAGCAGTGTCGGCCTGAGGGTCAACCTGGCCGGCACCTCGCGACCTGAGATGATCTGGGGAGCGTGCTATGCCGAGGAAGCCGCACGGTCAGGGGATGCCATCCGTACATCCCTGGAGTGTGCAGACCTCAGTCCTGAGCCGGGTTCCACGCGAAGAACCGGGGCCCAGCACCAACGGTGCCGGGCCCCGGTTTCACGTGAAACACGACGGGCTACTCCTCCTCAAGAGAGGTCCCTGGAGCCAGGGCATCGACAATGCGGGCAAGGTCCTCTTCGCCGGCGAACTCGATGGTGATCCTGCCCTTCTTCGCACCCCTGGTGACCTTGACGCGGGTGTCGAAGGCGTCGGAGAGCCTCGTCGAGAGTGCCGGGAGAGGGGTACTGCGAGCCCGCAGGGTCTTCGGCTGCACTCCGCCCTCCGGCTCCTCCTGAAGAGCGACCAGCTCTTCAGTAGCACGCACCGACAGTCCCTCAGCGACGATGCGCTGCGCCAGACGCTCCATGACTGCCGCGTTCGGCAGCCCGAGAAGCGCACGAGCGTGACCTGCGGAGATGACTCCCGCTGCCAATCGGCGCTGAACCAGAGGCGGGAGCTTCATGAGACGCAGTGTGTTGGAGATCTGAGACCGCGAACGAGCGATCCTCTCGGAGAGCTCCGCATGCGTGCAGTGGAAGTCCTCCAGCAACTGCTGGTAGGCAGCCGCCTCCTCCAGGGGGTTCAGCTGGACCCGGTGCAGATTCTCCAGAAGCGCGTCACGCAGCAGATCAACATCGTCGGTGTCCCGCACCACGGCGGGAATGGTGTCCATTCCCGCCTCCTTGGAGGCCCGCAGACGCCGTTCTCCCATGATGAGCTCATAGCGCGGCTCGTCCCCTGCACCGGTCGCACGACGAACCACAATGGGCTGGAGCAGACCGACTTCCCTGATGGAAGCGGCGAGCTCGGCGATATCGTCCTCGTCGAAGACCTGGCGCGGCTGACGCGGATTGGGGTGGATGAGCTCCACCGGAAGCTCAGCAAAACTTGCTCCGGGAACAGGAACCAGAGCTTCGGCATCCTCGACCTCGCCCTCAGAGGCCCCAAGCGCCGTTTCACGTGAAACACTCGCGTCAGGCTCATCCATGCCCTCGTCCACCGCAGAGGCCTCCCCGGCAGTGATCTCATCAGCAGGCTCCGTCACTGGCGGGGCATCGACGATCTCCGGCTCGGCAGGCACATCCTCCCTCGCGGCCACGTCGTCGGGCACCACGGTCTCCTGCGGCATTGCGACGCTGGGTGTGGGGGGCTCCGTCTCCACGGAAGCAGTCTCAGCAGGCTCCTCGACCTTCTCGACCGCCTCATCCTTCACCGCGGTTTCACGTGAAACCGCGGTCTTCTTCGTCGTGCGACGTGTCGTGCTGCGGCTCTTCGCTGCGCTCTCGCCCGTCGTCCGACGCGAGCGGGAGCCTCGCGCGCGCTTGGGCGGAGTCAACAGTGTGGAGAGATCACTGCCGCTACTGCGCTCCTCCTTGGCAGCAGGCGCGGCCGTGCCCCTCTCCCGGGGGGAGGACTGGGCTGAGTCGGGGTCCTGCGAGCGGGAGTCGGGGAAGAAGACATCCGAGGGGCGGCGGGCGCTTGCACTCTCCTTCTGGGAGTCAGGGATGAGCGCCTCCAAGCCGCGTCCCAGACCACGCCGTTTCTGTGCCATCAGGCCTCCTCGCCTTCCTTCGTGGAGGCCCCCCGAAGAGCGACCTCATGAGCCATCTTCTTGTAAGCCACGGCACCCGAGGATCGCGGGTCCCAGAACACCACCGGGGCCCCGAACGAGGGGGCTTCAGCAACTCTGATGGAGCGCGGCACCTTGGTCTCCAAGGTGGCGTGCGGGAAGTAACTGCGCACTTCGGACTCCACCTCCCGCGCCAACGTGGTGCGTCCGTCGAACATGGTCAGCACGATCATGGAGACGCCCAGCTCTGGGTTGTGGATCCGCGCGATCCGGTCGATAGAGCGAGTGAGCAGGGCAAGTCCCTCCAGGGCGTAGTACTCCGCCTGCATGGGGATGAGCACCTCGGCAGCCGCGACGAAGGCGTTGATCGTCATGATGCCCAGGCTCGGAGGGCAGTCGATGATGATGTAGTCCAGGCGTGGCAACTGCTGTGCTTCACGTGCCGCGAGATAGTCATTGAGTGCGTAGTGCAGTCGTGATTCTCGCTGAGGGGTCTCGATGAGCTCGATCTCCACGGCGGCGACATCGATTGTCGCCGGGACGCAGAGGAGTGTGTCATTGAAGCGCGTCTGGGTGACCACGTCCCCGATCGCGACGCCGTCGACGAGCACGTCATAGATGGAGGCCTGCTCCTCCCCATGGTGCACTCCGAGTGCTGTGGAAGCGTTCCCCTGGGAATCCGCATCGATGAGCAGGACGTGCAGACCGCCTTCGGCCAGCGCTGCCGCGAGGTTGACGGCGGTCGATGTCTTCCCCACACCCCCCTTCTGATTCGCCACCGCTATGATGCGCGTGCGCCCCGGGCGCGGGTAACCCTCCTCGGCCACCTCATCAAGGGCGATGTGATCGGCCTGGAGCTGATCGAAAATAGACGATCCAGACAAACCTGCTCCTCCTGGGACGACTGCCCGACGGCTGGAGCCAGCCAGGCATCAGCAGTCTACGCGAGGAGGCTGCCGGGCACGCGATGGTATTCCACCGTGCCTCAGGGCTTCTTCGGGCGGCGAACCTCCACGATCATCGTCATCTCATCGCCCGGTGTCACAACCTCATGAATGACCGCTTCTGATAGCTTATGCTTTTTTATGACGTAGACCGCATCCTTCACCTCGGCCTCCGCCCTGGCTCCCTTGAGGGCCAGCAGGGCGCCGCCAGGGCGCAGCAGCCCGGAGGTCAGGCGCACCAGCTTGGACAGGTTCGCCACTGCCCGCGCCGTCACCGCGTCATAGCGCTCCTTGACCTCCTCGGCACGGGCGCGCCGAAGCGTGACATTGTCCAGATCCAACTCATTGATCACCTCGCCCAGCCACTCGGCCCGCCGCTCCATGGTCTCGATGAGGGTGATCTCCAGATCCGGCCGCAGCAGGGCGATGACGATGCCCGGGAAGCCGGCCCCTGAACCGACGTCGGCCACTGCTCCCCGCGAGGGCAGGAAGGGCACGACCGCCGCGGAGTTGACGATATGCCGGGTCCATAGGCGGGGCAGCTCCCGCGGGCCCAGCAGGCCGCGCAGCTCCCCCTCCTCCTCAAGCATCCGGGCGTAGTGCTCCGCACCGGCGAAGGCCAGCCCGAAGAGCCGGCGCATCTCCTCCGTGGGCTGCTCGACCTGGGTGCGCGCCACTCAGTCCTGCTCCTGGTCCTCGTCCTGCGCGCTCGATGCCCGCACCGCATCCTGTCCCGACTCGGCACTCGGCGCCGCCTCGCCAGCGTCCTCCTCATCCTCGGGGGCCTCCTCAGCCGGCAGGACGACGACGTAGCGGTGCGGCTCGGCGCCCTCGGACTCGGAGTACAGGCCGGCCGAGGCCACGACATCGTGGCAGACCTTGCGCTCGAAGGGATTCATGGGATCCAGGGACACCGCGTCCCCGGTGGCCAGGACCTTGGTCACAGCCTCCTGGGCGACCTTGGTCAGCTCCACGCGCCTCGAGGCGCGGTAGCCGTTAATGTCGAGCATGAGCCGCGAGCGATTCCCGGTGCGGGCCTGGACCGCGAGCCGGGTCAGCTCCTGAACGGCTTCCAGCACCTCGCCGTCGGGACCCACGAGGTCCTCGAGCTCCCGCTCGTCCCCCTCCTCGGAGGCCAGTACGGCGATGGAGGCGCGGCCGTGATCGACGTCGATATCGATATCCCCGCCCAGGTCGGCGATATCGAGGAGCTCCTCGAGGTAGTCGGCGCCGATCTCGCCCTCCTCCTCAAGGCGCGAGACAGTGCTGGAGCCTGCTGACGTGGTGTTCTCACTCATGTGCTCATCCGTATCTGTGTGGAGAAATGTATGGAGACTCTGGAACCGGGTCATGCGCTCAGCGCGGGCGCCTCTTCTTGGCCTGGCGCTTGCGCTTGGCGGCGGCCTGCTGACGGGCCCGGGCGCGCCTCTCATAACGGCGTCGGGCGATCTCCTCCTCGGTCAGCCCGCCGACGGCCGAGGATGAGGCCTGCTCCTCACCGGCGTCGCCGCCATCCTCGTGCCCGTCATCCTCTGTGAGGCCATCGCGCTGCTGGGCGTCCCCGGCGACGGCGGAGCCGCGCTTCTGCCGCTTCTTGCTGATCGGCTGGACGCGCTGGCCGCCGGTACGGCCCTCGGCCTCGGCCTTCGCGGCCGCCTGGGCCCTCTCCTCCTCCTCCAGGGAGGGCAGGCCCTTGCGGGCCCGCTTGGCATTGACGCGGGCGCGGTAGACCTTCTCGGCCTCACTGCCCGGTGCGGGCATGTTGCGGATGGTGAAGAACTGCTGGCCCATGGTCCACAGGTTGGAGGTCACCCAGTAGACGAGCACGCCGATCTGGAAGTTGACGCCGGTGACGGCGAAGACGATCGGCATGACCGTGATCATGATCCGCTGGGAGCGGATCATGGGGTTGTCGGAGTTCTTCGTCGACTCCGGCATGTTCTTCATGCTCAGCTGCGCCATGGTGTACCACTGGGTCACCGACATGATGATGATCATGATGACCGTGACAATCTTGACCTGGAGACTGTCGCTGTTCATGAAGGAGGAGGACAGGTTCGCGCCGAAGACGGTGGAGGCCTGGACATCCCTGGCCAGGTCAGCCGTCAGCGGGCCGATGGAGTCGCTGCCGGCGTAGGTCCCGTCCGCCACATTCTGCAGGCTGGCCAGCACGCGGAACAATGCGAAGAAGATCGGCATCTGCACCAGGATCGGCAGGCAGGAGGACAGGGGGTTGGTCCCGTGCTTGCGGTACAGGGCCATCATCTCCTCCTGCTGCCGCTTCTGCGACTCAGGATCCTTCTTGCCCTTGTACTTGGCCTGGAGCGCCTGGAGCTCGGGCTGCATCAGCTGCATGCCGCGCGAGGCCCTGATCTGCCTGACGAACAGCGGCATGATGAGGATGCGCACCACCACCGTCAGGCCGATGATCGACAGCACCCAGGCCACTCCCGGCCCGTCGGGCAGGCCGAGGAGGGTGAGCCCCTTGTGGATATAGACCATGACCCAGGCGACGATCACCTTGAGAGGCCACAGCAAGCTGTCCATCTGTACTCCTTGAATCTGGTGCGGGTCCGCGACCCGCTGACCGGCAAGCGCCGGCCCTCCGCTCACCGGATGGTGAAGCGGGCGACGTCGTGGGGATAGTGGTAGCGCCACCGTCCCCGATCGGGAACATGGTCGACACCACCGGGGCTCAGAGGATTGCAGCGCAGGATCCGCCAGGCCGAGAGGATGGCCCCCTTGAGGGGCCCGTGCCGGCCCACGGCCTCGATCGCGTAGGTCGAGCAGCTCGGGTAGTAGCGGCAGCAGGGCGGCAGCGCCGGGGAGATCCAGCGCTGGTAGAGGCGCACAGGGACGAGGATCATCCGGCCCACGGCAGCACCGATCCCTCCGCTCATCGCCTGCGACCCCGTCGGGCGAGCTCGCGGCAGCGCTCCAGCAGGAGGTCGACGTCCCGCCCGAGCTCGGCGCTCGAGGCGCCGTCGGCTCCCGCCAGCCCCCGGATGACCACCCGCGATCCGGGCTCGAGCCGGGTCAGGCGCGCAGCCATGACGCCACGGATCCTGCGCTTGACCCGGTTGCGGTGCGTGGCCAGGGGGATCTGCTTCTTGGGCACAACGACGCCGACGAGAGCCGGGGAGGAGTCCCCGGACCCGCCGGCGCAGTAGTGGACGACGAGCCTGCGGCTGCCACGGCGGGCACCCGTGCGCACTGCGGTGGAGAAGTCCTCACCCCGCAGTAGCCGGTGCTCCGCGTCAAGCACCTCAGGCGGCGAGACGGGCGCGGCCCTTGCGGCGGCGCGAGGCGAGAACGGCCCGGCCGGCACGGGTGGACATGCGCTTGCGGAAGCCGTGCACCTTGGCACGACGACGGTTGTTCGGCTGATAGGTCCGCTTGCTCACGGGTGTACTCCTGCTTGGGTGATCGGAACAGCGCGTCACGGGGAACGCGGGCTGTCGCTCGCACGGCTGCCCCATGGACCGGAGCCTGACTCCGCGCGAACGTCCGCACCACAATACGTTTCGCCTTCCCGCAGGGTCAAACGAATGTGACCGATGCCCGATGAGGCCCCAGCCACGCCCCGCAGCGCGTCTCCCCACTTCTCCACGGGTTGTCCCCATCCGGTGGAGGAGCATGGGGGTTTCTCTCCACAGCCTGGCGACGCTGTGGCCAAGTCCCGCCCACAGGCTTGTGGACCTGTGGAGGCAGAAGCCCTCCCGACCTGCTGAATTCTTGTCATTCACAGCACGTGATCCGCTCGGCGCGCTCATCGCGTCCAGCGCATCCACAACCCTGTGGACAAGGGTTCACAGGTGTCCCCAGATGTGGACAAGTCTGTGGAGAGCCCTCATCATGGATGGTCCGGCCAGTGCCCGTCCGACGGTACTGTCCACATCTGCCCACATCCACCGCCCATGAGGAGCCGATCGTGCCCGACGCCGCCAACACCCAGTGGCTCTCCGCCCTGGAGGTCCTCTCAGCCTCCGGGGAGCTGGGGCAGGGCAAGATGTCCATGATCCGCATGACCCACCTCATCGATGTCGACGGCACTCTCGTCCTCGTGGTGGGATCCGCCTTCGCCAAGGACATCGTCGAGCAGGCCCGCGGGCCAATCAGCACCGCCGTCGCCCAGGTGTGGGGCCATCCCATGCCCATCGAGGTGACCATCGACACCTCCTCGGAGGCCTCCTCGCGGCCCACCGGCCTCCAGCCGGTCCCGCCCCCCGGAGCAGCGGCCCCCGAGCCCGGCCCGCCGGTCAACCTGCCCGCCCCTCCCGCCCTGGGCCATGCCCCCGACCGGATCGCCCCCTCACCCCCGGCAGTCGGCGGCTACAGCTCCTTCCCCTCCGCCGCATCGGCTCCGCCCGCTCAGCCCCTGGCCGGCGCCCTCGCCGGCGCTCACCCCGGCACCGGGCCCATGGGCGCGCACAGTCCCGGGACGGTGGGCGACTACCCCGCGGCGGCCGCATCCGCTGCCGTGCCCTCGGCGGCCTCCTCATCCTCGGCCGGAGCGCCCCCGATGCCCTCGTCGGGGCTGGCCTCGGGACTGCTGAGCCCCACCGCCGTCGACGGCGCCTCCCAGCTCAACCCGCGCTACACCTTCGACACCTACGTCACCGGCTCATCCAACCGCTTCGCCCATGCCACCGCCCTGGCGGTGGCCGAGGCCCCGGCCCGCGCCTACAACCCCTTGTTCATCTACGGCGGCTCGGGACTGGGCAAGACCCACCTGCTGCACGCCATCGGCCACTACGCCCGGACCCTCAACCCCGGGATCCGGGTCAAGTACGTCAACTCCGAGGTCTTCGTCTCCGACTTCATCGCCTGCGTGCGCGACGGCAACCAGGACGACGGGCGCATGGAGGGCTTCAAGCGCCGCTACCGCGAGGTCGACATCCTCCTGGTCGACGACATCCAGTTCCTCCAGGGCAAGGAGTCCACACTGGAGGAGTTCTTCCACACCTTCAACTCCCTGCACTCCTCGGGCAAGCAGGTGGTCCTGACCTCCGACCAGCCGCCCAAGGCCCTGGGAGGCCTGGACGAGCGCCTGCGCTCGCGCTTCGAGTGGGGGCTGCTGGCCGATGTCCAGCCCCCGGACCTGGAGACCCGCATCGCGATCCTCTCGCGCAAGGGCACCGCCGAGGGCCTGGACCTGCCCCTGGACGTCCTGGAGTACATCGCCTCGCGGGTGACCACGAACATCCGCGAGCTGGAGGGGGCCCTCATCCGGGTGACGGCCTTCGCCTCGCTCAACAAGCAGCCGGTGGACCAGACCCTGGCCGAGATGGTCCTCAAGGACATCATCTCCGACCCCGAGGGCCAGGAGATCACCACCTCCCTCATCATGGCCCAGACGGCGGACTACTTCGGCATCACCATCGACGACCTGTGCTCGGCCAACCGCTCGCGCACGATCGTCTCGGCCCGGCACGTGGCCATGTACCTGTGCCGGGAGCTGACCGACCTGTCCCTGCCCAAGATCGGCCGGGAGTTCGGGGGCCGCGATCACACCACGGTCATGAGCGCGGACAAGAAGATCCGCACCCTCATGGCCGAGCGCCGCTCCACCTTCAACCAGGTCACCGAGCTGACCAGCCGCATCAAGCAGGCCGCGCAGGCGCCTCAGCCCTGAGCAGCCGTCAGCGGCTGTGAGCAGCTGTGAGCACAGCCCCGCCTGGAGCCGATGGGCTCCCGGTCCGCGCCCCACCGGGATGACGGCCCGTGGCAGCACCTGCGGTGGGACTGCGGCGCCACTGCGGCAGCACTGTGGAGGGCGCTGGGGAGCGGCGGTGGACATCCCCGGGCCGGCCTGTGGGGCACCGGCGCGCCGCTGTGGAATGACATGGGTGCCATTCAGCGCCGTCCACCGACGGCGCCAGCGACCAACCGAAGCACTCATATGTCGTTCCACAGCCGCCTCGGCGCCATACCGCCGCGAACCGGGCTTCTCCCCAGGATCCACACGTGCTACTACTCCTACAGACCAAAGTGCCTAATGCGAACGAGCACCGCCGACGTGGCCGGGCGGGGTCCGGGCGGGGCCGACCGTCTCCCCCCGCGGCCCGCCTCCCCGTGCCGTGCGGTTTGCGACTACACTCCTGATGTCGTGTGCGCGCTCCCACGGGCAGCACGCATGCGAGATCCGTGAAGGCCATGCCCGACCATGGCCCACACCCACCACCAACGGAGGCACTCATCGTGAAGCTCAGGGTCGATCGCGACATCCTTGCCGAGGCCGTCACCTGGACCGCCCGCTCGGTGCCCGCCCGCCCACCGGTGCCCGTCCTGGCGGGTGTCCGCCTGGAGGCCGCCGGATCCACCCTCGTCCTGTCATCCTTCGACTACGAGGTCTCGGCCCACTGCGAGATCGCCGCCGAGGTCGAGGAGGAGGGTGTGGTCCTGGTCTCCGGACGCCTGCTGGCCGACATCGCCAAGGCCCTGCCCAGCAAGCCGGTGGACCTCCGGCTCGAGGGCACCAAGATGGCCGTGACCTGCGGTTCGTCCCACTTCTCCCTGGCGGCCATGGCCGCCGATGACTATCCCGCCCTGCCCACGATGCCGCCCATCGCCGGGACCATCGACGCCCACGATCTGGCCCAGGCCGTCGCGCAGGTCTCCATCGCCGCCTCCCGCGATGACACCCTGCCGCTGCTGACCAGTGTCCAGATGGAGGTCGAGGGCTCCTCCCTGGTGCTCATGGCCACTGACCGCTACCGCCTGGCCCTGCGGGAGATGACCTGGTCCCCCGCCCAGGAGCTGAGCACCAGCGCCCTGCTCAAGGCGCGCACCCTGTCCGACGTGGCCAAATCGCTGACCTCCTCGGGCGAGGTGACCCTGGCCCTGACCGACTCCTCGGCATCCTCCAGCCTCATCGGCTTCGAGGCGGGCGGGCGGCGCACCACCTCCCTGCTCACCGACGGCGACTACCCCCCGGTGCGCCGCCTCTTCCCCGAGACCACCACCATCCATGCCACTGTGGGCCGCGAGGAGCTCATCGCCGCGGTGCGGCGCGTGAGCCTGGTGGCGGACCGCTCGACCCCCATCCACATGAGCTTCACCGAGGGCAGCCTGGAGCTCGACGCCGGGCAGGGCGACGACGCCCAGGCCTCCGAGCAGCTCGTCGCCCACCTCGATGGGGAGGAGATCACCACTGCCTTCAACCCCACCTACCTGCTCGACGGCCTGGGAGCCCTCACCCAGCCCTACGTCAGGCTCGACTTCACCCATGCCTCCAAGCCGGCCGTGCTCACCGGGGTGGAGTCCATCGGCGGGCAGGAGGATGAGAGCTTCCGCTACCTCATCATGCCCATCCGCTTCGGGGCCTGACCACGGCCCTGGCCGACCCGGGTCCGCTGCGTGTTCGTCTCCGACCTGTCGCTGGACGACTTCCGGTCCTACCACAGGCTCGTGCTATCCCTGGACGCGGGGCCCACGGCCTTCATCGGGGCCAATGGCCAGGGCAAGACGAACCTGGTGGAGGCCATCGCCTACCTGGCCACCCTGTCCTCCCACCGGGTGGGCGCCGACACCGCCCTGGTGCGCCGCGCCCAGCCCGGCGAGTCCCAGCCCGCGGGGGCCGTGCTGCGTGCCAGGGCCGTCCACGGGCAGCGGCCCACCGTCGTCGAGATCGAGATCATCGCGGGCCGGGCCAATCGCGCCCGCCTCAACCGCGGGTCCTGCCGCCCCCGGGATCTCGTGGGAGTGCTGCGCACCGTCGTCTTCGCCCCCGAGGACCTGGCACTGGTGCGTGAGGAGCCCGGCCTGCGCCGCCGCTTCCTGGACGACCTGGCGGTGATGATGCGCCCCGGCCTGGCGGCGGTGCGCGCCGAGCACGACAAGATCCTGGCCCAGCGGGCCAGCCTGCTGAAGTCCGCGCGCGCCTCGCGCTCCTCGGGGGCGTCGATGTCCTCCATGCTCTCGACCCTGGAGGTCTGGGACGCCCAGCTGGCCTCCGCCGCCTCCCGCCTCATCGCCGCGCGCATCGAGGTGCTCTCGCGGCTGCGCCCCTGGGTCGAGGCCGCCTACCAGGAGGTCTCCCAGGCCTCGGGGGACGCGCTCGGCGCGCAGCTGGCCTACCGCTCCAGCCTGCTCATCCACGAGGGCGCCCCGGAGCCCGATCCGAGTGGCGCTCAGTCCTGGCACCGCGGCGAGGAGGAGCTCGCGGACGCCGCGGCCACCGCCACCCGCCTTGAGACGGCCATGGGCGCGCTCCACACCCGGGAGGTCGATCGCGGAGCCAACCTGGTGGGCGCGCACCGCGATGACCTCGCCCTGTTCCTGGGAGGGCTGCCGGCCCGGGGCTTCGCCTCCCACGGCGAGCAGTGGTCCCTGGCCCTGGCCCTGCGGCTGGCCTCCTACAACATGCTGCGCCACGACCTGGATGCCTACGGCGGTGATGGTGAGCCCGTGCTCATCCTCGACGATGTCTTCGCCTCCCTGGATCAGCGCCGCCGTCGTGCCCTGGCCACCATGGTCAGTGGCGCCCAGCAGGTGCTGCTGACCGCCGCCGTCGACCAGGACGTGCCCGAGGAGCTCGACGGGGCGAGATTCCGCGTCGAGGGCGGGGAGGTGACCCGTGTCTGAGGCACCGCAGGGATCCGGGGATCCCCAGCGCATCGGGGACGCGGCCCGTCGGGAGCAGTGGCAGGTGGATCAGCAGGTCGATGCCCTGGCCGGGCGGGCCCTGGTCCGCGCCCAGCGCATCGCCTGGGAGTCGGGCCAGGGGCGCGCCCCCTCCCGGCGCGGCGATGGCGAGGGGGCCGGGGCGCCGGCCCCCTGGGACCTCAGGCGCGAGCGCGCCAGGGCCCTGGGCGGGGATGAGGAGGATCCCCATGACCGCGGTCCGGGCCTGCCCCGTGGACGCGACCGGCCCGGGCCCACCCGCTTCGACCCGCGCACCGGCCGGCGCGAGCTGGGCCGGATGGTGGAGGACCGGGGCTGGGGCGGCAAGCTGGCCGCCGCCTCGGTGGTGGCCAGGTGGGAGGAGATCGTCGGGCCCCAGATCGCCGAGCACTGCACCATCGAGTCCTTCGAGGCGGGCCGCATCACCCTGCGCGCCTCCTCCTCCAGCTGGGCCCAGCAGCTGCGCCTCATCCAGCCCTCCCTGGAGGCCACGGTGGCCCAGGCCATGCGCGGCGCCCCCGGTGCTCCCCGGGTCGCCGGGGACCCGGGCAGCCGTCCGATCGAGATGCGCATCCTGGGTCCTGCCGAGCCCTCGTGGAAGCGCCGCGGGGTGGGTCTTCGAGGCGCACGCGGGCCGAGGGACACCTATGGGTGAGACTCCCCGATGGGCTCATCCCCGTGCTCGGGCGGGCCTGCCGGCGAGCATCGCCGGGCCTGCCGGCCACCTGTCCGGGACCGGGCTTGGGATTAACCCGGGATAATTGTGACAGGGGTGTGACCGAGGTGATGACGGGCACGTCCCCTCGGGGGCCTCATCGGGCGGCTGCGGGGCCCGACTAGGCTAGAATGCGTTGAAACCGCCCATGGCGCGCTCAGGACCGTCCGACTGTACCCACCTACACGAGAGCGAAATCCCTCCCAGGACCGGCGCGAGAGGAAGTCCTGCGGGGACATCGGACCACACGGGCCCGGCTGAGGGCCTTCGAGGGGCCATGACGCACACGAATGAGGAGCAACTGACACGTGTCTGACCAGGACGCCATCGCGGCCAACGACTATGGAGCCTCGGACATCACCGTCCTGGAAGGGCTTGAGGCGGTGCGCAAGCGCCCCGGCATGTACATCGGCTCCACCGGTGAGCGCGGGCTCCACCACCTCGTCTACGAGGTGGTGGACAACTCGGTGGACGAGGCCCTGGCCGGCTACTGCGACCACATCATGGTCACCCTCCTGGACGACGGAGGCGTGCGCGTGGTGGACAACGGCCGGGGCATCCCCGTCGATGAGCACCCCACCGAGAGGCGCCCCACCGTCGAGGTCGTCATGACGATCCTGCACGCCGGGGGCAAGTTCGGCGGCGGCGGATACGCCGTCTCCGGGGGCCTGCACGGCGTGGGCATCTCCGTGGTCAACGCCCTGTCCACCCGGGTGGACACCGAGGTGCGGCGCCAGGGCCACGTCTGGCGCATGTCCTTCGCCGATGGCGGTAAGCCGGTCACCGAGCTGGTCAAGGGCGAGCGGACCGAGCAGACCGGCACCACCCAGACCTTCTACCCCGACCCCTCGATCTTCGAGACGGTCGACTTCGACTACGAGACCCTGCGCCGTCGCTTCCAGCAGATGGCCTTTCTCAACAAGGGCCTGCGCATCACCCTGACCGATGAGCGCGCCGGGGTGCAGGATGCCGGCGATGAGATCACCGGGGACGAGGCCGGGCCGGCGGACGACCCGGTGATGGGCCACCGCCAGGTCAGCTACTGCTACGAGCACGGCCTGCGCGACTACGTGGAGTTCCTCAACAAGTCCAAGAAGAGCGAGCTCATCCACCCCGAGATCATCGACTTCGAGGCCGAGCAGGCCCTGGACGGGACCCATGGCATCAGCCTGGAGATCGCCATGCAGTGGACCAGCGCCTACTCCGAGTCGGTCCACACCTACGCCAACACCATCAACACCACCGAGGGCGGCACCCACGAGGAGGGCTTCCGCACGGCCCTGACCACCCTGGTCAACAAGTACGCCCGCGACAAGGGCCTGCTCAAGGACAGGGACGACAACCTCACCGGCGACGACATCCGCGAGGGCCTGACCGCCGTCATCTCCGTCAAGCTCTCCGAACCGCAGTTCGAGGGCCAGACCAAGACCAAGCTCGGCAACACCGAGGCGCGCACCTTCGTCCAGCAGACCGTCTACTCCCAGCTGGGCGACTGGCTGGACTCCCACCCCGCGGACGCCAAGGCGGTCATCAACAAGGCCACCCAGGCCGCCGCGGCCCGCCTGGCCGCCCGCAAGGCCCGCGAGGCCACCCGCCGCAAGGGCGTCCTGGAGTCGGCCTCCATGCCCGGCAAGCTGCGCGACTGCTCCTCGCGCGTGGCCGAGGACTGCGAGATCTTCATCGTCGAGGGCGACTCCGCCGGCGGCTCGGCCGTGGGCGGGCGCGACCCCGAGCACCAGGCGATCATGCCGATCCGCGGCAAGATCCTCAACGTGGAGAAGGCCCGCCTGGACCGGGCGCTGTCCTCGGAGACCATCCGCTCCCTCATCACCGCCTTCGGCACCGGCATCGGCGAGGATTTCGACCTGTCCAAGCTGCGCTACGGCAAGATCGTCATCATGGCCGACGCCGACGTCGACGGCCAGCACATCGCCACCCTCCTGCTGACCCTCCTGTTCCGCTACATGCGCCCCCTGGTGGAGAACGGGCACATCTACATCGCCATGCCCCCGCTGTACCGCCTCAAGTGGTCCAACAGCGAGCACGAGTTCGCCTACTCCGACGCCGAGCGGGACAAGCTGCTCAGGGCCGGGGCCGATGCCGGGCGCCGCCTGCCCAAGGACGGCGGGATCCAGCGCTACAAGGGCCTGGGCGAGATGAATGACCACGAGCTGTGGGAGACCACCATGGACCCCACCACCCGCATCCTCAAGCAGGTCACCCTCGACGAGGCCGCCGATGCCGATGAGACCTTCTCGATCCTCATGGGCGACGACGTCGAGCAGCGCCGCTCCTTCATCCAGCGCAACGCCTCCGACGTGCGCTTCCTGGATATCTGAGCGACTGAGCGACCCCGAGCAGCCCTGCGCAATCCTGAGCACGAAGGAAACCCGTGAGCGACGACGTTGAACAGATCATCGGCAACGAGGGACTCACCGATGCGGTGGCCCCCGAGCGCATCCAGCCGGTGGACCTCCAGATGGAGATGCAGCGCTCCTACCTCGACTACGCCATGAGCGTCATCGTCGGGCGCGCCCTGCCCGACGTGCGCGATGGCCTCAAGCCGGTCCACCGCCGCGTCCTGTACGCCATGTACGACGGCGGCTACCGGCCCACCGCCTCCTTCTCCAAGTCCTCGCGCATCGTCGGGGACGTCATGGGCAACTACCACCCCCACGGCGATGGCGCCATCTACGACGCCCTGGCCCGACTGGTCCAGTGGTGGTCCCTGCGCTACCCGCTGGTGGCCGGGCAGGGGAACTTCGGCACCCCCGGCAACCTGGGCCCCGCGGCCCCGCGGTACACCGAGTGCAAGATGGCCCCCCTGGCCATGGAGATGGTCCGCGATATCGACGAGGACAGCGTCGACTTCCAGGACAACTACGACGGGAAGAACCAGGAGCCGGTCATCCTGCCGGCCCGCTTCCCCAACCTCCTGGTCAACGGCTCGGAGGGCATCGCGGTGGGCATGGCCACCCGCATCCCGCCGCACAACCTGCGCGAGGTCGCCAGCGGCGTCCAGTGGTACCTGGAGCACCCCGGGGCCTCCCGCGAGGAGCTCCTCGAGGCCCTCATCGAGCGCATCCCCGGGCCGGACTTCCCCACGGGCGCCACCATCCTGGGCAGGCGCGGCATCGAGGACGCCTACCGCACCGGACGCGGATCGATCACCCAGCGGGCCGTGGTCAATGTCGAGGAGATCCAGGGGCGCCAGTGCCTGGTGGTCACCGAGCTGCCCTATCAGGTCAATCCCGACAACCTGGCCGACAAGATCGCCCAGCTCGTGCGCGACGGGCAGGTCACCGGCATCGCCGATATCCGCGATGAGACCTCCGGGCGCACCGGCCAGAGGCTGGTCATTGTCCTCAAGCGCGACGCCGTGGCCAAGGTGGTGCTCAACAACCTCTACAAGCGCACCCAGCTGCAGGACAACTTCCCCGCCAACATGCTGGCGCTGGTCGACGGCGTGCCGCGCACTCTGAGCCTGGACGGCTTCGTGCGCCACTGGGTGTCCCACCAGATCGACGTCATCGTGCGCCGCTCCCGCTTCCGCCTGCGCAAGGCCGAGGAGCGCCTCCACATCCTCGAGGGCCTGCTCAAGGCCATCGACGCCCTGGACGCCGTCATCGCCCTCATCCGCAGGTCCCCCACCACCGAGGAGGCCCGCAGCGGCCTCATGGGACTGCTGGATGTTGATGAGGCCCAGGCCGAGGCCATCCTCTCCCTCCAGCTGCGGCGCCTGGCCGCCCTGGAGAGGCTGAAGATCCAGCAGGAGTCCGAGGAGCTGCGCGAGCGCGTGGCCGACCTGCGCGACATCATCGCCAGCCCCGAGCGCCAGCGCGGCATCGTCTCGACCGAGCTGGCGGAGATCGTGGAGAAGTTCGGCGATGAGCGCCGCACCCGGATCGTTCCCTTCGACGGCGAGATGAGCATGGAGGACCTCATCCCCGAGGAGGACGTGGTGGTGACCATCACCCGCTCGGGCTACGCCAAGCGCACCCGCACCGACTCCTACCGCTCCCAGCACCGGGGCGGCAAGGGCATCCGTGGCGCGGCCCTGCGCGAGGACGACGTCGTCGACCACTTCTTCGTCACCACCACCCACCGCTGGCTTCTGTTCTTCACCAACCTGGGCCGCGTCTACCGGGCCAAGGCCTATGAGCTGCCCGAGGGCGGCCGGGACTCCAAGGGCCAGCACGTGGCCAACCTCCTGGCCTTCCAGCCCGGCGAGCAGATCGCCCAGGTGATGGAGCTCCAGGACTACGACCAGGCCGACTACCTGGTGCTGGCCACGCGGCGCGGACTGGTGAAGAAGACCCGCCTGAGCGACTACAACTCCAACCGCTCCGGCGGGGTCATCGCCATCAACCTGCGCCAGGACGCGCAGGGCAATCCCGATGAGCTCGTCTCGGCCGCGCTGCTGAGCGAGGGGCAGGACCTGCTCCTGGTCTCGCGTCACGGCCAGTCCCTGCGCTTCCATGCCGATGATGAGACCCTGCGCTCCACCGGGCGCGCCACCAGCGGTGTCACCGGCATGCGCTTCCGGGAGGGGGACTCGCTGCTGGCCATGGACGTCGTCGACCCCACCTGGCAGGAGGCCGACCTGTTCGTGGTCACCGAGGGCGGCTACGCCAAGCGCACGAATGTGGTCGACTACCCCGTCAAGGGCCGTGGCGGGCTGGGGGTCAAGGTGGCCAATCTGGTGGAGTCCCGCGGTGATCTCGTGGGCGCCCTCATGGTCACGGGCAAGGACGAGGTGCTGTGCATCATGGCCTCGGGCAAGGTGGTGCGCTCGGCCGTTGCCGAGGTCTCGCGCACCGGACGGGCCACGCAGGGAGTGACCTTCGCCAAGCCTGATGAGGGCGATCACATCATCGCGGTGGCCCGCAATGCCGAGCGGGAGCTGGAGGACGGCGCTCAGGAGGCGGGGCCGGTTGGGGGTGCGCCGCAGGGGCCGGCGCCGGAGCAGCAGGAGGCCGGCGCCTCTGACGCCTCGCAGGAGAGTGCGGTAGCGTTGGTCGCCGAGGAGAGTGAGGTCGAGGCATGAGCCAACCGTTGTCCATCCCGCCCAGCGGCGAGCAGTCCCAGCAGTCCGGGTCCTCCGAGTCCATCGCGGACGCGGTCGGCTCCGGGCCCGCCCCGGTCAAGAAGTCCAAGAAGACCATCGCCGGCCCCCGGCGGGTGCGCCTGGCGCTGACCCGGGTGGACCCCTGGTCGGTGATGAAGGCCGCCTTCCTGCTCAGCTTCGCCGCGGGGATCATGATGATCGTGGCCACCGCCTTCGTGTGGTTCATGCTCGACGCCATGCACGTGTTCTCCAACATCGAGGGCCTGGTGGGCAAGGTCGCCGGTGAGGAGTCCAACGCCTTCAAGGCGCTGGTGGCCTACCTCGCGCTGCCGCAGGCCATGGCGATGGCGACGATCATCGCGGTGGTCAACATCGTCCTCATGACGGCCCTGACGACGATCGGCGCCTTCCTCTACAACATCACCGCCACGCTCGTCGGTGGGATTCATCTCACGCTGGCGGACGAGTAGCGGATTTGGCCTCCGGGGAGGGCATGGGATACTCTCTCCTGGTCGCAAGGGCCTATAGCTCAGTTGGTTAGAGCGCATCCCTGATAAGGATGAGGTCGCTGGTTCGAGTCCAGCTAGGCCCACTGCCCGCGGTGACACGGTAGGAGGTTTCATGCGGAACCGGACGGTCGTGACAGCCGCGGTTTTCTCATTCCTGGCCGCGGCCGGTTACACCGCCTGGCTGAGGTTCGAGGCGGCCCGCATGGAGCGGGCGGCCTGGGCGGAGGTCACTGATCCGGTGGACTGAGGCCCGGCTCCCTCCGGGGAACCCCTCGGGGCCATGGCGCAATTGGTAGCGCACCTGCTTTGCAAGCAGGGGGTTACGGGTTCGAGTCCCGTTGGCTCCACCACGAAGGCGCCGTAATGACGGTGATTCCAGGCATCTCCGCACTCCCCGGAGTATTCTCCCGGTAATAGTGGCAGCCAGGATGATTCACAGAGGCAGAATCCCTTGGTTTTCGCTGGACCGCCCGCGTTTCGCTGGGTCACTCGTATCATGCTGGCCCGAATAGTGCCATCCGGGCCAGCGCAGTACGAGTGACCCAGCAGCAATCGGGTCACCCAGCGCACTGGGCCGGTGCGGAGCGGGCGTCCAGGCCGTGGCCTTGTTGCGCGAGGCGATCTGCGCTGGCCCTATCCCATTCAGCGCGCACACCGCATCGGGCAGCAGGGCCTGGCAGTATGACTGGCAGTATGAGGAGTGATCATCGTGCGATGTCCGCTCCAGTGGGTTGTAGGAGATTCCTCGAGGGGCCACACGGTGACCGCGTCCACGCTCAGCGCGGGTCGGCGACGACCGGCGGAGACACCCCCTATGGGGCCCTGCTCCCGGTCCTTGGATCCCTGCCAGTCCCTCGGCTTCCACATAGGCAGGACATGGCACTGCAAGGACTGAGCAGAGATAAGGGTTGGAGGTAGAGGTAGATGGCGTGCCCCGAACCCCCGGTGCTAGAATTTCCCCCGTAAAGGAAAACTCGGATGAATCGCATCGCCTTCTCGGTGACCGTTCTGGCCATCATCACCTTCATTGGCGGCATCCTGTGGCTCACCAGCACATCAGTGGCGGGCACAGCCGCCCACGCCATCACCTGGGGCCTGTGGGGCATCAGTTTCGCGGTCAGCCTCATCGCGGTGGGAATCGCCGTCCGACGACGCTGAGGCAACCGTCCGAAGGCGCGGTCATAGCCCGCTACCGCGCATTGCGTGCGGCTCCGCTCTTGCAGGACCTCCAGCGAGTGCAGTGCCAGGGTCCTGGCAGGGATGGTCGCCTGGCGACCGCGGGATGGGCGATCATGCCGCCCGGGCCTCAGGCCGGCTCGGGCGGGGCGTAGGAGAGCCGGTCGAAGATCAGCACGCTCTGCGTGATCAGGCCACTGCTGACGGTGAAGAGCTCGGCGGCTGGAGCCGTGGAGGTGGTGGCCGTCTGCGGGTAGTAGAACAGAGCGACGCGCTGCCCATCGGAGAACTCGGCGATCTCGCTGATACCGGTGAGGCTGGGGGCGAAACCGCCGATGAACGCCCGGTAGGCCTCCTTGCCCTCAAGGTCGATGCCCGGGGCGCGGCAGGTGATGGTGTCAGCCACGCAGCTCATCGCGCCCTCGATGTCCCCGCTCGTCCAGGCGCGGTGGTACCTGCGCACGACCCCGTAGGCGTTGCTGGTCTCAGGGCTGTGGGACATGTGCCCCTCCTCTGCTCGTTTCTGCTTGTTGCGGTAGGGGTGGGCGGTGGCGCGCTCATCCCGGTCCGGGAGCGGCTGCCAGCTCTCCGGCCCCGCATCGCCTCCCGCCCCGGCGATCGCCAGGCGCGGCAGGAAGTTCGCCCACCCGTCGGCGTGCCCGGGCACCTGCGTCTCGGGCAGGTCCCAGTGGCGAAGATCCACCCTTGTGCCGCCGTCGATCGCGGTGAGACGGAACTCGACCCGCGAGGCCCCCGGGGCCAGCACCTCACTGCCGGCGAACCCCCAGGAGACCACCACCAGGTGCGGGCGCTCGACGCGCAGGTACTCGCCCCGAACGGGGTGCCCCGCGATATTGACGCTGAACCTGCCTCCGGGCACCGGATCGAGATCGGCGTGCTGGCCCATCCAGGCCGTCATGCCCCCATCGGTGGTCAGGTACTCGAAGACCGCTTCGGGCGGGGCTCCGATCTCGATGGAGTCGCGGAACTCAGCCACGGCCGACCACCTCCCCCGATGCGACTCCCGGTCTGGCTCCGGGTCCGGCTTCCGCCGCTCCCGACTCCACCGCGGCCTTGAGATCGGCCAGCCGGCTCGGCCAGAAGTCATCGAGGTAGGAGCGCACCGCCGCCAGGCCATCGGTCCTGACGGCGAACAGGTGGCGCGTGCCCTGCCTGCTCTCCACCGCGAGCCCGGCCCTGCGCAGCACCCGGAGATGGTGGGAGGTCGTCTGCTGCGACAGGCCGAGCTCCTCGGCGATCGAGCCCACCGCCTGCGGACAGGAGCGGATGACCCGCAGGATCGCGCGCCGATTCCCATCGGCCAGCGCCCTCAGTGCGAGATCAAGGTCCTTCGCGGCCTCAGCGCTCACAAGCAGCCCTCCCCCCGGTTGAAGCGACTGCCACACCTTAACACAAGTAGATGCTTGTACATATAGGAATAAGTGGATTGTGGGCACGGCCGGCCCGGACAACCCCGGCCCTCGGGTGACTAGACTCGGATAGGCGGCCGGCGGGATCGCCTCACTGGATCGCAACCGGATCGCGGCATGCCCCTGCCCGACCTCCTCCTTCCTGTGACCCCGGGAGTACTGCATGAATCGACCACTATCGAGGAAGCACCGTGGGGACGAGCGCGTGGCGATAGCCGGGACGCTGGCCAGCCTCATCCTCATGGTTCTCAGTGCCTGGCTGCTCATCAGCCCCGCGCTCACCATCCTTGTGCTCTGGCAGGTCACCGCTGTCATCTTCATCGGCCTGTCACTCATCCCGCTGGCGCCGGCCACGGGGAGCGACCTGCGTTGGATCAGCGCCTACGGATGGGTGCCACCGCTGCTGGTGGGCCTGGTCGGCATCCAGCTCGCGGTCTCGGCCCTGGCCCTGCAGCAGGAGCCCAGCCGGGATCTGAGCACCTCGGCCATCCTGGGGCAGGTAGCCCTGGGCGTGCTGCTGTCCTGGCTGCTCATGCAAGTCAGCTTCGCCGACATCTACGCGCTGGTCGTGGCCGTCGCCTTCCAGGTCCTCCAGGGCCTGGCCCGATAGGCCCGGTCTGAGGGGCGCAGTCCAGGCGGTGCACTGAGGGGCGCCAGTGGATAAGGTTGACCTCAGTTGTATGAGCAGCAGGAGATGACGCCATGACCAACAGTTGGGAGATCTACGACGCCCTCATCGAGGCCCTGCCCGACGGCATCGCCGTCACCGCGGTGGGTCAGGGGCAGCGCTGGACCCGGGTGCTTAACTCCGCCGGCTCCGTGGGCTCGGCGTGGACCATGGATGTCCGCAGTCGTCCCGCCATCGCCGCCCCGCCCCTGGAGGGCCGCCCCCTGCGCGACGTCGCCGCCCTGGTGAAGTCCTGGAACCTCGCCGAGGCCAGCATCGGGCAGGCCGCCATCAACTCCTGGTACTCCGCACCGGCCACAGCCTCCGGCAATGGCTTCGTCCCCACCGGTGAGGGCCTGACCTGGGCCCAGGTCTTCGACCCCTACCGCGAGGAGATCATCGGCAAGCGGGTCGCCGTCGTCGGCCACTTCCCCTTCGCCGAGAAGGCCCTGGCGGGAGCCGGCGAGTACATCTGCCTGGAGCGCATCCTCCACCCCGGCGACTACCCGGACACCGCCTGCGAGTACCTGCTCCCCGAGTGCGACATCGTCTTCATCTCCTCCTCCAGCTTCGTCAACAAGACCGCGCCGCGACTCATCGCCCTGGCCGGGTCGGCGCACACGGTGCTCGTGGGCCCCTCCACGCCGCTGCACCCCCTGCTCCTGGACGCCGGGGTGGACACCATCACCGGATTCATCGCGGAGCCCGCCCCCGTGGAGCCGGAGGCCTTCAACCGGCTGGTGGCCGCCGGCGACATCGGCCCGGGCTACCGCGTCCACCAGCACCGGGGCTGAGAAGCGCTGTGGGCGGCAGGCGATCAGCCCGCGGCATCCGGGACCACCGCGAGGCTACTGCGCGCGCAGGGCCGCCAGGTCGATCCTGGTCATGCCCATGAGCGCCGCGTACTGCCGGGGGCTGAGCATGGACAGCTCGGCAGGCGAGGGCAGCACCTGCCAGCTCACCCCGAAGCGGTCCTGGCACCAGCCGCAGCGCTCCGCCTCGGGCACCGCCGAGAGCCTCTCCCAGTAGTAGTCGATCTCCCCCTGCGTCTCGGCGCGGATCATCAGGGAGCTGCCGGCAGTGAAGTCGAAGGGCATCGGGGCACTGGAGTCCATCGCCGTCATCCACTGCCCTCCCAACTGGGCGTCGGAGAACAGGACAAGGGCCTCGTCGTCGGGGTAGGACTCGCGCCTGCCCAGCTCAGAGCCCGGGAAGACGCCGAGGTAGTAGTCCACCGCCTCGCGCGCTCCCCGCGAGCCGGGGCCGAAGAGCAGGCTGGGCAGGATGAAGGGCCGCGGCTCGCCCCGCGGATCGGTGAGGATCAGTTGCCAGTTGATGCCGTAGCGGTCCTCCAGCCAGCCGTAGCACTCGGAGAAGGGGTAGGCCCCCAGGGGCATGCGCACCTCGCCGCCATCCGAGAGCGCGGCCCAGAGGCGCCGCGCGGCCCCGGGCGCGTCCTGGATGACCGCCGGATCGAGATTGACCATGAGGCTGATGCTCGGTGTGGGCCGAAGCTCGGGGCCGGCATTGATCAGGCCCACCTCGATGCCATCGAAGGACAGCACCGCGGTCAGTGTCTTGCCCGCCATGGCCGCCACCTGCGCCGGCGCCTGCGGCGGGACCTGGGCCGGGTGGCTCGAGCGGTGGAGGACACTCACCTGTGAGCCAATGGTGCCGAAGGCCTCGATGTAGAAGGTGAGGGCCTGGTCCGCCGTCCCCGGCATGCAGAAATATGGTGTGACGAGCTGCATATTTCGATGCTACAGCACTCGCCATCCTCCCCTGGGTGGCTGATGCTGTGGCTGGAAACGGGCGGGCAGGCGCCGGCCCGGGGCGTCGAGGACCCGGCTCAGAGCTGGACCTGATCAGGGTGGGAGCCGGTGCGCAGCCCCCGGTCCAGGGCATCGATCGCCACCATCTGGGAGGCATCGAGCTCGAAGCCGAAGACATCGGCGTTGGCCGCCAGGCGCTCGGCGTGCGTGGACTTGGGGATGACCACCAGGCCGTGCTGGAGATGCCAGCGGATGATCACCTGCGCCGGGCTGACCCCCAGCTCCTGGGCCAGGCCCACCAGCACCGGCTCGTCGAGCAGCCTGCCCCGCCCCAGCGGGGACCACGACTGGGTGACCACGCCCATCGCCTCATGCACCTGCCTGAGCCCGTGCTGGATGAGCCAGGGGTGGAGCTCGACCTGATTGACCGCCGGGATAACCCCGGTGGCCTCCACGATCCGGTCCAGGTGCGCGGGCTGGAAGTTCGACACCCCGATGGCCCGGGCCCCTCCGCCCTCCAGGATCTCGATCATGGCCTGCCAGGTCTCCACCAGGTCGATCCCCGGGGTCTGGGCCAGGGGCCAGTGCACGAGGAAGAGGTCGAGCGCCTCCAGGCCCAGGGCCTGCCGGCTCGCCTCGAAGGCGCGCAGCGCGTCCTGGCGGCGGTGGTAGGGGTTGTTGAGCTTGGAGGTCACGAAGACCTCCTCGCGCTCCAGGCCGCTGGCGGCCAGGGCCCGGCCCACCCCGGCCTCATTGCCGTACATCTGGGCGGTGTCGATATGCCGGTACCCCAGGTCCAGGCCCTGGGCGACGACGCGCTCGGCCTCGTCGTCGGTGATCTTGTAGGTGCCCAGCCCCAGCTGGGGAATGGTGACCCCGGACTGCGAGGTGCCGTGCGTCAGGGCGATAGCGGATGCCGGCAGTGCGCTCATGGCCCCAGGCTACCCAGGCGCCCTGCCCGCGGACAGGGCGACGGCGCCCCGCCGTGATGCGGGACGCCGTCGCGAATCGGTGATGAGGTCCGGGCCGGGCGGACGTCGGGCCGGCGGCCCCTCGCGGCCTTACTCCCCGGGCGCGGGGGCCGGGGCGGGGTCCTCGACCGGGCTCAGGCCGTACTCGGCCTCCTCGGTGGAGTCGGCCCAGTACTCCTCGGCCCAGGGGTCCTCGACCGGCTGGCTGCGGCGGTAGGCGACATAGGCCGCGCCGGCGGCCACGCCGGCCACGGCAAGCCAGCCCAGGGTCTTCAGGACGCGGTGCTTCTTCTTCACGGGAACCTCCAATGCGGCGGACTTTGCGGCGATGGCGGCGCGCTGGGCGCGCTCGGTCAGGGTACCGTCCGTCGTGGCCGCGGCCTGGGCGGCGATGGCGGCGCGCTGGGCGCGGGGGAGGTAGTCGTCGACCACGCGCGTGCGGGCCTCCCCGACCATCGGCTCCAGGCGCACCTGGGCGTCCCTGGCGGCGCGGGTGACCTCCTCGCGGGCCCGGGTCACGTGCGGGGTCAGCCACACCGCGGCGCGCTCGGCCCGGTCGGCGACGGTCTCAGCGAGGGAAGCGGCCCCATGGCGCAACTGATCGGTCTTGTCAAGGGTCTTGCAGCACGTCATGGGTCTCTCCCTGGTCTGGACGGACGAGGTTGTCTCGGCGCCTATCGTCGCACTCCCGGAGCGCGGCGCATAGTCGGAGGGGGCGCCGTTTTGCCTGGGGTGAACAGGGATGCACACGGTGCCCGGCTCCGCCCCGGAGCCCCGAGGCATGCGACCATGGCACCTATGGAAGCGACACTTCACACCAGCCTCGGCGACATCCGGTTAGAGCTCTACCCCGAGCAGGCCCCTGAGACGGTCTCCAACTTCGTGGGCCTGGCGACCGGCGAGAAGGCGTGGACTGATCCGCGTTCCGGCGAGGAGACCCGTGCCCCGCTCTACGACAACGTCATCTTCCACCGGGTCATCAAGGGCTTCATGATCCAGGGCGGCGACCCGCTGGGCACCGGCACCGGCGGCCCCGGCTACGTCTTCGACGACGAGATCGACCCCTCGCTGAACTTCGCCGCCCCCTATGTGCTGGCCATGGCCAACGCCGGTCGCCGCCTGGGCAAGGGCACCAACGGCTCCCAGTTCTTCATCACCACCGGCCCCACCGAGTGGCTCCAGGGCAAGCACACGATCTTCGGGGCCGTCACCGACGAGGCCTCCCGGCAGGTCGTGGACGCCATTGCCGCGGTCTCCACCGATCAGCGCGACCGCCCCCTGGAGGACGTCGTCATCACCTCAGTGACCGTCACGCAGTGACCCCACCGCCAGCAGCCCCATGCGGCGCCGCCGGGACCATCGGGCTCCCGGCGGCGCCGTCGCCTCTCCGCGCTTGAGGACCCATGCGGCACGCCCCGCGCGCCGCGCCTGCCCTCCGAGGGCGCCGGGCACCGGACCGCCCCACCACTCGCGAACAGGACCCCCCATGACAGACCTGAACCACCCCGCCGCCCCCTCACCGGAGGGGGCCGGAGTGCCGGTGTGCCCGCGCCATCCCGGCACCGTGGCCTATGTTCGCTGCCAGCGCTGCGAGCGGCCCACCTGCCCCGCATGCCAGGTGCCGGGCGCCGTGGGCATCCACTGCGTGGACTGCGCCCGCAGGGCCTCCAGCCAGCGGCGGGGCGCGCGCACCGCTCTGGGCGGCAGGCCAGTGGCCGATGCCCTGGCCACCAAGGCGCTCATCGGCGCCTGCCTGCTGGTCTACGCCCTGCAGTTCTTCCTGCCCTCCCTGACCCTGGCCCTGGGCTTCGCCCCGGTGGTGGCCGTGGCCGAGCCCTGGCGCTTCGTGACCACCGCCCTCCTCCACGCCAGCCTCATGCACCTGGCCTTCAACATGTGGGCCCTGTGGGTGCTGGGCACCGTCCTGGAGCCCCTGCTGGGACGCTGGCGCTTCGTGGCCCTGTGCCTGATCAGCGCCCTGGGCGGCTCGACGGCGATCTACTGGCTGGCATCCCCCGGGACGCCCTCCTGGTGGACCGTCACCGTGGGCGCCTCGGGCGCCGTCTTCGGGCTCTTCGCCACCATGTTCCTCGTCCAGCGGCGCTTCGGCCGGGACACCACCCAGATCGTCCTGCTGCTCGTCCTCAACGCGGTCATCTCGGTGGTGGGGGCGAACATCTCCTGGCAGGGACATCTGGGCGGACTCCTGGCCGGCGGCGCCCTCGCGGCGATCTACGCCTGGGCCCCCCGTGAGCGCCGCCAGGCCGTGGGCCTCATGGGCACGGCGGGTGTGGGACTCCTGCTCCTGGTGCTCATCGCGCTCAGGGCCCTCCTGGTCTGAGGCGCCCGGCCCGGGTCGCTGACTGCGGGCCAGCGGCATGGGACGCGCTCATCGGCCGCCTGCACCCCTGCGGGTGCAGGCGGCCGATCAGCAATCTGTCAGGAATCATCAGGATGGTGAGAGGGAATCACACGGCTGTGCTTCCTCCACATCTGTGGACACAGGTGTGGAAACACACCGCTGTAGTTTTCCACAGGCCTGTCCACACCTGGGGAAAGTCCTTGTTGGTCGTGGGGACGGGTCTGTCCACCAATCCACAGTGGGCTGTGGTCGAGGCGGGGGGCACGGGCTCGCAGGCCCCGACCTCCTCGATGGCGCTCCCCACCGCTCATGCTGATGACGCCTGACCAGGGCGGATGGCGCGTGGCGCGTTCCCGGGCGGGGCCCGGGGCGCGTCCGGGGCGCGCCCCGGGGCAGCGCCGACGAAGGAAGGACCCCCGGTGAGTCCGGGGGTCCTTCAGGAGGGTGGGGCCGGTGGCGGCGCCGTGGGAGGAGGGGCGCTCAGGGCCTACTTCCAGCGCAGCAGTCCGAGGAAGCCGATCATGAGGATGGCGAAGCCGAGGTAGAGGTTGCCGTTGATGAGCCAGTCCGTGCTGTGGTTCTCCACGAAGTAGGGGATGGGGTACCTGCCCTGGAACAGGTAGGTGGTCACCACCCACAGCAGGCCGAGGAGCAGCATGCCCACCACCGTCGGGGCGTACCAGCGCGGGGAGGAGGTGTCCTTGACCTTGGTCGGGACGCGCGAGACGCGGTTGGCCGCGGCTCGCGACTCCTCCTCGCGGGCCTTGGCGGCCTTCGCCGGGTTGCCCGAGTGCCTGGGCCGACTGGATGTCCGCCCCGAGGCCTCCTCGGCCCCCTTCCGGAGCTTCTTCTTCAGGTTCACCTGGATCTCCTTGCTGGCGATCACTGCTGAAGCAGTCTTGCTGCCCTTAACATATCGAAGACCAAGCCTAGAACAAATCTTGGCGTTCCCTGGGTGCGGCTTCTGTGATTCGTCCGCCACTGCGACGTCACGGGCCCAGGGGATCGACACCGTAGACTGGCGGGGCCAGTGGGTGGAGAAGCTCGAAAGAGGTCTGATGGTCGGGAACGCTCCTGTGAGACACCGTGCCGGCGCGAGAAGGCGGCGCGGTGGCAATCGCGCCGTCAACGCCCTGCTGACCGGCATCGGCGAGATCCTCATCACCGCTGGCCTGGTGGTGGCGCTCTTCCTCGTCTGGCAGCTGTGGTGGACGGGATTGGACGCCACGGCCAGCGCCGCGGCGGTCACCACCGACTTCCAGAGGACCCAGGTGGAGTCGCCCCAGAAGGAGGGCACGCGGCACTACGACAGCCCGCCGGTGCTCGGCGAGGTCGGCTACGGGGAGACCATCGGCATGCTGGTGGTCCCCAAGTGGTACGGGGTGACCAACAACAACATGCCCATCATCGAGGGCACGGGTCACGACGTCCTGGACCAGGCCGCGGCCGGCCACTACCCCGACACCCAGCAGCTGGGCGAGGCGGGGAACTTCGCCGTCGCCGCGCACCGGCGCACCTACGGCAACTCCTTCCGCCGCATCGACCTGCTCCAGGAGGGTGACGAGATCGTGGTCTCGACGGCGGACACCTGGTACGTCTTCACCGTCACCAGCCACGAGATCGTCCGGCCCGATCAGGTCGAGGTCATCGCCCCGGTGCCCGGGCACCCCGAGGAGGCGCCGACCACGCCGATGATCACGCTGACCACCTGCCACGGCCTGACCACCGGGGAGTTCGGCAATGACCACCGCTGGATCGTCCACGCCGAGTTCTCCTACTGGATGGACCGCTCCGAGGGGCGGCCGGCCTCGGTGCTCGATGATCCGGAGGTCAACTGATGTACGGGTGGATCTGGCGCCACCTGCCCGGCCCCGCCTGGCTGCGCGCCATTGAGGCGCTCCTCCTCCTGGCCGGCGCCGTCTACCTGCTCATGGAGGTCGTCTTCCCCTGGGCCAACGACACCTGGGACCTGTCCGGCAACGCCGACGTCGGGTAGTGCGGGCGCGGGGGCCCTGGAGGGCGACCCGGTGAACCGGCCCTAGCCCGGCTCAGTTGTTCCCGTTGCCGTTGTTGGGGCGGTTCTCCCCACCGCCGACGCCTCCGGCCTGAGGCGTGGCGGAGGGCGTGGCCGTGGCCCCGCCCTTGCCCGCCGAGACCTTGAGCCGGACCGTGCTGCCCTTGTCGACCTCGGTGCCCGCGGCCGGGTTGGAGGAGACGACCTTGCCCGCCTCGACGGAGTCGGAGGGAACCAGATCGCCCTCGGGGCTGACCTGGAGGCCCTTGTCCTGCAGCGCCTTGACGGCCTCCTCCTGGCTCATGCCCGCCACGTCGGGGACGGACACCTTGCTGGAGCCCGAGGAGATGACGATGTTGACCTCGCTGCCCTGCTTGACCTGGCCGCCCTTGTTGGGGCTGTGGGAGACCACCTTGCCCTCCTCGACGGTGGAGGACTCCTCCTGGGTCACATTGCCCACGGTCAGCCCCGCGTCGCTGAGGGCCGAGCGGGCCTCCTCCTGGGTCATGCCGGACAGGTCGGGAACCTCGGTCTGCCCGGTGGACAGCACCAGGGAGACCGTGGAGCCGCGCTGCACGGAGGTGCCCGAGACCGGCTCGGTGCGGATGACCGAGTCCTTGCCGACGGTGGCGTGATCCTCCGTGGTGGCATTGCCGACGCTCAAGCCCTGGCTCTGGAGGATGGTGCGTGCCTCATCCTGGCTCTTGCCGGAGACATCGGGCACCGAGACCATCGCCGAGCCGCCCGAGAAGGTGACGGTCACGGTGGATCCCTTGGCGACCTGGGTGCCCGCGGCCGGATCCGAGGAGACGGCCTTGCCCACCTCGACCTCGTCGTCGGACACGTCCTTCTCGGCGCGCTGGAAGACCAGGCCCGCGTCCTCGATGGCGGTCTTGGCCTCCTGCTCGCTCTGATTCGTGACGTCGGGCACGGCGATGGCAGCAGTGGTGGCGGAGGGCTTGGGGGCCGGCGAGCCCCCACCCAGGTATCCCGAGGCCCACATCCCGGCCAGGGCGGCCGTGCCGATGACCAGCAGGAACAGCAGGATCAGCAGCCAGGGGCGGGTCCGGTGGGGCTCCTCGGGCTCCTCCGGGGCCTCGGTGGGGGCCGAGGCGAAGGCCGCGGCGCCCTCGGATGCCGCGATGACCGAGGTCGGCTCGTTCCAGGACTCCGCCGCGGGGGCCTCCACCGACAGCCCGCGCGCGGCGGCCAGCAGGTCGGTGCGCATGTGGGAGGCGTCCTGGTAGCGGTCCTCCCGGTTCTTGGCCAGGGACTTGAGCACCACCCGGTCCAGGGACTCGGGCACATCCGCGGCCAGGGCCGAGGGGCGCTTGGGGATCTCCCGGACATGCTGGTAGGCGATGGCCACCGCCGAGTCGCCCTGGAAGGGGGGCTGGCCGGTGAGGAGCTCGTAGAGGAGGCAGCCGGTGGAGTACAGGTCGGAGCGGGCGTCGACGTTCTCCCCACGGGCCTGCTCGGGCGAGAGGTACTGGGCGGTGCCCACCACCGTGTGGGTCTGGGTGACGGTGGAGGCGGAGTCCTCAATGGCGCGGGCGATGCCGAAGTCCATGACCTTCACCGCGCCGGTGGAGGTCAGCATGATGTTCCCCGGCTTGATATCGCGGTGGACGATGCCCACGCGGTGGGAGTACTCCAGGGCATCCAGGACGCCGGTGACGATCTCCACCGCCTCGGTGATCGGGACCGCCTCCCCCTCGCTGAGCAGCTCGCGCACCGTATGGCCCTCGACGTACTCCATGACGATGTAGGGCACCAGGCGGGTCGCCCCCGAGGGCTGGGCCAGCTCCTCCTCGCCGGAGTCGTAGACGGCGACGACGGCCGGGTGGTTGAGGGCGGCGGCGGACTGCGCCTCCCTGCGGAAGCGCGCCTGGAAGGTCGGGTCACCGGCGATGTCGGAGCGCAGGAGCTTGATGGCCACCCACCGCGACAGGCGCGTGTCATAGCCGAGGTGCACCTCGGCCATGCCACCACGCCCGATCAGGTCGCGGATCTCGTAGCGGCCCGCGAGGACCTGGGGGAACTGACCGGTCACGGTACCTCCTTGACGGGGACATCGACCATCGACTCCGTCATGGTCTCTTGCGCTGGACTAAGCGTACCCAGGCCTGCCAGGACGGTGATCACAGCGAGGATGAGACCGAAGAACCTCAGGGAGGGCAGGTGCATGCCCATGAAGCTGCGTCCCGAGGCGTGCCGGGGGCTGCCGGTCGGGGTCTCGGACCCCGCCCGCTCCTCCTGGGCTCCCACGCCCTGTCGGGGCGTCCTGGCTGCGGGCGCCTCCCCAGCGGCGGCCTCCACCGGCCGGGCCCGCCGGGAGCGGCGCCGTGGCGCCTGCGGGGCTGTGGGCGCCGATGGCCCCGGTGACGACGGGGCTGCGGATCGTGAGGGGGTCGGGGCGCCCAGGCCTGCGGGCGCCGCTGCGGGGGCCGGGGAGCCCGCGGCGTCCATGCGGTGCCGTGCGGCGCGCTTGGTCCGCCTTGCGGGTCGCACCGGCGTGACGGGCTCCTGAGCGGGCCCGTCCTCCCCATGACCCCGGCCATCGGCGCGCTCCTGGCCGCCGGGACGCGACCCGGTGGGCTGCCAGCCGGGCGCCCGGCCGGCATCCCAGTCCTCGTGGGGCAGGTTGACCACGAGGCGGTCCAGGGCGCGGGCGACGTCGCGGGCCGAGGGGGGCCGGTCGGCCGGCTTCTTGGCGAGCAGCTGGAGCACCAGCTCGCGCACGGGGGCCGGGATCGTCTCGGGCAGGGGCGGGATCTCGTCGTTGACGTGGGCGAAGGCGATATCGACCTGGGTGGCCCCGGTGAAGGGGCGGGAGCCCACCATGGCCTCATAGGCGATGATGCCCAGGCCGTAGAGGTCTCCGGCAGGAGTGGCCATATTGCCCATGGCCTGCTCGGGGGCCAGGTACTGGGCGGTGCCCATGACCATGCCCGAGGCGGTCAGCGGGCGCTGGTTGAGGCCCGTGGAGATCCCGAAATCGGTGAGCTTGGCCAGGCCCTCCCGGTTGATGAGGATGTTGGAGGGCTTGACGTCGCGGTGGACGACCCCGGAGTCGTGGACGACCTGGAGGGCCCTGGCCACCTGGGCCAGGATCGGCAGGATCTCGGCGGGGGTGAGGGTCCCCTTCTCGCTGATGATGTCGGACAGGGCGCGGCCCTGGACCAGCTCCATGACGATCCAGCCGGTCCCCTCCTTCTCCCCGGAGTCCAGGACGACGGCGAGATTGGGGTGGCGCAGGCCGCGGGAGTTGGTGGCCTCGGCGCGCAGGCGGGACAGGAAGATCTCGTCGCCGGCGAGCTCGGGGCGCAGGATCTTGACCGCCACGGCCCGCCCCGAGCGCAGGTCGCTGGCGCGCCAGACCTCACCCATCCCGCCCAGGGCGATGCGCTCCACGAGCTGGTAGCGCCCCTGGACCTCCAGGCCGACAGCAGGTCTCACTGATCCACCGCCGCGTCGATGACACTCAGCGCGATGGGCCCGGCCAGGGAGCCGCCGGTCGCGTTGTCGGCCGTGTTGGCCCCGCCGTCGAGGACGACGGCCAGGGCGATGTCGGGATCGCTGATGTCGGTGCCGGCGAAGCCGATGAACCACGTCGTCGGCCCGCCCTCATCCGATCCGGTCTCGGAGGTGCCGGTCTTGCCGGCCACCGTGACTCCAGCCACATGCGCCGTCCGCCCGGTGCCGTCCTCCACGGTCTGGACCATGAGATCGGTCAGCGTGGCCGCGGTGGCCTCGTCAATGGGGGTGCGGGCCACTGTGGGGGAGGTCGTGTCGACGACGTTGAGGTCGGGGTCCATGGTGCGCGCCACCAGATGGGGGGTCATCTGGGTCCCGTCATTGGCCACGGTGGCGGCCACCATCGCCATCATCATCGGCGTGGCGCGCACCGAGGACTGGCCGATCCCCGCCATGGCGGTCTGGGCCTCGGATTCATTGGCCGGGTAGACCGAGGGGGTGACGGTCAGGGGGATGGACAGCTCGGAGCCGAAGCCCCAGGCCTTGGCCTCCTCGGCCAGGGCCTCCTCGCCCAGGTCGATGGCCAGCTGGGCGAAGGGGGTGTTGCAGGACTCCTTGAAGGCGTAGGAGAAGGCCACGGTGCCGTTGCCGCAGCTCTCCCCGGCGTAGTTGCTCAAGGAGTGCTCGGTGCCCGGCAGGGTCAGGGTCTCGGGGGCGGAGACCTCCGTGTCGGGGGTGATCGTCCCCGCGCGCAGGGCCGCGGCGGTGGTGATGATCTTGAAGGTGGAGCCCGGCGGGTAGAGATCGCCGCTGATGGCGCGGTTGGTCAAGGGCCTGGAGGAGTCCTGGCTCAGGGACTCCCAGGCCTGCTGCGCCGCGGCCTCGTCATGGGTGGCCAGGGTGTTGGGGTCGTAGGAGGGGGTGGAGACCATCGCCAGGATCGCCCCGGTGGAGGGATCCAGTGCCACCACCGAGCCCTCCCGCCCCTCCAGCGCGTCGTAGGCGGCCTGCTGGATCTCGGGGTCGATGGTCAGCTCCAGGGCCCCGCCGCGCTGGGAGCCGCCTGTGATGAGGGACTTGACCCGGGAGGAGAACAGGGAGGGGTCGTCACCGTTGAGCACCGAGTTGCTGGCGCGCTCCAGGCCCGTGATCGAGGCGAAGGCCGTGGAGAAGTAGCCGGTCACCGGCGCGTAGACCGGGCCGCCGGGGTAGGTGCGCTGGTAGGTGTAGGCGTCGTCGGACTCCTGGGTGTCGGCGATGGCCGTCTCGCCCACGATGATGGGACCGCGGTCGGTGCCGAATTCGGCGTAGACGGTGCGCGAGTTGCGCGAGTCCGAGGTCAGGGTGCCGTAGCTGGAGGAGGACTCCCACAGGGATGGCCGGGCCAGGCCCTGAACGCTGGTCAGCGACAGCGACAGGGACAGGAACATCACCAGGACCAGGATGGTGATCTGATGGATCTGCCGATTCACGTGTGCTCCTCCCCCTGGCTCCGGATGGTGGGCGGCGGGGCCTGGTACGGCGGCGCGGGCGGGGGCCCGCCCCGGGGGCGCAGGCTCTGGACCGCCTGAGTCTCCTGGGCGTCCTGAAGCCTGGCCGCCTCCCAGTCCTGGCCCGCATCGCCCCCGTGGGCCGGCGGGCCCTGGAGGCCCGGGCGGCTCTCCCAGAACGGGTCGGCCTCGGCCTGGTCCTGCGGCTCGGGGTCCTCCGGGCCCGCGGCCTCGGCGCTCTGGACCTGCTTGCGCAGGGAGACCGGCAGCTCGGCGGTGTCGATGATCCGGGGGGCCTGGGAGGCCGGGCGCCGGGCGGCGTCGGACAGCCGCAGCAGCAGGGCCAGGATGATCCAGTTGGAGATGAGGGAGGACCCCCCGTAGGCCAGGAACGGAGTGGTCAGGCCGGTCAGGGGGATGAGGCGGGTAACGCCGCCGACCACCACGAAGACCTGCAGGGCGATGGTGAAGGACAGGCCCGTGGCCAGCAGCTTGCCGAAGCCGTCGCGCAGGGTCATGGCCGTGCGCAGGCCCCGCTCGATGAGGATGAGGTAGAGCACCAGGATCGCCAGGGAGCCGGTCAGCCCCAGCTCCTCGCCCAGTGCGGCGATGATGAAGTCGGAGTTGGCGAAGGTCACCAGGTTCGGGTAGCCCTTGCCCCAGCCGGTGCCCATCAGCCCCCCGGAGGCCAGGCCGAACAGGCCCGTGACCAGCTGCCAGGACCCGCCCCCGGCGTTGTAGACCTCGGAGTCCATGGCGTTGAGCCAGCCGTTGATGCGCTGCTGGACGTGGGCCAGGTGCGTGGCGGCGAGCCAGGCCGCGGGCAGGAACAGGCCCGCGCCGATGAGCAGCCAGGAGGGGCGGTCGGTGGCCACGTACAGCACCACCACGAACAGCCCGAAGAGCAGCACCGAGGAGCCCAGGTCCTTCTGCAGCACCAGCACCAGGATGCTCACCCCCCAGACCACCAGCAGGGGGATGAGGTGGCGGGCGCGGGGCAGGTTCATCCACAGCACGCGGCGCCCGGCCAGGGCCAGGTTGTCCCGGTTGGAGACCAGGAAGGAGGCGAAGAAGACCGCCAGCAGCACTTTGGACAGCTCAGCGGGCTGGAAGCTCATCGGCCCCAGCGAGATCCAGATCCGGGCGCCGTTGATCTCCCTGCCCAGGAAGGGCATGAAGGGCAGGATGAGGAAGAGCAGGCCCACCCACATGGCCCAGTTGTCCCAGCGCCTGAGCCTGCGGTGATCGCGCAGCAGGAGCAGCACCACGCAGAAGAGGATGACCCCGATGACCGTCCACACCAGCTGCTTGTTGCCCACGTAGTACTGCCATTGGCCCGTGCGCTCGTAGGACAGGTCCAGGCGCTGGATCATGGCCAGGCCGATGCCGTTGAGGGCCACGGCCGTGGGCAGGATGACCGGGTCGGCCCAGGGCGCGGTGAAGCGCACCCACAGGTGGACGATCAGGGCGATGAGCACCAGGGCCCCGCCGAGCTGGAGGACCTGGGCGGGGGAGGAGCCCGTGCGGTTGAGGGCCGTGAGCACGAAGCCGCCCAGGCCGATGACCAGGGCGATGCCCAGCAGCCCGGCCTCGGCCCAGCGGCCCGAGTGGCGTGCCGTGCCGGCGGGCTGGATCACCGCGACCCCGCTGGGGGTGCTGGTGGTGGCCGGGGTGGCGCTCATTCCTCAGCCTCCCTGGGTCGAGCCGGTCGACGGGGTCGGGCTGGGAGGGGAGGAGGCGGGGCCCGGGGATGCCCCTGGCGTCACCGAGGGGCTCGGGCTCGCCGTGGGGGCCGAGGGCTGCGCCGAGGGCCCTGGCACGGGCTCCACGTGGTTGGCGACCGTGACCTCCACGTACTTGCGGGCCTCGCTCAGGGACTTGCTGTGGACATTGTCCTTGAGCAGGTCCCGCATGCGCTGGCTGAGGTCCTCCACCGCGGGCTCGTCATAGGTCTGCACCACATGGCTGAGCTTGATGGGTCCCAGGGACTGGGGGATGCCCTGGTAGATGACCACCTGGCCGTTGAGGGTGGTGACGTAGTACTGGGTCTGCGTCCAGCGGTAGAAGAGCCCGCCGGCGCCCACCATGGCCACCACCAGCAGCAGGGAGCCGATGATCGCCCGCCTGCGGTTGCGCCGTCGGGCCCGCTCCTGGGCCTCGGCGGCGGCGATGACGTCCTGCACCTCGTCGCGGGCGGGGGAGGCCTCGCCCTTGTCCTCCAGGGTGGCCATGAGCGCGGCCGCCTTGGCGGCCGGGGTGGAGGGCTCGGGGGCGTCGTCGTCCTCGGCCTCCTCCTCACTGGCCCGCTGGCGGGAGCGGGCGGCGGCAGCGGCGCGCTCGCGGGCCAGGCGCTCGGTGGCGGCACTGCCGACCACCTGCGGGTCCGTCAGCGGCTCGGGATCATCCTTGACGACGTCGAAGACCACCGCGGTGACATTGTCCGGCCCCCCGGCCCTCAGGGCCAGGTCGACCAGCTGGTCGGCCGCCTGCCCGGGGTCGGAGACCGAGGCCAGGACCTCCCCGATGGTCTCGGCGGTCACCGGCCCGCTCAGGCCGTCGGAGCACAGCAGCCAGCGGTCGCCGGGCACGGCCTCGCGGATCGACTCATCGAGCTGGACGTCGCCCTCGGCGTCGCCCAGGACGCGCAGGAGCACGGAGCGCTGGGGGTGCTGGCGGGCCTGGTCGCGGGTCAGGCGCCCGGTCTCGACGAGGTACTCCACGAAGGTGTGGTCGGTGGTCACCTGGGTCAGGGTGCCGTCGCGCAGCATGTAGGCGCGGGAGTCGCCCACATGGACCATGGCCAGCTTGTTGCCGCTGCGCATGACCGAGATGCAGGTGGTGCCCAGCCCCGCCAGCTCGGGGTCCTGGGAGGACAGGGACACCAGCTCGGCGTGGGCGGCCTGGACGGCCTCGCGCATGAGGCCGAGCAGCTCGCCGGCCTGGTGGGAGTCGGCATCCAGGGGCATGAGGTGCTCCACGGCGACGGCGGAGGCGATGTCGCCCCCGGCCGGCCCGCCCATGCCGTCGCACAGGATGCACAGGTGAGGGCCCGCGTAGCCGGAGTCCTGGTTGGACTGGCGCACGAGGCCGACGTCGGAGCGAGCGGCGAAGCGCAAGGAGATGGTCATGAGCGCAGTTCCAGCGTCGTCTGTCCGATGCGGACAGGGATGTTCATGGGCAGTTCGACAGCGCCGTGAACAGGGCGTCCGTCCATGGTGGTGCCGTTGGTGGACCCCAGGTCCTCAAGCCACCAGGCGCCGTCCTTGGGGAAGACGCGGGCGTGCCGTGAGGAGGCGTAGGAGTCGTCCAGCACCAGGGTGCAGGAGGGGGAGCGGCCGATGATGATCGAGGCCGGGCTCAGGGGGACGGTGGAGCCCGCCAGGGGGCCCTCGGTGATGACCAGCCGGGAGGCGCTGCGGCGCCTTCCCCGGGGCGGGGCGGGGGACTCGGCGCCGCGCGATCGGCGCCGGGGGGCGGAGGTCGAGGGCTCAGCGGCATCTCGGCGCAGGGTGCGCACGACGAGGAACAGGAAGACCCACAACAGGGCGAGGTAGCCCAGTCGCAGGAGCGTGAATGCGAGCTCGCTCACCCGTTGGCCCCGACGGACTGGGTGCCGTCCCAGAACATGATCTGGGTGCGGCCGATGGTCAGGGTGTTGCCGTCCACGAGGGTGACGGCGTCGACCCGCTGGCCCTCCACGAAGGTGCCGTTGGTCGATCCCATATCCGTGGCGATGGTGTTGCCCTGAGTCAGGCGGATCTCCAGGTGCCGGCGCGAGACCCCCGAGTCATCCACGATGATGTCGGCCTCCGAGCCCCGGCCGATGACGGTGACCGGGCCGGTGAGCAGGTAGCGCTGGCCGTTGATGTCCACGATCGGCTGCGCCGGAGAGGCCGTGGCCGCCGCCGCGGGGGCCGCTGACCCCCGCCTGGTGGAGGACTCGATCTCCACGGCCGGCGCGTTGGGGGTCTCATTGGGGATGAAGGAGACCTCCACGGGGCCGACGAAGGAGTAGCCCTGCTCGGCGGCATGCGTGGTGGCGACCTCCTCCATCTGGCGGACCATCTCGTCCTGCCCCCAGGCCATGATGCGCTCGATGTTGGCGGGGGCCAGGTGGATGCGGAAGATGTTGGGGACCACGGAGCGGTCGCGTGCGAAGGATGCGGCGCGCTTGTCCATGGTCTCTCGGAGCTTCGAGGCGATCTCGATGGGTTCGACGTCGTCGGAGAACCGTGACATGGCGCGGTTCGTGACGTTCTCGACGCCCTTCTCGAACTTGTCCAGGAAACCCATGGACAGTACCTCCCCCAGTACGACAGCGGCGGCCCAGTGGGCCGGGAGGCGGGACTGCCCCGCCTCCCCGGACCTGCGGACAGGTCTCGACCATGACCATCGTAACCGTTGTGGGGCCCTTGCTGGGAAGTCGGCCGGCCAGTGGCGTGGGGAAAACCTTCGTGAGCGGTCTCACGGCCCGTCGACCGCGAGCGGATTGGACGTGGAGCGGGTGGGCGGACTAATGTCATCCTCGCTTCGCGCGAGTGGCGGAATTGGTAGACGCGCACGGTTCAGGTCCGTGTGATCTAACGATCATGGGGGTTCGAGTCCCCCCTCGCGCACGTCGCGCCACACGGTGCTGATCAGGGGCCCGAGCCGTACGGCTCGGGCCCCTGATCATGTCCGGCCATCGGGTGTCTGGGCCATCGGGCATGCCCGCGGCCCGCCCGGCTCACCGCGCCGCCCACGGGCGGCGCGGTGAGCCGCGCGGCGCCACTGCGCTCAGCAGCAGCCCGTCGACACGCTGGTCTCGGCGAGCCGGTCGCGGGCGCGCCAGAACTCCCGGGCGCTCATGGGCTCGTGGTCCGGATGCTCGCGGGCGTGACGGGCCAGGTAGCGCTCATAGGCGGATTCCCCCGTCATGTCACGCCACAGGGCCCGGGCCCGGTGCAGGGAGCGGGTCAGCGCCGGGGGCGGGAAGGGGGCCGGTGCCCGGCGGGCCCCGCCCCCGCTCCTGCCGGCGCCCATCAGTGACCCCCGTGGGAGCCGCCGGCGATGAGAGCGGGATCCCCGACCTGCTCGTACTCCTTGGCGACCTTCTTCATCAGCGGGGAGGCGATCATCGTCTCGGGGGCGTAGAAGTTGGACTCCTGGTAGGGGTCCTCCGAGGTCGTCGTGTCCCCGGCGGTGATCGTCCTGATGACGCGCAGGAGCGCGCAGGCCATGACGAGGGCCACCATGACCAGGAAGACCACCGACAGTGTGCCCTGGATCATCGTGTTGCGGATGATCGCCCGGGTCTCCTCGATCCTGGCCGGATCGGTGAGCGTGGGCAGCAGCCTCTTGGCGTCCCTCCACTGCTGGAAGTAGCCCACGCGCGGATCGGTGGAGAAGATCTTCTGCCAGGACGCGGTGAAGGTCACCACCGTGTCGAAGACCAGCGGTACCAGGGGGATCCACGCCCAGCGCAGGTAGCCCTTGCGCACCACCATGACAGTGACCACGAGCAGCGCCACCGCCGCGATGAGCTGGTTGGCGATGCCGAACAGCGGGTAGAGGGTCTGGATGCCGCCGCGCGGGTCGGTCACGCCCATGAGCAGCAGGGAGCCCCAGGCGGCCACCACCACCCCGGTGGTGCTCCAGGCCCCCGCCTTCCAGGAGGGGTCCTTGAACCTGGGGAAGACGTTGCCCAGGGCATCGGAGAGCTGGAAGCGCGCCACACGGGTGACGGCGTCGACCGCCGAGAGGATGAACAGGGCCTCGAACATGATGGCGAAGTGGTACCAGAAGCCCATCATGGCCCGGCCCCCGCCGATCTGGTGGAGGATGTGGGCCATGCCCACGCTCAGGGTGGGCGCGCCGCCGGTGCGCGAGACCACGGAGGGCTCGCCGACGTCCTTGGCGACCTGCTCCAGGGCCTGGGCGCCGGTGTAGGTCTTCTCATTGCCGTCGTCGTCCCAGGAGTCCCAGGTGGGCACGAGGCGCTGGCCGTGGGCGTCGGTGACCTCCAGGTTGCCGATCGCGGCAGCGGCCACCTCCTCCCGGTTGGGGGCCGAGGCGACGACCTCGGGCCCGGCCAGGGTGTTCATGGTGGCCGCGGAGGTGTTCATGGAGAAGTAGATGCCCGGGCTCAGGGAGACCGCCGCGGCCAGGGCCATGATCGCCACGAAGGACTCCATGAGCATTCCGGCGTAGCCGATCATGCGCACCTGGCTCTCCTTCTCCACCATCTTGGGGCTGGTGCCCGAGGAGACCATGGCGTGCATGCCCGACAGGGCGCCGCAGGCGATGGTGATGAACAGGAAGGGGAAGAGAGTGCCGGCGAAGACCGGGCCGGCGGTGTTGGAGGCGAACTCGGAGACCGCCGCCATCTCCACCACGGGGCGCACGATGATGATGCCGGCCGCCAGGATGAGGATCGTGCCCACCTTCATGAAGGTCGACAGGTAGTCGCGCGGGGTCAGCAGCACCCACACCGGCAGGACCGCGGCCAGGAAGCCGTAGACGATCATCGCCCACACCAGGGTGGTGGGGGACAGGTGCAGGTACTCGCCCAGGGAGGACTCCGCCACCCAGCGGCCCCCGATGATGACGGCGATGAGCAGGGCGCAGCCGGCCACCGAGACCTGGGTGATGCTCCCGGGCTGGACGTAGCGCAGCCACAGGCCCATGCCGACGGCGATCGGGATGGTCATGCCCACGGAGAACACGCCCCAGGGGGACTCCGCCAGGGCATTGACGCACACCATGGCCAGGACCGCCAGGACGATCATGAGCATGACGAAGACAACCACCGTGGCGATCGTCCCGCCGATGGCCCCGATCTCATCGGTGGCCATCTGGCCCAGGGACCGTCCTCCGCGGCGCATGGAGAAGAACAGGACGAGCATGTCCTGGACCGCGCCGGCCACCAGCACGCCCAGGATGATCCACAGGGTGCCGGGCAGGTAGCCCATCTGGGCGGCCAGGACCGGGCCCACCAGCGGGCCGGCCCCGGCGATGGCCGCGAAGTGGTGGCCGTAGAGGACCACGCGGTGGGTCGGGTCGAAGTCCCGGCCGTTGTTGATGCGCTCGGCGGGGGTGGCGTTGGTGTCGTCCGGGCGCATGATCCGGCGCTGGACGTAGAGGGCGTAGAACCGGTAGCCGATCGCGTAGGTGCACACCGAGGTGACGATGAACCAGATGGTGTTGACCTGCTCCCCGCGGGCGACCGCGAGCATCCACCACCCCAGGACCCCGAGCGCGGTGATGACCGCCCAGGCGGCGATCCTCCGGGGGGTCCACCGGTTGTCGGGCCGCACCCCCACGGGAACGCCGTCCTTGTTCCGGATGATCCGCGCCTCCTCCTCGGAGGTGTAGGTGGGCAGGGTGGAAGGTGAGTGGGGCATCATTGCTCCGATCCCATGTCGAGAAGCGGCGGGCCCGGGTGCGGCCCGATGACCTTTCCAGGTTAAATCCTGGTCAGACCCGGGGGAAGCACTGCGGGCCGGTGATGCGCGCGTGTTGCCGCTGCCGTTTCAGCCGCGTCCCGGAGCCCTGCCGGGCCAGGAGGACGGCGGCCAGGATCGCGCCCGTGCAGGCCCCGGCCGAGTTCTCCAGGACATTGGCCACAAGGGGGCGGCGGTCGAGGCCGGGCAGGAGCCACTGGGCCAGTTCCGCCGAGGCGCCCAGGGCGCAGCCCGCCAGCGCCCACGCCCACCAGGGGATGCGGGGCCATCCCAGGCAGGCGCAGAGGGTCAATGGCAGGAGCATCACCAGGTTGAGGACGAGGTCCTTGTCCTCCGGCCCCAGGAACCAGGGCCCGATCGCATCCTTGGCGCTGCTCACATGCTGGCCCGAGGGCCACAGGACGGCCAGGGCCACGGCGCCCAGGGCGACCAGCGCGGCGAGGCGCGCGACCCACTGGTGCCGGGGTGCCGCCGCAGCGGGATCGCAGCCCCGGCGGTGGCGGGGGGCGCGGGCGGTGCGGGGGTCATGCCCCGGGCCCATCACCACGGGTGCTGCGGGCCCGCGGGCATGGTCACCGATCGGCCCCGGCGGGCGGCTCCAGCCCGAAGTCCCCCAGGGACTGCGGGGTGATGACCGGCAGGACCGACCAGGGGAAGTTGATCCACTGGTCGGTGACCTTCCAGCAGTAGTCGGGCATGAAGACCGACCTGGGCTTGCGGTAGATGACGGCGCTGCGGGCCTCGACCTGGACCGGCGGGCCGCCCAGGCTCAGGCCCTCGTGGGCGAGCAGCTCCATGACCAGCTTGAGGGTCTTGCCCGAGTCGGCGACGTCGTCGACCACCAGGACCCGGCGGCCGCCGAGCGACGAGCCGTCCATGAAGGGGGGCAGCAGTTGGGGCTCGGGCAGCGTCTGGCCCACCCCGGTGTAGAACTCCACGTTCATGGTGCCCATGGCCTTGATGCCCAGGGCGTAGCCGATGGCGCCGGCGGGGATGAGGCCCCCGCGGGCGATGGCGATGATGAGATCGGGCATCCAGCCCGAGGCGACGATCTGGGCGGCGAGCTCGCGCTCGGCCGTGCCGAAGAGCTCCCAGGTGAGGTTCTCGCGGTCCGGTTCCGCGGCGCCGGACGCGCCGTCGAAGGCCGGGGTGGGGGCGGTGGGGTCCTCAGCTGCGGTCACGCCGCCATCGTAACGGGGCGCGGCGCCCCCGCTGCACATCTTCGATCGGAGCGTTGACCGGATCATGCGGGAAAGTCGGCCTCGGCAGGGGCCATGGGCGTTGAAGATGTGCAGCGGAGGGTCTGTTGCACATCTTCAGGCCGGGCAACGACGGGATCATGCGGGAAAGTCGGCCTCGGCAGGGGGCATGGGCGCTGAAGATGTGCAGCGGCTAGCATCGCGGCATGCTGGTCGCCTTCTCCGTGTCCCCCACGACCTCCGATGCGCCTGATGGCTCGGTGAGCCGGGCCGTGGCCCGCGCCGTGCGCGTGGTGCGCGACTCGGGCCTGCCTCACGAGACGACGTCGATGTTCACCACCATCGAGGGCGGGTGGGACGAGTGCATGGCGGTGGTCAAGGCCGCCTGCGAGGCGGTGGCCGAGGTCAGCCCGCGCGTGGCCCTGGTGCTCAAGGCCGACATCCGCCCCGGGTGGGAGGGCCAGCTCGGCGCCAAGGTCGAGCGCCTCGAGCGGCACCTGCGCGAGGAGTGAGCCGCCCCGAGGGCCTGCACTTGCCGACCGCAGGCCCGGCCCCCACCATGGTCGGCGTGAGGAACCGTGCCACCGCCCTGCTGCCGGGCCTGGTCCTGTGCGCCGCCGTCGCCCTGGTCTCGACCTTGATCAGCAGGCAGGTGCCGCTGCTGTCCGCCATGCTCCTGGCCATCGTGGCGGGCATGGCCCTGCGCAACACGGGCCTCATCCCCGCCTCCGCCGAGGCGGGGATCGCCCTGAGCGGCAGGACGCTCCTGCGCCTGGGCGTGGTGCTGCTGGGCCTGCGGCTGTCGATCGGCGCCGTCCTGGCCCTGGGCTGGGGGGCCGTGGCGGTCATCGCCCTGACCGTCGCCACGGTCTTCCTGGGGACCCTGGGCCTGGGGCGCCTCATGGGGGTTGCCCGGGCCACCTGCCTGCTGACCGCCACCGGCACCGCCATCTGCGGGGCCGCCGCAGTGGCCGGGATGAGCGCCGTCGTGCACCCCGGCCCGGGTGCCCGGTGGGACGAGGTCGAGCAGGCCGCGACGACGGCGGTGGCCACCGTGACCCTCTTCGGCACGCTGGCAGTCCTCCTGACGCCCCTGGCGGTCGGCGCCCTGGGGCTGCCGGCGGTGCCCGCCGGGGTGTGGGTGGGCGCCTCGGTCCACGAGGTGGGGCAGGTCACGGCCGCCGCCGGGGCCATCAGCGGGGAGGTGCTCGACGCCGCAGTGGTGGCCAAGCTCGGCCGGGTGGTCCTCCTGGCGCCCCTGGTGGCGCTGGTGGGCCTGGTCGAGGGGCGTCGGGCACGGCGCGAGGAGCAGCGGCGGGTGGAGCGCAGCGAGGTGGGTGCCGTCCTGGCTGGTGCCCCCGTCCAGCACCCCTCCCGTGCCACCCCGGTAGTGCCCCTGTTCATGCTGGGATTCCTGGCGGCGGTGATGCTGCGATCCGCGGCTGGTGGGGTGATCCCGCCCTGGCTGCTCGCCGGTGCCGATGCGGTCAGCGGCCTGCTGCTGACCATGGCGATGTGCGCCATGGGGGCGGGGGTCGACCTGCGCCGGCTGGCGCGCACCGGCCTGCCCGCCCTGGGCCTGGGGGCCGGCGCCGCCGCCATCGCCGCAGTGGTCTCACTGGTGGGCGTGCTGGTGATGGTCGGGTGAGCGGGCCGGGGCGCGCGCTGGGAGGCAGGACGGCTGCGGGCAGCCGATCTACTATCCGCATCACAAGGCGGATCGACAAGGAAAGGTGCGCGGTGACAGCGGTGACAGTACTGACACAGGCCCACGTGGGCGTGGCGGCATCCCCTTGCTAACGGCCCCTGCTAACGGCGCCCGGCACAGGCCCACGTGGGCGTGGCGGCATCGGTGGCCGGCAGCTGCCCGCGCCTGCGGTACGTGGAGAGCAGCTGAGCAGGCCCACCCCTGCCCGCCTGCCCCGGCCTTCGGCAAGGCTGGGGCGGCGCTCCGGCCTCAGGCCAGGAGGGCCAGGACGGCGGCGGCGCTGCGGGCGGCGGCCTCCTCGGCGGCGATGTGGAAGTCCTGTCCGGCCTGGGGGCCGCACAGGTCCGAGATTCCGCGCACTGCCAGGAAGGGGATCTCTGCGCCAGCGGCCACCTGCGCCAGGGCGGTGGACTCCATATCGGTGCTCAGCGCCCTGGGGAAGACCTCACGGGTGTCCGCCACATTCGCCGCCGTGACGAAGGAGTTCCCCGCCAGCATCAGCCCAGTGCGCAGGCGCGAGCCCGCCGAGGACGGCGTCGCCGACCTGACCGCCTGCGCTCCCACCGCGGACAGGCGCTCCAGCAGCGAGGCATCGCCCGGGAACGTCTCAGGCTGCCCCGGCGTCTGGCCCCGCGCGTAGCCGAAGGCGGTGGCATCGGCGTCGGTGAATGCCAGTGCCTGTGAGGCGCACACGTCGCCGACCTCCACGTCGTAGCCGAGCCCCCCGGCGGTGCCCGCCGAGATGATCACGCCCGGGTGCACCCGGGTCAGCACCGTGGCCAGGGCGGAGGCGGCCGCCACCAGGCCGATCCCAGTGTGCAGCAGAACCAGCTCGCCCGGCTCCGGGGAGTCCGGCGACGGCGCCGGCGACGCTGGCAGGGCCAGGCGCCAGGCGCGCGCCCCCGTGCAGGTCGGCAGTGCCGGGCCCTCCTCGATGAGGGGCAGGGCCTCCAGGAAGGGCTGGGCCTCGACCTCCATGGCCACGGCGACGACGGCGGACACAGGGTGGCGGGCTCCTGCAGTCGAGGGGATCGAAGGGCTGTCCTCAATGCTCATGGCCCCAGCCTAGATGTGCTTCCCCGTGAGGTTGTGCGCGGGGCCGATGGGGCCCGGCCCGCGACAGCCGCGGACTCCGGAGCCGATCACCCGGGCGGTGATCGCAGAGACCCGGAAGCTGAGAGGACGGAGCACCGCCTCCTGCCGGAGCCGAGGACTGCTGTGCAGGAGGGCGAGGACGGTGCGCGCTCCATCGTGGTGGGGCTGACTCGGCAGCGGTGTGCCCAGAGAGAAGTAAGGGAGAATCGCCGACGCCTTCAAGGAGGCACCATGGGATCGACATCTGCTCACCGTCGTCAGCGCTCTTGCTGTGGTCCGAAGAGCCTTCCCGGGCTCCGGGCCGCCCTCGCAGGGCCCAGGGGCCGCCGCATGTGGAGGGCCATGCGTGGCCTGTGGCGCGTTCTCATGACCTGCGGCCTGTTCCTCCTCGCCGGGCTCACGGTGGTCTTGATGTGGTGCTACGGCTTGGCCTTCACCTACCTCGCGGAGTCCTCGGCCACGACGGGGAATGAGATTGAGAGCCGTATCTTCCGCTGGCTCGGGGGTCTCTGCTTCGGGTGGGGCATGACACATGCGCTGAAGCACCTCAAAGCGCGGTGGCGTGACGTGACAACCCTGTGCCCAGTGCTGCGTCGGTCATGGTCCTAGCCCATGTCTTCAGCCGGCCTCGGCCGGGAAGACCTGCGACCAGTGCTCGCGCCGGGCCAGGAAGGCGCCCACCGCCTCCTGGGCGGCCGCCAGGGAGTGGTTGGCGCCCCACCCGCACTGGACCTCGTTGGCCGCCGGGACCTCGGTGGCCGACATGATGTCCCCGAGGGTCGCCTCCAGCAGGGGCAGGAAGTCCTCGGGCTCCAGGCCCAGGGTCAGGGCGTAGAAGCCCGTCTGGCAGCCCATGGGGGAGAAGTCGATGAGCCGGTCGGTGTGATGGCGCATGAGCTCGGCGCTCAGGTGCTCGATGGAGTGCACCGCGGGCATCTCCAAGTGCTCCTGGTTGGGCTGGCAGAAGCGGATGTCGTACTTGACCAGCACGTCCCCGCCCGGCAGCTCCTTGCGGTCCGCGACCCGCACGTAGGGCGCCACCACCGCGGTGTGGTCCAGGTTGAAGGACTCGACATTCATCCGCGGTGCGCAGTGCCCGCTCTGCTCGCTCATGGCCCCACCCTATGGCCTCATCCCGCCATCGATGTGCCCGCTGCACATCTTCAGGCGCCGGATCGGCCCGCAACCCCCGCTTTCCCGCATGATCACGTCAGTGGGTTGTTCCCAGAGGTCCTGAAGATGTGCAACGGGGCGGGGGCGGGGGAGGATGGGCGCCATGAGCTCACTGGCGCGCATCACCATCGGCCCACCGACCGCCCCCACCCTGGTCCTCCTGCACGGCATCACCGGCTCGGCCGTCTCCCAGGCCGAGGCCATCGAGCACTGGGCCGCCCGCGGCTACCGGGTCATCGCGCTCGACGCCCGCGGCCACGGCCTGTCCCCGCGCTGGAGCGCCGAGCAGCTCCAGCAGGCCGGCCAGGTGCTCGTCGACGACGTCATCGAGATCCTGGAGGAGCTCGTCCAGGCCCGCCCCGCGTCGCCCGGCGGCGCGCCGCCCCGCCCGATCCTCATCGGCCACTCCATGGGCGCCGCCACCGCCATGGTGCTCGCCGTCCAGCGCCCCGATCTGGTGGCCGGCATCGTCCTGGAGGACCCGGCCCTCCACGGCATGCGCAGCCCCGAGGAGCTGCTGGCGCGCGGTGCCGCCCGGGAGCGGGCGCGCGCCGCCGAGGCGGCCGACCCCGCCGCCTCGGTCTCCCAGGCCCTGGAGGGCCGGGCCATGCCGGATGCCGAGGTGCTGCCCGGGGTGTGGGCCGCCCAGCGCAGCGACCCGGCCCTCCTGCTCAGCGGGGTCGTCGCCCCCGAGGTCCCCTGGACCGAGGCCGTAGCCTCCCTGGAGGTGCCCGCCCTCCTGCTCACCGGCGACCGGCCCGGCTCCGCCAGGGTCGGGCCCGCGGGACTGGAGCGCGTCGCCGCCCTCAACCCGCGCATCGCCACGGTGCTCGTCCCGGGCGCCGGGCACCAGGTGCGCCGCAGCGACCCGCAGGCCTACTACAGCGCTGTCGACGGCTGGCTGGAGCGCCAGGGCATGGGCCCGCAGCCGTCGCGGCCGTAGCCGCCCGCCCCGCACTGCCCGGCTGGCGGCCCGTCTTCGGCCCGCCTCCGACGGCGCTCGGGAGCAGGCGGCCGCGGCTGGCGGGTCTTCAGGGATGTCCAGGCAGCTGTGGGAGGATGCCCGCATGACAGCCGCGTCGACGACCAAGCGCCTGGACAGTGACTCAGGTGCCAGTACCGCCTCGCTGACCGCCTCGCGCAGCCAGGGAGAGACCATCGCCATGGTCCTGGCCGCGCTGGGCATCGGGGCCGTGGGCCTCTACCTCATGCGGGATCTGGTGGCCCCGGCCTTCTTCGCCCTCACCCTCGTCATCACCGTGCGCCCGCTGGTGTCCTGGGCCACCGGGCGCGGTGTGCCGCGGCCGGTCGCGGCCGTCCTGGCCGTCATCCTGGTCTTCGGCTTCATCCTGTCCTTCTTCGTGGCCCTCGGGGTCGCGGTCGCGCAGCTGGTGGACACCCTGCCGGGGTACTCCGATGAGTTCCGGGCCATCTGGCAGCGGGTCCAGGCCCAGCTCGCGAGCATGGGCATCGACCAGGCCTCCCTGCTCGACCAGGCCACCAATGCGGTGGACACCTCCCGGATCGTGACCATGGCCCAGGCGCTGCTCGGGCAGCTGTCCTCGGCGGGCGCCATGCTGGGCGTCATGGCGCTGACGGTGGTCTTCCTCATGTTCGACACCGCCAAGATCGAGACCAGGACCGCCGCCCTCAACCTCCTCAAGCCCGAGCTGGCCACCGCCCTGGCCGGCTTCGCCTCCTCGGTGCGCTCCTACTGGCTGGTCTCCACGATCTTCGGCCTCATCGTGGCGGTGCTCGACGTCGTGGCCCTGTGGATCCTGGGCGTCCCCCTGGCCATCACCTGGGGCGTGCTGTCCTTCATCACCAACTACATCCCCAATGTCGGCTTCTTCATCGGCGTCATCCCCCCGGCGCTCCTGGCGCTGGTCGACTCCGGGCCCTGGACCGCCCTGTGGGTGCTCCTGGCCTACATGGTCCTCAACTTCGTCATCCAGTCCCTCATCCAGCCCAAGTTCACCGGCGACGCGGTGGGGCTCAACACGACGGCGACCTTCCTGTCCCTGCTGCTGTGGTCCAGCATCGTCGGCGGCCTGGGCACCATCCTGGCCGTTCCGCTGACCCTGTTCGCCAAGGCCCTGCTCATCGACTCCGACCCGCGCTCGCGCTGGGTGGGGATCTTCCTGTCGGCGGGCGACACGCCTGTGCGCGATCCCGATGAGCTCGACCCCGAGGTGCTCGATGAGCTCGACCTCGATGGGGACGGGACCGGGGCGGCCGACCCCGAGCACGGCATCCCGGCCGTCGAGGAGGAGCGCCCGGCCACCCCGGCGCCCTGAGGCGCTCTGCGCTGAGCGGCGCCCGCGAGCCCCACGACCCGCCTCGCGCGCCACCCCGCCGGCCCGGGCCGCGTCGACCGTCCTCACGGCCCCCGGGGAGCGCAGTCAGCCCTCCGGCCGGCCCAGGCGCCAGTAGCCCATGAAGGCCACTGAGCGCCGGTCGATGCCGCGCTCGGCGACCAGGTGACGGCGCATGGCCCTCACCGCTCCAGCCTCACCGGCCAGCCAGGCGTACAGGGTGGTCCGCTTGAGCGCCGCCCCGCCCTTGGCGGTGCGGGGCACCTCCCACAGCAGGTCCCTGTCGACGTCGATCTCCTCGACCTCCTGGGGCGCGCCGGGCGGGCACAGCTCGGCTGCCGCTGCGCGCACGCCGTTGACGAGCAGTTCGCCGTGCGACCGGCCCTCCCGGCTGAGAATGCGCATCTCGAAGCCCGGGTGGGTGGGCAGGTAGTCCACATCGGCCCGGGTCGGCAGCTCCACCACCGCCACTCCCCGGGCACTGGGGGGCAGGTCCTCCAGGATCCTGGAGATCGCCGGGGCCGCCGTCTCATCGCCGCCCAGCAGGAAGCGCTCCGTGACCCTCGGGGGAACGAAGTCCACGCCTCCCGGGTCGCCCTCGTGGCCGGCGTCCGGCCCCAGCAGGACTGCCCGGCTGCCCGGCCGGGCAGCCTGCACCCAGCGTCCCGCTGGACCGCTGGGGCCGTGGAGCACCACATCGATGTCGACCTCGCGGGCCCGGCGGCGGACAGCGCGCGTGGTGTATGTGCGGATCGGTGGGCGCAGCTCCTCGGGCAGTGCCAGCCACTGGCGGTACCAGCCCTCCCCGGTGGGAAGGCGGTCGTAGCCCGCCGTGGGGGAGGGCAGCACCAGCTTGATGCGCTGATCCCAGCCCGGGTCCCCGAAGCGCTCCAGGTCCGGCCCGGTGAGGGTCAGGCGCCGTATCGAGGGCGTGAGGTCCTCCAGGCGGGAGACTGTGACGCTGAAGAAGCGGAAGGGCGCCGTCGTCGAGCCGCTCATGCGTCCCGCGCGCCCCGCACATGGTGGCGCCCCTTGGGCAGGATGAGCGGCGTGCCGGAGACCGGATCGGTGATGACCTTGGCCTCCAGCCCGAAGACCTCGTGGACCATCCCGGCGTCCACCACCGACCCCGGCTCGCCCGAGGCCACCACCCGGCCGGCCCTCATGGCGATGATGTGGTCGGCGTAGCGGGCGGCCAGGTTGATGTCGTGCAGAACCATGGCGATGGTGGTGCCCCGCTCCCGGTTGAGATCGGTGAGCAGGTCCAGGACCTCCACCTGGTGGGCCAGGTCCAGGAAGGTCGTGGGCTCATCGAGCAGCAGCACCTCGGTGCGCTGGGCCAGGGCCATGGCGATCCACACCCGTTGGCGCTGGCCGCCGGAGAGCTCATCGATGCTGCGGTCGGCCAGCTCGGCGGTGCGCGTGGCCAGGAGCGACTCCTCCACGATGCACCGGTCCTTTCCGGTGGTGGTGTGGAACAGGGACTGGTGGGGGTGGCGGCCGCGCCCCACCAGGTCGGCCACAGTGATCCCCTCGGGGGCGATGGGCTGCTGGGGCAGCAGGCCCAGGCGCCTGGCCAGTGCCCTGGTGGGGATGGAGCCCACCGGCGTCCCATCGAGCAGGACCTGGCCGGAGATGGGCGCCAGGATGCGCGCCATGGTCTTGAGCAGGGTCGACTTGCCGCAGGCGTTGGCGCCCACGATGACGGTGATCCGCCCGTGGGGGATGGCCACGTCCACCCCGTCGACGACGACGCGCCCGCCGTACCCCGAGTGAAGGCCGGCGGTGCTCAGCTGTGGGGGCGCGGTGGTCATGCGCTGGCTCCCTGTCGGTTGATCCGGAGCAGTTGGAGGATGAGGTAGGGGGCGCCCACGATGCCCGTGACCACGCCCACCGGCAGCCTGGTGGGCAGCAGGTGCTGGGCCACCAGGTCGCCGCCCAGGACGATGATCGCGCCCGTCAGGGCGGCGGGGATGAGGAGGGTGCGGCTGGTGCGCCCCACCAGGCGGGCGGCGATGGGCCCGGCCAGGAAGGAGACGAAGGCGATGGGGCCGGTGGTGGCCGTGGCGAAGGAGGCCAGGGCCACCATGGTGACGATGAGCAGGAGGCGGGTGCGGACCACCGCCACCCCCAGTCCCGTGGCGGCCTCCTCGCCCAGGGTCAGGGGCCCCAGGTCGCGTCCCAGGGCCAGCAGGATCGCGCCGCACGCCGCCACGGCGCCGGTCAGGAGCGGGACCTGGTCCCAGCTGGTGGAGGCCAGGGAGCCCGATAGCCAGCGCATGGCGTCGGCGACGTCGTAGATGCTGGCGCGCTGCTGGAGGTAGCCGATGACGGAGGTGAGCATCGCCGAGACGCCGATGCCGATGAGGATAAGCCGGCCCCCCTGGGAGCCCCCCGACCCCGAGAGCACGTAGATGAGCGCCGCGGTGCCCAGGCCGCAGGCGATGGCGAGGGCCGTCACGCGTGGCCCCGACCAGTTCAGGACCAGGATCGCGAAGACCGCCGAGGCAGAGGCCCCCGAGGTGATGCCGATGATGTCGGGGCTGGCCAGTGGGTTGCGCAGCATGGTCTGCGAGGTGGTGCCGGACATGCCGAAGGCGATGCCCACCAGTGCCGCGATGATGGCATGCGGCAGGCGCCGGCGCCCCACCGCGTAGGAGGCCCCGGGCACGCTCTCGCCCCGCATGACGGCCAGGATCTCGCCGGGGGAGTACCAGGTCTCGCCGATGATGAGGCTCGTCCACCACAGGACGACGACGGCCAGGGCCAGGAGGGCCACGACCAGCAGGTAGCGCTGGGCGCGGCGCCGCTGCCCGGCGCGGGTGAAGCCGGGGGCCAATGCGGTGGCGCTCATAGCTCGCGCACCTTCGCGCCCCTGGCGATGGCGATGAGGACGGGTGCGCCCACGAAAGCGGTCACCAGGCCCACCGCCACCTCGCTGGGGCGGGCGATGACCCGGCCCAGCACGTCGGCCAGGGTCAGCAGGGCCGCGCCGGCCAGCGCGGACAGGGGCAGCAGCCAGCGGTGGTCGGAGCCTGAGAGCATGCGCACGGCGTGGGGCACCATGAGGCCCACGAAGCCGATGGGGCCGGTGACTGCCGTCACCGCAGCGCATAGGACGACGCCGGCGGCGGTGGCGCCCAGGCGCGTGCGGGTGACCCTGACCCCCAGGCCCACGGCCATCTCCTCGCCCAGCGCCAGGGAGTTGAGGGCGCCGGCCAGGGCCATGGCCACCACGGCGGCCAGGATGAGGGCGGGTGCGATGGCGCCCAGGGACTGCCATGTGCCCCGCCCCAGGCCGCCGACCTGCCAGAAGCGGAAGTCCTCCAGGCCCTGGACCCTGGGGAGCATGATCGCGCTGACCAGGCTGGACAGGGCCGCGGTGGTGGCCACACCGGCCAGGGCCAGCTTGACCGGTGTCGTCCCTCCCGGCCCCAGGGAGCCCACGGCGTAGACGAAGACCGCGGTCAGGCAGGCCCCCACCATGGCCACCGCCATGTACTGGGGGGTGGAGCTGATGCCCGCGAAGGCGATACCGATGACGATGGCCAGGGAGGCGCCGGTGTTGATGCCCAGGATGCCTGGGTCGGCGATGGGGTTGCGGGTCACGGCCTGCATGAGGGCGCCGGACAGGCCCAGGGCCGCCCCGGCGCACAGGGCGGTGGCGGTGCGGGGGATGCGCTCGCCGACAACCACCGCCCCGAACTCCTGGCTGGTGGCGCCCAGGCCGCCGACGATCTCGCCCAGGCTGACGATCCTGGCGCCGAAGGAGATCGAGGCTAGGGCTGAGGCCGCCACCAGCACCAGGAGGAGGAGCAGCGTGAGCGGGTACCGGCTGCCCCCGTGCGAGGCGGGGGCGGTCACTTGGCCTTGTCGGCGGCGTCGGCGATGAGCTCGACGTACTTGTCGATGCCCCAGGGCAGGGACAGGGGGCCGGGGTTGGTCGAGGCTGCCATCGCGTTGCTGTCCCCCACGAAGGCCACTGCGCCGTTGGCGATGGCGGGGATCCTGCCCTTGAGGGAGTCCTTCTGGAGCTCGGCGAGGCGGTCGGGGGTGCCGTACATGACGATGACGTCGATGTCGGAGAGCTGGTCGACCAGCTCCTCGGAGATGTCGGTGTTGAAGGCGGTCGGGTTGGCCTCGGAGGCCTTCTTCACCGAGGCGGGAAGCTCCATCCCCAGGTCGGCCAGGAAGGCGGTGCGCGGATCGACGGTGTTGTAGAAGCCGAGCTTGGAGCTGGTCTCGTCGACGTAGAAGAAGGCGGCGCTCTTGCTCTTGATCTGCGGGTGCTTGCCCACCTCGGTGCTGATGAGGCCCTCGAGCTCGGTGATGAGGGCCTCGCCCTCGGCCTTCTTGCCGATGGCGGTGGCGTCCATAGTGATCATCTCGCGCCACGGGGTGCCCCAGGCCACGGTCGGGTAGGCGACGGTGGGCGCGATCTCGCTGAGCGCCTTGTAGTCCTCCTCGGTCAGGCCGGAGTAGGCGGCCAGGATGACCTCGGGCTTGGTGTCGTTGATGGCCTCCAGCGGGATGCCGTCGGTCTCGTCGAACAGGACGGGCTTGTCGGCACCGGCGGCCACGAGCTCGTCGACCTTCTCCTTGGTCCAGGCGAGCATGCCCGAGTCGTCCTCCACGCCCCAGACCTGCTTGGCGAAGCCCACCGGCATGATGCCCAGGGCCAGGGGCAGGTCCTGGTTGGCCCAGTTGACCGAGGCGATGCGGGTGACGCCGGCGGGGACCTCGGTGGTGCCGAAGGCGTGCTTGATGCTGATGGTCTCGCCGGAGCCTGACGAGGCGGAGCCGCCGGAGCCGCAGGCGGCCAGGATCGCGCCGAGGGGCAGGGCGCTGGCAGTCAGGAGGAAGGACTTGCGGGAGACGGACACGGGGCCTCTTCTCATTCGGGGGAGGGGACGCAGGTGACGCCGATGACTCTCGAGACCCTAAACGAGGCTAGGTTTACCTAACAAGTGCGGTGGTCATGGAATTGACCACGGTGACGCCGTGTCATTTTGCGCCTCCGGCCCTCCTGCCCGGGATCGCCGGTGGTGCTATCGTCGCCTGGCGATGGTGATGACCGCCAGGGCCAGGCCGGCGGCGGCCAGCGCGGCCATCAGCCACCAGGGGACCTGCCCGGCGGCCGCCAGGATCCTCTGCTCCGCTCCGGCCAGGGCCTGGGAGGAGGCCAGGCCGCGGGTCGGGCCGCGGGGGCCGGAGATGATCATGAGCGCCCCCAGGGCCACGCACAGCGCGCCGCCGATGAGCTCGGTCCACGTGGTGGTGCGCCCCGCCAGGGCCAGCGTGCGCGGGCGCAGCCAGGACCGGGAGGACAGGTGGAGTCCGTCCCACATCAGCGCCAGCAGGCCCAGCGGCAGCGCCATCCCCAGGGCGTAGAGGCTCATGAGGATCCCGGCCTGCACCGGGGAGCCGCCCAGACCGGCCGTGACGAGCACCGCCCCCAGGACGGGTCCGGCGCAGCCCAGGCCCGCCAGTCCCGCCAGCGCGCCCAGCAGGTAGACCGCCAGGGGGGAGGAGGCCTCCCTGGGCCCGCCCGGCAGGGGCAGGTGCACGGGGATGGACAGCGCCTGCAGGATCCCCAGGATGACCACGGCGATGCCTCCCAGGAGTGTCAGCGCCGTCATGTGCTCGCGCAGGAGGGCGCCCAGGCTCCCGGCCAGGACGCCCAGGGGCAGCAGGGTGCTCACCAGGCCCAGCCAGTACAGGGCCGTGCGGGAGGCCAGTGCCCGGGGCGAGGTGAAGGCGTAGGCGAAGAAGGCCGGCAGCACCATGACCGAGCAGGGGGCGAGCAGGGTCAGGACGCCGCCCAGGAAGGCGGCCAGGGCGAGGGCCACGGCCTACTGCTCCGCCAGGGCGGCCTGCTCCAGGACCGTGGCGCGCACGTACTCGGCCGGGCGGTAGCCGGAGATGTAGGTGTCACCCACCAGCATGAAGGGGGTGCCTTGAACGCCGATGGAGTAGGCCTGGTGCGTGGAGGCGGTCACGGCCTCGACCGTCTCCTGGGCCGTCATGTCGGTGCGGAAGGCCTCCAGGTCTGGCACGCCGGCCTTCTGGGCGAAGTCCACCAGGGAGTCCTCGGTGTACTCGGGGTGGCCCTGGGGGTCGGCGGCGGTGTAGACCGCGTCGTGGAACTCCCAGAACCTGCCCTGCTTGGCGGCGGCGATGCCGGCCTGGGCCGCCAGGGGCGAGGTCTCGGTGATCTGCGCCAGGTCGCGCCACTCGATGCGCAGCGTGCCGTCGGCCACGAGGTCCTCCAGCTCGGGGGCGACCTCCTGGGCGAAGAGGGTGCAGTAGGGGCAGGCGAAGTCGGAGTAGAGGACCATGACCACCGGGGCGTCCACCTCGCCCCGGGCCTGCCCGTCGGAGGGGTCGCGGCGGACCTGGGAGCGGATGAGGGACAGGGCCTGCTCATCGGTCTGCGTGGGAGCCGAGGTCTCGGCCGCGCTGGGGCCGCTGCTGGGGACGGCAGTGGGCCGGCTGGCGGTGGCGCCGGCCTGCGCGCTGGAGTCCTGCGAGCTCAGGCCGCGCACCAGGAAGGCGGCGATGGCCGCCAGGAGGACGGCGATGATGACCAGGAGGATGACGATCACCTGGTTGGACTTGATGCCTGTGGGAGCAGTGGGGCCGGCTGTCATGGTGCCAGTGTGGCAGATGGGCCGGCTGATCCCCCGCTGCCCCTGCTCCGGGCCGCGGGGCGTCGCGGGAGCCGGCGGAGCTCAACGTGGTCGTCGCTCGCGCTGCCGGGGCCCTCGATCTGTTGACGGTCCCGGGCGGGATGCGGCCCTGCTTCTTGATATCGACGTGGACCGCCGGCCGGGGCGGTCCTTCTCACAGCGCTCGGCCGCCCGGCGCAGCGAGCCCTGCTCGGCAAGGCATACCGCTGGGCGTGAGCGCCCCGTGGGAGTCGAAGGTGCGTGAGCGCGGGTCATGAAGGCCTCCCGGCAAGACTGTGAGCGTGGTGGCCCACCTCCTGCCGGAGGCCTTCACTCCCCGCCCGCCCTGTTGACAACCTCTCAGTAAGGTGCGGCTAGTGCGGCGCCAGGGCGGATCCGAGCATGAGACCCGCCACGGCCGCCACGAGCGTCGCCAGGGTCATCAGTCCGGCATGGAGCACTGCGCTCCCCCAGCGGCCCGAGGCCAGGAGCCGGGCCCCCTCCACCGCGGCGGTGGAGAAGGTGGAGTAGCCGCCCAGGAGGCCGACCCCCAGGACCGTGATCACCGGACCGGCCAGTGGGGCGCCTGCCGGGGCGGCCGATGCGCCCCCGAAGGTGCCCACGAGCAGGCCCATGAGCAGGCAGGCACTCGTATTGACCACGACTGTGCCCCGGGGCATCGGGTCGGCTGCATGAGGGTCCGCAGCGGTCGCGGCCCGCGCCACCCGCCCGTCGACGACGAAGCGGCACACGGCCCCCACACCTCCGGCTGCCGCCAGGGCGAGCCAGATCATGCGGCGGCCTGCCCGCGCCCACCGCGGTCGTGGTGCTGGAGCAGGCCTCCCAGCCACAGGCCCAGGCCTGCGGCGGCAAGGCCGGCGGTGAAGGCGCCCAGGAGGTGGGCCGCGCCCAGCAGGAGGCGCCCCTGGGCCAGGAGCTGCTGGGACTGGATGATGTAGGTCGAGTGCGTGGTCAGCCCGCCCAGCAGCCCTGTGCCCAGGGCCAGGCGCAGCAGGCGGTGGTGCTGCCCCAGCGCGCCCAGGAGCACACCCAGGGCGAGGGCGCCCAGGAGGTTGATCGCCAGTGTCGTCGGCACCTGGCCTCCCAGGCCCGCCCGCAGGAGGCAGCCGCAGGCCCCGCCCAGGCCCACGGCGGCCAACTCGCGGGGCTCAGCGGTCACGGCGGGCCACCTGGTAGTCGTCGCTGTCGAGGATGAGCGTGTAGGTGGAGCCCTCCACGGACTGGTCCTGCGCCCACTGGGCGGCGTCGGTGGGCGCGTTGCCGCCCCAGGAGGTGGACTTCTTGTCGATGACGACGTAGTCCTTGTCGGAGGTGCTCGTCCCCACCCAGGAGACCTCCGCCGTGGGCACCAGGTAGGCCAGCAGGCCCAGGTCGGTCACGACGGTCGAGCCCTGCGGGATGGTGCTGATGATCTCCTGCGCGGTGGCGGCGCGCTCATTGGTCGTCTCGAAGCCCTTCTGCGTCATGTCCCAGAAGGGCAGGTGGGAGGCCAGGGCCAGGGAGGCGGTGATCGTCGTGCCCAGGCCGATGACGGTGGCGTAGCGCGCCGGCAGGGGGACGGTCAGCCAGCCCGAACTCGGCAGGGCGGTGGGCGCGGCGCTTCCCGGCGCGGGCTCCCGCCAGCGCCCCTTGGCCCGCAGGCGGGCGACGGCATCGAGCAGGGCGCCGATGGCGATGGGCATGAGAACCGCGTTGTAGTGCCAGTTGCTCCACTCCCAGTAGAACCCGATCGAGCCCAGGAACCTCCAGGCCAGGGTGGGGCCCACCGCCAGGATCCAGGGGGAGCGCAGGCCGATGAGCCCGCAGGTGGCCGCCAGGACCCCCAGGGTCTCCAGCTTGACCGATGGGGTGAACAGGCGGGTCAGGAGCGGTGCGGGCGCTGCGCCCTCCTCGGCCCCGGTCCCCAGTCCGTAGGCCCACACGCCCTTGGGGTTGAGGGCCGGCAGGAGGACCAGGACGGTGAGCAGGAAGAAGGCCAGGCCGAAGACCGCCAGGCCCACGCCCAGGCGCACCGCCCGGCGCTCGCGGCGCCCGGTCCAGGCCACGGCCGCCCCGATGACCAGGACCGTCAGCCCCAGGTCCTCCTTGACCAGGACCAGAGGAGCCGACCAAGCGGCCACCGCCGCCCAGCGCCGCTCCACATAGGCGGTGGTGGCGAAGGCGAGCATGGGCACGGCGAAGGCGATCTCATGGAACTGCGCGGCCACCGCCCCCTGGAGCCCCCAGGACAGGGCGTAGACCAGGCCCAGGACTCCCCCCAGCCAGGGGTTGGTCAGGCGGGCGGCCAGGCGGGTCAGCGGCCAGGCCGAGGCCGCCAGGAGGAGGTCCTGGACGATGAGGAGGCTGAGCGGGGTGGGGAAGAGGCGCCACACCGGGCCCAGGAGCACCAGGATCGGGTGGAAGTGGTCGCCCAGGAGGTTGTAGCCGTCGCCCTTGACCGGGACGATCGGGGCCTCGAAGCGCGAATAGGCCTTGGCCAGCTCGGAGAAGATCGCCAGGTCCCAGCTGGGCACCTGCATGGCGTGCCACTGGGCGGTCGAGTAGGTGATCATCACCCAGGCGGCGATGACGACGACGGTCGCTGAAGGGATGTGCTCCTGGAGCCGTGTGAGCCTCACGGCGGTGAGCCTACCGGGGGCGGGAGGGGGGAGGGCGGTACTGCTGCGGGCCCGTCCCGGGCGCGTGGCGCAGACGATCCGGCCTCAGCGCGGGCCGCCCAGGACCTCGTCGCGGGCGCGCACGAAGGCCTCCACGCAGGCGCGCACATCGTCCTGGCTGTGCGCGGCGGAGAGCTGGACGCGGATGCGGGCCCTGCCCCGCGGCACCACCGGGAAGGAGAAGGCGGTGACGTAGACGCCCAGCTCCAGCATGCGCGCCGCCACCGCCACCGCCTGGCGGGCGCCCTCGTCCCCGGGGAACATGACGGCCACGATGGGGTGGGAGCCGGGCAGGAGCTCGAAGCCCGCCTCCTCCATGCGCTCGCGGAACAGCCGGGCGAGGCCGGCCAGGCGGTCCCGGGCCTCGTGGGCCCCGCGGGCCAGCTCGATGGCGCGCAGGGAGCCGCCCACGACGGCGGGGGCGACGCTGTTGGAGAACAGGTAGGGCCGGGCCCGCTGGCGCAGCAGGTCGACGACCTCCTGGGGGCCGGCGATGTAGCCGCCGCTGGCGCCCCCCAGGGCCTTGCCCAGGGTGCCGGAGAGCACGTCCACGCGCCCCTCGACCCCCAGCAGCTCGGGGGTGCCGCGCCCGTGGTCCCCCACGAAGCCGGTGGCGTGGGAGTCGTCGACCATGACCAGGGCGCCGTGCTCCTCGGCCAGGTCGCAGATCCCGGGCAGGGGGGCGTAGGAGCCGTCCATGGAGAACACGCCGTCGGTGACGATCATGAGGCGCCGGGCCCCGGCGGCACGGGCGGCCTCGAGCTGGGCGCGCAGGTCGGCCAGGTCGGCGTTGCGGTAGCGGTAGCGGGCGGCCTTGCACAGGCGCACCCCGTCGATGATGGAGGCGTGGTTGAGCTCATCGGAGATGATCGCGTCCTGGGCGCCCAGCAGGACGTCGAAGATCGCCCCGTTGGCGTCGAAGCAGGAGGAGAAGAGGATGGCGTCCTGGGTGCCCAGCCAGTCGGCGATCCCCTGCTCCAGGCGGCGGTGGGGGGTCTGGGTGCCGCAGATGAAGCGCACCGAGCTCAGGCCGAAGCCCCAGTCCCTCAGCGCCTGGGCGGCGGCCTCGATGATGGAGGGGTCGTTGGCCAGGCCCAGGTAGTTGTTGGCGCAGAAGTTGAGGGCCGGGCCCGTGGTGGTGGCGATGGAGGCGGACTGGGGGGTGGTGATCTCCCGCTCGGTCTTGTAGAGGCCGTCGGCCCTGATGCCGTCGAGGGCCTGGGCGAGCTCGTCCTTGATGGTGTACATGTGTGTGCCTTTCACTCCCAGGTGATGATGACCTTGCCGCACTGCCCGGAGCGGGCGGCCTCGAAGGCGTCCGCCCACTGCTCGGGGGTGAAGCGGTGGGTGATGACGCCGCGCACGGCCTCGCGCAGCTCCTGGCTGGAGCCCAGCATGAAGGAGGCCTTGTACCAGGTGTCGAACATCTCGCGGCCGTAGACGCCCTTGATGGTGAGCATCCGGGTGATGACCTGGTTCCAGTCGATCTCGTAGCCGGCCTTGGGCAGGCCCAGCATGGCGATCTGGGCGCCGTGGTTGCACACCTCGATCATCTGGCGCATGGCGGGCGCGGCCCCGCTGACCTCCATGCCCACGTCGAAGCCCTCGGTCATCCCCAGGCCGGCCATGACCCCGCGCAGGTCCTGGTCGGCGGTGTTGACGGTGACGGCGCCGGTGGTGGCCGCCAGGGCCAGGCGGTAGTCGGAGGGGTCGGTGATGACGACGTTGCGGGCCCCGCAGTGGCGGGCGATGGCGGCGCACATGATGCCGATGGGGCCCGCCCCGGTGACCAGGACGTCCTCCCCGCTGAGGGGGGATTGCAGGGCGGTGTGGACGGCGTTGCCCAGGGGGTCGAACAGGGCGCCCAGGTCGGGGTCGATGAGGGGGTCCTGGGGCCAGACGTTGCGGGCGGGCACGACGACGTAGTCGGCGAAGGCGCCGTCGCGGTTGACGCCGATGGAGCTGGTGCGGATGCACAGGTGGCGGCGCCCGGCCCGGCAGTTGCGGCAGCGCCCGCAGGTGATGTGCCCCTCGACGCTGACGCGCTGGCCCAGGTGGAGGACGTCGCCGTCGCCCTCGTCCGTGGTCTCCTCGGTGGCCACGCCCGCACCGAGCTCGACGATCTCGCCGTAGAACTCGTGCCCCAAGGTCATGGGCGGGCGCAGCTGGGCGGCGGCGAAGTCGTCCCACCCGGCCAGGTGCAGGTCGGTGCCGCACAGGCCGGTGCGCATGACGCGGATGAGGACCTCGCGGAAGCCGGGGCCGGGGCGGGGGATGTCCTGGAGCTCCAGGCCGGGGCCGGGGGTGGGCTTTCTCAGGGCGCGCATGGCTCTCCTGCGGATAGGCGCGGCGTCGTTGCCGTCGTCGGGCCCGTGGGCCCGACGGCTCGCGGGGCAGTCTATCCCGTCCCCTCCCGCTGCCGCCGGGGCGTGCCGGCGAAACCGGTGGGGTGGTCGCGCCTGCCGGGGCGCCTCAGAATCGCCGCCCCTGCAGGAAGCCGCTCCAAGGCCGGCTCGCCAGGGCTCAGGAGCATGCCAGCAGGACCCTGGGGTGAATCCGATACGTCAGGATGCCCGCAAGCAATCCCCTGAGGCTTATTCATAGGGGTGTTTAGGGTGTTTTGCCTGTGATTGCGTGTCGCTAGGCAAGGCGGCGGCTTGCTCTTGAGAGAGTCTTTGGTGCTTAAGCCAATTCAATCAAGAAGCAAACCGCCATGACGAATAGTAGCACGAGAATCTCCTGCAGTGAGGTCCTGGACCTGTGCGAGATGATCCACGACATGGGCCCTTTGCCGGTGTTCGGGGTCAGGGTGCTGGGACTGTTGCTGTGCGTGCGCCTGACCCTGAC
>NZ_JAGFOU010000050.1 GCF_017592395.1 Actinomyces bowdenii
TCTCACCCCCGGGCTCCCACGGAACCGTGCGTAACAGTCTCCCGTTACACGGCTCTTGTCATTCCTGGTCACCAAAAGGAGTGGACCCAGGCCCAGTGCGCCATGAGGTAGGGGTACTGCTTGGTTACCCTTCTCCAGGCGGCTTTGGCCTTCTTAAAGGTCCGCAGCCGTTTGTACTTCTTGCGCAGCCATCGCACCAGGTAGGCATTGATGCGCTTGAGGAGCGGATACATCGCGGTGCGGTAGAACGCACCGTAGTACTGCATCCAGCCACGCACGATCGGGTTGATCCTGCGTGCCAGGTCGGCGAGATTGTGTCCGGTGCGAAGATGCAGTCTCCAGGACCGCACCTGAGCACTCAGGCGCTTCAGAGCACTGGTGCTGATCGCCGGCAGGAAGGAGGTGAACATCTTCCCCCGGCCGTCCTGCGCTGCCCGGGCCCGGAAGGTGTATCCCAGAAAATCGAAAGACGTCACAGGATAGTCCTGCCTGCGTCTTGTCGTGGGACAGTACACGATCCGGGTCTTATCAGGGTTCATTCTCAGCCCGACCTGTGCCAGCCTGTCCGCCAGCGCCTGGCGCACCTGATGGGCCTGACGCTGGGTGGTGCAGTGCACGACTGCGTCATCGACGTACCGCTCGAATGGCACCGATGGAAAGTTGCGCTCCATCCATGCATCGAACGCGTAGTGCAAGAACAGGTTGGCCAGGACCGGGCTGACTGCTGATCCCTGCGGGGTTCCGCGCACGCGCTGGACCACCGCACCGTCACTGTGCTGCAAAGGCGCCGTCAGCCACCGCGAGACATACAAAAGCTCCCACGGCTGCCCGGCGTGCTTGGCCACAGCCTTGATGATGAGCTGGTGGTCGACCTCGTCGAAGAACTTGGCGATATCGACCTCCACCACCCAGGCCCTGTCCCAGCAGCGCCGTCGGCACTGTGCAACGGCGTCCAGGGCACTGCGCCCGGGCCGGTAGCCGTAGGAGTCCGGATGGAAGATCGGCTCGACCCTGGCCTCCAGCCTCCTGGCAACTACCGTCTGAGCGACTCTG
>NZ_JAGFOU010000051.1 GCF_017592395.1 Actinomyces bowdenii
GGTTCTTGGGCATCGTGGGACACTCCTAGTGATTCTTGGTCGAACAGCTGGGCTCCCACGATGCCCACCCCAGCCACCCTCGCCGGCCAGGCCCGCAGGAATTGCCACCACACTACGAGACGCACCCCGTCCTGAAGGGCGCAAGCGCGGCCTGAAGGGAGGACCCGCGACCACATGAAGGACGATGGCAGGCCGGAAGCGCTCGCAGCCTGGACCGGCATGCGCACAACCTCCATGGGAAGAACAACTAGCCGACCGGCAGCGAGCCACCGACCATCCAGCCCACCACAGACCCACACCCCACTGATCCACCACTCACCCACCACAGCATCGGCAGAGGATATGACAGCAGCGAGCAACCTGGAGGCGGACAAGCGACCGCCGGGGCCTCCTGACGCACCTGGCCCGCCTCTCGGCCACGCAGGTCCCGCCCTCCGAGCGGGTGGCCCAACTCCACCGCAGTGGGATGCGCCTGCTCACCTCATCGCCCCGATGAGGGCGGGTCGGCGCAGGCGCTGCGCCCCGGCCTCCTCCTGCCGCGGCCACTGGGCCCTGCCCCGGCGCGGTGGGTCCGAGCCGCTGGGACAGCATCACTGGCATCCAGGAGAGGTTCGCGCCGATGACGATCCCATCGACTCGGCGTTCCTTGTCATGGCAGGCGGGGGGTGGAGGTGGTGGGGGGGAGGGGGGTGTGTGGCTGGTGGTATGTGGCGCGGCCCCGCACGTTCCTCCTTGTTGTGGGGGGTGTGCGGGGCCGCGTGTGGTGTGTGCTCGGTGGTGTCCTACTCTCCCGCACCCTGGCGGGTGCAGTACCATCGGC
>NZ_JAGFOU010000052.1 GCF_017592395.1 Actinomyces bowdenii
ATAGTAGCACGAGAATCTCCTGCAGTGAGGTCCTGGACCTGTGCGAGATGATCCACGACATGGGCCCTTTGCCGGTGTTCGGGGTCAGGGTGCTGGGACTGTTGCTGTGCGTGCGCCTGACCCTGACCTACCTCAGGCACAACCCGCCCCAGGAGGTGCTCGCCGAGCTCTACGGCGTCTCCCAGCCCACCACCACCCGCGTCATCGCCGCCTGCACGCCCCTGATCGCCGCCGCCCTGAACAGCAACGTTCCGACGGTGGAGGACCTGGACCCCACGGCCCAGCTGATCGTGGACGGCACCCTCCTGGAGTGCTGGTCCTGGGCCGATCATCCCGAGCTGTACTCCGGCAAGCACAAGACCACGGGGTTGAATGTCCAGGTGGCCTGCACCCAGGCCGGGACCCTGGCCTGGGTATCCGACCCCCAGGAGGGACGCCCCCACGACACCGAGGCCCTGCGCCGCTGCGGCCTGCTCGACGCACCCGCCACCGACCTGGCCGACGCAGCGTCACCACCGGAGCATATTGGCGACAAAGGATATATCGGACTGGGAATGATCACCCCGAAGAGAAAACCCCCGAACCTGCCTCTTGGCCCCGACGACAAGACCTACAACAAGACCGTCAACCAGATCCGCTACAAGATCGAGCGAGTCATCGCCAACATCAAGACATGGAGAGTCCTGCACACCGGCTGCAGAAGACCACTAGAAACCTTCCCGACAACCACCACAACCATCCTCGGAATCACATTCACACACACCCCATGAATGAACCTCA
>NZ_JAGFOU010000053.1 GCF_017592395.1 Actinomyces bowdenii
CGGCGCTTCTCCATCTGCCACTCTGGATACATGGGCTTAGGTAGAGGAATGGGAAGCAGGCCGAGGACGGCGACCGCCAGGAAGAACAGAACTGCTGGTACTAGGAGTGACATCAGGGGGCTGGTCTTAGGAGTTAAAAGTAAGACGCCCCCGAAGAAGAAACATGCTCCTACGGCTGGTTCGATGAGCGCGATAGTATTGCGTCCTAGATCGAAGGAGGATTTCATTATCGATCGGCAAAGATCCGCGTATCCGGAGTCTGAAAACATCTCGAACCACCAATTAATAAGCATCCCTACGCCCATCACAAGCGCACAAATACCATATAATACATCCTTGGACATTAGTTGATTACCCCCAACATCTAATGGATATAACTATTGCGGAGGGGCTTGTCAGGACAACTGCTCTACTCGCCCCCATTGTTGCACGCTAAGCCGAGTGGCGTACTGTAGGACAATCGATCATCAATGTCTTTTTCTGAATATTTTCTACCCGTATAGTGATGTTGCTAGAACCAATTGAGAACCGTGTTGGCGATCGAATCTCCTGCCTGTGATCCGATTATTCCGCCAACGACTCCGCCAATGACGCCGCCGATGGCTGCGCCGGCGGG
>NZ_JAGFOU010000054.1 GCF_017592395.1 Actinomyces bowdenii
GATTGCATAACGAAAACCTCTCAGGAACGAGCCGTCATGAGCAAGGGTATCACAGGCCTGGACAGGGCGCAGTTGAACCGTCTGGTGGAATTAGTAGTAAGGGATGAGGGGATCACTGGGGTGCCAAGGATCCTGGAGCCCCTCCAGAGCGTGCGGGTGACGCTGATGTATCTGCGTACCAATGCCTCTCAGGAGGCGATCGCCGAGATCATGGGGGTCTCCCAGCCCACGATCTCGCGGGCGATCGCGGTGATCACCCGGATCATCGCCAGGACCCTGGGCCCCCTGCTGGCCACCGCCGAGGAGGTCCCCCGCACCGGGGTGTACATCATCGATGGGACCCTTCTTCCCTGCTGGAGCTGGAAGGATCAGCCCGCACTGTTCTCGGGCAAGCACAAGCGCACCGGCCTGAACCTGCAGGTGCTGGTCGGCCCCACCGGGCGCCTGCGGTGGGCCTCCGACCCCCTGCCGGGAGCCACCCATGACGCCAAGGCCATCACAGCCTCGGGCGTTCTGGAGGGGCTCGACCTCGCCTGCTGCATCGGTGATAAGGGCTACGTCGGTACAGGAATTACCGTCCCCTACAAGAAACCACCCAACGGCGA
>NZ_JAGFOU010000006.1 GCF_017592395.1 Actinomyces bowdenii
ACCAGCCAGACCCAGCGCGAGACCGCCTACCAGGACTGGCTGCACTCCTACAATCACCACCGCCCCCACACCGCCCTCGACGGCCAAACCCCCGCCAGCCGCGTCCACAACCTCACGGGGAAGTACAACTAGGCTGGGCCTGTGCGCCGTGAGGATGTCGAGCTGGGATCCAGGCTCATCCCCTACCGGGAGGGCCGCGAGCTCCAGCGCCGCGTCCACGAGCAGGTCGTGGCGGGCGCGGCGCCCAGCACGCTGCTGCTCCTGGAGCACGAGCCGGTCTACACGGTGGGGCGGCGCACCCGCTCCTGGGAGCGGCCCCCGGGCGACGTCGTCGAGCCGGGGGCGGTCCCGGTCATCGAGGTGGACCGCGGCGGCAAGACCACCTGGCACGGCCCCGGGCAGTTGACCGTCTACCCGATCGTGCGCCTGGCGGCACCGATGGATGTCATCGCCTACGTGCGCGCGCTGGAGGCCGCGGTCATGGAGCTGTGCGGGCTCTACGGGCTGCCGGCCATGCGGGTGGAGGGCCGCTCGGGAGTCTGGGTGCCCGGGCCCTCGGCCGACCCGGAGGAGAGCGGCGGGCCCGGGGCCGGCCGGGGCGGGTGCGACGGGGATCGGGCGGCCCGGGCGGAGCGCAAGGTGTGCGCCCTGGGGGTGAGAGTCTCGCGGGGCGTGACCCTGCACGGCATCGGCCTGAACGTCGATCCGGATCTGGAGGCCTTCTCCCTGGAGCGGATCATCCCCTGCGGCATTGAGGATGCCGGGGTGACCTCGTTGAGCCGGGAGCTGGGACGGCCCCTGGCCACAGCCGAGCCGGCCGACGCCCTGGTCCGGGCGCTGAGCGCCCATCTGTCGCCGCTGATGGCGGAGGCGCGGCCCTGAGCCCGACGCCATAGGCCTGAAGTCCTAATCCGGCCGGGTTGCGGTCTACACTGGTGCCCGCGCCCTGGGGCCCCATGAGGCAGCAGGTCAGGGCCGACCGATCCGAGGAGGATGCCCCGTGGCCACCACGCCCATCACAGCCACACCCGCGAGCGCGGCGCAGCAGGTCAGCGGCGCCGACCCGGGCCCCGGGCCCCGCAGCGCCATCCCCGCCGCGGGGGCCGTGGCCCAGGCCGCCGCCGGGGTCGCCGTCGAGCCCGTGGCGCCCACGGCACATGGCTGCGGCTCCGGATGCGGTTGCGGCCCCTCGCACGGGAGCGCCGGGAAGGCCTCCGGCGCCTCGGCGAAGGTCGCCCCCGAGGGCCGCCGGCTGCTGCGCGTCGAGGCCCGCAACGCCCAGACCCCCATCGAGTCCAAGCCCGACTGGCTGCGCACCAGGGCCGTGGTCTCCGAGACCTACCAGGAGGTCAGGGGCCTGGTGCGGGAGAAGAAGCTGCACACGGTGTGCGCCGAGGCCAACTGCCCCAACATCTACGAGTGCTGGAACGACCGGGAGGCCACCTTCCTCATCGGCGGGGAGCTGTGCACCCGCCGCTGCGACTTCTGCGATATCGCCACCGGCCGGCCCACCGAGTACGACGTCGATGAGCCAAGCCGCGTGGCGGCCTCCATCAAGGAGATGGAGCTGCGCTACGCCACTGTCACGGGCGTCTCGCGCGATGACCTGCCCGACGGCGGGGCCTGGCTCTACGCCGAGACCGCCCGCCAGATCCACCGGGTCTCCCCCGGCACCGGTGTGGAGCTGCTCATCCCCGATTTCAAGGTGGACCCGGCGGCGCTGGAGGAGGTCTTCTCCTCCCGTCCCGAGGTCCTGGGCCACAACCTGGAGACCGTGCCGCGCATCTTCAAGCGCATCCGCCCGGCCTTCTCCTACGAGGGCAGCCTCGAGGTCATCACCGCGGCCTCCGAGGCGGGCCTGGTGACCAAGTCCAATCTCATCCTGGGCATGGGCGAGACTCGCGCGGAGATCGAGGAGGCGATGGCCGCCCTGGTCGCCGCCAGGTGCGACATCCTGACCATCACCCAGTACATGCGCCCCTCCAAGCTCCACCACCCCATCGACCGATGGGTCAAGCCCCAGGAGTTCGTCGAGCTCAGCGAGATGGCCCAGGACATGGGCTTCGCCGCTGTCATGAGCGGCCCCATGGTCCGCTCCTCCTACCGGGCGGGCATGCTGTGGGGCCGGGCCATGACCAAGCGGGGCTGGCCCATCCCCGAGCACCTGGCCGAGCTGGCCAGGCCGAGCACTGCCCGCCAGGAGGCCTCCGCCCTCGTGGCCCAGCGCCTGGCAGCCTCCTGAGGCCGCAGGGCCCCCGCCCGCGCCCGCCCTCGAGTCGTCTATTGTGAGACCCGTGAGCACCACCCAGGACCCCAAGCCCGCCAAGAGGCGCCGCCTGGCGCAGTACGTCCAGAACGTCAAGGACTCCTACACGATCTCCCGGCGCACCTACCCGTGGGTGGGGTGGGCGATGCTGGGCGGCGCCCTGGCGGTCCTGGCGCTGGCCGTCGGGCTGTCCTACGCCACCGGGGTGGCGCTGTGGTACTGCCTCAGCCTGGGCCTGCTCGTGGCCCTGCTGGTGGTCATGACCATCCTGTCCCTCACGGTGCGGCCGGCCGCCTACAGCCAGCTCGAGGGGCACCCGGGCGCCGCCAAGGCGGTCCTGGACCAGGTGGGCCGCGGCTGGTACGTGGAGTCCGACCCGGTGGCCATCAATCCCAAGACCCAGGAGGTCGTCTGGCGCCTGGTGGGCCGCCCCGGCGTCGTCCTGGTGGCCGAGGGCGCGCTCCACCGGGCCCAGAAGCTCGCCAAGGAGGAGAACCGCGCCGTCCACCGCATCCTGTCCACCGTGCCGATCCACACCATCTACGTGGGCACGGGCACGACCCAGGTGCGGCTGAAGGACCTGCGCTCCGCGCTGCGCAAGCTGCCCACCAAGCCCCTGCGGCTGACCGACTCCGAGATCTCCCAGGTCGTCAAGCGCCTGAGCTCGCTGTCCAACCGGAGCATTCCCCAAGCCAACAAGGGCATCGATCCCACCAAGGCCCGCATCGACCGCCGCGCCATGCGCGGCCGCTGACGCCTGACGCCCATCATCGGCGGCGCCGTCTCCGGCCATCCAGGGCGGGGCCGGCGCAGGGCTCGCGCTGCGGTGGGGCGCACCCGGGCCGCGCATGCAGGCGAAACACCGGGGCAACATGCCCGCCACTCGCGCGTCACTGCCCGCTCCTAACCTTTTTCACGTCAGCCGCCGCCGTGCGGAGCCCCCTCCTGGAGGAAACATGTTCAAGGATGCAGCCGAGGCCCTGGATTTTATTGAGAAGGAGGGTGTCGCACTCATCGACGTCCGCTTCTGCGACCTGCCTGGCATCATGCAGCACTTCACCATCCCCGTGGCCGCATTCAAGGATGGGGCGCTGACCGAGGGGCTGATGTTCGACGGCTCGTCCATCCGGGGCTTCCAGGCGATCCACGAGTCCGACATGAAGCTCATCCCCGATGTCACCACCGCCTTCCTCGACCCCTTCCGCCGTGAGAAGACGCTGGTCATCAACTTCTCCATCGTGGACCCCTTCACCGATGAGGTCTACTCCAGGGACCCCCGCTCCATCGCGGCCAAGGCCGAGGACTACCTGCGCTCCACGGGCATCGCGGACACCTGCTACATCGGCGCCGAGGCCGAGTTCTATCTCTTCGACTCCGTGGAGTTCGAGTCCACCCCCGCCGTCTCGCGCTACGCCATCGACTCCGGCGAGGCCGCCTGGAACACCGGGCGCTCCGAGGAGGGCGGCAACAAGGGGTACAAGACCCGTTTCAAGGGCGGCTACTTCCCCGTGCCCCCCAGTGACCAGATGGCCGACCTGCGCGACGAGATGGTGCGCGTGTGCATGGAGGCCGGCCTGGACATCGAGCGCGCCCACCACGAGGTGGGCACCGCCGGCCAGCAGGAGATCAACTACCGCTTCAACACCCTGCTGGCCGCGGGCGATGACATGATGAAGTTCAAGTACCTCATCAAGAACGTGGCCTGGCACAACGACAAGACCGCCACCTTCATGCCCAAGCCGATCCTCGGCGACAACGGCTCGGGCATGCACTGCCACCACTCACTGTGGAAGGACGGCAAGCCCCTGTTCTTCGACGAGCGCGGCTACGGCCAGCTCTCGGACCTGGCGCGCTGGTACATCGGGGGGATCCTGGCGCACGCCCCCGCGCTGCTGGCCTTCACCAACCCCTCGGTCAACTCCTTCCACCGGCTGGTCCCCGGCTTCGAGGCCCCGGTCAACCTGGTCTACTCCGCCCGCAACCGCTCGGCCTGCATCCGCATCCCGGTCACCGGCTCCTCCCCCAAGGCCAAGCGCGTGGAGTACCGCGTCCCGGACCCCTCCTCCAACCCCTACCTGTGCTTCGCCGCCGTCCTCATGGCGGGCATCGACGGCATCCGGGGCCGGATCGAGCCGCGCGAGCCCATTGACAAGGACCTCTACGAGCTGGCCCCCGAGGAGTACCACGACATCGACAAGCTCCCCTACTCCCTGGACCAGGCCCTGGACGCCCTGGAGGCGGACCACGACTTCCTCACCGAGGGCGATGTCTTCACCCCCGACCTCATCGAGACCTGGATCGACTACAAGCGGGCCAACGAGATCGAGCCCCTGCGGCTGCGCCCCCACCCCTACGAGTTCGAGCTCTACTACGACCTGTGAGCCGGGCGGAGGCCTCGCGCGCCGGACCTGATGGCCCCTGATGGCCAGAGGCGCGCCGATGCGGGCCCCGGGCCTCTCCGATGAGGCTCCGGGGCCCGCACTGCGCTGGGACGGGCCCCGGAGCGCCCGCGAAGGGCCCGGAGAATCACGTGCGGCACTTCACAGAATTTGCATATCTATGCCCCACCATGCATATTTGCCGCCGTTGCTGTTCCCCACAGAGGAGTCCCGCATGAGGATCCACCGCATCACCGCACTGGGCGTGGCAGCAGTGGTCTGCCTGGCGCTCAGCGGATGCACCCACGCCGCCGACTGGCGCACCAGTGATCGGGACGCCTTCCAGGGCTACGACGTCTCCGGCATCGAGGTCCAGCCCGAGATCGCCGCCCTCCTGCCCGCGCAGGCCCTGGAGGACGGCGTGCTCGACGTGGGGGCCGCCACCAACTACGCCCCGGCGGAGTTCCTCAACACCGAGGGCCAGCCCATCGGCTACGACGTCGACCTGACCAGGGCCATCGCCGCCGTCCTGGGCGTGGACTCGCGCACCCACACCGCGGAGTTCGACTCGATCATCGCGGCCATCGGCTCGAACTACGACGCCGGCATCTCCTCCTTCACCATCACCTCCGAGCGGACCGCCGAGGTGGACATGACCTCCTACATCAACGTCGGCTCGCGCTTCAACGTGGCCGCGGGCAACCCCGAGGGCATCACGGCCTCCAGCCACCTGGACCTGTGCGGGCGCACCGTGGGCGTCCAGGTGGGCACCGCCCAGGAGGAGACCATGCAGGCCTCCGCCCAGGACTGCGCCCCGGCGGGCAGGCCAGCGATGGAGGTGCGCTCCTACGACGACCAGGACGCGGCCACCAGCGCGCTGGCCGGAGGCACCATCGACGCCACCTACTCCGACTCCACAGTGGCCGGCTACGCCGTCGAGCGCACCGAGGGCGCGGTGGAGACCATCGGGCAGGTCGAGGACGCCCTGCCGCAGGGCATCGTCACCTCCAAGCAGGACAAGGAGCTGACCGCAGCGATCCAGGCGGCCGTCCAGTACCTCATGGACCAGGGCATCTGGCAGGAGATCCTCCAGGCCTGGGGCGTGGAGGACGCCGCCCTGACCACCAGTGAGCTCAACCCGGCAGTGGAGGGCTGAGGCATGGGCGCAGCATCGGGCACCACCGGCGCGGGCACCCGCCCCGCGCCCGCCGCCGAGGACTCCAGGAGCACCATCGCGCTCAACAACCCCAAGCCCGTGCCCCGCCCGGGGACGTGGATCAGCGCCGCCATCGTCGCGGTGCTGGGAGCCATGCTCCTCAACGCCCTCATCACCAATGAGAAGTTCCACTGGGACACCGTCTGGTTCTTCTTCCGGGAGGTCCGGGTCATCGCGGCGGTGGGATGGACCCTGCTGCTGACCTTCATGGCCATGGGCATCGGCATCGTCCTGGCGGTGACGACGGCGATCATGCGCCAATCCTCCAATCCCGTCCTGCGGGTGGTCTCCCTGGCCTACCTCTGGTTCTTCCGCGGCACCCCGATCTACACCCAGCTGGTCTTCTGGGGCGCCCTGTCCGCGCTCTACCAGCACCTGAGCCTGGGGGTGCCCTTCGGCCCCGAGCTGCTGACCTTCAAGACCACCACGGTCTTCACGCCCTTCGTGGCCGCGGTCCTGGGACTGGGCATCAATGAGGGCGCCTACCTCTCCGAGATCGTCCGCTCGGGACTGAACTCCGTGGACCGGGGCCAGTCCGAGGCGGCCCGCGCCCTGGGCATGGGCAAGGGCCAGATCCTGCGGCGCATCATCCTCCCCCAGGCGATGCGCGTCATCGTGCCGCCCACGGGCAATGAGACGATCTCCATGCTCAAGACCACCTCCCTGGTGCTGGCGGTGCCCTTCACCCTGGACCTGACCTTCGTGACCAACGCCTACGCCTCGTGGACCTACCAGACCATCCCGCTGCTCCTGGTGGCGGCGATCTGGTACATCATCATCACCTCGATCCTCATGGTGTGCCAGCACTACATCGAGCGCTACTACGGCCGGGGATTCGAGTCTGGGCGCGACCCGCGCCGTGGTGCGAGGCGATCCCTGTCCGCCCGCCAGCAGGCGATCCTGGATGCCCACACCACCAAGGACGACCCCTTCCTGGAGTACACGCCATGAGCCCGACCACCAGCCCCGCAGACCGGCCCTCCTCCGCGCGGCCGGAGCCGGCCCAGCCCCAGGCCGCGCCCCCGCGGGTGCCCAAGGTCGAGATCACCGGACTGCATAAGTTCTTCGGTGAGCTGCACGTCCTGCGGGGCGTGGACATGACCGTGGAGCCCGGCTCGGTGACGGTGCTCGTGGGCCCCTCGGGCTCGGGCAAGTCCACCCTGCTGCGGTGCATCAATGAGCTGGAGACCATCGACGCCGGGCGCGTGCGGGTCGACGGCGAGCTCATCGGCATGCGCGAGGTGGTCAAGAACGGCCGCACCCGCCTGCACGCCCTGTCCGACAAGGCCAGTGCCGCCCAGCGGGCCAAGATCGGCATGGTCTTCCAGCGCTTCAACCTCTTCCCCCACATGACGGCCCTGGGCAATGTCATGGAGGCGCCCGTCCAGGTCAGGAGGATGGCCAAGGCCGAGGCTCGCGAGCGGGCCCTCCAGCTGCTGGACCGCGTGGGCCTGGCGGACCGGGTGGACCACTACCCCTCCCAGCTCTCGGGCGGCCAGCAGCAGCGCGTGGCCATCGCCCGGGCCCTGGCCATGGATCCCGAGCTCATGCTCTTCGATGAGCCGACCTCGGCCCTCGACCCCGAGCTGGTGGGCGAGGTGCTCCAGGTGATGAAGGACCTGGCGGCCTCCGGCATGACGATGGTGGTGGTCACCCACGAGATGGGCTTCGCCCGGGAGGTCGGCGACCAGCTCATCTTCATGGACGGCGGCGTCATCTGCGAGTCCGGCCTGCCCTCCCAGGTCCTGGACAGCCCCCGGGCCGAGCGCACGAGGGCCTTCCTGTCCTCCGTCCTGTAGATCCAGGGGCGGCCTTCCGCACTTCTGCCCCTCAAGACGCGGATTCACCCTGATAGAGGAGGCCAATCCGCGTCTTGAAGGGCCAATCCGCGTCCTGAAGGGCCAATCCGCGTCTTGAAGGGCCAATCCGCGGGTGGAGCCCCGATCAGGCCGTCACGGCGCCCGCCAGGCGCCCTCGTTCCAGTCCACGAGGCGCCAGCCGTCCTGGGCGCCCTCGATGAGCGTGATGCCGGTGTTCCCCATGGGGTGGTCGGCGATCCAGGCGGGGTCGGCCCCGGCGGCCTCGGCGGCGGCCAGGGCGGTCCACAGGCGCAGCACCGTCCCGTGGGCCACCAGGAGGGCCGAGCCGCCCTCGGGGGTGGCCTGGGCGATGCGCGACACGACCTCGTCGAAGCGCGCGAAGGTGCTCTCGCCGTCCTCCAGCGAGCCGGGGATGCGGGCGGCCAGGCGCCCGACCATCCAGGAGCGGGTGGTGTCCACATAGCAGCGCATGGACCCCGCCGCCGTGCTCATCTCCAGGTCACCGGCGAGCACCTCGCGCAGGCCCGACTCGATGCGCGCGCTCAGGCCGGTGGCGGCCTCGATGGGGGCGATGGTCTGGCGGGCCCGAAGGATCGGGGATACCCACAGGGAGGAGATGCCCTCCAGATGCCCGGCACGGGCCAGGCGCCCGGGCAGCTCCTCGGCCTGAGCCAGCCCCACCTCATCGAGGGGGTTCCCGGGGAAGGCCGTGTCCAGGGCCCTCATGACATTGGCGATGGTGCGGCCGTGACGGACCAGGATGAGCTTCACGCCCCCGATTCTGCCAGGTCAGCGCCCCGCGCCCGTCCCTGATCCCTCAGCTCCAGGGGTAAGGGCCCTCACGGTGGGGGCGGCGTCGCGCCGCGGGCCCGCGCCTCGAAGCCGTCGGGGACGCCGGGGCCCCGCCCGACGGGCTGCGCCCCGGCGCCTGCGGCCGCGAGGTCGAGCCCGGAGCCGTGGAGGACGCCGGCCCCGCCGCGCGCCCATCCTCCCGGCCCGAGGACGCCGGCCCCGCCGCGCGCCCGGCCTCCCGCCCTGCCGGTGCAGGCCCCCATCGGCCGCGCCGCTGGCCCTCCCGCGGCCTGTCGCCCTGGGGCCCCTGGTGCTGCTTCCCGGCCCGATCCAGGCCGGCACGGGGGATCGCGGCGCCCGGGACCCCGGCCCGGTTCGGACCGTCGGCGCCGCCAGGGCGGCCAGTGGGCTCGTGCCCCCCGAAGATGATGGTCTCGGCCACCGCCCGCGCATGGCGGGCGCTGCGCCGGTAGAGGTCCTCGATCTGCCGCTCGGCCCCCGACTCCAGGCCGATGAGCCGCCCCACCAGGCGGATGTCCCTGATGGCGTCCGGGAGGGCCTGGGAGCGGGGCCCTGAGGCGCGCCCCGTGCCCAGGACGATGGCCGAGCGCAGCCTGGAGGCCAGGATCCACGCGGCGGCCAGGCGGCCGGCCTCATCGGCGCCCAGGAGCCCGCCGGCCGCGGCCGCCTGGAGGGCCTCCAGGGTCGAGGTGGTGCGCAGCCCCTCGACCCTCCCGGCGCTGCCCAGCTGGAGGATCTGGGCGCTCCACTCCACGTCGCTCAGCCCGCCCGGGCCGAGCTTGAGGTGACGGGCGGGGGCCACGCCGCGGGGCAGGCGCTCGGCCTCCACCCTGGCCTTGATCCTGCGGATCTCCCGCAGCTCCTCGGCGCTCAGGCCCCCAGGGGCCCAGCGCAGGGGGCCGATGAGCTTCTCGAAGGCCCGCCCCAGCGCCGCGTCCCCGGCGCAGGCCCGGGCCCGCAGCAGCGCCTGGCGCTCCCAGACCTGCGCCCAGCGCCCGTAGTAGTCCGCGTAGGCGCTCAAGGACCGGCTCATCGCCCCCTGGCGGCCCTCCGGGCGCAGGTCGGCGTCCACCTCCAGTGCGTGGGGGCGGGCGGCGGCGAGCAGGCGCACCATGGTCCTGGCCACGGCGTCGGCCTCCCTGGCGGCAGCATCCTCATCGGCCCCGGCCCGGGCCCGGTGGACGAAGAGCACATCGGCGTCGGAGGCGTAGCCCACCTCCCTCCCGCCCAGGCGCCCCATGGCGATGACGGCGTGGTCGGCCAGTGCCCCCGGCCAGCGCCCGTGGGGGCCGGGCCCCTGGGCCAGGGCGGCGGCGCCCTCGCGCTGGGCGATGACCAGGGCCGTGGCCACGCTCATAGCCCCGGACAGGACGGCGTCGGTGGCGTTGCTCAGGACGGTGGCGGTGCGCTGGGGGTCGATGCCGTCGAGGCAGTCGGCCAGGGCGGCCCGCACCTCCTCGCGGGCGCGCACGCGCACCACGGCCTGGACCGCCTCCAGCGCCTGGGCCTCCAGTGAGGCCTCATCGGGCCCGCTCAGGGGCCGGCGGCGCAGCACCGCGGCGATCTCCTCGGCCAGGGCGGCGGGCGGGCGGGCGGCCAGCTCGGCGTCGCCGTCGAGCCAGGCGATGGACTCGGGGAACTCCACGAGCCTCTCGGCGGCCCAGTGGGACCCGGACAGCACCTGGCACAGGCGCTGGGCGGCCACCGGGGAGTCGCGCAGCATCGCCAGGTACCAGTGGGATCCGCCGATGGCCTCGGAGACCTTCCTGAAGGACAGCAGCCCGGCGTCGGGGTCGGCGCCCTGCCCGATCCACCCGATGATCACCGGCAGGAGCTGGCGCTGGATGGCGGCCCGCCGGCTCACCCCCTCGGTGAGGGCCTGGATGTGGCGCAGTGCGCCCTCGGCGTCGATATAGCCCACCGCCTCCAGGCGCTCCCGGGCGGCCTGGGGGCTCAGGGCCATCTCATCGGCGCTCAGGCGCGCCGCTGCCCCCAGCAGGGGCCGGTAGTAGATGTCCTCGTGCAGGGCCCGCACCCGGCGGCGCAGCTCGCGGAAGGTCGTCCGCAGGGAGGGGCCGTCGGCCAGGCTGCGGTGCACGCTGCGCCCCAGGCGCCGCAGATCCTCCTCCTTGGCGGGCATGCTGTGGGTGCGGCGCAGGCGATGGAGCTGGGCGCGGTGCTCCAGCAGGCGCAGGCCCTTGTAGCAGTCGGCCATGGCCGCCGCGTCCTGGCGGCTGACATACCCGCCGGCCGACAGCGCCTCCAGGCCCGCCAGGGTCTGGCGCACCCGCAGGGAGGCATCGGCCCGCCCGTGGACCAGCTGGAGGAGCTGGACGGTGAACTCCACGTCGCGCAGGCCCCCAGGGCCCAGCTTGATGCGCAGGTCGGGGCCGGAGCGGGGACCGGACTCCCGCTCCACGCGCCGGCGCATCGCCCGGGCGTCCTCCACGAAGTTCTCCCGGCTGGAGGCCTGCCACACCAGGGGGGCGATGGCCTGCTCGTAGGCGGCCCCCAGCGCCGCGTCCCCCGCGCAGGCGCGGGCCTTGAGCAGGGCCTGGAACTCCCAGGAGGCGGCCCAGCGCTGGTAGTAGGCCAGGTGGGAGTCCAGGGTGCGCACCAGGGCGCCGTCCTTGCCCTCGGGCCGCAGGGCGGTGTCCAGGGGCCACAGGGCGGGCTCGGGGCCGGTGGCCGAGGTGGCGCGGGCCAGCTCGGTGGCGATCTGGGTGCCGGTCTCCACCAGCCGGGCCTCGGTGATCCCGCACCCCTGGGCGGGCCCGACGACGTAGACCACATCGACATCGGAGATGTAGTTGAGCTCCTGGGCCCCCGTCTTGCCCATGGCGATGATGGCGAGGGCCACGTCCTGGGCGGGAGGCCCGACAGCGGCGCGGGCGATGAGCAGGGCGCCGTCCAGGGCGGCGTCGACCAGGCGGCTCATGCGCTCGCCGACCACCGGCACATGGTCCAGGGGGGCCTCGCCCACCAGGTCGTCGGCGGCGATGGCCAGGAGCCTGTCCTTGTAGGCGCAGCGCAGGGCGGCGGTGGCCCGGGCCACCGGGTCATCGCCGTCCGGGGCCGGGCCCCTCGCACCGGCCCGCTCCCGGCAGACCGCCTCCTCGCGCGGGCCCGGCCCGCCGGCCTCCAGGGCCTGCACGACGGCGCCGCGCAGGTAGTCCTCGACGGCGGGGGCGCCCGGTGCCTCCCAGGCGCGGGCCGGGCCCAGGGCGCTGATCCGCTCGGGGTGGGCCACCAGGAAGTCCCCCAGGGCCTGGGAGTAGCCCACCACGCGCAGCAGCCGACGCCGGTGCTCGATGAGCGCCGGCGGGTCCTGCTCCCCGGCGGTGAGGATCCGGCGCAGCAGCGGCACGGGCTGCTGCGGGGCGGCCCCGGCGGCCCGGGGCCCGGGGGCGCAGGCCTGGGCCAGGCGCACCAGGGTCAGCAGGGCCAGGTCGGGGTCGGCGCACTGGGCCAGCTCGGGGACCAGGGCGAGGCCGGTCCCCTCCGGCTCGGCGGCGTCGGACAGGCAGGCGGCCAGGGCGGGGTCCTCCAGGAGCACGGCCGCCCGAGCGGCGTCGGCGAATCCCGCCCTGATGAGGCGCCGCCGCGGTGAGGTGCGGCGCGATGCCAGGGGGCCCTCCTGCGCGCGCCCCGCCGTCCCGCTCACTGCCCGCCCCGGTCCGGCCCGCTCAGGCGCGGGGGAAGAACTGCTCGATCTCGAAGGGGGTGACCTGGGCGTCGTAGGCCCGGTACTCCCGGCGCTTGTTGCGCAGGAAGTACTCGAAGCTGTCCTCCCCGAAGGTGTCGGCCACCAGGTCGGAGTCCTGCGTGGCGGCGACCGCGCTCTTGAGCGAGGTCGGCAGGGCCCGGATCCCCAGGGCCTTGCGCTCGAGGTCGGACAGCGCCCACACGTCGTCCTCGGCCTCGGGGGGCAGCTCGTAGCCCTCCTCGATGCCCTTGAGGCCGGCGGCGATGATGACGGCGTAGGCCAGGTAGGGGTTGGCCGAGGAGTCGATGCCGCGGTACTCCACCCGCACCGACTGGGCCTTGCCGGGCTTGTGCATGGGCACGCGCACCAGGGCGGAGCGGTTGTTGTGCCCCCAGCACACATAGCTGGGAGCCTCGTCGCCGCGCTTGCCGCTCCACAGGCGCTTGTAGGAGTTGACGTGCTGGTTGGTCACCGCGGTGATCTCCGAGGCGTGGTGGAGCAGGCCGGCGATGAAGGCCCGCCCCGTGGCCGAGAGCTGGTACTGGCCCGCGGGGTCGAAGAAGGCGTTGCGGTCGCCCTCGAACAGGGAGAAGTGGGTGTGCATGCCCGAGCCGAACTCGTCGGCGAAGGGCTTGGGCATGAAGGTGGCCACGCAGCCCTCCTGGAGGGCGACCTCCTCGACCACGGCCCGGAAGGTCATGATGTTGTCCGCCATGGACAGGGCGTCGGCGAAGCGCAGGTCGATCTCGTTCTGGCCCGGCCCGCCCTCGTGGTGGGAGAACTCCACCGAGATCCCCATCTGCTCGAGCATGAGGATGGCCCGGCGCCGGAAGTCGTGGGCGGTCCCGCCCGGGACGTGGTCGAAGTAGCCGGCGTAGTCGGTGGGGCGGATACGGCCCTGCTCGTCGCGCTTGACCAGGTAGAACTCGATCTCGGGGTGGATGTAGCAGGTGAAGCCGGCCTCGGCCACCCGGGCGATCTGGCGCTCGAGCACCGAGCGGGGATCGGTGCGGGCGGGCTCGCCGTCGGGGGTGAGCACATCGCAGAACATGCGGGCCACGCCATTGGCGCCCTCCCTCCAGGGAAGCATCTGGAAGGTGGAGGGGTCGGGGGCCAGGAGCATGTCGGACTCGAAGACCCGGGTCAGGCCCTCGATGGCCGAGCCGTCGAAGCCGATGCCCTCCTCGAAGGCCCCCTCGACCTCGGCCGGCGCGATGGCCACCGATTTCAGCTGCCCGGACACATCGGTGAACCACAGGCGCACGAAGCTGATGTCGCGCTCCTCGATCGCGCGGAGCACGTACTCCTGCTGCTTGTCCACAGTGCCTCCTGAGCGGGTTGAGAGCACGGCTGCGGTCGGGCCGACGGTGGTGGCCCCCGTGCACCCACCACCCTAGCCGCACTTCCTCGGGAGGTTGTCAGCAGGGAGGGTGGTGGGGGGGTGGCGTGCGGCGGGTGGTGGTGGGCCGCGGTTCGAATGGGCGTCACTTCGCGACAGAGGCGTCACTTCGCGGAAAGAGCGACACCTACAAGTACCGTCCAAGTCGCGAAGTATCGCGCCTGTCGCGAAGCGACGTCCAACCTGAAGCCCGAACCACACAGGTATGAAACGACCAGTGCGGGACGCGGTGGAAGGACCTCCACAGCTGCCACCGCGCCCACTGCGAGCCTCGCCTGGCCGGCGCTCGAGTAGCCTCGGGGCATGGCTACTCCCGCACCCTCCGACGCGCAGCACCCCGACTCCTCCCCCGCGGCCGCCGCCGCGGGGCCCGCCGCACCGCCGTCGGGGGCCGGCGGGGGCCGGCCCGTGCGCGTCCACCACCTGAGGGACGCCAAGGCCGCCGGCACCAGGCTGGTCATGCTCACCGCCTACGACGCCGTCACCGCCCGGATCCTGGATGCCGCCGGCGTCGACATGCTCCTGGTGGGCGACTCCATCGGCAATGTCATGCACGGGCACGACTCGACCCTGCCGGTGGAGCTCGACGAGATGGTGGTGGCCACCCGCTCGGTGGCCCGCGCCACGAAGCGCGCCCTGGTGGTGGCCGACCTGCCCTTCGGCTCCTACGAGGCCGGCCCCCAGCAGGCCCTGGCCAGTGCGGTGCGCCTGATGAAGGCCGGCGCCAGCGCCGTCAAGCTCGAGGGCGGGCGGGCGCGCTGCGAGACGATCCGCCTGCTGTCCCAGGCCGGCATCCCGGTCATGGGGCACCTGGGCTTCACCCCCCAGTCGATCCACGCCCTGGGCGGCTTCCGCGTCCAGGGCCGGGGGCCTGCAGGTGAGGAGCTGCTGGCCGACGCCCTGGCCATCGAGGAGGCCGGCGCCATGAGCATGGTCCTGGAGATGGTCCCCGAGCCGCTGGCCGCCCGCGTCACCCGGGCCCTGGGCGTGCCCACCATCGGCATCGGGGCGGGCGCGCGCACGGACGGCCAGGTGCTGGTGTGGACGGACATGGCGGGCATGACCGACTGGTCGCCGCGCTTCGCCGCGCGCTTCGCCGAGCTGGGCCAGGAGCTGGGACGGGCCGCCTCGCAGTACGCAGCCGAGGTCCGCTCCGGCGCCTTCCCCCGCCAGGAGCACTGGTTCGACTCCTGATCGCGGGCGACGGCGGAGGGCGAGCCTGCCCGCGCACCCCGCCCCTCCTGTCCTCCTATGCTGAGTCCATGAACTCCGCCGCCCCCGCGACCCCGGACCAGCTCGCCGACCGCGCCCCGCGAGGCACCCTCGTGCCGGGCCGGCTCAGCCCCCAGCGCCAGGTTCCCAGCGCCATCGCCCGCCCCGAGTACCTGTTCCACGACGGGCCCGAGCGGGTCACCGCCCCGGAGATTAAGAGCGCGGAGACCATCGAGCGCATCCGAGTGGCCGGGCGCCTGGCGGCCCGCGCCCTGCAGGAGGCCGCCAAGGCCATCGCCCCGGGGGTGAGCACCGATGAGCTGGACCGGATCGCCCACGAGTACCTGTGCGACCACGGCGCCTACCCCTCCTGCCTGGGCTACATGGGCTTCCCCAAATCCATCTGCACCTCGATCAACGAGGTCATCTGCCATGGGATTCCCGACAGCACGGTGCTCCAGGAGGGCGACCTCATCAATCTCGACGTCACCGCCTACATCGGCGACGTGCACGGGGACACCAACGCCACCTTCCCCGTCGGCCAGGTCGATGAGCAGAGCGCACTGCTCATCGAGCGCACCCGCACCGCCATGGAGCGCGGGATCAAGGCGGTCAGACCCGGCAGGGAGGTCAATGTCATCGGCCGAGTCATCGAGGCCTACGCCAGGCGCTTCGACTACGGGGTGGTGCGGGACTTCACCGGGCACGGCGTGGGTGAGGCATTTCACTCCGGCCTCATCATCCCGCACTACGACGCCGCGCCGGCGCACAACGACGTCATCGAGGTGGGCATGGTCTTCACCATCGAGCCGATGCTGACCCTGGGCGCCATCGACTGGGAGCAGTGGGAGGACGGCTGGACGGTGGTGACCAAGGATCGCTCCCGCACCGCCCAGTTCGAGCACACCATGGTGGTCACGGAGGACGGCGCCGAGGTCCTGACCCTGCCCTGAGCAGGTGGGAGGCGGGGGTGCGGGGGTCGCACCCGCGCCCATGGGCCGGCGGCACCGGCCCGCGCTCCGGCCCTCGCGGCCCGGCGCACGGGTTCGCGCTGGGGCAGCAGGTGGGCAGCGCTCCCCACCGTCTTCGCGACAGGCTTCTGACCTACCCTGCATGATGACCGTGTACATTCGGTCCGTGAGAAGGCCGCTGTTCCCGGTGGCCCCGCCCGATCTTTTCCTTCCCGGAGGTTCACATGGCACTGCGCTTCAACCCACCGCCGAACTGGCCGGCACCGCCCGAGGGTTTCCAGCCGCCCGCCGGCTGGCAGCCCGACCCGGCCTGGGGGCCGGCGCCCGAAGGATGGCAGCTCTGGGTGGATGACTCCGCCTCCTCCGGCGGCTCGGCCTCCTCCGCGCCTGCGGCTGCCTCCGGCGCCGACCCGGCGTGGGCTCCGACCCAGGCGGTTTCCACCGGGGCCACCGCCCCGGTCGCCGACCCCACTGGTCAGTCCGCCTCCGTGCCCCCGGGCGACTTCCCCTCCCCCGCGCCTGCGGGAGGGGCCAGCCCCTACGCCCCCAGTGGCGATTACGCCCAGTCCCCCACGCCCTTCCAGAACCAGGCCGCGCCCCAGGGAGTCCCCAGCGCGCCGGGGGCCCCCGGCGGCTGGCAGCCCATGGATGTCGGCGGCCAGCCCGGCTACGCCGCGGCCGCTGCCAAGCCGATCACCAAGCAGTGGTGGTTCTGGGCCATCATCGCCGGCACCCTCGTCGTCGTCCTGGTCCTGGGAATGGTCATCGTCAACAGCCTGGGCTCGAGCGGGGACAACAACAGCCGTGGAGGCTCCAGCTCCTCCCAGGGCTCCGGCAGCGGCACCTCGGACAAGTCCGACAAGAGCGATTCCGACAGCTCTGACAGCTCAGATGACTCTGACTCCTCCGCCAACAAGGACCAGCCGGGCACGGACCCCAACAACCCGGCCGACCCCGACAGCAGCATCCTCACCTTCACCGCGGGCAAGTACTCGTCCAACAAGGGCGCCACCGCGGATGTGGAGATCACCGAGGTCAAGTGGGACGCCACCGCGGAGGTCGAGCAGGGTCAGAACAAGTACAGCTACGAGGCACCGCCGGAGGGCTCGGTCTATGTGCGCGCCAAGGTCAAGCTGACCTACCACGGCTCGGGCCAGTTCAACGAGTTCGACTTCAAGATGGACTACACCAAGGACGGCAACACCGTCGAGGCCACGCGGATCTACGACATGGCTGATGAGTTCGCCCAGCAGGCCATGCCCCGCGACGGTGGCTCGGCCGAGGGCTATATCACCTTCGCCATCCCCAAGGAGAACGCCAACACCGGGGCGTGGGCCATCAGCGTCTTCGGTGGCGACGAGCTGTACATGGCCGCCAAGTGACCCCTGAGCCCCGCCTCGGCACTCGCGACGCGCTCCGGCATCCTTGAAGCGCGGTCGCTGCTCGCCGAAGGCCCCAGAGGGACTGAGACGGTGCCCCTGCCCGGATCGGGCAGGGGCACCGTCCTGCCGTCGGGGGCGCGCCGTCCCGTGGCCAAGGGCTCCCGGCAGGCACGAGGGGCCCGCACCATGGGCCATGGGGACGCGGATTAGCCCTCCTAGAAGGGGTGGGACTGCGTCTTGAGCGGGAGGAGCGCGGGTGCCCCCGCCAACGATGCGCCTGATGAGGCGGGCAATGAGAGCAGGTGGGCGGACGAGCCGACCTGTACGCCGGGTTCTGTTGCCGCCCGCCGTTGCCGGCCCTGGGCGGTGGCGACCATTCATCTTGGACCACCGTTGCCGATGGCCTCGCGCGACCAACCCGCCGGCTCGGGCGAGCAGCCCTCAATCGCCGGCTGTGCGGTCTTGCTCCGGACGGGGTTTACCCAGCCGCGACGGTCACCCGCCGCGCTGGTGGGCTCTTACCCCACCCTTTCACCCTTACCGGCCCCATCGGGCCGGCGGTCTGCTCTCTGTGGCACTGTCCCGCGGGTCACCCCGGGTGGCCGTTAGCCACCGTCCTGCTCTGTGGAGCCCGGACGTTCCTCAGCCCCGGGAGCGCCCGAAGGCGCCACGGGTACCGCGGCCGCCCGGTCGGCTCGTCCGCGGGCACAGCATACCCCGAGGACCGCAGGGGCTGATCTAGCATGTGCCCGTGCTCATCCTGCTCCCGCCCTCCGAGGGCAAGACCCCGCCCTCCTCGGGCCCGCCCCTGGACCTGGCCGGCCTCCTGGGCAGCGCCGAGCTGGGCGCCGCCAGGCTCACGGTCATGGAGGCCCTCTCCCGGGCCAGCGCCTCCCCCGATGCTGCGGCGCTTCTGGGCCTGGGTCCCAGGAGCGCCGCTGATGCGGCCCTCAACCTGCACCTGGCCACGGCCCCCTGCGCCCCGGCCCATGAGCTGTTCACCGGGGTGCTCTACGAGGCCGCCGCACTGTCCCGCCATGCCGGCGGCCAGCCGGGGCGCAGGATCCTGAGCAGCAGCGTCGTCATCCTCTCCGGGCTGTGGGGCGCGGTGCGCGCCACCGACGCCCTGCCCGATCACCGCCTGTCCATGGGCCTCGCCCTGCCCGGCCTGGGCCGGATGTCGGCCTTCTGGAAGAGGCCGCTGGCGCCGGTGCTCGACGGTCTGGCCGACGGCGTCGTCGTGGACTGCCGCTCCTCGGCCTATGCCGCTGCCTGGCAGCCCTCCGCCCAGGCGCCGCCGGCCGGCGGCCTGCTCAGGGTCGCGGTGGTCAAGGAGGCGCCCCATGGCGCGCGCACGGCGGTCTCCCACCACGCCAAGCACACGCGCGGTCTGCTGGTCGGGGCGATCATCGACGCCCTAGCAGGCGCAACCCTCGCCCAGGAGGCCGACGCCGAGTCGATCGCCGGCATCGCCCAGGGCCTGGAGGCCGTCCACGCCGTGGAGCTGGGCGAGCCCGACAGGCGCGGCAGGCGCGATCTGAGACTCGTCCTGCGCTGACGGGCTCATCATGCATGGTGGTCGGGTGCGGGCAGGCGCCGGCCGTCCCTGGCCCGCGCCCGGGCTCAGATGTCCATGCGCACGATGATGACGTCGTTCTCCTCGGCATGCAGGACGGCCTCCGGCGGGGCGGCCGCGATCCGGGCCATCTCCTGCGGGCTGATCTCCAGCGAGCCGCCCTCGATGCGCCGTCCGCGCAGGGCCACCGCCCCCAGGCCGCCGGTGCGGGCGCGCACGGCGTCGTAGTCCTCCAGCAGTCCGGCATCGATGGTGCCCGCCAGGTCGGCGCGCTGGTCCTCCACTGAGGCGATCTCCTCATCGAGGCGCGCGAAGCCGGCGTCGCGCTCGGCGGTCAGCTCCCGGCCCGCGGCACGGATCTGCTGCTCCTCCTGGGCGAGGCGCTCGACCTCGGCCCGGGCCTGCTCCAGCTCCTCCATCGCGGCGATCTGCGCCTCCTCCAGGACTCCCTGGCGCACCCCCAGGTGGTCGATCTCGTGCTGGATGGCGCTCAGGTCCCGGGCCGCATCCCGGCCGGACAGGAGCCGCTCGCGCAGCGCCTCGGAGCGGCGCACGACCTGGTCGACCTCCTCCTCGCGGCGGGTGGAGGCCTCCTTGGCCTGGGCCAGGGCCGCATCAGCCAGGACGGCCTGGCGCTTGTTGGCGGTGAGCCGTTCGATGGTGGCCTCGATGCGCGCCAGCACCGGCAGGTGGGTGCGCTCGTGGCGCAGCCGGGCCAGGCGGGAGTCGAGGGCCTGCAGCTCGATCAGCAGGCGCTGCTGGGCGATGGGAGCGCTCATCACGGGTGTCCTTCGATGCTGGAGGTGGTGTGGTGCGGTGGACCGGGGCCGGGTCCGATCCTCTCACGCGCCGTCGGCCGTGGTCAGGCGCATGGTCCACGGGTCGGTGACGGTACGGGACACGACGGCGCTCAGGCCGGCTCCCTTGGCGAGCGCCTCGGCCTCCAGGCGCCGGGCCAGTGGTGGCAGCCCCACCCATTCGGTGGCCCAGTGGGTGCCGCACAGCAGGTAGGGCCGTCCGCCCTCGAGGTGCTCGGAGGCGGGGTGGTGGCGCAGGTCGGCGGTGAGGAGGACATCGGCACCCACCTGGCGGGCGCGCGCCAGCAGGGAGTCCCCGGCGCCCCCGGACACGGCGATGGTCCGCACCTCGGCCTCGGGGTCGCCGCCCAGGAGCAGCCCGGGGGCGGAGTCCGGGAGGGCCCGGGCCGCGGCGGCGGCGAAGTCCCGCAGGCTGACGGGCCGGGGCAGGCGCCCGACCCGGCCGATCCCCTGGGCGGGGTCGGTGGGGTCCGGCTCCAGCGGGACGACGTCGTCAAGCCCCACGGCCGCGGCCAGGGCGTCCGCCACTCCCCCGTGCGCGGCATCCAGGCTGGTGTGGGCGTTGAGCAGGGCGATGCCCGAGCGGATGAGCCGGTGGATGAGGCGGCCCTTGGGATCGGTGGCGGCCACGGCCTCGGTGCCGCGCAGGTAGAGGGGGTGATGGGTGATGATCATCTCCACGCCGCGCTCGATGGCCTCGTCAATGACGGCGGTGACCGGGTCGACGGCCAGCAGCACTGAGGAGACCCGGTCCTGCGGGTCGCCGCAGATGAGCCGGTTGGAGTCCCAGGAGGCCGCCAGGGCGGGGGGCGCGACCCGCTCCACCAGGTCCACGACCTCGGCCACGCTCAGGCAGGCCCCGTCAGCGCGGCCGCCCGGGTCGGGGGCCGGCCGTGCGCCCGGGGCGCCGTCAGGGGCGGGGGCGGGAGCATCTGTGGTCGGTCTCGTCAGGTCTGCCGGCTGCGTCATGGACCCAGGCTAGAGGACACGGGCGGGTCTGAAGCGGCCCTGGGGATCAGACCCGGCAGGACGATCTCTGCGCGCCAGCAGAGAGTCTCCTGGGATCTCGGGGCGAGGTGGCGCACATGGGACGAGCCCCTCGCACAATCCCGGCGAGTGCATGTTGCGCGGTTGCTACAAACGTGGCAGCGTAAAGCCAGAGAATCACAATCCAGTATCTTTTCCTACCTTCGGTTCAATTTTTCGTGGGGTGGCGCATCCAGTGACCTGTGACGAGCAGACGCGACGCCGGGAGGGCGCGGCCGTGCGCCCGGGCCCGTGTCGGGACCGGGAGGCACCGACCGGCTGACCCCCGGTGCGAGGGCCCTCCGGCCGCCTCGTGGTAGAGGCCGTGCCGCGCCCCGCACGTCCCCGCTCCGCACCTGTCCCGTCCCAGAAGAGGTCCCCATGTCCTGGTCCTTCGGAATGTTCGTCGTGCTCATATGCGGCGTCATCCTCACGGCCGCCATCGGCGTCAAGCTGTTCTTCAAGCGAGGCCTGCCCCTGAGCTCGCGCCGGGGCCCGCAGGAGCGCGAGGGCCGGGCCGCCGCGCCGACGGCGCAGCGGCCGGAGGAGCCGGACTGGCGCGGGCGCGGGTCCGACCGGCCCCAGACCGCCCGCTACCGCCTGGACTCCCCCCGACAGGCCCAGGGCTTCGCCGATCGCACGGGGCTGCCGCGGGCGCTCATGGACTCCTCCCCCTACCTGCCCCTACTGGTGCTGGTGGGCGCCTACCTGGTGGTGTGGTTCTTCTGGCGGATCATCGTCACCCGGCACGGCAGCTTCGACCCCTGGCTGATCTGGGCCTTCAACATCGTCTTCCTCTTCGTGGCGCTCCAGCTGCTGCTGGCCTTCTCCGAGCAGCGCCTCATCGGCTCCGGGCCCACGCCCCAGCGGGTATCGGTGCTCGTGCCCCTGTACAACGAGGACCCCGCAGTGGTCCAGCGCATGCTCACCGCGCTGCTGGTCCAGAGCCTGGTGCCCTCCGAGATCCACGTCGTCGACGACGGCTCCACCCAGGGCACCTACTTCGAGCAGCGCCAGTGGTTCCTGCGCGAGGCCCGCGCTCACGGGGTCTACGCGACCTGGCAGCGCACCCCCAATCGCGGCAAGCGCCACGCCCAGGCGCAGGCCTTCCAGCAGATCAGGGAGGCGGAGGTCTTCGTGACGGTGGACTCCGACTCGATGCTCGACGCCGAGGCGCTGCGCGAGATCACCCTGCCCTTCTGCGACCCCCGGGTGATGTCGGTGGCCGGCGTCATCCTGGCCACCAACAACCGGATGAACCTGCTGGCACGGGTCACCGACATCATCTTCGTCACCCAGCAGCTCACCGACCGCTCCTCCATGTCCCGGCTGGGGATGGTGCTGGTCAACTCCGGAGGGCTGGCGGCCTACCGGGTATCCGTGCTGGCCGACCACATCGACCTCTACATGAGTGAGGAGTTCCTGGGCCGGCACGTGGAGTTCTCCGACGACTCCCTCCTCACCCTCTTCGCGGCGCTGAGGGGCCGCACGGTCCAGCAGCCCACGGCCTTCGCCTTCGCCTGGATGCCCGAGCGCTTCAGCCACCACCTGCGCCAGCAGATGCGGTGGTTCCGCGGCTCCTTCATCCGAGGGCTGTGGCGGCTGCGCTTCCTGCCGGTGATCTCCTGGGGCTGGTGGCGCCAGCTGCTGGGCTGGCTCCAGCTGTGGGTGGTGGGCGCCACCTTCATCTACCTGGTGATCTGGCGCCCCCTGATGACTGATCACGGGATCCCCGTGGAGGTCGTCATCATCCCGGCGATCATCGGCCTGGTGCAGAACATGCGCTATGCGGGCGTGTGGCGGTCGGACACCTCCGAGCGGCAGCGCTACAGCGCTCTGGTGCTCTCCCCGCTGGCCACCATGTGGACCACCGTGCTGCTGCGCCCCCTGCGCGTGTGGGGGATGCTCACCAGCACGAGGATGGGATGGAACACCCGCCAGCAGGTGGAGGTCTCCGAGGACGGCGGGATGGTCAACCAGGTGCTGGCCCACGCCGGGGCTCTCAGTGCGCCGGGCGAGATCGCCGCACCGCCTCCGCCGGGGCGGGCGGCGGCGGCCGCGACTCCCCCGCCCCCGAGTGAGGCGCCCATGGCTGCCGGGACCGCCGTCATCGCGGCGAGCCCGGAGACGGCGGGCCCTCCTCCCCCGCCGCCCCCGCCTGCGCCCGCACCGCCACCGCCGCCTCCCCCGCCGCTGTCGGGCCACGTGGCGCGCCCGCCACGGCACAGCCCGCTGCCACCGCTGCCGCCGAAGGCACCGCTGGCAGGCGCCTCGAACTCCGCCTCCTCACCGCCCTCGGCACCCGCCAGCGGTGCGAAGTCACCCGCCTCCGTGCACAAATCCTCCCAGGGCAGGCGGCCCTACCCCCCGGGTCACCTGTCCGTGGGCTCGTGGTCCTGAGCGGGAGTCGCCCCCGAGCCGCACTCAAGAGGCCCGCAGTGGCCCCCGGTGGATCGTCACCGGGCCCCTCACATGGCCCCTCAGTGGCTGCGGATGTAGGAGTAGAGCAGGAGATCGGGGCGTGAGGGCCCGGGTCGGCAGCCGGCGGTGGCGGCCTGAGCCGCCAGCTCCTCCGGGGTGCGGATCCTCCAGGAGGTGGTGGCCTCGCGGGTCTCGAGGACCTCGCCGGCTTCATCGGCCCCAGTGCCGGCCCCGTCCTCAGGGCGGGCGCAGGCGCTGATGGTCCACCGCATGGTCCAGGAGACGGCGCCGTCCCGGGCGGCGTCGGCCCTGCCCTCGGTGCGGTAGGCCAGGTCGCCGATACGGGTGGTGCCGAAATCGGTCCAGGGCAGCGCGGCGCCGTCGAGGGGGCCTTGGAGCGCGATGATCACCGGCGCCCCGGGCACCAGCCGGGAGCCCACCAGCTCCCAGAAGCCGGCCAGGGCGTCGTCGTCGAGGTGCCCGATGACGTTCAGGGCCGTGATGGCCCCCAGGCGGCGGGGCAGGAGGTGGGCGACCTGGTCGAGGGTGCCGGCCAGGACGGTGGTGCGCTCGGCCAGCTCCTCGCTGGCGGCGACGGTGGCCATGAGGCCGGCGCGCATGGCGGCGGAGGGCTCGACGGCATACAGCCTGCGGTGCCCGGTGGCCAGGGCGGGCAGTGCCGTGCCGATACCGGCACCGAGGTCGAGGGCGGGCTCCTCACCTCCCTGCGCGCTGGCGAGGATCCGGCTCAGGGCGGCGTTGATGGGCGGGGTGAAGGGGCGCGTGAGGGCGCCGTAGATGTCGGCGTTGCCGGTGTAGAAGTCGTGCGGCTCGTTCATCTCGCCCCCAGTGCGGTGCCATGCGGTGGGAGGAATCCTCCCACGGGGCCCGCCGGCCCGGCGCCATCGGACTGCGCGACCAGCGCCCTGGGCTGTACAGAACTCCCCATGGGAACGGTCAGGAAGGGGTGCCGCGCTGGGGTAACCTTCGGTGTGTCGTCCTCCCCGACGGCGTCCTGAGCCCCGCGCGCCGGCGCGAGAGCACAGGCACTGCCCCCATAGCTCAGCGGTTAGAGCAGCGAGCTTATACCTCGTTTCGTGCCTGATAAGCACAAGGTCCTGGGTTCGAATCCCAGTGGGGGTACTCCTTATCGGTGGGGTGCTGCAGGGCGCTGCGGCATCCCGCCGCGCTCACAGCGGGTGGGCGGCGCTGAAGGAGCGCACTCGGGCTCCCAGGCCGCTCAACAATCCCTCCAGGCGCCAGGTGAGCTCGGCACTGGCCGGCCCCAGTGCCCCCCAGTCCGGGTAGAGGGTGCCCAGAAGCGCGCCCCCGGCATGGAAGGCGACCTGCTTGCCGGGGCTCACGGTGGCGGTGATCCTCGCCTGCTCCCAGGGCACGGGGGTGAAGGCGCGGTGCACGCCGGTCCTGGAGACCAGGACGCAGGCCTGCTCGGTCAGGACCGCGGTGAGCCTGCCGCCGTCGCTGATGCGCAGGAAGGGCACCCCCGACCAGTGCTCGCGCTCGAGGCGGACGTCGCGCCAGAACGTCTTCGCGGCCCGGCCATCGCCGTGGGCGGGCAGATCCCACGGGGGCAGCCGCGAGCTCCTCAGATCCTCGAAGACCGGCCAGAGCCGGGCCATGCCCACGGGGCGCCAGAAGACCTCCTGTGCCAGGGAGCGCGAGCGCAGGAAGGTTCCCGTATCCGTTGCGGTGGCCTGGAGCACTTTGGTGGTGGCCGCATCCAGGGGGTGGCTGGCGGTCGCCACCCACCCGCCGGCCCCCAGGCGGGCGGCGCGGGCGCGCTCAGCGGGGATGATCGCCTCGATGGCGTCGATGAGGGCACTGAGGTCCTCCGGGTGCCACAGTCCGGCGCGGAACAGGGTGACGGGGGCGCTGAGCGCCATGATGTGGACGGCTTCGAGAATCCTCTGCGATGGGACGATGCAGTGGCTGCCCGACGTGGCGCCCATGGCCTGGAAGGCGGTTTTGCCGACGATGACGGAGGCCAGGTACTGGCCCCAGCCGGAGTAGTGCACGAGGGTGCGCCGAGCGTGGCTCTCCAGGAGGCCGGCCAGGGCGCCGTCGTCGATGTAGCCCGCGGTGCGGGCCCGGGTGAGCACGTTGACGATTCGGCAGTCGTCGAATCCCCGCGCCCCGGCCGCGCCGGCAAGCATGGCGAGGGCGGGCACCTGCTGGGCCGCGATGAGCGGATCGGCCCAGGAGCCGGCCGCTGCCGCCAGCTCCTCGCATTGGGCGATCGCCGAGGGCCCGTCGATGACGCCGAAGGCGTTCTTCAGGGCCCTGGCCGAGGCCGGACGGTTCAGTGCCGCCCAGCCGGGGCCCTGCGTGTCGCGCAGCTCCTCGATGGCGGCGGGGTAGGACTTGGCCAGCAGGGTGTGGTCGGCGCAGTAGGGAGAGGCGAGCAGGTTGAGATTGCTGAGCACGAGGAGACTCCCTCCTGGGGCCGGTCATTCTCCCGGCGATCCTGGCAGAGGCGGTGGAGGGCTGACAAGAGCCCGCTTCCTGGGTGCAGGGCGCGCCCGTGCCGGTGGGCCAGTGAGGCCGGCCCGGCCGCGATCGTCGGGGCGCGGTGGTCGGTCCCCCGATCTGCTGGCTGTCTGCCATGGCCAGCGGGCCGCACTGCGGGTACTGTTCTGCGAATCGCTCCGGGGAGCCGGCCCGGGGCACTGAGCGCCGTCGAGGAGGACGTCGTGACGCAGGCACACGAGAGCACGGATTTCATCGCCCCCGACCCCGAGTCCCTCAAGGGCGCCTGGGTCCAGGACTGGAGGGCGCTGGAGGAGCAGGCCCTGGCAGACCCCCAGGGGTACTGGGCCGGGCGCGCCCGGGAGCTGGAGTGGTCCCGGCCGTGGGAGGAGGTCCTGGACGACTCCGGGGCTCCCTTCTACCGCTGGTTCGTGGGGGCAAGGACCAATATCGTCACCAACGCGGTGGACCGCCACCTGGTCACGGCCCGCAAGAACAAGCTGGCGCTGGTGTGGGTCGGTGAGGACACCGACCAGGTGCGCACCTTCTCCTACTTCGCCCTGGCCAAGCAGGTCGAGCGCATGGCCAATGTGCTCAAGGCGATGGGCGTGGGCAAGGGGGATGTGGTGACCATCTACCTGCCGCGCATCCCCGAGGTCTTCTTCGCGATGCTCGCCTGCGCCAAGCTCGGGGCCATCCACTCGGTGGTCTTCGCCGGGTACTCCGCCGACGCCCTGACCGCCCGCATCGATGACTCGGAGTCCAAGGTGGTCATCACCGCCGACGGGTCGTGGATCAACGGCAAGGTCTTCCCCCTCAAGGAGATCATCGATGAGGCGGTGCGCTTCTCCCCCACGATCCAGAACGTCATCGTGGTGCGCAACACCGGCTCTGAGGTCGCCATGGACCCGATCCGCGACCACTGGTACCACGAGCTGTGCAAGCTGCCGGTGGCCAAGGGCCGCTGCGAGACCGTCCAGGTCGATGCCGAGGACCCGCTGTTCATCCTCTACACCTCGGGATCCACGGGCCGGCCCAAGGCGATCCTGCACTCCCATGGCGGCTACATGGTGGGCACCTATGTCACCCTCCACGACTGCTTCGACATCCATGACGAGGACCGCTGGTGGTGCACCTCCGACCCGGGGTGGATCACCGGCCACAGCTACCTGGTCTACGGCCCCCTGCTGTGCGGCGCGACCGTGTTCATGTACGAGGGCAACCCGACCTTCCCCTACCCCGACCGGTGGTGGGACCTCATCGAGAGCTATGGGATCACCTCCTTCTACACCGCGCCCACCGCGATCCGTACTCTCATGCGCTTCGGGCAGGCCTGGGTCAAGCGCCACGACCTGTCCAGCCTGCGGCTGCTGGGAAGCGTGGGCGAGCCGCTCAACCCCGAGGCCTGGACCTGGTTCCACCAGGTGGTGGGCGAGGGCCGCTGCCCGATCATCGACACCTGGTGGCAGACCGAGACCGGCATGTTCCAGATCACCACGGTGCCGACGATGCCGGCCAAGCCGGGTGCGGCCGGCCGCCCGGTCTTCGGCCAGGAGGCGGCCGTCGTCGATGAGCAGGGGCGGGAGGTGCCCGACGGCGTGGAGGGCAACCTCGTGCTCAAGCGCCCCTGGCCCTCCATGCTGCGCACCCTCTACCGGGACCCCGAGCGCTACCGGCGCACCTACTGGGGAAAGTACCCGGGCCTGTACCTCACGGGGGACTCGGCCAAGCGCGACGCCGATGGCTGGTTCTGGATCATCGGGCGCACCGACGACATCATCAAGGTCTCCGGGCACCGCCTGGGCACCGCGGAGGTGGAGTCCGCGCTGGTCTCGCATCCTGCGGTGGCCGAGGCGGCGGCCGTGGGCCTGCCCCACGAGGTCAAGGGGCACGCCATCCACGTGGCGGTGGTGCTCCACCAGGGCGTGGAGCCCTCCCGCAGGCTGGAGGCCGAGCTGCGCCAGCATGTGGCGGCGACGCTCTCGCCCATCGCCAAGCCCGAGTCCTTCGACTTCCCCGAGGCGCTGCCCAAGACCCGCTCGGGCAAGATCCTGCGCCGGGTGCTGCGGGCCCGCGCCCTGGGGCAGGACGAGGGAGACCTGTCCACACTGGACACCGACTGAGCCGGGGCCGCCGCGCCCCGGCACGTGCCGGGGCTGTCGGCTGAGCAGGGAAGGCAGCCCGCATCGGGCCTCCGAAGGCCTGACCTGAGGGAGCGGCGGTGCTAGGTTGTTCCGGTGCCCCGGCGCGAGCCGGGGCACCGGCCCCTGTGGTGGAATCGGTAGACACCGCGACCTTAAAAGTCGCTGCCTTCGGGCGTGCGGGTTCGAGTCCCGCCGGGGGCACCACGGTGCTCGAGTACGAACCCGCAGCAAGCGAGGTCGTGGCCGGAGCCATCTCAGACGACGAGTGATGCTCACCCTTGGCGGTGGGCGTTTTTCGTTGGGATGAGAGGCCTGGGTCCGGGGCCGGGCTCAGGGCGGTCCGGCTGGATCGGCTTGCAGTGGTGGCGCTGCCGTGGTCGGCAAGTTCCTGGGAAGGGGCACTGGTCTGGGCGTGCTGGTGCGCCGCCTGCCGTAGCCCGGGGCTGGTCAGGTGGTCGAAGGGGAAGCTGAGGATGGCGGCGGCGCTGGTGCGCTGCTCGGGGTCCTGGGTCAGGATGAGGCCTGTGCTCGGGGCTGGGTTGCGGGCGGTGTGGTCGTCGGTCACTCCGGCGCCTTTCTGCCGTCCGGCAGAACCTGCCTCCGACTGGTTGGTCGGCCAACCAGCATCGCCCCCAGCGTCTCCGGTCTCCCCGGTGGCCGTATGCCCACCATCACTCCCAGGGCCGTCGCCCTCGGGTTGGTGGGGATCGGCTGGTAGCACCACTCGTCCGTCCTCATCGACCGCTGGGTTGACCAGGATTCGTTGGAAGAAGACGCGGTCGAGCTGTTTCTTCAGGTGCTCCGGCGCTACGGCGTAGAGCCGCTGGCAGTCCTCCAGCAAGTCCAGGGCCTGGGTCAGGTGCTGGCGGACCTGGGTGATGTCTGCCTGGTAGCCGTCGAGCTGGCGCTGAATCCCAGTGATCTGCCGGGTCAGGCGCTCCTGCTCCTCCTTGAGCAGTTCCAGGGGAACGGCGCCGGCGTAGTGGGCCTGAAGCAGCTGGCGGCGCTGGTCCTCCAAGCCGGTGCGCCGGGTGGTCAGGGAGCGGATCTGCTGCTGGCGCCCGGACTTGATGTGGTCCAACTCGGCCAGCAGGTAGGTCTCAACAGCCTGCCTGTCCTCGGGTGTCAGGCAGATCCTCCCGTACAACTCGGCTACCCGGGCCTCGACCTGGTCGATGAGGACGGCTCGGAAGGTGCAGTCGTGGGTGCGGTGGCGCCGGGCGCACACGAAGTAGGGGTAGGTCTGGCCGTGGCGGTTGGTAGCCTTGTGCACCAGCAGGCGGCAGCCGCATAGCCCGCACACCACGGTGGATTTCAGGTGGTGGTTGTGCAGGCGCTGCTGCTCCCCGTGACGGTGGGCGGCCAGGATGTCCTGGACCTGCTGCCAGGTCACCTCATCGACCAGCGCCTCATGCCGGCCGGGATACTCCACGCCCTGGAAGGAGACCACCCCACGGTAGTAGGGGTGGCGCAGCAGGGTGTGCAACCGGTTCTTGGTCAAGGGCTTGGCCGGCTTACTGGGGGTAGCGGGGATGTCCAGGCCCAGGCCGGCCAGGTGCTCGGCCAGGCGGGCCACCGTCCAATTGCCGGTAGCGTACTCGCTGAAGGCCAGGCGCATCAGGGGCGCGCGGTCGGGGTCCAGCTCGACAGTGCGGATCTCGCGGCCCTGGGCATCCTGGCCGCGCACGTTGCGATACCCCAGGGGTGCCTTGCCGATAGTGCCGCCGTTGCGGGCCTTCTGCCCCATGCCTTTGAGGACCTCGTTGGCCAGGTTGCGCGAGTAGAACTCGGCGATCGAGCTCATGATGCCGTGCAGCAGGATGCCGCCCGGGGTCTGGTCGATGTTCTCGCTGGTGGAGACCAGGCGCACCCCGGCCTGCTCGAAGGCCCGGTTGATCTCCACGTCATCAGCCCGGTTGCGCGCCAGGCGGTCCAGCTTGTGGACGATGACGTAGTCGATGCCGCGATCGTCCTGGAGGTAGGCCAGCATCCGCTGCAGCTCGGGGCGGTTGGCGCTGCGGGCCGACTCGCCGCGGTCGACGAACTCCTTGACGATGAGGGCGCCCATAGAGGCGGCCTTCTTCTTGTTGGCCTCCCGCTGGGCCGGGATGGAGAACCCCTCCTCAGCCCCCGCCCGCTGAGCCTGCTCACGGGTGGAGACCCGGATGTAGGAGACAGCCCGCTTGGGCTCCAGAGCGGCAGACATGGCCTGAAGCGGGTCAACGCCCGGCGAAGCCGCTGCGGCGGTGGGCGCGTCTGAGGTGGTTGTTGTCGGGTTCATGAGGTCCTCCTTTCGGCGTGATTGCTGTGTTGGGGTCTGGCGGTGAGGTTGGCAGCCGACGGCGACGCGAACTTGCACAGCGCTGGCATCCTGGCGCCACTGGCAGGGCTGACCACCCCAGACCGTCATCTCACTCAGTGAGATGGCCTGTCTCCATTGACGCTCAGATGGGCGGAAGAGTCAAGGGGGATCATTGAAATCGCAACAATAGCGGGACGCCTCACCAACATGCCCAAGCCGAGGGCAGTACCCCCTACCAACGCCTCTACGTCGCCATCTCGACCACCATCATGCAAGGCTTGGTGTGTGGTGCTAGCAAGAACCACCGACTACGTGTACAATCTCATACAAGACCTCCCCACAAGCCAACCTAGCACTCCACACTCCTCTATGGGACATCAAAGAACTCATAACACTCCTCACTCTCCCCCACGCATCCTTGACGCATGTCGTGAATCTTGCCGAGAGTAGGACACAACCCTACCGCCAACTATTACCTGAAACTACTCTCAATTGAAAAGACGTGGAACCAATCGAAAATTTTATCGCAACATAAACCACCAGCCCTTATCGTCTAAATAAAAATACGCCACATACTCTCGCACCTAAATTCCCCCTAGTTTTCTATCAGGAATGGACCATAAGAATGACAGCCCTTAGCGAAATTATCTCAGGTTTACGAAATTTTCGATCCTCACTTTTAACAGGCACATTGATTGGCGCCACGATTTATGTAGCATTCTACAAACAACTCGAGTTGTCCATAAATCCCAGTCCTGCGATAATAAATCTATATTCTTTTCAATCCTGGATGCCTCTAGCGATGACAGCCTTATGCGCTTTTTTAGTAGGTTCTCTGTACGTAACTGCTCTTGAAGGTGCTGTTGATTGGGTTCATCGCAGGCGGCTAGGCAAGAATTGCAAGAAAAAAAGTTCCCTTTAAATCGCATTTGTTTAACAATCTCACCCATATCGCAAGCGTCTCTTGAGCGACTTCAAATTGAAAGCGAGCGTTATTACCGCGAATTAACTATTCCTTCAAATGCTCCGTTTTGGCTGAGAGACGAAGATAGTTTTCTTTATAAAAATCAAGCGGATATACTATGGATGGAAGGAAAACTTGCAGGGTTGCCGCTTAAAGCCGAGTATCGTCAGTATCGTGCTGAAGGAGAGTGGCAGTTAGCAGTCGCAATTTTATTGCCGTTCACTAGTGTTGCTATGTTAAGCGGATTTGGAATCTCGAAAATTCAAATAGCCATCGCCTGTATCGTCATCGTCTCGCTTTCTATTAAACTTGCAGGGTATGGGCTTTACTACTATCGTAGAGCTAATAGTCTTATTGCTCATCATATTGCGGATGGTTCTTTAATGACACCAGCAATGGAGACCGCCAGTCGCATATGCAGTTCCCAAGATGTCTCGAATTAAGGTATTATATAATTATCAGTCAAACGAATCAGAAGACAGGAGTCTAGAAATCATGCAGATCGAACGCGAACTATTTGAGATTCCCTCTCAAGATGGCCCGCTTATTGCAAGTCTGAGTGATACGCCCGAGGTAATTCGCAAGAACAGAATACCTCTAATCATTCTCGCTACTGGTGATGGCCCTTCCGGCAGCAAAGGGCAAACTTGGACGCAACTTTTGCCAATGATAAAAAATGCAGGAATGGCATCATTATTATTTGATTTCCGCGGTCTTGGATATTCCGATGGAACTTATGAAGATCTTACTTTAAGCATGGGCTGTCGAAATCTGGAGGCGATTCTCAAGTATGTTACTAGCTCTAATTTACAGGGGGATAAAGGCGTGGGAATTCTAGGGTCTAGCTTTGGAGGAAACGTGGCCTTGCTCACTGCTGGTAAATATACTGAAGTAGGCGCTATTGCTTTAAAGTCTCCAAGTTCTTTCCTTCCTGAAGGGTACCAACTACAATATGGTGCTAAGTTGATGAAAATATGGAGCGACGAAGGTTATCATCCAGAAGTTGGATTGAAATACACTGCAGTGATTGATTCACTGATGCACAACACGTTCCTTGAAGCATCAAAAATTTCCGTTCCTGTGCGGATTGTTCAAGGAGATGCTGACACTGCAGTTCCCATTCGTCATTCTCGAGACTTGGTTCAAGTCATGAAAAAAGCGAGTCTTCTTGAACTTCCCGGAGTTGATCACTGGTACGCAGAGACCGGCGCCTGGGACGCCATGTCTAACGATCTTATCTCTTTCCTCAAGGAGAATCTGTGAAATGGATAACTTCATCGACGCTTCTGAATATGAAATTCAGTACTCGAGTGTTTTTACACAGAGTCAAGTGGTTGGCGCCTATACAAATTGGAATGAATTTTCGGAAACTGAATCCGAATTGCTGTCTTCTCTCTTGCCTCAAACGGATAAGGTTTTAGATCTCGGTTGCGGCGCAGGTCGAGCATCTTTACTAGTGCCGAAGGCTACTTATTATGTTGGTGTTGATCTTTCCGCTGAGATGATAAATAGCGCCAAGATAAGGTTTCCTGATAGGAATTTCATACAGAAGGATATCCTTGAATATTTAGTATCACTCAACGCAGATTCCTTCGATTGCGTGCTATTGCTCAATAATGTGATCGATATACTGCATCCGCTGGAGCGTAGAAAAATGGTACTCTCAGAAATTAAAAGAATCCTAATTAGTGACGGAAATTTGGTATTATCATCTCATATTTTGTCAGATTATCAACCTACTTCCGGGTATTATAAAGAAATGTATCATGGAAACTATATTCAAATTTACAGGAGTCGCCATAGTTCTTTTATACGAGAACTAGAAGAGATTGGTTACGGCGTGATTAAATCTGCCATTGACTATCGTGACTCCCGTGGTGATTGGGTGTATGTATATGCAAAAGTTCATTCTCGCTCTTAACAAAGGAGATTAGATGAATATCACTTGCGTCACATCCAGATACATTCCTAACGTCCCGCATTTAGTTCGTCTGCTGGAAGTTGATCGTTCGATCGTACTAGATTTGTCTCTAATGCCAGATCGAAACAAGAATTCTTTTGTCAATAGAAATAGGATTCTGACCGCTAATGGCGATACATGGTTGACGATTCCTGTACACAGGCAGCGAGGGTTGCCCGTGTGTGATATAAAAATATGCGAAGAGCAATCGGATTGGCGTCAGAGACATTTATCTATATTGAGGCAGGCATATCCAAAACTAGATTCAGATGGAGAGCGTTTCCTTGAGATATACCGTTCGACTTCTATTGAATCAGGATCGCTGGTGCATGTCAATATGATTATCTTAGAACATCTATTTGATTGCCTATCCATAAAATTTCCAAACATTTCTCTTGAAAGCAGTCTAACCTGCACCCATCCTCATTTCCATCGTTGGCATTTATCAGAGATCCTAAACGCAAGTACCTATGTCGCGGGCAGTGTGGAGTTTGAGGTCATGCGTAGGAAGGGTAGGGAAATTAGCAGGTTTCACCAGAGCAAAATCTCTATCTTCGAAGGCAGGAAAGTGAAGCAAAAGGAATTGATTCATTATTCTGCAATCCACTGGCTTTTAAATAGAGGATCCGCGTGGACTAGGGAACAAATAGAAGCGCTTTATAAGGGCGACGAGTTCTAGAGACAATATCATGTCTCAGGACTTCGGTGACGGACAGGGCGTCCTCGGCGTCGAGGCTGGTGGGCGGCCAGCTTGTAGTGCACAGGTAGCGGATGCCGGGCTCCTGGATGGCGCGCAGCGCCATGTCCAGGCCGATGGTGTGGTCCCCCAAGTCGTGGAACTCGGTCATCACCTCCAGACCTGCGTGCCGGCAGTAGCGTCGCAGCTCGGTGCTCTGCCAGGCGATTTCGGCCGGGCGCTGGCCGTGGGTGTAGATGACGACACCCTCGATGCTGGATTGAGTTGGCGTGGTTTCGGGCATGAGATTATTCCTCCCCTCAGTGATTCTTAGCTATTCATGCAAGAGACTGACACAGTCCCGTCTCTGCTTCTATTGACGCTCAGTTGGCCCGAAGAGTCAAGTCCGAATACTCCAATTCCACCCGCTCCGCTCATTAGTAGCCCTAGATGGCGGCAGCAATAGGACGGAGAACGCACCTCCGAAGTTGACGGGTGATCGAATTAGCGGCATGGATGCGTGGATCTCTCTTTTTACTCTGATGGATGATCTCCAGGGGTGGCGTTATGGGCCTTGCTGGATGAGGCGGGTCAACTGCTCGGCACTGGCTACGATCTTGAACAACCCTGGCATCAGGTACTGGTCAGCCTGGATCTGCCGCTCCAGCCACTCCGCCCGCATGGAGCTATTCATCACCCACACGACCTGCGGGTAGTACCCGCCATTACCTGTTTGCTCGGTGCCGCTGTTCAGGTGGTCTTGGTAGGTGTGGCATTTGGCTATGAGGCGGGCGGGGTTCTCAGTGCCCAGGTCGATCTCGATGAGCCAGTGGTCCTCCTCGCCGCCAGCGGTGGTGGTGATGGCTTCCAGATCGGGTTTGAGCCAGCGTTGGGCCCCGGAAGGCATGATCCAGTTGCGCCAACAGGCCGGCTCGGTGGCCAGGAGGGTGAGCCTGCCCCCGGCGTCCCGAGCAGCGCCCTCGATGGTCAGTCGGGCCTGGGTGATAGCCAGGGTGTGGGTCAGGAAGGCGTGGGAGGGCTCGCTGTGGCGCCAGCGCCTACCGGCACCTGGTGGGGCCTGGGCTCGGGCCTGCCGGACGTCATTGGCATGCTGCTGGGCGACGAGTCGATGGCCGGGCTCCCGAAGGTGCCAGACGAACCCTGTGGAGCCGGCTCGTACTCCCCCGATGCGCCTGGCCAGGTGGTCGACCAGGCCCAGGCAGTGGTGGCGGCTCAGGCGTCGGGTGGTCTGGCGCAGTGCGGAGCGCTGGGTGGCCCAGCGGCCGCCCAGGTTGGTGATCTGGGCCAGCTGGCCGGTGGTGGCGTATCGGTGGGTGGCCAGCAGCTCAAGGAGGCGGTGGTCGATGGCGTCGAGCTGGTCGGCGATGGCCTGGAGCTGGCGGCGCCCGATGCGCCTGCTGGTCTCGGTGGTGGCTGGCATTGCTTGTCCTCCTTCCTCTTCCTTGTCTCACGGTGGCTGCCGGCCCGGCACGGGTGGGATGGCAGCCAGCAAGGGCTGGCAGTCGCCTCCGCTGTTGGCTGGTGTGGGCCGGCATGCCGCCGAAAACGGCGAATGCTTATCGTCGCGAGTGGTCTGGCGATTGGTCGCCCGGCTCGTGGCGCACCGGTGCGCCATCGGCATAACTCATCGGCTGCTTCAACCACTACTTCATATGCCGCTGTCTGGTCTGCTGGTGGCCTTGCGTGGTCGTCGCCCGATGATTGTCTCCGCCCCGCTCACGGCCCCGGTCGGTGGCGCTGGGCCGGCTGTGGTGTGGGGTGTGAGTCCGAGGCGCTCGAGCAGCTGGGCCTCGACCTCTGGGGCATCTCGTCCGTAGCGGGCGGTGCTGGCGACATGCAGCTCCACCGGGTCAGTAGTCGGAGGTGGCAACGGCATGGTGGTAGCCATCGCCCAGGGCTGCGCCTGGCCCCGGTGCAGGGTCTGGGTGTAAATGCCGAAGCGCGGCAGCAGCTGGAAGTCGGCCGGTTCCACTCCGGTGGCCTGGCGGGCCATCTCGGTGGCATCACTGGCGGATAGGCTGAAGATGATCTTATTCCTGGCATTGGTGTCGATGCCGGCCCGCAGAGCTGGTGGCAGCTGGGCGCGGTACTGGTGGGCCAGGTGGAAGGCCGCCCCCAGCGATCTGGCTTGGGCTAATGCGTCGGCCAGGTCGCCGGGCAGGGCCAGGTAGTCCTGGACCTCGTCGATGTAGAGGCTGACGATATGCCGGCGCTCGGGCGGCAGAGCGGCCCGAGCCAGGATGAGCGGCCATAACTGCCCGATCAGCAAGCTGCCCAGCAGGCGGGCCGACTCCGCCCCCAGCACGCCCTTGTTCAGCGATACCAGGACGATGCGCCGGCGGGTCAGCAGCTCGGCCAGGTCGAAGCGTGGTGTGGCCTGGCCCAGGGTGGCGCGCAAGTGGGGGCGGATGAGGAAGGGCTGGAGCTTGTTGAGCACCGGGGCGATCCACTGGCTGCGCTGAGCCTCGGGCAGTGCCTCGTACTTGGCCCAGAACCGATCGGTACCCAAGGGGTCAGGGGCGGCTGTAGTGATACGCCGGCGGTGGGCGGGGCTGGTCAGCAGCAGTGGCAGATCCACCAGAGTCGCGCCCGGGGTACGGGCCAGGGTCAGCAGGCCGGCGGTCAGGATCTCCTCGGTGCGCGGCCCCCACGAGTCGGCGAACAGCGTCTTGAAGGTGGCCAGCACGGCATCGGCGATGAGCTCCGGCCGGCGACCTCGCCTCATACTGGTTGGCGAGCCGGTGGTCGTGGCCAGTGGGTTGATACCCACCGGCGTGGGGCTGGTCGGATCGATCACCACCACGTCATCGTGCCGCTCCGGCGGTATGCGGGCCAGCAGATCATGCACCAGGTCGGCCTTGGGGTCGATGAGCAGCACGCCGCGCCCGGCCTGGATGTCGGCCAGCGCCAGCTGAGCCATAGCGGTGGACTTACCCGCACCAGTAGGGCCCAACAGAACGGTATGGAACAAGGCATCATGGATGGAGATGCCCAAGCGTCCCGGCCGGTGCTCATCCACCCCGGTGGCGAAGACGCGGGTGGTGTCTCGATGCTCGGGCAGCGCCAGACGGCGCGGGTGCGCCCCAGGGGTGGCCGGCAGCTCGCCGGCCCCGATGGGCCACCCGATAAGGCAGGCCAGCTCGTGCGCGCTCAAGGCCAGTGGGTAGCGCCAGGGCCGGCGCGCCTGGGTAAGGCGCTCGGGCTGCTCGTCACAGGCCCGCAGCCGTACCCCGGCGCCCTCGCTCATGCGCAGCGCCCCCAGCAGGCCGCTCAGGAGGGCTCGCCATCGGGCAGGGGTGGCGGCACGGGCGCCGAGCCGGAGCATCACACCGGCCTGGTGCTGGCCCTCTCGCCGGCGGATCGCAGCGCTCAGCCGAGGCTCCTGGACGGGGTGGGCGAATCCGAGCAGCTCCATCCAGCCGCTGCGCGTCAACTGACCGCTACTGAGTGAGGGCCGGTAGCGAGGCCCGATCATGGCCTGGATGACCAGCTCCTCCCCCGCGCCGGTAGCGGCCATCGCCGCCAGGACCGCCCTGACAACGGTCTCGATGCGCTCGGTGTTCAGCGGCAGCAGCGGCCGAGACACCTTCAGCCGCAGCGCCGCATCGACGCTCTGCCTGTCCTCAGCGGAGGTGGTGACACGGCTACCGGGCACCAGCTCAGGGATCGTCGCCTCAAGGCTGGCACCGGGCCTGGTGGCCACGAGGGTGCGCGCCCGGCCACCACTGGCCCTGGTCTCCAGCACCACCCGGCCCAGATGCCTGTCAGCCAGGATCCGATCCAGCAGCCCGGCGGCATCAGCGGTGCTCAGCGGCTGTCCCAACTGCACCTGAAACCAGCTCAATGGTGCGGCGTGAGCGGCCTGGCTACCCCAGGGGGTCATCGTCCGCCTCCTTCGGTTCAGGCCGGCTGGCGTCGTGAAGAACTGCGCCGGCCTGCCCGGCGGTGTCGTCGTCGGCCGCCGTCGGTGCACTGTCTTGAGTGTGCTGGTGGCACAGCAGCGCCAGCAGGACTCGGGCCAGCTCCTGATGATCCAGGAGTCGTCGGCGCCCAACCACCCAGACCGCGTGGGACGAAGCCGGGCGGCCACCACGACGCCGGACTGGTTGAGGGCTCGGGCTCATGTCCGCCTCCTCACCACTGATCCCGGCCCCGCCACCAGGACACTGCTGCGGCGCAGGCTCCCGCGACGACGAGCCCGCCGGCGAGCCACATCCAGGCGCTTTGCAGCACGCAGGCGATCCACTTCAGCCCAATCGCGACCAGGACGAGTCCGACGCCGGCGCGCAGCAGACTCCCGGGCAGCGAGCTCCTCGAATCCCCAGACATCCCAGCTTCTTCGTTGTGCTCCGTACCGACTCATGGCCGGGCCTCCTGACTGCCAGCGGTGGCGCGCTGGCTGTAGCGCGGCACCGGGTAGCCGGGGATGCGGATGTCGGAGACGATCTCGTTGCCCCAGACGGCCCAGTCCTGGTTGGACTCCGGGTGGCGGCGGGCGAACAGCTCCAGGTATGGCCCGGGGCTGATGCGCTCGATGATGGCGAACTGCTCGGCGGGTTTGCGCGAGTGCTCGGTAACGGGGGCGTTGAACCAGGTGGGTTGGGAGTGGTTGCCCAGCGGAGCTCGCCCTCGGGTGCAGAACAGCAGCTGCTCGGTAGCGTTGCGCAGCTGGTTGGCCCCGGACAGGCCCAGGCGGAATTTGACCCAGGTCAGCGGGCTGCGCACCGTGAAGCCCCAGGCGGTGGCCACCTCGTAGGCCCGCGGCAGCATGGCGTTGGTGGTCCACAACCACAGGTGGGCATCACCGGCTGCCAACTGGCTCACCGGCAGGCCCATGATCCGCTCCAGACTCATCGTCCGGTAATGGCGCTCCCCGCTCTGGGCCGGCCAGGGCGGGTCAGCCAGGATGGTGCGGAAGCCACCGGCCGGTAAGCCCAGCACTCGGCGCTCATCGCTGATAGTCGTCTTACTGTTCATGGTCGACTCTCCTTTCTTTTTGCTTTCTTGGTGATAGCAGCAGAGGAATGCTCCACTGCTGGCGCATTCATAGCGCCCTGCCTCCATATGTCGCATAAACCAGTGCTGCCGACAACACCCTGAGATCGCTCCTTTCCAAGCGATACGACACCACCGGCGACCAGCAAGGTCGGGAGGGTGCCAGCGGTCAGAGATGGAAGGAATCGCTGTCGTGACCCCTCATTCCGGCCATTAAGGGAGATGACAGTGCTTGCTGTTGTTTCCACAACAGTCACTGGTGTGCGGGGTTCAGGGAACTGCTGGTTCTATGGCTAGCGCTGGTCATCCCGGCACGCGTGCGCGACGGCCAACATGAGCCTGGCGGCGTGGAGGGCAGCCGCATCTTGCTCTCGTTTGGTGGCCACCATGCGACGCTGCAGGGCTCGATGCTCTGCGGCCGATTGACAGTGCAGACAGCTGCATACCTGCTGCGGCAGCAGGGCCGGGTCGAGCCTCTTGGCAGTCCGACGACGCTGCTCCTGACGGCTGGCCTGTGCGCGCCGGTGGCTGGCTCGAGCGACCAGGTGGAGCGCCAGCAGGACCAGGACGCCCAGCAGGATGGCGGTGGTGGTGCTCATGTCGAGTGCTCCTCCGGGCGTCATGCTCAGAACCGGGCGATAGCGCGGGCCGCGCCCAGACCGTAGGCCTGCATGATGGCCTCGTAGTACGGCGCTCCGGCTGGTGCCGCCTGGTAGCACTGCTCGGCCAACCCCGCCAGAGCACTGGCGTTGCTCAAGGCGCCCGCTGCCAATACGGCACGGGCCTGGTCGGTCGCGTGCGCCACCTCAGCTCGAGCCAGGACAGTGTCGGTCTCCCGCCTGACACTGCGCGCCACCGCCCGCGACGACGGCTGGCCGAACGGCATGATGCCGGTGGCGTAGGACTCCGGAACCTGAGGGATGATCTCGTTTGACATGACATGGACTCCTTCTTACGCCCTTTGGCGCAGATCGAACCGACCGGCCGAGACCGCTGCCACCAGGGCAGATGTGTACGGTGCCTCTCGGCCACGAGACCAGGGCGACCTCGCGCATCTAGGAGACCTCGGCGGGGTGGGTGGAGTCGTGACACAGAAGTGACATCGTGTTGCTCCAGCCAGGTACCCTGCGCCTGTGTCCGACGACGCACATGACCCGGCAGATCAATCGCGACCAGCGCTGGTCGAGCAGGTCCTCAGTGAACTGCTCGCGGCTCGCAAGCGTCCGGCTGGCCTCTCTCCCGCTGGTATGACAGCGCTGCCTACTGTTGTTGCTCTCCTGGGCGGAGGCGATCCATCGGTGGCCTTCACTCAACTACAGGACCGCGTTCTCCAGGTCATCGATCAAGACGACGATGTCCTACCCATTCAGGCTGCCGCCTACTCCCTGGGGTTTGCCTCTGGTCGGGAAACCCACCTCGCACGGCTCAACGATTTCGGTGCCGACTACGGCTTTGAAGCCCGACAGGCCCGCCGCCACTCCGATGTGGGACTGCAGCGCATCGCTCACCTGATATGTAGCACCTGGACGGTTCAGCTCGTGCCGGCATGCCATGTCTGGCTGACCGGCCAGGCAGACGGAACTCTCGAAGTCCAGATCTCCAAGGCTTGGCCCTGGTTCATCGACATGCGGACTATGAGTCTTGACACTTTAGATAGTGACAGCCGATGGATTCCATGGCAGTCGACTCTGCGGTTCACGGCACCACCCGATCCCACCGCAGACCCGGAGACTCTCTGGCTCCGCTGTCACCTGGAGCAGCCGCTTCACCTCCGACCCGCACTGCCGGTCCGCCTCCGATGGCCTGGCGAAGTCTGGCCACAGTTCACGACCATCACCATCGATCTGCCATCTGGAGCGCCGCTCAGTATCACCACCCTGGGCAACACATGGATCCTGTCCAGCACCCCTTCGCTCCTGGTCAGCCGGGAAGAAGGGGAGAGAATCCACCCGTGACGCAGATCATATCGTCTGACGAACCTCCATCTCCATCCTACCGCTCCGGCGATACCTCTGGTATCCTGTATGGTCTTCATTCGTACCGATCGAGCCCGTCCTGCGATGCTTCAGGACGCTCCGCCAGGGGCGAGTCAGTGCGACCCGCTCGGAGCGTCGCCGCACCGCGAGCCCCATCTCGCTCTACACTGACCCCAGACAGTCGCCTACGATGAGCGATCGCCTGAGACAGCAGATATGAACGCACTTTTTCGGAACCCCGGACTGGACGTCCGACAGGCCGAGCGGCAGCCACGAGGGTCGTTCGGACATACCCGGTGCGCCATTTCTTCCTTGACGATGTTGTTGGTGGATTTCCGTGCCACCAATGATGCTACCCTCCATCTTCATTCTACGCCGCAGTGTGCCGATTTTGCGCCCAAGGTTATTGACTTTGGGTGTGCGAATTGGTATATGTGGAGTATATGGAGAAAGTACCACGATATATTCCTGAAGATGAAATGGCGCCAGACTACGCGCCGAATACGCCGCCGATGTTGGGCGAATATACCAAAGATGCGCGCGACAACATCTTAAAGATGCGCACATGGAAGAAAATTGGAAGATTAGCAATGAGTCGGATCGCATATCTTTTACCTCGCACCAGCAAGAAAGACCGCACCGTTCCTAACGACTTCGACGGCCAAGAAGCAACAGAACTTGTCCCTGACTCGACTATAGTTGTTGATTCCAACGTTCCGGCGGACGGTGTGTCGGACGAGCCGTCTAGCGATACGTCCGACTTGGAAAAAGAGTTCAGCCCGGAGATCATTAAGCTCGCCGACGAACTCATGGCTTGCAATTTCGATATACCAGCCATGTACGCTGTGCTCGATGAGCATGAACGAAAGCGTAGAGAAGATCCGTGGGAGCGTTATATCGACAATCTCGGCTGGGTCTAGTCTCAGCGCCACCTAAACTGCTCAATTTCACATCTGAAGGATGTCATTTTGCGCACCGATACTCCTCGCACTATTCCAGAGTCAGGCAACATTGCTAGTTTTTACCGCGACTTATATGAAGACCGAAGGTGGATTACTAGGCAGGTCATATCAATTGAAGCGATAGATGCAAAAACCTACTATCGGAAAGTGACGTATGATATCGACTGCGACCACATCGAGTATTTAATCAGGAAACATGGAATCCCGAAAGACTTCTGTTCACTAATCTACCTTCCACTTCGGGTCGGCCCTAAAACACCGCCATTAGAAGTTGACGTCAGAGATGCATCCGGTTCACCTCTTTCCTTAGCGACAGGTGCTCACAACACCAAGATCGTTAGCCTAATTCTGTGTGGATACTTAGGTAGTTACTACAGTAACCTAAACGGCATATTAAAGGAGGATCTCCGAGACGCCTTCTCCAGCATGCTGCGCCGAGCTAGCTTGTCGCCCAAAGAGGAACTGGCTTGGAACAGACTTCAAGCGGATGCTAGCACCGTAGCGACATTCGATTTACGTAAATTTCTTTCAGCGTTCGCCGCCCTCACCGAGACCAGAGTATTCTCTGTAAGCATCGGAGAATGCGCCTCTTCTGGTGTTAGGATTATTAAGACTAAAGAGATGGTGAAGGGCCTGGAGTTAGATAAAAACCAAATGACGATGCAACTTCGCACTTCTTCTATCGGTACTGCCCGATCTAATCACATAAGCGTACGCGCCCCCGAAGGAACTTGGATAATGGGAATGGAACTATTTCGCAACGGAGAGCGCGTGCCCTTTAAGCGTAACAACATCAGTGAAAAGAACGATTACGTTATTAGATCCCACTATATGCGATCCGTATTAGCCGACAAAAATCTTCCGTCTTTCAAAACTGGAGCTAGCAGTTATACTGTTAAAATTCACCTTCGCCCAATGCGGTCATACTTCCTAGGTCCACATATGGCCGTCACGGCAGTCTCCTTAGCGATTCATGCCTTCCTCGTCGCAATGATCATTGTCATATGTCATTGGTCGTCTCAGTCGACCATACCCCTCAATACGGGCGCGTTCGTCCCCGTCATTGCGATTATTCCGACTATATACGCGGTTTTCTTGCATCACGTGGGAGAGCATAAAATTTTATCTTCTCTGCAGAGAAATTGGCGAACCCAAGGCTATCTTGCGGTATCATTCATTATCCTCATGGCGATTTTATATTCCCTGATCCCGTCAAACAGTGACGGCGTCGACGCCTCCTGGCTCTTTGTCGCGTCCTCTATCGGGACAGTAGTTTCATTAGCCTTCTTCGCATATGGATTTCGGCAGTTCTACAAGTTGGGTCAAGATTTGAAGAATAACGAGGGGTCCTCGGACGGCACATGGTGATTTCTGGCATAACATTCGTACAGTTATGATAAAATAGAAAGGCAATGACTAAAAGCAGTATAGTTTATTCAAACCGCCTCCGCCGTCTCAAAGCGGCCCTAGTTGCCGTGTCTCTGACTCTAGCCGGCATCCTCCTCATGATGCTTAACGGCTGGATAGTAAACCTGGATCTGGAGTCATGGTCGTGGCTGCACGCACTTCCCCTGGGTGAACTGGGCGGAACGCTGTTCGGTGCAGGTCTGCTGGGTACGCTGTTCGAGTACACCTTCCGCCGAGACCAAGAAGAGTCGACGGTGGAGCGGTTCCGCGAGATTATCCGGGAGCAGGCGCCGGCCATGCGGGATGCAGTGGTGGAGGGATTCGCCATCCATCCGGAGGATCTGAAGCGAGTGGCGAACCCGGAGCTACTGGATGACATCGCCAGCAACGTCATGTCGCTGCGGTTGGGTGATGAGCAGTTCGCTCGGGAGATCTACGCCGACATCCGAGATCAGGCCATCCGTGCTGCCGAACGGTGGTACGACGTAGAGGTGCGTGTTCGTCTCTCTAACATGTTAGAGAGTAGTACCAAAGGTACTACTCTGTTCGACGTTACTGTGGAATGGGAGTACACGACGGTTCCGAGTGGTTCGGTGCGCAGGTTCGCGTGTGTGTCGGACCGAGAGGAGTACCGAGAGCTGCTCCTGGACGTGCCGGCCACATCTCCATGGCTCATGCAGAATCGCCCGGGCGTCGATGCCGCCAGTCGTGAGTCTTACGAGCTCCTGGAGCTCACTGTCGACGGCCGGCCGCAGAGCATCCGCCGCAGCACCCGCAAAACCGGCCAGACCTACAGTGTCCACCTGGATGCCGCGGCATGCAGTGGGGAGGCGGTGCGGATCAGGCAGGTGTTTCGTGTTGTGACACCGACCTGGGGACATCGTTTGTACTTCGAACTCCCCCAGCCGTGCCGCAGCCTGTCCTTGGATATCGACTACACCAACACCGACATCGCCCAGCTGACCGTTAGCGACACGGTCGCGACGAGCAGGACTGCTCAGATCACCAGGTCTCCCGCCAGCGTTGCCAGCCGAGTGGTCTCAGTCGATCTTCAGGGCTGGCTACTACCGAAAAGCGGCTTCTCCGCCAACTGGACCCTGGAAGCAGAACTGCCTCACGATGAAGCGCATCGCAAGGCAGCCTGAGCATCGGATCTTCATATCCGACGCCATTCACGTCAGTCGCCGCCGCCCATCATGATGCTCACCTCCCCAGTGCTCGTCCGACCTGTCAGCAGTTGATGCTACTCATAAGTCTGCGAATCAGCAAGTCCGTGACCAGCACTGTTCACAGAAGCTCCAGATCCTCTAGCGCTGCCAAGACCGTACGAGCCAGCCGCCGAGCACTCTCTGGGCTGAGGTCCAAGCCACTGTGTCCATCGCCGATGTAGATCCACTCTTCATGATCGCCCTGGTAGCAGTAGCGGACGACACTGAGCTCCACGGCCACCGGCTGGCGTCGAGGAATGTCGCCCACGCCAGCGTGGCGCTCCGTCACGATGCCAGGGACCAGGTGGGCTGCCGCCTCGTGGATGACCTCGGCAGGAGCCTCGACATCCTCATGAGGCAGCACACACCAAGCAGGGCAGGTCGCAGCTGCTCCGTCCCATGGCTCTTCGCTCATGCCAGTACCTCCACTCCCCCGGGCACTCCTGATGGACCACCGACTCAACCGCACCGTGATCCCAGAAGCCAGCGGACGGCCACAGCCGAGGGAGAACGCCGGCCTCGAACCCCTACGGGACCGTCTGGATACAAGGAAATTTCATTGAGCTGAACAGCATTATATGATTAAATAGATATATGACGAACGAAGATATATCCAAGCAGATTCAACAACTGAATGAGACCGTCGCCGCAATGGCGGGGACTATGCAGGATAAATTCCAGCAAATCGACCAAAGATTCGAGGCGATCGATAAACGCTTCGAGAAAATCGATGAGCAACTGGCTGATGTTCGCAAGGATAATAAGAACCTGAAGGACATTATTCGAGACATGGATCTGCGCATGAACATCCGTTTCGCTGAACTGCAAGAGGGGCAGGCCGAGCTGCGCTCCAGCATCAGCGATCTTCGTTATCAGCTCTTCCACGAGGAGGGCGCTCGTGAGATAGTGGATGAGTCAATCTACCAAGATCTGGACAAGCGTCTCCGCCTGGTCGAGGCCAAGTTCCCAGACCTGGCGCAGCAACCTGTCGCGTAGCAGATCGGGTTGTCCTATCTGTCGACCCCATGTGGACGCTGTTGGATCGCGCCCTGCCAACACCCCGCATGAGGTCAACACTGGCTTCAACGCTGCCGCTACTCATCAGTCTGTAGACCATGAAGTAGCGGTCGGTGAGGCTACAGGGCGTGGCCTTGGGAGATCTGCAGCGGACGGTGGGCGCCAACCTGCGTGCCTACCGCAAAGAGCGCGGTCTGAGCCAGGAGGCGTTCGCCGAGGTCATCGGCGTACACCGCACCTACATGGGCGGTGTGGAACGCGGCGAGCGCAACCTGACACTCAAGAGCGTGGAGAAGATCGCCGAGCAGCTGGGCATCGAGGCTCTGGAGTTGTTGTTACCCAAGGACTGAGAGGTCATAGCAGACAACTCGCCTCCGGGTAGGGCGAACTCCAGAACCAGCCTCCGCTGGATGGGTGTACGCGCAAGAATCACCGCCAGCCCGTAGCGCCTTTCCTTGTCAGCGCCAACTATCCGGAAAGTCCGGAGAGTTGAGGACGCCTTCACCTCACCAAGCCATAAACGCAGACGTCATGCTGCCGACCGCCATGCCGGTAGCGGCCGGCCAGTGTGCCCTCGTGAGTGAAGCCCAGCCGAGAGAACAGCGCCCGCGAGGCGCTGTTGCTAGCCAGGATCCACGCCTCCAACCGCAGCAAGCCCAGCTCGTCGTGTGCCCAGGCCATCATCTCGGAGACTGCCCGGCGACCGTAGCCGTTGCCGCGGTCCTGCGGCGACCAGAGGCAGACCCCGACCTGAGCGTGCCGGCTGCGCCAGTCGATGGCGTGTAGCGAGCACTCCCCCACCAGGCGGCCATCCGTCTCGATGACGAAGGTGTACTCCGTGGCCGGCGTTGGGCCCGACATGGCAGCGATCTTGCGGTCGAGTTCAGCCGTAGCGCGGGGCCGCCAGTACGGTGGGCCGTGCTGCGCCAGTTCCCGCCAGTCCGCGCAAGCCTCGACCACAGCAGGGACGTCCGAAGGAGTCATGGAGCGAATCCGAACCTGAGCCATGGCGAGACCTGCCTTCCTGCCCAGATGGGGCACCGGCATACCAGGCGCGCCGTCCGGGCAGGATGGATGATACGTATAGGTGTACAGAGAGGCAAGTCAGGGCCCTTCTTACGGAGGCACCACCCACCAGTACATTCTATTGTTGTCCACTCGCAATCTTGTTATAATTATAAGTAGATATGACAGCGAAAGAACTGAATCATCGCAAGCGAATCATCCGAGCAGTCATCGGTTCGCAGGAACTGGAAGGTGCACTGGTCACTCCACAGACCAAACAACTGCTGGAGGAGCTCGCCAGCGGCAAGCTGACCGACCAGGATCTGCAAACTGCTATCAGGCGAATATATACCGCAGCTGCGTCAAAGGGAGACTCTCGATAGCGCATGGCGGTCTATGACCTTGTGCGTGATCCGTATCTTGATCCTGCTAGTGGCGTGTTGCGCAATCGGCTCGATATCTCCGACCCACAGGTATTGGCCGAAACAGAAGAAGTACTAGTAGCGACAGCTGCCTTCAGTCTTCTCGAATCTCTAAAGCCCGACCATTGGGATGCCGCACTCCTCAAACATCTGCATCACGAGTTGTTTGGCCGGCTCTATACTTGGGCTGGTCAGTATCGCACCGTGGAGATCAGCAAGGGTTCCTCGCGCTTCGCCATGGCTCAGTACATCCCGTCGCAGACAGAAGTTGTCTTCTCCAACCTGGAGCAGGAGCGCCACGACTGGCAGCCGGGCGATCCTGCCGTGATCGATCGACTGGCGCACTACTACTCCGAGCTCAACGCCATCCACCCCTTCCGTGAGGGCAACGGCCGCACCATCCGCTTGCTGCTCAGTTTGTTATCCAACCGTTACGGTTGGTGGCTGGACTGGGCGGCCATCACCGCCGAAGAGAACACCCGAGCGAGTACACTAGCGTTCCATGGGGATGAGAGTGAGCTACGCGAAGTGTTGCAGAGAGTAGCGGGCCGGATCCAGGCTAGTGAGTCGATCAGAAAGGACGATGGTGGCAGTTATGAATGGACGCGAGAAGCAGGAAATCAGGCAACGACTTCTCCAGGAAAAGGTCATCGAAGAAAGTCTCGCCAATGGTGATGGCCCATGGACAGTTGTCTATGACACATGGGGCCAAGACAGCCAAAGGGGGGCTCGATATGTTGCGTTAGCACAACCCGCTATCCGAGACAAGGTGCTCAGTAGTTCAACCTGGGATCTCTCTATAGGAGCAGGGACGCCAGGCTTTATTCAACGCAGCAATAGTGATGTGGAGGCAGAATACTATCGAATTTACGAAGCCCCCGAACTTGAACCTCTTATTATCGTCCAGGAATTCCATGGCGTGGCCCCTAATGCAACTCTGGTATCTGAAGAGTTCATTCTTCTCATGAATCTATGGAAAGATCCGAAGTCGGGAAATTATTTTAAGATTGGCGACGACGGCTCTAAAGATCTTGCTATCAAAATTGACGGAAGCAAGATCGAGATACGCACCCCCATACTAAAGAAATATCTTGCGGCGCGGCAACTTGACGCCATATTATATGTTGACTCGGTAGTTTCAGTGCCGACCGCACTGTCTGGCAAGGAGTTTTCTGGTATAGAGATCGAAGATCGATCCAACGGACGAGATGAGTGTCTTTCTCGTAGTGTCGGTGAGATGCCGTACGGCCATCAAAAAGTATTTTCTCGGGTGTTAGTAAAACATGTTTTAATTGCTCCGCCTCAAGAGACTTGCGGTATCTGGCCGTGGGATGAACTGGATCCGCTAGATTACCCAGATTTCGTTATTGGTGAAGATGAGATAGGCAAACCAATCAAGTTCACTTGCGATCCTGATCAACTGGCAAACTATTTTGGAGCTAATCCAGATGCGCCTCATTACCTCACTCCTGTATTCTTCAAGCCGGAAGTACTTCAAAAATATTATGATAATTCTGACCTCTATACAGTGAGCGCTGGTAGAATCTCTTGCGGCTGCAAGTGGGCTGTAGATATAGACAACTACGACTCTGGCGCTGTATCGGTGTTTCTAGGCGACATTGGACGTGATATACCTCGCGGAGATTGGAGTCACTGGCTCGCACACAATGTACCGCCCACACAAAAGATGAGCGAAACCAACATACGCTTATCCTTTCTCAATCAATCTGTTGAAAGCCCCAATCCTGAGCATCGTTTTAAGCTCTCCTATCAAAACCTTCTGGGTGTGTGGAATGAACGTTGGGGATGGACGCTATACAGAGACGCCACCGGATCGGACGCTGGCATTATCAAACGGCTTCGCATTCCACTTAATGATACTGACGCCGAGTTGAGGCTGCAACTACTTAATCTAGCACTTGTGCTTGTTGATCTTCTCAACGAAAAGGCATTATCAGCAGAGATCTCAGCAGACAAGAACGAGAAAGGAATCGCTAAATTAAGAAGATTCCTTGAACTAAAGGGCTACCCTCAGGTGGACCGGGATATCAAACTCCTCCAAAAGGTGCAGCAAATGCGTTCTCGTATCGCTGCGCATGCTTCAGGTAGTAGTGGCGCGCAGTTGCTAGATTCAGAACTCGACGGTAAGTCACCACGCGAGTATATAGCGCGGTTGATGTCAGATGCGACACAGATGTTGAATGATCTGACTGAGTTCTCTAAGTGCAAGTGACTCGACAGACGCATCCGCAACGTCACTGCCGAGTTCCTGATCTTCACCGCGCAGGACGGCGGGGTAGCATTGAGGCGCGCTACGAAGATGCGCCGGTCTGGCTGACTCAAAAGTTGATGGCCGAACTGTTCGGTGTCGATGTGCGTACTATCAGTGAGCACCCTGGGCAACGTCTTCAGGTCAGGAGAACTGGAGAGCGACGCAGTTATCCGGAAGTTCCGGATAACTGCCACCGACGGCAAGGTCCTCCCCAGCGACGTCGCCATCGGCAAGAACTACCTCACCAGCGAGGAACTGGCGGACCTAGGGCGCCAGGTCAATGCCTTCCTTGTCCTGGTCGATTCCCGCGCCCGTCGCCAGATCCTCATGACCATGGAGGATTGGGCTAAGCGCCTCGACGCCTTCCTCAATCTCGACGACCGCGAGATCCTTGAAGGCGCTGGCCGCATCTCCAAGACCTAAGCAGACGACCACGCCCTGAGTGAGTTCGAGAAGTTCAGGGTGGTGCAGGACCGCAAGTATGTGAGTGATTTTGATAGACTAGAAGATGCGCGCATTGAAAGGAGGGTAGACAATGACGAAGAAAACGACTAAAGACGATAAGCCTAATCTGATCAAAGTCGTCTACTTCGACGAGGAGTCAGCCTCGGACTACTTGGATATGTCCGCCGGCGGTAAAGCCGCATCCACGAGCGAAGATGTAAAAGAGCGGACCAATCAGGCCCATGGTAAAGTCGAAGCTGGCCTCATCACGAAGCTCAGTTGGTTGCCGTTTTTTGGTGCGTCAGGCGATCTGAACGCAGGTGCCGGAGTGGCCGCAGCTGGCAAGAGCATCCTGAGCAAGACGCTGTCGAACACGATCCTGACAGACTACCTCGTCAAGTCGGATAGTGACCCTCGAGTGGTCCAGTTACGAGATCTTCGCGTGACCGCGCCTAAGGGGTCTATGACGTACATGAAGATGTTCACACCTTACATGGTGCTGCTCAAGCTGGACGATGTGCCTTTCGACTTGGCGCGCATGGATGAAGTGCTTGCGAACGCGAAAGGCTATTATGAGTTACTCGGTGAATATGATAATGGTTCCAAGTGTGTACTGCGATTCAACCTCAAGGCGTTCCGGAACAACTACGGGCTCACAGATCTCGGACGTATGCACCTCGTCTTCCACGGCGTACTCGTCGGACAGACATCTGAGCAAGCGCTCGGCATGGAGGCCGAGATGTCAGGCGCTACGGACTGTGCAGTTGTGACAGCTGCCGAACTCGTTGATGGCGAAGACACGGAGAATGACGACCTCCTGGATGTCTACGACGTCATCCTTGCAGGAGTTGAGGCCGAGTATGCCAAGTGATACGACGGTCACCATCTACTACGGCCCGCTGTCGTGGTTCAATGAACAACTGGGAGAGAAGGGGTACACGCCCCTTCTCGACATCGTTTACGAGCGCGACGAGGCCAATCGACGCTATATACATATACATGTCGCTGAAGGCCAGGAGCCCCCTCCGGCCGAGGAACCTGGACCGAGACCGAAGCGGGTGGCAGTAGAGTCGAGCGATTACGCCAGCCTGAACGAACACGCCATCACCAACTTTGCTGGCCTCATACGATCGATCAACCCCAAGCACCTTCATCTGCACAACCCACCGGCCTACGTTCACTCACAGCTTGAGCGTGCTTTCACGACCGAGGAGAAGCGCTATGAGTACCCGGTGGTAACACGGGACATGCTCGTTGGCTTCCACGACGGCTTTGCCGACCATCTCGTGGGTCAGGCCAAAGTGAAGGAGGCGCTGCTCGCGGCGCTGTATCCACTGACCACGGCACGGCAGACGAAGCCAGTCGTTTTAATGTTCTACGGCCCGTCTGGTGTCGGTAAGACTGAAACCGCGCAGTTCATCAACGGTTTACTCGGGGGGAAGTTGCTGCGCAAACAGTTCTCTATGTTCCACAATGACAAGTTCGCATCGTATTTATTTGGCGGAGCGCACCTCGAGGCCTCCTTCGCACGCGACTTACTCGATCGTGAGTCCGGTGTCATCCTTATCGATGAGTTCGACAAAGCAAACTCGGTCTTCCACAGCGCCTTCTACCAGTTATTCGACAGTGGCGTGTTCGAGGATAAGAACTACAGCGTCAAACTCGGCCCATCCTTGATCATTTGCACCTCAAACTACGCCACCGAAGACGAAATCCGCAAGACTCTCGGCGACGCTCTCTATTCACGATTTGACTCCTTGATTCACTTCAAGCCACTCTCCAAGAATGAGATCTATCAGGTTATCGACAGGATTGTTGATAACCGCTTCTCGAAGCTCGGACCTGACGAAAAAGCGCGACTGGACCCCAGTGTTATCAAGACCATACTGTATCCGCTAGCCAACAAGGGAGGCAATGTCCGCAAGCTCGGTAAGTTAGCCGACGAGGTTATTTCGCTGGTGTTGGTGCGCGACATACTGAAAAACACCAGCCAGACCAGTAGCGAAACCAATGCGGAGGATGGGTCATAAACGACGAATCGCGACAATGCTATCAGTAAAATACTGTTCATAGCATTTGCATCTTTAGTGGGTGTATTGCTTATTTATATACGTCTATTCTGTTCGACATTCATCCAAGTAGAGGTTAAGAATATATATTCGATCAACGTTGAACTTGCGATATCACATCGCTCAATGAACTTGGCGCAAAGACACCTCTAAGAACAATCGCATAAAGTCCAATAATCTCAACGACGGTCGAAGCGAACCATCCTAGAATCACTTTATCCGACGGCCACATTCCATGAACTGCTTGAATGACCGCTAACAGCATAAACGAACCATTAACGACCCATACTTGAATTTTTGTCAGCCGTATAATCTCTGATGCTAACTTATTCCTCATCTCAAGGCCAGTTCTAAGATCTTCGATGAAGGCATCATTCAGGGCGGATTTTCTCTTAGATTCTTCCAAACGCAGAATTTTTTTGAACGACAGAACTGAATCAGACTTAAAAGTGTCATCAGTGTTCTTTAATTGAAATGAGCGCTTTGGTGAGCCTATATCACTGTCGCTAGCTTTGGATCCACCAGGCGGCGGAGCGATTGGCTTGCTGGCAGTGTTCAATAAAGGAATGTAATCCTCGATTTGTTGAATCGATAATTCTGAATTATTTGATTGAAACTGGCTGTCAGACACAAATGACTCCAAATCTCACTTAAGGCATCATTGTTTCTCTATAAAATGACATTAAGTTCATGCAAGCGATTCTGCATCGTGACCTCCGACACCCCGAAAGCATGTGCTACAAGTTCAACGGGCATTCCGAGCCCCGCAAATTCTTCAACTTCTGCCCGAGGCATCAGCAACGAATGAGCAAAACGGTCTGCAAATAATTCAGACTGATGCTGATCAGGTAAACCTGAAGGAGTAGGCCTACGACCTGCGAGGATTAGTAGGTCGCTTGTCATGGCTTCATCAGAAAACCCAAATGGCCCCCTAATTGGCTTATCGAGACTTTCAATTTTCTCAATATAGTGACCAATTTCGTGGGCAATCGTGAATCGCTTGCGTGGAGTACTTGCACCTTCGTCGACAAATATCGATGGCATCGACTGATCGGCGGTCTTTAAAATTAGACCAGCCAGACGCCCTGGAATTCGCGCAAAATACACGTCCATACCCATCGACACAGCGATAGCGTTCGGGTCTACCGGATACTCACCGTCCCAGTACCTTTCCAGTACTGCATTAGCCCAGCACTCTGCTCGACGCAAGTCGGCAGATTCACACATTCCGTCCATAGTGTCGGAGCTGTTTGCAGCCATCTGGAGCGTCCGCCGCCTCTCTGTGTCCTCATCCTGAAGTTCATCAACCCGGGTAAACTTATATCCAAGCCTACAGGCATATGATCCCAGACATCGCTTCAACCGCGATGCTGGGCCGCGCTCACCATCATAAAGTTCTCGCATAATTACGAGCTATTATATCTATTTATATCGACAACATCAAGACTCATAGGTGACAGCAATCGCCTGGTGTACCGCCGGCGCTTAAGTCCGCTGTGTTGTCGAAGTGAATCTACCTCTTCCGTTTGGGAAACGATCGTCCGGTCAAGTAAAAAGTACATGTGATCTTGGGCACTATTCAGACTCAAGCCATGCAGTGCGCCTGTCACGGCTGTCGTCTCGCTTCCGTCCTTGTTGGCGGCGATCATCTTCTAAGCATCGTTGCCTCTCGCGCTCAGATGCCTCCGCACCGTCCCCCGATCGAACCCAAGCTCCAGGCCGATGTCGATGAGGGACACGCCCTGGGCTACGAGCACCTCGGCGCGCTGTCGGTGCTCCTGGGTGAAGCGATGGGGTCCTCGATGGGCTGGCCTGGGACGCTCCCGCCAGATGGCACGCACCGTGTTCTCGTGCACGCCGTGACGCTCCGCTACCGCCCGGGCCCCAAGAGACCCGCTGGCCTCTCGCCGGATGGCAGCCCGCTTCTCGCGCGAGATGGGGCGTTTCTCGGCGTGGATGATCCTCCGCACGACCTTGGACTGCTCGGGCGGCGGGGTGGTGTCGCCGTCTGCCGGCTTCGCGGTATCGTCGAGATCCCGCTCCTCCGAGCCGAGCCTGGGCCACCCTCGCTGCAGGAAGCGCTCACGGAACCGGAGCAGGCTCCTCCAGTTCTTCGTGTCGAGGGTGCTGAGGCGCACCACGGTGCTCGAGTACGAACCCGCATGAAGGGGCGTCCTAGCAGGGGATGCCGGGGACGACGAGGGGTGTTTCCGCTGGTAGACGTGTCTCACAGTGGGACCAGGTGGCTTCCGCTGACGCAGAGGCCGCTGTATTCGCCTCCGCTCCCGAGCCTGGTGCCTTCACTCCAGGCAACCTCGCCGGCCCCATCGGCATGGTGATACCGGCGCTCACTGCGCTTCAGCCTGTGCTGTGTCGTCGACCCGCCCGTCTCAGGTTGAGCACTGAGCCGGCATCGGCAAGCAGGGCGTCTCAGCCCGGGGTCACGCATCCGATGATGAGCAGGGCTCCCAGTGTTCCGAAGGGGAGGTACCACAAGCCCGCGACTGCGAGGACGACCATCAGCACTGCTGAGCCGGGGATCCCCACGAGATGACAGATCAGAGTGAGCAGGATCAGGGACCCTTGCCCACGAACCAACTGGCGACGAGGCGGGATCGCGGGTCAAGGCCGACCTGCCGCAGAACTCCATATCCGGAGCACCAAAGGACGGCTGGGAAACGACATTGAGAATCTCAGCCCGGCAGGCCCCACCGGAGTCGCAATCCTGCGACATGAGTCAACTGCGGCGGTAAAGCACCATACGCTGAAGCCATGACTAGCACGCCACCGCCGAACACACAGGATCCCATGCGCCCAACGGGCATGCCACCTCAGACTGCTCGACTCCACAGCCCGGCCACCGGAAGCGCCACTCACACCACTCCCCCGCCATGGACCCAAGGCGGCGCCGTTGAGCAGCACCCTCAGCCTCACATCCACACACCCGTCTACTACCGACCAGAGCGGCCGAACATTACCGCAATACTAACCCTATCCCTGACCGCCTCAGGCATGTCATTCCTCCTACTATTATTGACTATATTCAGTCTTGCTATCTTCGCGCGCGAGGGCACGGACGCCGACATCCTCACGCCAGCCGCCCCTCTTATCGCATGGCAGGCGATAAATATTGGCTGCATCATCCAAGTGGCCATGCGTAGAGCACCGAGCCTACTCATCGCCAATGCAGCGCTTCCCCTATCCTCTTTTTTGAACTACTCCTTCTACGAAATGAACCTGAGCAGCCCACAGGATGCCGCTCATTCCATACAGTCAACTATCATCATGCTGGCATTGGCGCTGCCATGGACTGCAGCCGGAGCCGTTGCAATTTTCGAGAAGAGAAGCCATCATCACTCTCGTTCCTCGGTTGCGGCAAGCGGCGCGGCTGCTGCAGCCCTGATCACGCAGCTCCACTCCATGGCAACAACCAAGATCATCGAATCCCTATGCCCCAGCAGGACGCATCATCTAGGCGACTCATGCACGACAACCGACATCTTCTCATTGAAGCACGGGGCTGTTCCCGCTATGATCATCATCGTATCCACAGCCGTTCTGGCCATGGTGGCCCGTCGCCGCAACCTCAACCGCATCAGAGCCGGAATGGTCACCCTCATCATCCTCGTCATCGCCGATGTCATCACTCACCAGACGCCCGAATCCTACACAAGCCAGCCGCTACCACCCCTGTTCTCCAGCATTCCGCTCATCGGCCTGGCAGCAGCAGCCTTCCTGCCATCCTTCAGAGAATGGATCACCAGAGGAGGCCAGCTCCCGCAGCACACCGCCCCACCCGGTACCCAGACCCCACCACCAGTGGCGAGGGCCGACTAGATCCCCTCCCCCAGGCACACCCATCTCAGGGCTTCGCTGCCGCACCGGTCGAGGTCTGAGCCTTCCCCTCCCTCCAGCGCGTGTACCTGCCGGCCAGGGAGTTGTAGGACCAGTGCCATAGGAGCTCGACCGGACCACGGGCGCGGAACCGCAGCCACAGCCTGCTCGCCATCACTAGGAGCGCCGCGATCAGTACATAGATCACCAGGGTGTACAGCTCCAACCACGGCCCCCGGATGACCTTCGCCATACCCAGCCCGTAGTCATAGAACACGAACGCCGCAATGAGATTCTGCGCCAGGTAGCAGGTCAGGGCCATCCGGCCGACATCACTCATCGCCCGGCCGAGCAGGCCAAGACGATCACGGCGGGCGTAGAACGCCGCCACCGCAGCCAGAAGACCTATAGACACACCAGCCGACGTCACATACCTCGTGAACGCCGCGACCATCTCATGCGCACCCGTCAGACGAATAGCCCAATCCACCGGCAGGCCGACACCGAAGGACAAGCACATGATGATCCGACGCAGACGAGCCCCCTCCGGAGCGAAGATCCCCGCACGATAGAGGTGGACCCCCACCAGGTACAACGCCGCCCCCATGAGGAGGATAAAAGGAATCTCCAGCCGCATGAGCAGCACGTGCTGAAGCCGAAAGAGCACATCACCCCAGTAGGACGAGTGATCATACTCCGCCAGGACCCCGATCGTATCATCCTTGAGCTCATCACGGTGCACGTAACCCACCACACTGATCGCCGCCATGAGCACGACATGGACCGCCAGGGCCGCATACATCCAGATCTTCTGCGCCCTGGGACTACGGGCCGTCACAGCAGCAATGACCAGGGCCGTCAGCCCATACCCCATGAGCACATCGAACTCGAAGATGAAGATGAAGTTCAGCACGCCGTCAAGGATCAGCAGTCCAGCCCGGATCGGGTACGTCCCGGGCCAGGGCAGCCCCTTGCGGATCGCCGACTGCCGTTGAATCTCCAAGCCAATACCGAACATGATCGTCAGCAGTCCGATGAACTTGCCATCGGTCACCAGGTCGAGGCAGGCCCTGATGACAGTATTCGCCATCGACGTCACCTGCTCTTCACGGTCGATGGATGCGAAGATCGCGATATTCGTCAGCAGCGTCCCAAGGATCGCCAACCCCCGCAATACATCCAGCGCCACCAGGCGCCTGTACTCGGTGAACACAGCGGCTCTCATCATCGTCCCCCATCAGTGGCTCAATCGTCGGCCCCGGTCACCGACCGGCGGGCGAAGGACCGGTGCACCATGGGCACGCCAAGTTTCATGTCACGATGGAGTATCCGCATCGGCCCCCGGGACGAGCACCGCCTCCTTCTTGGGACGGCACGTCAACAACGCGTGCCGCCCCCCCCTGTCACTTCCCCGGGAAGGACTGATTCCCTTCCAGAGCACGACCCGAGGAGGAGCATTCTTCTCTCCTCCCGATGGACACTCTCTCCTCCTCCATGCGAGTCGCCAGCCGATTGCTCCGCACGGCCCGGACTGCCCCCGCACCACCCCACCGGAGCGCACACGACGGCGCGGCCACCGATTCGGTGGCCGCGCCGTGCTCCTCTCCGCCAGCATCCGCCAGCCTGCCCGCCCCTCATCGGAGCGGGCCGCCTCAGTCAGGCTCAGGCCCAGCAGCTCCGCTCAGACCCGGGAGGCCTGATAGGCGGCGCCGACGATGCCCGCCGTGTTGAGCAGCTGGGCGGGCACGATCGGCGTCTTGAGCTCCAGCAGCGGCAGGAACTTCTCGTGCTTCCGGGACACCCCGCCGCCCACGACGAACAGGTCCGGGGAGAAGAGCATCTCCACATGCGAGTAGTAGCGCTGGAGGCGCTTGGCCCACTTCTTCCAGGACAGGTCCTGGAGGGTCTTCTGCCCCGCCGAGGCCTGCTTCTCAGCGTCATACCCGTCGATCTCCAGGTGCCCCAGCTCGGTGTTGGGCACCAGGGTGCCGTCCACGATGACCGCCGAGCCGATACCGGTGCCCTGGGTGGTCACGATGATCGTGCCCGGCACTCCCTTGGCCGCGCCGTAGGCGACCTCGGCCAGGCCCGCGGCGTCGGCGTCGTTGAGGGCCACCACGGGGCGGCCCAGGGCGGCCTCCATCACCTCATTGACATCGGCGCCCGTCCATGACTGGTCGAGATTGGCCATGAAGGGCACGCGCCCGTGGACGATCGGGGCGGGCAGGGCCACCCCCACCGGAACCTCCGGGCCCACCCCCAACTGCTCCAGGAGCTGGCGGCACACCTCGGCCACCGCCTCGGGCGTTGCGGGGACCGGCGTCTCGATGCGCACCCGCTCCCCTGCCAGCTCGCCCGTCTCCAGGTTCACCAGCGCGCTCTTGATCCCCGAGCCGCCGATGTCGATTCCGCATGCCACCGCTGCCATGTTCCCTCCAAAGTGACGCCGCAAGGCGCGATAAGACTCACGGCCAAGGCTATAGCACGGCCCACGCCGCAGGTGCGGGGATGAGGCTGCGCTTGGGCACCGATCCACCAAGGATCCGCCCCCGGCACTCCCTCACAACGCCCCTGCCCCTGCGATCGTCGCCCTCGGAGCCCGGCTCGCAGCCCGACGGCGCCCCACCACGCGCCCACGGCCCCTCCGCCAGGAGCGGGAGGCGGCCAGCCGGCGCAGGCCCGCCAGCCCGGGCGCGGACCACCTACTCCACCCGGGCACCCACCGCGACAGCCCCAGGTCGATGAGCCCGTTGACGGCGGTGGCCGGCTTGAGCAGGAGCCGCTCCCCGAAGCGGTAGTCCTCGCCGCGCACCAGCCGCATCGCCAGGTCGGGGCGCTGTGAGGCCAGGAAGCGGCGGGCCTTGAGGGCGTGCACGGGATCCGAGACGATGATGATCCGCCCCGCATCCTCGATGAGCGGGGTGATCCCCACGATGTTCTCCCAGGTGGAGCGGCTGGCGGTCTCCATGAGCACCGGGCCGCGGTAGCCCAGCCCGCGGGCATGGCGGCGCATGAGCTCGGCCTCGGGCACGGGCCCCGCCACCGCGCCGCCGGCCAGGACGAGCACCGGCTCCCCCCGGACACCGGCGGGGCCATCGTGCCCCGTCCGGCGCAGGCTGCGCAGCCCGGCCCGCACCCGCGCCCGGTTCTCCCTGCCCGCCCGCGGCCCGGCGTCGGCGCGGCCCAGGACGATGACGGCCGTCGGCCCGTCCGCCATCGCCTCGCCCCCGGGCGCGCCTCCCGCCGCTGCTCCCGTGGCCGGCGCCCCCTGCGCTGATGGCCGATCGAGGGGCCCCAGCCCGGACCGGCTCGCCCACCAGTGCGCCAGCTCACCCGCGCCGAGCACGCCGCCGCACACCAGGGCCCCGCCCAGGATCACCCGGCGGCTGCGCCCCGCCCGGGGACGCCCGGCCCGGCCACGTGCTGACCAGCGCCGCACCGCCGGGCCCCTCAGCGCGGAGCCCCGCGCCGTCCGGCGCCGCGACCCCCGGCCCTGCGCGCGCCCACCGGTCATCCGGAGCCACTGGAGCCATCCGGGCATGCCCCGCACCCACTCCCCCACCATTGTCCCTGTCATCTTCCCTGTCATCGTGGCGCACCCCGCGTGGCACTCCACCGCGCAGGGTATCGCTTGGAGGCTCCCGCTCATCCGGCCAGGGTCGCCGCCGCCGTGGCGGCGCACACGCCCAGGAGCAGCAGGCCGAGCAGAATGGTCAGGATGTCGCCGGGCACTCTCCGCGTGAGGGAGCCGCCGAGCACTCCACCGCCCATGGAGGCCCCGGCGAAGAGCAGGACCACCGGCCAGTCAACAGCCACTCCCGTGCCCACCCGGGCAAGGAGCCCGGCACCGGCGGAGATCACCATGACCAGCAGGGAGGTCCCTGCCGCCTCCTTGATCGGGAAGTCCAGGGCCAGCGCGAGCATCGGCACCACAATGAACCCTCCCCCCACCCCGAAGAAGCCGGTGAGCAGGCCCGTGGTGGTCGCGGCCAGGGTGATAGCGAGCAGCCCGCGCCTCCTGCGCTCCTCCCGCACAGCCGCAGTGGCGGCCCCGTCGCCCGCCGCCCCGCCACCGGTCCCCAGGGCCCGCCGCGCAGCCACGCCTCGTCGAAGCATGATGAGGCCCACCACGCCCAGCAGGGCGCAGAACAGGCGCATGAGGAGCAGCTCGTCGAGCCGTACCGAGGTCCGCGCTCCCAGGACGGAGCCGGCGATGCTCAGCGCGCCGAACAGCAGGCCCTCGCGCCAGTGCACGCGGCGGTCCCGCGCGGCCGAGCGCAGGGCGGCCAGGGCGGTCAGTCCCACGATCAGCAGGCTGCCGGCGGCCGCATCATGCGCAGGCTGGCCCAGGACATAGGTGAGCACGGGCACGGAGAGCACCCCTCCACCTGCACCCAGTGCTCCGACGACCACGCCGATGAGCAGGCCCGCGACCGCGGAGGCGAGGAGCGTCATGGCAGTGTGACTCGGGGCCGTGCCGCAGCCCTGGGAGCGGGGCCCATGATCTCAGCAGGAGCCCGTCCGGCCCTGATGAGGCGCGCCATCGCCATGAGATCGGGCAGGGCGTGGGCGTAGAAGGCCTCGTACCCGGGGCACAGGTAGTTGTGCCCCGGCTCTCCGTCCACGGAGGAGGCGAAGCGGTCCTTGGGGCAGCCTCCCCAGCACAGGCCCAGCACGGGGCAGCGACGGCACTGGGCGGTCAGCTCGCGGTTCTTCTTCGCCGAGAAGCGCTGCATCGTCGGGGTCTCCACCAGGTCGGCGAAGCCGGCCTCGGCGATGCTGCCCAGCCGCCACGACGGCTCCACCCAGTGGTCGCAGGCGAAGACGTCCCCGTTGAACTCCATGGCCAGGTTGTTGCCGCACTCGGGGGCGTGGACGCATGCCGCATGGATGCCGAACAGGGAGGACAGGGCCGTATCGAAGTCCTGGACGAAGACCGTCGCGACATCGTGGTGGATCCACTCCTCGAAGACCTCGATGAGGAAGGCGCCGTAGTGCTCGGGGCCGACCGAGCGGGAGGTGGTGGCATCGCCCTGCTGGCGGTAGAGCAGGCGGCGCCCCCCGCCGGTCCTCCACCCGCTCTCGGCGGTGGGCAGGTCCGCGGCCCGCACCCGCTCGACGACGGGGATGAACTGGAGGAAGCGGGCCCCCAGCTCATCGCGGAAGTACCGGTAGACCTCCGCGCCCCGGTGCTGGTTGGCCGCGTTGACGGTGCACAGGATGTTCGTCCTGACCCCGGCGCCCTGGAGGTGGCCCCACCCGCGCAGCACCATGGCGTGGGTCCCCCGCCCGCCCCGGTTGACCCGGTAGGCGTCGTGCAGCTCCTCCGGCCCGTCCATGGACACGCCCACGAGCACGTCGTGCTCGGCCAGGAAGGCCGCCCACCCCTCATCGATGAGGGTGGCGTTGGTCTGGAGCGCATGGGTCACGACCTGCGTGGGCCGCCGGTAGCGCTCGCACAGGTCCATGGCGGCGGCGAAGAAGTCGATGCCGCGCAGCGTGGGCTCCCCGCCCTGCCACAGCACCGTCACCTCGCCGTCAGGGCTCGCCGCCAGGTACTGGGCCACAAAGGTCTCCAGTGTCTCGCGGCTCATCAGCTGGCGCGGGACGTCGTAGAGCAGCTCCTTGGACAGGAAGAAGCAGTACTGGCAGTCCAGGTTGCATCCCGCCCCCGTCGGCTTGGCGACGACGCTCAGGGGCAGGCGGCGCCGCGTCCCGGACGCCGTGGCCCGGCTCATCGCGCAGCAGGGGTCGGGGGGTGGGGGCGGGTGAGCACGGGGGTGGGCGGGCGGCCCGCCACGAGAGCGCCGTCGACGACGAAGCCCTCCTCGCGCCCCTCCAGCTCGGCCACGAGTGCCTGGCGCCCGTGAGCCAGCGCCTCGGCGTAGCGCTCCTGGCCGGCGCAGTCGATGAGCTCATCGGGATCCTCGCCCAGATCGAAGAGCTGCTCGCGGCCGGTGCCCGACCACCACACGTACTTCATCTGGCCACCGGGCCCCTGGGCGCCGTCGTGGCCGAAGCGGATCCACTGCAGGGACTGGCCCAGGACGAGATGCTCGCCATGGAGGTAGTCGCGCCACGGCTCCCCCGGCTCCTCACGGCCGCCGCGCAGCCGGGAGGCCAGGGAGCGGCCCTCGACGCCGTCGGGGACGGGCAGGCCGACCAGCTCCAGCAGTGTGGGCATGAGGTCGCGCAGCTCGACGATCTCCTCGCGGCGCGTGCCCGGCTCGATGCCCGGGCCGGAGATGATGAGCGGCACCCGTGAGGACCCCTCGTAGGGGTAGCCCTTGCGCCACAGGTCGTGGTCGCCCATCATGTCGCCGTGGTCGGAGACGAACACGATGTAGGTGTTCTCCAGGGCCCCGAACTCCCCCAGCGCCTGGAGGATGCGCGAGACCTGGCCATCGATGTGGGTCATGTGCCCGTAGTAGCCGGCGCGGGCCCGCTGGGCGTCCCGCTCCCGGTAGCGCGCCACGTGGCTGGTGGGGTCGTGGTCGCGGCGCAGCCCGCCCAGCGCCTCCTCCTCCCACTGGCCCACTCGGGGGCCGGCCAGGCCGCCGTGGTCGTAGCGCTCGAAGGCCCACCGGGGCGGGTCGTAGGGCGCATGGGGCCGGTGGAAGGACAGGTAGAGGAGGAAGGGGACGGTCGGGTCCCGGCGGTAGAGCCAGCGGATCGCCTGCGCGGCCACCCACGTCGTGGGGTGCAGGCGCTCGGGCTTGTCCCACGGGCGGGCGACGACGGAGTTGCACTCCAGGCCGGAGTCCAGGTAGTCCTCCACCGCCGTCGCCCCGGCCTGCTCGCGCAGCCAGCTCAAGTAGTCGTCGTAGAGCGCGGGGTCGCGCTGCCGGTCCCGCGAGTAGTGAAGGTAGCCGTCGTGGAGGATGACGTCATCGAAGCCGATGCGCACCCGCTCGGGCCAGTAGTGCATCTTCCCGATGGCCTGGGTGTGGTAGCCCGCCTCCCGGAAGGCGCGGGGCAGGGTGCTGGCCACATCGAAGTCGACGCCGTCCCTGTAGCCGACCCTCCTGTGGGAGCCCGGGCTCAACCCGGTCATGAGGCTCATGCGCGCGGGCACGCAGGTGGGTGCGGCCGAGTAGGCCTGGCCCATGAGCGCGCCCTGATCGGCCACCTGGTCCAGGTAGGGCGTCTCGACATCCGGGTGCCCCAGGATGGACAGGCAGTCACCACGCCACTGATCCGCGCAGATGAGCACGACATTGGGACGCGGGTCGGCCGGTTCCCTGCCCACCCCGGGGCCATGTGTCTCAGAGCTGTGCACGGCCCCTCCCCTACTTGATCCCGGTCATCGCGATGCCCTGGACGATATGCCTCTGGGTGAGCACGAACAGCAGGCACACCGGGATGAACAGCATGAGGGAGCCCATGGCCGTGAGGTTCCACAGGGTGAAGCTCTCCCGGTTGAACAGGGACAGCCCGATGGGGATGGTGCGCATGGCATTGGACTTGGTGACGATGAGGGGCCAGAGGAACTCATTCATCTGGAACACGAAGGTGAACAACCCCAGGACCACCAGGGCGGGCTTGGTCTGCGGCAGGACGATGGAGCGGTAGATGCGCAGCTCGCCGGCACCGTCGACCCGCCCGGCCTCGATGAGCTCATTGGGCACCCCGGTGATGAACTGGCGCATGAGGAAGATCGAGAAGGCGCTCATGAGGAAGGGCGTCACCAGGCCCTGATAGGTGTCCAGCCACCCGATCTGGCTGAACCAGACGTACAGCGGGATCATGCGCACGAAGAAGGGGATCATCATCGTGGACAGGATGAGGATGAACATGAGGCTCTTGCCGGGGAAGTCGAACTTCGCGAAGGCGTAGGCCACCACCGGCGCCAGGAGCAGGTGGGAGCAGGTGATGAGCCCCGCCACCAGCACCGAGTTGAGGAAGAAGCGTCCGAAGGGGGCGGCCTGGAACAGGCGGGCGATGTTGCCCCACTGGATCTCCTCGGGCCACAGCACGGCCCGCCCACCCGCGACCTCGGCGTCGGATTGGAAGGCCAGGGAGACCATGTAGACCAGCGGCGCCACGGCGATGAGTGCCGCCAGGGCCACGATGATGAGCGAGACCACGCGCGCCCCGGGGAACAGCTCCTCCTGCGTGAGCCTGCGGCGGGATGCGGCTTTTGCGGGTGCGGGCATCACAGTGCCTCCTTCCTGCGGCCCACGAGGAGCTGGATCATGGAGAGGATGAGGATGACCACGAGCAGGAGGAAGGACATCGCCGAGGCGTATCCCAGGTTCCCGCTGGTGAAGGTCTCCTGGTAGACCTGGTAGACGTACAGGGAGGTCGCGTTGCCGGGGCCGCCATTGGTCACGATGTAGGGCAGGCCGAACTGCTGCAGGGTGCTGGTCATCCCGATGAGCATGACGAACAGGGTGGTGGGCGCCAGCAGGGGCAGGGTGATGGACCGGAACCGCCGCCACACCGAGGCCCCGTCGAGCCGCGCCGCCTCATAGAGCTGCTGGTCGATGCCCTGGAGCCCGGCCAGGAAGAGCAGCATGACGTATCCCGACTCCTGCCACACGGTGATGCCCACGAGGGTGGCCAGGGGGTGGGTCGCCAGCCATTGCTGCTCGGGCAGGCCGACGGCCGACAGCACGGCATTGAGCACACCGGTGGTGGGGTCGAGCATGTTGCGCCACATGAGGCCGATGATGGCGATCGAGGTCATGTAGGGGGTGAGGATCATCGTGCGAACCACGGTGCGCCCCCGGAACTCCTGGTTGAGGATGAGGGCAAGGAGCAGGCCGATCACTGTGGACAGGGCCAGGCAGGCGAAGGCGTAGACCAGGGTGATGAGGAAGGCGTGTCGCACCACCGGGTCGTTGATGATCTGGGTGTAGTTGGCCGCTCCCACGGGCGTGAGCGTGGTGAATCCCCGGGTGAAGGAGAGCTGGAACTCACTGGCGATGGGCCAGAAGAAGAAGATCCCGAAGTACAGGACGGCGGGGAGCAGGAAGAGGTAGGCGGTCAGGCACTGTCTGCGCCGCATCCCCGTGCCCCGCCCGCCGAGGGCGGGCAGGGCACGGGAGCCTAGCGCACCGCGCCGGGCTGGGAGGCTCATCGCTCAGGCCTCCAGCAGCGGCTTGACCGTGGCCTGGTAGGTGGAGACGGCTGCGGCCGCGTCGCTGCCGTTGAGGATGACCTCCTCGTACATGACCTTCTCGGCGTCAGAGATCTTCGCAGTGCTGGTCGAGCCCCAGAAGGCCCGGTCCGGGGCGACGGCCACGTCGCGGGCCTTGGCCACCACCGAGAGGTTGGCGTCGTCCTTGACCGTCGCGGACTGCGCCCAGGACTTGCGCGAGCAGGCCATGCCCACGGACTTGGTGATCTCCTCCTGGACCTCGGTCTGGGTCATCGCCTTGATCAGCTCCCAGGCCAGGGCCGCGTTCTGGGACTTGGCGGGGATCATGAGGCCCGAGCCGGCAATGGTCGTGCTCTGCCCTGCCGCTCCGGTCAGGGGCATGCCGATGGTCAGGGGGAAGCCCGGGTCCTCGGTCCTGATCGGGCTGATGTCCCACGGGCCGGTGATGATCAGGCCCGCGCGACCGGTGGTGAAGGCCTTGCGTGGAGCGGAGTACTCGTTGGATGCCACTGGGACGGGGGCCAGGGAGTCGGTGTAGATGAGGTCCTTCTGGAAGTTCAGGGCCTGCTCCAGGGCGCTGGAGGGCGCCATGGGCTCCTCCCCCTCGCTGGTCCACTTCACCCCGTTCTGGAGGTACCACGGCCGGCCATAGGCCGAGTCGTTGTTCAGGGCGCAGCCGTACTCCACCCCGGAGTCCTTGATGGCCTGGGCGGCGGCCTTGAACTCCTCCCAGGTGGTGGGCATCTTCACGCCTGCGGCGTCGAGCATGCTCTGGTTGGCGAAGACCAGCCCGCCCATGGTCACGTGCAGGGGGATGCCGTAGGTCCTGCCGCCCTCCTGGCGCAGCGTCAGACCGGACTCGACGAAGTCATCGAGGAAGCCGTCCTCCTCCTCGGCGATGAAGTCGTCCAGGGACATGATGTTGCCGTCAGCGCCCCAGCGGGTCGACCACCAGCTGCCGTTCTCCTCGACCAGGTCCGGGGTCTGGCCGGACAGGAAGTCGGCGGTGAGCTTCTGCTGGAGGTCGGCCCACTGGAAGGTCTGGACAGTGACAGTGACGCCGTGCTCCTTCTCGAAGTCGGAGATGACGTCGAGGTAGGGCTGGTAGTCGTGGCCGGCCGAGAGGTAGAACTGGAGCTCCTTGCCGGTGCGCTCGCCCTCGATACCGCCACCGGAGGCGGTGGCCTGGCTATCAGGGGAGCCCACGCCCTGCGGGCTGGAGCAGGCCGCCAGGGTGGCGGCGGCCAGGGCGGCGCCACCAGTGAGGAAGGTGCGGCGGGGCATGGAGGGTAGGGATCGGGTACGCATCGTTGCGCCTCCTGATAGGGGTTGCTTTTTGATCGTGTGGTCGTCACCGCGTCGTGCGACGCGGGAACAGCCGCCATCTGCCGGTGATGACGGAAGCCGGTGGTGCTGGATCTGCCAGCCGTGCGATGAGTGCGTTGAGCACGGCGTCGATGGACTCGTCGCTGAGTCCCACACTGGTCAGGGGCTGCTCAAGCCTCAGGGCGTCGGAGGAGTTCCCCGTCCCCAGGATGCTGAGCTCCTCGGGCACCTCGATGCCCAGCTGGCCGGCCGCCATGGCCAGGCCGATGGCCACACGGTCAGACCCGCAGTAGACCGTGTCGGGCATCTGACCGCGGGCCCGGAGCTCGGGCAGGAGGCGGACTGCCTGCTCAAAGGCGCTGGGGATGGAGGCATCAACATGCATGAGCAGGATGGGCTCGGCCCCGCGACGGCGCTGGAAGTCCTCATAGGCGCGCCAGCGCACCGAGCGGCGGGCCTGGACCGGGTCCGCCTCCTGGGCGGCCATGGCGATGACACGCGAGCCGCGGTCGACCAGGACGGCCAGGGCCTCGATGACGGCGTCGTACTCCTCGTAGTGGACCTGGTCGTACCCGGTGGGATCGCCCTTCTCGGCACCGAGGACGACGGTGGGCAGTGGCGGGGTGGGCAGTGCCTCGAAGAGCCGGGCGAGCTGGTCCCGGGAGATGCTCACGATCCCGCCATCGCAGACGCCTGAGCGCAGGGCGTCGGTGATGATCCTGATGTCGCCGTCGATGACGGGCAGCGCGAGGATCTGGAGGCCGTGGCGCTGGAGCATCCTCGCCGCCCGCAGCAGGTAGCGCTCGACGAAGCGGTTCATAGGGGGCTCGTAGAACAGGACGACCGTGCTGGTCCGCCCCCGCCGCAGCGCCCGGGCGCTGCGGTTGCGGACATAACCCAGGTCGTTGGCGACGGCGCTGACCTTCTCGACGGTCTCCTCGCTCAGTCCACGCTCGGAGGCCTTGCCCGCCAGGACGTAGGACACGGTGGAGGCCGACACGCCGCAGGCGGCGGCGATATCGGTCAGGCGCACTCGGGTCGGGGTCACAGCATCCATGATGCATGGTGCCTCACGACACGACAAACGTTAATCTCAATCGTTTCGCGTGACTTGCGACACTAGATGAGTGGCACTATGCGCTGCATTGGCACGCGGAGCCCCCTCTGGAACCCTCCCGGGGCCCTGGCCGCCGCCCGGGGAACCGGGCACCCTGGGACCTGGGCGCCCCGGGAGTGCTGGGATCACTGGAGGCACGGCTCCATCCGGGCCAGCGCCTCATGACGGAGCCCATCGCGCGCCGACTCCTGGCCGCGCCGCCGACCCGCGGTGGACCCGGCCGGACTCGAACCGACGACCAACGCGGTGTAAGCGCGTTGCTCTACCAACTGAGCTACAGGTCCCTGGGCCGGCGCCCCCCCCCACAGCCCATCAGCCGCAGGGCCGCCGACCCGGAGCAGGCTACCGCACCGGCTGGCGCGCGCATATCCGCGCCCGCCGGCTCCGGCTCGCGCCCGCCGGCGCTCAGCGCTTGCGGGAGGAGACCCTGGTCCCGCTCCAGTGCTCGCCCAGGGACGCCGTCGAGGTCGCGTGCATCCCCGCCGTGGCCGCGGCCTCCTCCACCTCAGCGGAGGGCACGGCACCGGTGGTGCGGGCCCTGGGCGTGAGCACCCAGATGGTGCCGGCGCCATCGAGGTTGGCCTGGGCGTCCACGAGAAGGTCGGTGAGGTCGTCCACATCCCCGTCCTCGGCGCGCCACCACACGATGGCCGAATCCGCGACGTCCTCATAGTCCTCATCGACCAGCTCGGTGCCGGTCTCGGCCTCAACAGCCTGCCGCAGGGCGGGCTCGACGTCGTCGTCGTACCCGAACTCCTGGATGATGAGGCCCGAGGAGAAGCCGAAGGCCCCACCCGCTGTGCTCGCCACTTGTCCACACCGTCCTTCCGGGCCCTGGCCCGTCTGCCCGTCGTCAGGGCGCCCGCGGTCGGGCCCCGTGGCACTAGCCCACCGCACCAGCCGTCCGCGCGCAAGTGAGAACGCTCGCCCCGACGCCGGATCGGGCCGCTTCCTCATCCCGGGCCGATCACCCGGCGACACATCAGTGATCCACCACACACGTGACATGGGACCTTTTTCCTTCACCGGTGCATCCCTGAGACCACTGAGAACGTAGATTAGGATCGTCAATCACTGCGGCCTGACTCACCGGGCCCGCCACCGACGACGGGTCGGGGCGGGCCATGGCGAGCCGGTCCCCACCGCACGGACGCGAGGAAGAAGGAACCCGTGAGCCCCACCAGTGACTCCACTCCGCTCATCGACGGCCTCCTGACCAAGGTCACGGACAACGATCCCGAGGAGACCAGGGAGTGGCGCGAGTCCCTCAACGCCCTCATCGAGGAGAAGGGCGGCCCGCGGGCCCGCTTCATCCTGCTGTCGATGCTCGCCGAGGCCCGCCAGAAGAACGTCTCGGTGCCGGCCCAGCTGACCAGCCCCTACATCAACACCATCGACGTCGCCGATGAGCCCTACTTCCCCGGAGACGAGGACGCCGAGCGCACCTACCGCCGCTGGCTGCGGTGGAACGCCGCCGTCATGGTCACCCGCGCCCAGCGCCCCGGCGTCGGCGTGGGCGGGCACATCTCCTCCTACGCCTCCACCGCCACCCTCTACGAGGTGGGCTTCAACCACTTCTTCCGCGGCAAGGACCACCCCGGCGGCGGGGACCACCTGTTCTTCCAGGGCCACGCCTCCCCCGGCAACTACGCCCGGGCCTTCATCGAGGGCCGCCTGAGCGAGGCCGACCTCGACGGCTTCCGCCAGGAGGTCTCCCACCCCGCCCGCGGCGAGGGCCGGGGCCTGCCCTCCTACCCCCACCCGCGCCGCATGGAGGACTTCTGGGAGTTCCCCACCGTGTCCATGGGCCTGGGCCCCGCCGAGGCCATCTACCAGGCCTGGTTCGACAAGTACCTCACCGGCTCCGGCATCAAGGACACCTCCCAGCAGCACACCTGGGCCTTCCTGGGCGACGGGGAGATGGACGAGCCCGAGTCCCGCGGCATGCTCCAGCTCGCCGCGGGCCAGCAGCTGGACAACCTCACCTTCGTGGTCAACTGCAACCTCCAGCGCCTCGACGGCCCCGTGCGCGGCAACGGCAAGATCATCCAGGAGCTCGAGGCCTTCTTCAAGGGCGCCGGATGGAACGTCATCAAAGTGATCTGGGGCCGCGGCTGGGACCAGCTCCTGGCGGCGGACAAGGACCACGCCCTGGAGCACCTGATGATGGAGACCCTCGACGGGGACTACCAGACCTTCAAGGCCAACGACGGCGCCTATGTGCGCAAGCACTTCTTCGGCCGCGACCCGCGCACCGCCGCCCTGGTCAAGGACTGGAGCGATGACCAGATCTGGGCCCTGCAGCGCGGCGGCAACGACTACCGCAAGATGTACGCCGCCTACAAGGCCGCCATGGAGCACAAGGGCCAGCCCACGGTCATCCTGGCCCACACCGTCAAGGGCTACCTGCTGGGCGAGCACTTCGCCGGGCGCAACGCCACCCACCAGATGAAGAAGCTGGGCCTGGAGGACCTCAAGGCCCTGCGCGACCGCCTCCACATCCCGATCACCGACGCCCAGCTCGAGGCCGACCCCAAGCGCCCGCCGTACTACCGCCCCGCCGACGACGACCCGGCCCTGCTCTACATGCTGGAGCGGCGCCGCCAGCTCGGCGGCTTCCTGCCCGAGCGGCGCGACAGCGGCAAGCAGCTCGAGCTGCCCGGGGACAAGGCCTACGACATCCTCAAGTCCGGCTCGGGCAAGCAGGAGGTCGCCTCCACCATGGCCTTCGTGCGCCTGCTCAAGGAGCTGCTCAAGGACAAGGGCATCGGACGGCGCATCGTGCCCATCGTCCCCGACGAGTCGCGCACCTTCGGCCTGGAGTCCCTCTTCCCCACCAAGAAGATCTTCAACACCCAGGGGCAGAACTACACCCCGGTGGATGCCGACATGATGCTGTCCTACCGCGAGTCCGACTCCGGCCAGCTCATGCACACCGGCATCAACGAGGCCGGATCGGCGGCCCTGTTCCAGGTGGCCGGCACCAGTTACGCCACCCATGGCGAGCCCATGATCCCGGTTTACATCTTCTACTCGATGTTCGGCTTCCAGCGCACCGGCGACCAGTTCTGGGCCGCCGGGGACCAGCTGGCGCGCGGCTTCATCATCGGGGCCACTGCGGGGCGCACCACCCTGACCGGCGAGGGCACCCAGCACATGGACGGCCACTCCCCGATCATCTCGGCGACCAATGACGCCGTCATCACCTACGACCCCGGCTACGCCTACGAGATGCGGCACATCGTGCGCGACGCCCTGGAGCGCTGGTACGGCCCCGACTCGGGCCGCAACCGCGACGTCATGTACTACCTGACGGTCTACAACGAGCCGATCCACCAGCCGGCCGAGCCCGAGGGCGTCGACGTCGAGGGCATCATCCGCGGCCTGCACCAGCTGCAGGGCGCGCCCGAGGGCGATGGCCCCGAGGTCCAGCTGCTGGCCTCGGGCGTGGGCCTGCCGTGGATCCAGGAGGCACGTGACCTGCTCCAGCAGGACTGGGGCGTGCGCGCCTCGACCTGGTCGGTCACCAGCTGGAACGAGCTGCGGCGCGAGGCACTGGAGGCCGAGAGGCACAACCTCCTCCACCCCCAGGACGAGCCGCGCGTGCCCTACCTGACCGCCAAGCTGTCCCAGGCCCAGGGGCCCTTCATCGCCACCAGCGACTACGACCACCTGGTGCCCGACCAGATCCGCGCCTGGGTGCCCGGCGACTACCACACCCTGGGCGCCGACGGCTTCGGGTTCTCCGACACCCGCGCCGCCGCGCGCCGCCACTACCTCATCGACGCCCAGAGCGTGGTGGTCAAGGCCCTCCAGGCCCTCGCCGAGCAGGGCGCCATGGACCGCTCGGTCCTCGCCGAGGCCGTGGCCCGTTACGACCTGTCCAACGTCAACGCGGGCACCTCCGGCGGCCAGGGCGGGGAGGCCTGAGGGATGATCCGTCCTGTTCCCGGCCCGGCGCTCTGGCGCCGGGCCGTGGTGAGCGGCGCGTGCCTCATGAGCCTGGCCGCCTGCGGCCTCCTGCCGCAGGCGGGGGGCTCGGCGCCCGCCGCCCAGGCCCCTGAGGCACCGGCCGACCAGGCGGCGCAGGAGGCCGCGGAGCCGGACGGCTCGGTGGAGCAGGAGGGCTCCACCGGGCTCGACCCCCTGGAGTACGGCAACTGCACCTCCCTGGACATCGCCGATGCCGAGGGCCAGACCCCCGACCCGGAGGACCTGGACATCAGCAACGACCGCGCCAGCGCCCAGGCCGAGGTCGATCACACCGTGGCCGGCGCCGAGACCCTCACCATCCCGGTCGAGGCCGAGGAGTACGCCAGCGTGGTGTCGATCGGGCCCGGGACCCGAGACGCGGTCATCGAGGCCTCCCACCTCACCTACATCATCGACAGCGAGCTGGAGACCCTGACCATCCGGGGCAGCGGCAACATCGTGTGGGTGAACTCGGTGCGCAATGTCGTCTTCGAGAAGGGAACCGTCGTCAAGCACGGCCTCGTCGAGCTCGACTCGGGCTACTACAACCAGGTGTTCTGGCGGGACTCGGTGCCGCTGTCCGAGCAGGACGGCACCGACTCCAACGTGGTGGCCAGGGACTCGCTGGCCCACCTCGTCGCCTCCTGCTCCCCCGCGTCCTAGGGCCCGCGCCGTGCCCGTCGGCGCGCACCGCCGCGCCCCAGTGCCCGCCCCAGCGGCCGGGCACTGGTGGCCTGACGGTGCGGGGCCCCTAGAAGCTGTGGGAGCCCGCGGCGTCGGGAGCCGTGGGGATCGTGGGCGGGGTTGAGGGGTCGGTCCCGGTGTAGGTGGTCATGTCGCGGTAGTGGGGCCGCAGCAGGTTCTCCGGGCTCAGCAGCTCATCGAGGACCCTCTCCTCCAGCAGGCCCATCTCCAGGACGACCTCGCGCACGCTGCGCCCCGACCTCGCGCACTCGCGCCCGACCCGATCCCCATTGTGGTGGCCGATGACCGGGTTGAGATAGGTGACGATCCCGATGGACTCCAGCACGTTGCGGCGGCACACCTCCTCATTGGCCTCGATGCCGCTGATGCACAGCTCGCGCAACGAGGACATCGCGCGGGTGAGCAGATTGAGGGACTCGAAACTGGCCTGGGCGATGACCGGCTCCATGACGTTGAGCTGGAGCTGGCCGGCCTCAGCGGCGAAGGTCAGCGCCACATCATTGCCGAACACCTTGAAGCACACCTGGTTGACCACCTCGGGGATCACCGGGTTGACCTTCGCCGGCATGATCGAGGACCCGGCCTGCCGCTCCGGCAGCCGGATCTCCCCCAGGCCGGCGCGCGGCCCGGAGGACAGCAGGCGCAGATCGTTGCAGATCTTGGAGAGCTTGACCGCCAGGCGCTTGATCGCGGCATGCATGGAGACGTAGGCCCCGGTGTCACTGGTGGCCTCCAGCAGATCCTTGGCGCCGCGGATGTTGAGGCCGGTGATGGCCCTGAGATGGCGGACCACCGTGTCCTGGTAGGCGGGCGGGGTGTTCAGGCCGGTGCCGATCGCGGTCGCCCCGAGGTTGACCTCCAGCAGCAGCGCCGAGTTGTTGCGCAGGCGGGGCACCTCCTCCTCCAGGAGCACCGCGAAGGCCTCGAACTCCTGGCCCAGGCTCATGGGGACCGCGTCCTGGAGCTGGGTGCGCCCCATCTTCAGCACAGTGTCGAATTGCCGGCCCTTGGCGCGCATCGCCCCGATGAGACGGTCGAGCTCCTCGATGAGCCGCTCGACCAGGGCATACAGCCCCAGGCGAAACCCTGTCGGGTAGGCGTCATTAGTCGACTGCGACTTATTGACGTGATCATTGGGGTTGATGACGTCATATCGACCCTTGGGGTAGCCCAGGTGCTCCAGCGCCAGGTTGGCCACCACCTCATTGGTGTTCATGTTGACGCTTGTACCAGCACCGCCCTGGAACTGGTCGACCGGGAACTGGTCGAGGCACCGGCTCGACGTGAGGATCTGTCGGCACGCCCAGATGATCGCCTGCGCAATACCATCATCGAGGGTGCCCAGTTCCGCATTCGCCTGCGCCGACGCCTGCTTGACCTGCACCATCCCGTGCACGAAGGCCGTCTCATCGCCGACGCAGGAGCCCGAGAGGCGGAAGTTCTCCATGGCCCGCAGGGTGTGGATTCCCCAGTAGGCCTCACGCGGCACCTCCCGCGTCCCCAGCAGATCCTCCTCGGTTCGGGTGGCCTGTGACATCACTGCTCCTCCGGTAGTCCGCGCGAGCCTATAGTTGACAGGTACACAATAGGCCATGACAGGCCCGATCGCCCATTCATCCGGTATGAACCCACAATAAGGTCACAACTTAGTCACATGTAGCGCCGCGCCCGCCGGGCCGATCCCACGCCAGTTCCCCAGATTCAGCGGCAAACCCGTGTCGGATCACACGCCATGCCCAACGAGACGCTCCTGTGATTGAGGTTTTCCAGTATGTACCATCCCAGTCATGGACGAGTTGAGCACTCCGGGAGTGACTGCGCTGCGAGACGCGCAGGACACGATTATTGAGCACTCACTGGACCGCATCAGTTCGGCCCACGATTTCTACCGCACGCTGCCCGAGGGCGATCGGGAGCAAATTGCAGCGGTGGCACGCCTGGGCGTGACCATGTTCGTGGACTCCGCGGAGAACCCCGGGCAGTCCCTGTCCCCCTCCCAGATCTTCTCCGTGGCCCCGGCGGCCCTCACCGGCGTCATCACCCTGGAGCAGACACTGGCCCTGGTGCGCACCGTCCTGGATGTCGTGGTCGACGAGGCCCCCAAGGCGGTGCCCGACGAGGACCACGACGCCGTGCGCATCCTCGTGCTCACCTTCGGCCGGGACGTGGGCTTCGCGGCCGCCGAGGTCTACGCGCGCGCCGCCGAGGCCCGCGGCGCCTGGGACGCCCGCCTGGAGTCGGTGGCCGTGGACGCCATGCTCCACGACAGCCCCGAGGACGCCACCACCAGGGCCGGCTCCGCGGGATGGCGCGGGATCGGGCCCGTCGTCGGCATCGCGGCCAGGGCCTCCCTCGATGCCCTGGGCGTCTCCCGCCTGCGCCACGAGTGCCGCACCCTGGCCACCGACTGCCTGGTCTCCGTGCGCGGGGACTCCGTGCTCATCGTGCTGGGAGGCTCCCCCGAGTCCGACCACAGCACCGCCGCCTCGAAGTCCGAGCCCGCCGAGCGCGCCGTGGACAACGCGGCCATGCAGATCGCCGGGGGCCTGGGCGGCTCGGCCGTCGTCGGCCCCGTGGTCTCCGGCGTCTCCCAAGCAGGCCGGTCCCTGCGCTCGGCCCTGGCCGGCCTGCGGGCCATCCCCGGCTGGCAGGAGGCCCCCAACCCGGTCCACGCCGACGACCTCCTGCCCGAGCGCCTCCTGGCCGGCGACGAGCTCGCCGGCGAGCAGATCCTGTCCCTGGTGCACGCCCCCCTCCACGCCATGGGCGATCCCTTCGAGAGCACGGTGGCCACCTACCTCGCCCTGGGCGGAAGCCTGGAGGCCACCGCCCGCAGCCTCTTCGTCCACGCCAACACCGTGCGCTACCGCCTGGGGCGGGTCAGCGAGCAGGTCGGCTGGGATGCCACCAACGCCCGCGACGGCCTCATGCTCCACATGGCGATCATCGCCGGGCGCCTGGCCGCCGGGCGCGAGGAGTAGGACGCGGAGCAGGAGGAGTAGCCTTCCGGGAGTGCGCGCGGCGCCCCACGCTCCAGCGCCGCCCAGCCGCCCCCGCCACAGCGATAAGGAGATCGCCATGACCCAGAGCACCGAGGTCCTTGAGACCATCACCCGGATCGTCGCCGAGGAGGCGGGGGTGGAGGCCTCCTCCATCACCCGGGACAGCCGCTTCGCCCAGGACCTGGACATCGACTCCCTGGGTCTGCTGACCATCGCCACGCAGGTCGAGGAGCGCTTCTCCGTCACCCTGGACGACTCCCTCATCCCCACTCTGCCCACCGTGGGCTCCCTGGTGGACCTGGTCACCGCGCAGCAGGCCTGACCATGGCCGCCCCCGCACGGGGCGAGGGCCGCGCCGCACCGGGACCCGACTGCCGCCGGGTCGTCGTCACCGGCATGGGGACCGTCAACCCTCTGGGCGCGGACCTGCCCACCACCTGGCAGGGCCTGCGGCAGGGGCGCTGCGCGGTGACCGCGCTGGCCCCGGATCTGGTGGCCGGGCACAGCCTCCCCGTCTCCATCGCCGCGCCCCTGGCCCTCGACCCCGACGAGCTGCTGGCCCCCAGGCTCATGCGGCGCCTGGACCGGGCCTCCCAGTGCGCGCTCCTGGCCGCCAGGCAGGCCTGGGCGCAAGCCGGCGAGCCCGAGGTCGACGGCGACGCGCTGGCCGTGTCCCTCTCCCCCGGCATGGGCCCGGTGCTGTCGGTCATGGAGGCCTGGGACACCCTGCGCGACCGGGGCCCGAGGCGAGTCCTGCCCACCTCCATCCCGGCGCTCATGCCCAATGCCCCGGCGGCGGCCGTCGGCATCGAGCTGGGGGCGCGCGCAGGCATCCACGCCCCCGTCTCCGCCTGCGCCTCGGGTGCCGAGGCCATTGCCTATGGCGCGGACCTCATCGCCCTGGGCCGGGCCGAGGTGGTGGTGGCCGGAGGCACCGATGCGGCCCTCCACCCCATGACGATCGCCGCCTTCGCGGCGATGCGCGCCCTGTCCACCCGCGGCGAGGAGCCCGCCACCGCCTCCCGCCCCTTCGCCCCCGACCGCGACGGCTTCGTCCTGGGCGAGGGTGCCGGCGTCGTCGTCCTGGAGTCCGCCGAGCACGCCCGGGCCCGGGGAGCCCAGGCGCTGGCGGTCCTCGCCGGTGCCGCGGTGACGGCCGACGCCTACGACGTGGCCCGCCCCGAGCCCAGCGGCGCGCAGCAGGCCAGGGCCCTGCGCCTGGCCCTGGATCGCGCCGGCCTGGAGGCCGGCAAGGTGGGGCACGTCAATGCCCACGCCACCTCCACCCCGGCCGGTGATGCCGTCGAGGCCGCCATGCTCGCCGCCACCGTCCCCCAGGCCGCCGTGAGCGCCACCAAGTCGGCCACCGGCCACCTCCTGGGCGGCGCGGGCGGGCTGGAGGCGATCCTGGCCATCCAGGCGCTCCGGGACCAGTGGGCCCCGCCGACGCTCCTGCCCGCCGGGGTGGACCCCGGCATCGCCGCCCTGGGGCTCGACGTCGTCGGCCCCCAGGGCCGGGAGCTGGCGGGCCTGGAGGTGGCGGTGAGCACCTCCTTCGGCTTCGGCGGGCACAATGCCGCCCTCGTCCTCACCCGCCCGTAGATGAGCCCGCCGCCCTCGGCGACGGGAGGCACTGGGAGCCCGCAGCGCCGGAGCCGGTAGCCTGCCACCATGCCGATCCTCCGCCGCCGCGCCGCCGCCCGGCCCCCTGCCGACCTGCTCGCGCTCGTCGAGGAGCGCGTCCTGGGCGCCGTCCCACTCGCCCAGGACGACTCCTCCTGGGCCGTGGCCACCGCCCACCACCTGGTGGTCCTCAGCCGCGGCGCCGGCGCCGGGCGCGAGGACGATGCCCCCGGCCCCGGAGCCATCGGCCCCGGGCCCTACGCCGAGCGCCACGGCTGGGATGAGGTGGAGCACGGCTCCTGGGACGCCGGGGAGCGCGCCTTCACCCTGCGGTGGACGCGGATGGAGCGCCCCGATCTGGTGCTCCGCGTGCCCGCGGGGGTGCGGCGGGAGACCGGCTACGTGGACTGCGATGTCGAGCCCTTCGCCAGGGCCCTGCGCCAGCGGGTGGAGGCCGCCATCATCCACAGCGCCACCACCACCCTGCCCAGCGGCGCACCCGCCTCGGCCAGCATCCGGCGCGACGCCCGGGGGCGCCTGTACTCCATCACCCGACCCGCGCACTGCCCCGATGAGGCCGACGCCGCCGCGCTGCGGGAGCTGGAGAAACGGGCCGCCGACGGTGTGGGCCTGCCCACAGCCTGACCTTCGCGCGTCATTTCAAGGTTCTCCTGGGACGCGACGATTCGACGATCACACGGAATCGTTGCTACAGTTCAACCCGCACAACGCGCATTCCTGCGTAGCTCAATGGCAGAGCATCCGACTGTTAATCGGACGGTTGCTGGTTCGAGTCCAGCCGCAGGAGCCCCTCGGAAGCCCCGGCCCCCACGGCCGGGGCTCCGTCGTTCCCCGGACCGGTCGGGCTGCCACCAGTCACGAGTCAGGGAATGCCACGTGTGCGGGTTAGCGACATGGGCCCTGACACGGCTGTAGTGCCGACAGTCCAGGAGGCCTCGGACCTATCCGGGACGGCCTCAACCACCCGCCATAGCGCGGTGGAGGCCGGCCCTTGTCATGCTCTCTCAGGCGCGGACAGCGCGGCCCAGTGATACCGCAACCACCCTCTTGAACTCCCTGTCGAAGTCCGACTGCGTCCGGTAGGCCAGGACCTGTCCGACCTCTCGGAGATCCGCCAGGACGGTGCTGTCCCAATCCTCGGTGCTCTCCACGACCGCGTACCTGCGCTCCTGGTCGATCTGCGCCCGGCTGAACATCGTGAAGCAGCGCTCGAAGGCCCGCTCGCGCGCAGTGTCGTCACGACCGCCCACTGCCTGCAGAACGGCCAGCGTGCTCCCGTTGCGCTCGATGGAGGCGGTGACCCGCTTGGAGCGGCCCGACTGCAGGGTCAGGCTCCGCCCCCTGGTCAACCCGCGATCGACTAGTTCTGCGCTGTTGAGAAGGAACCCGATGCGCTTGCCGATCTTGGTCGCGAAGCGCTCTCCACCTTCGCGCTCGCGGATGAAGGCCAGGCCCTCGGCGCGCACGGCGGCCAGCGCGACGAGGTTGAGGGCGTCACCCAGACTGGTGTCGGTGGCCCATGCGGTGATCTCGCCATCCTCAGGCCCCTGATCCCCAGGGATGAAGTCCCCTGCGGGCCGTGCGAGCTTCCGCCAGGCCTCGGCGAACGTCGGGCTCTCGATGGCGGCGCCCTGGGTGTGGAGGTTGGACATGGTCGAACCGTCGTCGGTGATCATCCAGCCCCCGGCGGCACGGCGCACAGACAGGACCACTCCATCGCCGTCGCTGTAGTAGGCGGGCATCCACACGATGAACCCGTCGGGGGTCTGAAGGGCTTCGACCCCATCGTTGATGGCTGAGAGGTACTTGCTGGTCAGTGTCTTGACATCCATAGGGATCACCTCATCTCCTCCTTGGGTGGGTCGACCCATGTCAGTCCGCTGGCGTCCACGTGGCACAGATCGGCGAACGCTAGGAACATCTTGCACCGCTCATCGTTGGTCACGCTAGAGGAGATCCGGCACTCCGGGAACCCCTCCGCCGCCACGCACCGCTCTGACCCGTCAGCAGGCTGGTAGGTGTGCATATGGGTGCACCTGCCCAGGCCGTGTCCGTTGCCGTGGACGCAGACCCGCCGAATGGGGACCGCGGATCCCAGGTAGATCAGGCGGACCGCCCAGGGGCGCGGTGTGTTGTACTGCATCTGCAGGTAGGCCCCTTCCACCTCGATCGTGCCGGTGATGACCTCGACGTGGTTGCGCACGTCCTTGGGCTTGCTGGAGGTCCAGGTCATCATTCCCTCAGTACGGGCGGCGGAGCCGTCCCCCAGCAGGTGGGCCATGACCCCAGGCGGGATGACTCCAGCCGCATGCCTCGCACGTTCTCGTCGCACCACGTCTGCCTCCCACATCTCCCGCAGGTAAGAAGTTGGGTCCGTCACCGTAGAACGATCATAGGGCCGCAGGAGCCCCTCGGAAGCCCCGGTCCCCACGGCCGGGGCTCTGTCGTTCCCCGGGGCCCTCCGAGCCTCGTCGTGCGCCGGCCCGGCACCGGGGCCGGGCCGAGGCCGCATCCCCCAGCATCACCCCGCACCAGTCCCGCGCCGTGGTCGGGCCCCGCCCTCAGCCATGGGAGGATGGGCCCATGGCTTACCGCGACATCCGCATTATCGGCGACCCGGTGCTGCGCACCGAGTGCGACTGGATCACTGATATCGACGACTCCGTGAAGTCCCTGGTCGAGGACCTCCTGGAGACGGTGGACGAGGACGGCCGCGCCGGCCTGGCCGCCAACCAGATCGGGGTCAGCCTGCGCGCCTTCTCCTGGAACATCGACGGCGAGATCGGCTACATCCTCAACCCCAGGCTCGTGGAGGCCTCCACCGAGGAGTACCAGGACGGCGACGAGGGCTGCCTGTCCGTGCCGGGGCTGTGGTTCCCCACCCAGCGCGCCTGGTACGCCCGGGCCGAGGGCATCGACCTGGACGGCCGCAAGGTCGTCGTCGAGGGCGAGGAGCTCATGGGCCGCTGCATCCAGCACGAGCTCGACCACCTCGACGGCCACCTCTACCTCGACCGCCTGGACCGCAAGAACCGCGCCCAGGCCATGAAGGAGCTGCGCGCCCAGGGCCTGTAGCGGCAGGGCCCCACCGCCACGGGGCCCGACTCCTCAGCCGACCCGGTGGAGCCAGCGCACGGGGGCGCCCGCGCCCGCGTAGCGGAAGGGCTCGAGCTCGTCGTCCCAGGCCTGGCCCACGGCCAGGTCCAGCTCGCGGCGCATCCGATCGGGGTCGGCCGAGTGCATGAGCGCGGCTCGGATGCGGTCCTCGGGCACGACGACATTGCCGTGGACGTCGGTCTGGGCGTGGAAGATCCCCAGGTCGGGGGTGTGGGACCAGCGCCCGCCGTCGGTGCCGGCGCTGGCCTCCTCCGTGACCTCGTAGCGCAGGTTGGCCCAACCTCGCAGTGCGGAGGTCAGGGTGGCCCCCGTTCCGGCGGGGCCCACCCAGCTGGTCTCGGCGCGCATCATGCCGGGCGCGGCGGGCTGGTCGATCCAGTCCAGGTGGACGCGCGAGCCCAGCACCTCGGCGGCCGCCCACTCGACGTGGGGGCACAGCGCCCGGGGTGCAGAGTGCACGAAGATGACACCGCGGGTGTAGGCACCGATCATGACTATCGCCTCCTGATGTGGTTCGAGATTCGCCTTCCCCAACGGTCTCGATCCTCAGGATGCCTCTCATGACGCACGCGGCGTGCACGCACATTGTGCCCCACAGCCCATCGGCGGTCCAGCCCCATGGCGCCCCGCGCCGTCTCGATCGCGTCTCGGCGCCGGGGGCACGGCGGCCTCGGGCTCAACTCGCGCCAGGCGCCCCCGGGCAGCTACAGGCCCTGCTTGATGCGCATGCGGCGCTGCTCCAGCGAGGTGATCTCGGCGAGCAGCTCGCGGTCGTCCCCGTCCTGTCCCGAGACGCGGCGGTGGCGCGAGCGCAGCTCGGCCAGGCGCCGGTTGATGCCCATGACCGCCAGGGAGCTGAGCACGCCGGTGGCGTAGCGCTCCAGCGCCCCGGCATCGAGCTCTGCCCCGCGCCCGCGGATGGTGGGCAGTGGAAGCGGGGCGACGGCCAGCTCGGTGATGGCGGCGTCGATGATCCCCACGGCCCCGGCGCGCACCTCCTCGATCCACCGCTGAGTGGCGCGGCGCTCCGCCTCGGTCTCGGCCAGTCCCTCCGCCAGGGCCGCCCGGATCATGTCCTGGGCCCGCCCCGCCCCGCCCGCGGCCTCGATGGCCTCGTAGACGGCCCGGTGGGTGGACTGGCTGAAGGATCCCGCCCCGATCTCATCGGCACCCACCGCCGCCGCGGAGGCGGGGATCTGGATGATGACCGCCAGTGCCTCGCGCTCCAGGCGCTCGACCGGGTCGCTCACCGGCGCCAGCCCGCGGGACCGGGGCGGGCCCTGGGCGCCGTCGGGGCCCTCGATGGGCCACTGGCCCTCGGGCGCCGGGTGCGCTCCGCGCCGCTCGGCGGCCCTGACGGCCCCGACCACCTCGCCGTCGGGCAGTCCCAGCCAGCCCGAGAGGCGGCGGGTGTACTCGCGCTTGAGGGCCCGGTCCCGGATGCCGGCCACCACGGGCGCGGCCGCGCGCAGTCCCTGGATGCGACCCTCGGGGGTGTCGAGGTTGAGGCTGGCCAGGGAGGAGCGGATGACGAACTCGAACAGGGGCACGCGCCGCTCCAGCAGGCGGGGGATGCCCTGGTCGCCCTCCCTCATGCGCAGGTCGCAGGGGTCCATGCCCCCCGGGTCGACCGCCACGAAGGTCTGGGTGGCGAAGCGCTGGTCCTCGCCGTAGGCCCGCAGCGCCGCCTTCTGACCTGCCGCATCGCCGTCGAAGGTGAAGATGACCTCCCCGCCGCGCGCCTCGCGGCCCTGCCCGGTGATGACGCCCGCGGCCGGGTCGGCCACGTCGCCCAGCAGGCGCCGCACCACGCGCACGTGGTCGGCCCCGAAGGCGGTGCCGCAGGTGGCCACGGCCGTGGTCACCCCCGACAGGTGCGCGGCCATGACGTCGGTGTAGCCCTCGACGACGACCACGCGGTGGCCCCGGGCGATGTCCTTCCTGGCCAGGTCCAGGCCGTAGAGCACCTGGCTCTTGTGGAACACGGCGGTCTCGGGGGTGTTGAGGTACTTGGGGCCCTTGTCGTCCTCGGACAGGCGCCGCGCCCCGAAGCCCACGGTGGCGCCGGTGATGTCGCGGATGGGCCAGATGAGGCGGTCGCGGAAGCGGTCGTAGACGCGGCTGCCGTCCTGGCCGCCGCGGCTGCACAGCCCGGAGTCGACCAGCTCGGCCTCGGTGTAGCCGGCGCTTCGCAGGTGGCGGGCGAGGTTGTCCCATCCCGCCGGGGCGTAGCCGACGCCGAAGTGGAGGGCGGCGCGGCGGTCGAAGCCGCGGGAGGTCAGGAAGTCCCGGGCGGCCTGGGCGCCGGGGGTGGCCAGCTGCTCGGCGAACCAGGCCTCGGCCAGGCGGTTGGCGTCCATGAGGCGCTGGCGGGTACCGGGCTCCACCCCGCGGCGCACCTGCCCGCCCTCCTCGTAGCGCAGCTGGACCCCGGTGCGGTCGGCGAGGTACTCCACGGCCTCGGTGAAGCCCAGGTGGCTGATCCGCTGGATGAAGGTGATGACATCCCCGCCCTCGCCGCATCCGAAGCAGTGCCAGTAGCCCAGCTGGGGGCGCACGTGAAAGGAGGGGGTGCGCTCGTCGTGGAAGGGGCACAGCCCCTTCATGGATCCCACGCCCGCGCTCTTGAGGGTCACGTGCTCGCTGACGACATCCTCGATGCGGGCGCGCTCGCGCACGGCCTCGATGTCCTCGCGCTTGATCAGTCCCGGCACGGGCCCATGGTAGGCGAGGCCGGCACCGGAGCGCCCACCCCTCCCAACTTTCGACAATTTGCATGAGATCGGCGTTTTCCAGGCCTGGAGAAGTACGATCTCATGCAAATTGTCGAAAGGAGGGGGTTAGACCTGGGAGAACAGGCCGCAGAGGCTGGCGTGCCAGGCGCGGGCGGAGGTGTCGGTCAGCGAGGCGATCTGGTCCACCACCACGCGCAGCCGCTCGTCCTGGCTCTCGGCGCGCTGCCAGTCCTGGGCGAAGGCCGGGTCCAGGTGGGCTCCCCGGCCCTCCATGAGGGCGTCGGCCAGGTCGAAGATGACCGTGCGCTGGCGCAGGTAGACCGGCTCGTGCTCGCGCGGCGCCATGACGTAGCGCACCGCCGCGCCCTTGAGGACCAGGATCTCGGCCGCCGTGGCCTCGGGGATGACCAGGTCCGCCCCGTAGCGGGTCAGCCGCCCCTGCCCGTAGACCTCGCGGGTGGCCTGGGCCACTGAGGACACGAAGCGGCCGATGAGCTCGCTGGTGAGGTTCTTCAGGTCCGCGGCGTCGGCCCGCGAGCCGGTGTACGAGCGGATCCAGAAGGGCACGGCGGCCAGGCGATCCCAGGCGGCCCCCAGTGCATCGGCGCTCATGGCGCCCCCGTACCACTGCAGGGTCTCCTCCACCAGGCGGTCGACCTCGGCCTGGTCGCCCAGGCGAGCAGGGTCCATGCGGCCCAGGGCGATGGCGTCCTCGACGTCGTGGACGGAGTAGCCCACGTCGTCGGCCAGATCCATGATCTGGGCCTCCAGGCACCGCCGGCCCTCGGGGGCGCCCCGGCGCATCCAAGTGAAGACCTCGGCGTCCTCGGGGTAGGCGCAGTACTTGCGCCGGCTCTTGGACCGCCACTGCCCCGGCCCGCCGCCCTTGGCCCAGGGGTACTTGGCCACCGCATCGAGGCCGGCCCGGGTGAGGTTGAGGCCCACCGACCGGCCCGCGGCGTCCAGGGTCTTGGGCTCCAGGCGGGTCAGCAGCCGGAAGGTCTGGGCATTGCCCTCGAAGCCGCCGATCCCCTCGGCGACGACGTCCAGGGCCTTCTCGCCGTTGTGCCCGTACGGCGGGTGGCCCAGGTCGTGGCTCAGGCAGGCCGCATCGACGACGTCGGGGTCGCATCCCAGCGCCTGGCCCAGGGCCCGCCCCACCTGGGCGACCTCCAGGGAGTGGGTGAGGCGGGTGCGCACGAAGTCATCGGCCGAGGGCCCCAGCACCTGGGTCTTGGCCCCCAGCCGGCGCAGTGCCGAGGAGTGCAGGACCCGGGCCCGGTCGCGCTCGAAGGGGGTTCGCCGGGGGTCCTTGCCCGGCTCGGGCAGGAACCTCTCGATGTCGTGGGCGCTGTAGCCGCCGACCGGATCGGGGGCCGGCGGCCCGGGCCGGGGAGCGGGAGGAGGCACGGGAGGGTGCGCGGACATGGCCACAAGGTATCGCAGGGTCGGGTTACGATGTCCGAATCTGTAGGGACGCCCGCCTGGCATGAGGGAGACGCCTTCTGTGACCACGACCACCACGCTTGTCCACCGGTCGTATGACGGACCGGAGGAGTGGTGGCGCCACGCACTGGTCTACGAGTTCCTCGCACCCGATCTGGGCGCCGCCGAGCTGCGGCGCAGCGACTCCGTCCTGGACCACGTCGTCTCCCTCGGCTTCGAGGCGGTCCTGCTGCGCCCGAGCCTGATCGATGCGGCCACGCAGATGGGCGTCGTGGAGGACTTCATCGCCCGGGCCCACGAGCGGGGGCTGCGCGCCATCATCCGGGTCTCGGGCGCCCTGGGACCGATCACGGGGCCCCATGCCGGTGAGTGCACCGCCTTCCTCACCGGGCGCGAGCAGCCCGGCGAGGACATCCTGCACCGGGCTGAGGGCTATCTGCGCGCCGGCGCCGACGGCATCGACCTGGGAACCATCCTCCCGCCCTCGGTGACCAGGCAGACGGACCTGGGATCCCTGAGCAGGTATGTGGCGATCCTGCACGGCCTGGTGGCGGAGCACACCGAGGACGGCGTGGTGGGGGCCGACGTCACCGCCGATCACCCCGACTCCCTGCACCACCACCTCCAGGACGACTGGGTCCACCACCTGCGCGATGACCGCCTGGCACTGGCCCGCTGGGAACCCGGGTCGTTGACCGCCCGCCTGACCCAGTCCTTCGACGAGCGCTGCCGCTTCGGGGCGCCGCCGAGCTGGCGCTTCATGCCACCCCACGCGCTCCTGGAGGAGCTGCACCCCGGGGACGGCATGAGGTGGTACTCCACCGACCCCGCTGAGCGCCTGCGGCGTGCAACAGCCTTGCAAGCGATGATGCTGGCCCTGCCCGGCTCGGTCTACCTGCGCCAGGGGGACGAGCTCGCCATGGCCGACGCCGATAGGCCCGGCGACCCGCTGGCGCTGGCCGGCCTGGTGGCCTCCCTGGCCCAGGAGCAGCAGTCCAGTATCGGCTCGCCGGTGGACACGGTCCGCCACGCCACCCATGTGCGCCAGGAGCGCGGCCTGGCCTGCGCCCCGATGGCCTTCGTCACGGGCCTGGAGTGGAGCACCCCTGAGGCCCTGACCTTCCTGTCACGCGATGTGCTGGTGGTGGTCAATATGTCTGATGCCCCGCTCATCCTGCCCGCGGATGCGCGGGTGCTGCTGTCCTCCCAGCCGCTGGGGCGGGACGAGGGGCGGGTCATGGTCCCGCCGACGACGACGGCCTGGCTGGAGGCGACCACCGTGGCCTGACCCGGCGGCTGAAACCGGCCTGCAAACTTCGTGCAGTCCTTGCAAAGTTTGCACAACGGGGCTACATTCGGATCATCCTCAGGGGCGACCCGCCCCAACCTGATTCGAAGGAGAATCCTCGTGGCACTCAACCGCCGGTCATTCCTGACCATGACCGCCATCGCCACCACTCTGAGCGCCGTGGCGGCCTGCTCCGGCTCCCAGGGATCGGACCAGTCCAGCGGCTCCGGCAGCGCCGCAGGCGCCTCGGAGGGCGCCTCCGACGGCGCCATGGTGCGCGACGCCAACGCGGACCTGGTCATCTGGGCCGATGAGAAGAAGGCCGGCTCCCTCAAGGAGATCGCCGAGAAGTGGGGCAAGGAGCAGGGCATCACCGTCGCCGTCCAGGTCGTGGCCAAGGACACCCAGGACAGCTTCGTCACCGCGAACCAGGCCGGCAACGGCCCCGACATCGTCCTGGGCGCCCACGACTGGATCGGCAACCTGGTCCAGAACTCCTCCATCGCCCCGGTCACCCTGTCCAAGGAGGCCCAGGCCAACTTCGACGAGGTCGCCCTCAAGGCCGTGACCTATGAGGGCCAGACCTACGGGGTCCCCTATGCCGTGGAGACCCTGGCCCTGTACGTCAACAAGGGCCTGACCCAGGTCGCCGAGCCCGCCTCCATCGAGGAGCTCGTCGAGGCCGGCAAGGCAGCCGGCACCGACGTCGTGCTGTCCCTGCCCGTGGGCGAGGAGGGCGACGCCTACCACATGCAGCCCATCTTCACCGCCGGCGGCGGCTACCTCTTCGGCAAGGACTCCGAGGGCGCCTACAAGGCCGACGAGCTGGGAGTGGCCTCCGAGGGCTCCATCAAGGCCGCCGAGATGATCCAGCAGCTCGGGAGCGAGAAGGTCCTGCGAAAGTCGATCACCAATGACAACGCCATCGCCACCTTCACCGAGGGCAAGGCCCCCTACCTCATCTCCGGGCCCTGGGCCCTGGCCGACGTCAAGAAGGCCGGCATCGACTACGCCGTGGCCAAGATCCCCGGCTTCAAGGACATCGAGGGCAGCCAGGCCCGCCCCTTCGTGGGCGTCAACTGCTTCTACGTGGCCTCCAAGGGCCAGAACAAGGCCTTCGCCGAGAGCTTCGTGGCCGACGCCGCCAAGGACTCCACCTTCGCCGAGTCCATGTTCCCCTCCAACGAGCTCCCGCCGGCCCAGAAGGACCTGGCCGAGAAGCTGGCCTCCTCCAGCCCCGAGATGGTCACCTTCGCCAAGCTCGCCGCCGAGACCGACCCCATGCCCGCCATCCCCGCCATGGGCGCGGTGTGGAAGCCCCTGGGCCAGGCCCAGGCCAACGTCATCGACGGTGCCGACCCGACCTCGACGATGACCAGCGCCGCCGACGAGATCAAGAAGAGCATCAACGGCTGATCCAGCGCCTGCTGGGGGCCGGGTGACCGCCCGGTCCTCAGCGGGGCAGCGCCCCCGGGCCGGGGCGGCGCCATCCCGGCGATCGCCCCGCGGGGGCCTCCCCTCCCCGTTCCCCTCACCGCCCCCTCGTCGGCGCGCCCGTGCGCTGGGACCGACGGCGGCGCGCCCGGTTCCGTCCCTCCCCATCCGCCTGAGCTCCTACCGGAAAGGCCCCCGACAATGACGTCCGATCCCACCGCGCCCGTGCGGGAGAAGACCACCACCCTCCCCGGCATCCTGGGGCGGGTCGCCGTGCTCTCCGTGACCCTTGCCACGGCGATCTACCTGCTGCCCCTGCTCATCCACTTCCAGATGTGGATGTGGCTGGCGATCGTGGCCCTGGCCACCGCCGCCATGTTCGTGCTCTACTCCACCAAGAGGTTCGTCCCCGGCAAGTACCTCTTCCCCGGGTCCTTCTTCCTGGCCGTCTTCCTCATCGTCCCGATCATCCTGACCATCCAGACCTCCTTCACCAACTTCGGCGACGGCTTCCGCGGCACCAAGGAGGAGGCCATCACCTCCATCACCAACAACTCGGTGGTGCAGACCGACAACTCCCCCCTGTACAACCTCTCGGTGGGCACCACCGGAGATGCCGCTGAGGGCCCGTTCTCCCTGTTCCTGGTCGACCCCGAGACCCAGGAGGTGCTCTTCGGGGCCGACGGCGAGCACGTCCAGAAGGCCAAGGACTCCGAGGTCACCGTCAGCGACGGCTTCGTCACCGCCGCTGAGGGCTACACGATCCTGACCCCCAAGGAGATCAACAACGCCTATGAGGACATCTCCGCCCTGACGCTCTCGGTCTCCGAGACCAGCGCCATCAAGGTCCAGGGCGTGCGCGCCGCCTTCGAGGGAACCAAGCAGATGGTCTACGACGAGGCCGCCGACACCATCACCAACACCGCCACCGGCGAGGTCTACTCGGTGCAGAAGGTGGGCAGCTCCGACCGCTTCGTCAATGAGGCGGGCCAGAGCCTGCCCCAGTCCTGGAAGCAGAACGTGGGCCTGACCAACTACGAGCGGCTCTTCACCAGCAGCGCCATCAGCGCCGAGTTCTTCAAGGCCTTCGTGTGGACAGTCACCTTCGCCTTCTTCTCGGTCTTCCTGACCTTCATCGTCGGCTTCTTCCTGGCCCTGGTCCTCAACGACGACCGCATCAAGGGCCGGCGCCTCTACCGCTCCTTCCTGCTGCTGCCCTACGCGGTTCCCGGCTTCATCTCCCTGCTCATCTGGTCCAACTTCTACAACCAGGACTTCGGCCTCATCAACGAGAGCCTGAACCTGTCCATCCCGTGGCTCTCGGATCCCACCTGGGCCAAGATCGCGATCCTGCTGACCAACACCTGGATGGGCTTCCCCTACATGTTCATCGTGTGCACCGGGGCCCTGCAGTCCATCCCCGCCGATGTCAAGGAGGCCGCCAAGATGGACGGGGCCACCGGCATCCAGACCACCCTGCGCATCACCGCCCCGCTGCTGCTCGTGGCCGTCGCGCCCCTGCTGGTCAGCTCCTTCGCCTTCAACTTCAACAACTTCAACGCCATCGAGCTGCTCACCCAGGGAGGCCCCTTCGCCTCCGGGGAGTACACCCGCGGCGGCACGGACATCCTCATCTCCATGGTCTACCGCATCGCCTTCGGCGGCTCGGGCGCGGACTACGGCTTCGCCTCAGCGGTCTCCGTGGTCCTGTTCACCATCACCGGAGTGCTGGCCGCCGTCCAGTTCCGCGCCACCAAGGCCCTCGAAGACATCAACTGACCAGGCAGGATCCCCATCATCATGGCTACTGACACCGCACCTGCTCCCACGAGCGCCGTCACTGAGAACCGCATGTCCTTCGGGCGCTGGTTCCGCGAGATCGGCTGGCGCCACGTCGTGGGCATCATCGCCCTGGCCTTCGCCGCCTTCCCCGTGCTCTACGTCGTCTCCGCCTCGCTCAACCCCCTGGGCACGGTGGCCTCGACCCAGCTCATCCCCACCCGCTTCAGCCTGGTCCACTACCAGGCCCTGCTCTCGGGTGCCCATGGCCCCTTCCTGCAGTGGTACCTCAACACCATCATCATCTGCTCGGTGGTGGCCGCCACCCAGATCTTCTTCTCCCTGCTGGGCGCCTACGCCTTCTCCCGCTTCCGCTTCAAGGGCCGGCGCGGGGGCCTGCTGGCCCTGCTGCTCATCATGATGTTCCCCGCGATCCTGTCCGCGATCGCCATCTACAACATGATCTCCCAGATCGGTGAGGTCGTCCCCGCCCTGGGCCTGAACACCCTCACCGGCTACAGCCTGGCCCTCATGGGCGGCTGCCTGGGACAGGTCTGGCTCATCAAGGGCACCTTCGACACCATCCCGCGCGAGCTGGACGAGGCCGCCATCATCGATGGCTGCACCCACTGGCAGGTCTTCCGCATCATCCTGCTGCCCACGCTCAAGCCCATCATCGCCACCACCTTCCTGCTGGCCTTCGTGGGCATCATCAGCGAGTTCCTCCTGGGCTCCATCTTCCTGACCGACGACTCCACCAAGACCCTGGCGGTGGGCCTGTACGGGATGCTCTCGGGCAACCGCTCCAACAACCTCGGGCTCTTCGCCGCCGGCGCGGTGATGACCATGGTCCCGGTCATCGCCCTGTTCCAGTTCCTCCAGCGCTACATCGTCGGCGGCTCCACCGCCGGCGCCGTCAAGGGCTGAGGCCCCGATGGCCGGGGAGCGCGGGCAGGAGCGGGAGGCGCAGGCAGGCCGGCGACGGACGACCAGCCGCCAGGGCACCACCGCGCCCCCGCCCTGCCCGGCCACCGGCGCCGCAGCCCAGCTGGGGATCGGGATCGGATCCGAGCCGCACCACGACACCGGCCCGGCCTACCTGCTCGGGGAGCGGGCCGGGGGCGCCACGCTCACCGCCCGCCTGTGGGTGCCCACCACCGCCGACCACCGGGTGATCCTGCGCCAGGTGGTCGACGGCGAGCCGGTCAACACCGAGATGGAGCCGGCGGGGCGCAGCCGCGCCGGCACCTGGTGGCAGGGGCCGGTGCGGCTGGTCAACCCCGTCAACCGCTACCGCTTCCTCATCCTGGAGCCCGACTCGCCCACCCCCTACCGGTGGCTCCATGCCGCCGGCGTCAGCGACCACGACGTCCCCGACGCCACCGACTTCCAGGTGCTCCCACACGACGACGGCCCCGCATGGGTGCCCGACGCCGTGGCCTACCAGATCTTCCCCGACCGCTTCGCCCCCTCGGCCCGCGGCGCCCGGCGCCGGGCGCCGCAGTGGGCCCAGCCCCACGGGTGGCTCGATGAGCCGCCAGCGGAGGGCGATGCCACGGCGCAGGCGTGGTACGGCGGGGACCTGGACGGCATCGCCGAGCACCTGGACTGGCTGGAGTCCCTGGGGATCGACACCGTCTACCTCACTCCCGTCTTCCCCGCGGGCTCGGTGCACCGCTACGACTCGACCACCTTCGACGAGATCGATCCGCTCCTGGGCGGCGCCCCCGCCCTGGAGCGCCTGAGCCGGGCCCTCCACGCCCGGGGCATGCGCCTGATCCTGGACCTGACCACGAATCACACCGGGGAGGGGCACGAGTGGTTCCGATCGGCCCAGGCCAGCGCCACGAGTACTGAGGCGGGCTTCTACTCCTTCAGCCGGCATCCCGACCAGTACGCCTCCTGGTTGGACGTCCCCTCCCTGCCCAAGCTCGACCACCGCAGCCAGGAGCTGCGCCGGCGTCTGCTGCTGGGTCGCGACTCGGCGGTAGGACGGTGGCTGGCCCCGCCGGTGAGCGCCGACGGGTGGAGGGTGGATGTGGCCAATATGACCGGGCGCCTGGGCATGGTGGACCTGGCCCACCAGGTGGCCGGGGACATGCGCGCCACCATGGGCCAGGCCGAGGCCGACGACGGCCGCCAGCGCTGGCTGGTGGCCGAGCACGGGCACGATGCCTCGGCCGACCTCCAGGGGCCCGGATGGCACGGGACGATGAACTACCTGGGCTTCACCAAGCCCCTGTGGGCCTGGTTGTCCGACCCCGACCCGGCCGACGGCCTGACCTGGCTGGGGCTGCCCATGCCACTGCCCCATCTGGGCGGCCGGGCGGTGGTGGCGGGCATGCGCCAGTACCTGGCGCAGATGCCCACCAGCTCCCTGGAGCGCTCCATGAACATGCTGTGCTCCCACGACACTCCCCGGGTGCGCACGGTGGTCGGCTCGCGCCCGGCCCACCTGGTGGCGGCTACCGCCCTGTTCACCATGGCGGGGGTGCCCACGATCTTCTCCGGCGACGAGCTCGGCGCCCGCGGCCGCACCGGGGAGCACTCGCGCACCACCATCCCCTGGGCCCGGGACGAGCGCGGGGCCCTGCGGGCCGATGAGGTGGAGGAGACGGGGTCCTGGGGGCCGGTGGACCGGGTAGTGCTCGATCGCTACCGCCGGCTCAGCCGTCTGCGCCGCGACCTGGTGGCGCTGCGCCGCGGCGGCACGCGCTTCCTCGACGCCGGCCCGGACATGATTGTATGGTTGCGCACACACCCGCAGGGCGACGTCCTGGTGGCGCTCGCCCGCTCCGCATGCGATGAGCTGGTCGTCCCCCTGGAGCGGCTGCCCGCCCAGGGCCCGGACCGCACCTGGGCCTTCGACGCCGTCGAGATCGGGCTCACCGCTGGCGGGTCAAGCGCCCAGTTGAGCATCCGCGCTCACGGGCCCGGCTCCGCCGTCGCCGCCCTGCTGCCATGGGAGTAGGAGGGCGCCTCAGGCGGCGGCTGCCCGGGAGGGCCGCCCCTGCTACCGTCGAACCACCGTCGAACCACCGCACAAGGCGCCCATTGGAAGGACCATCCGTGAACCAGCGCATCACCCTGGCTGATATCGCCGAGCAGGCAGGAGTGTCCACCGCCACGGTCTCGCGGGTCCTCAACGCCAAGTCCAATGTGGCGGCCTCCACCCGCCACCAGGTGCTCGCGGCTCTGGATGTCCTGGGCTACGAGCGCCCCGAGTCCGTCCACCAGCCCTCCCGCGGGCTCATCGGCCTCATCGTGCCCGAGCTGAGCAACCCGATCTTCCCGCTCTTCGCCCAGGAGATCGAGCAGCTGCTGGCCCCTACCAGCCACACCCCCCTGCTGTGCACCCAGGCACCCGGGGGCATCAGCGAGGACGAGTACATCGAGATGCTGGTGGACCGGGGGGTGGAGGGCATCATCTTCGTCTCGGGGCGGCACGCGGACACCACGGGGGATGTCACCCGCTACCACCGGCTGCGCGAGCAGGGCGTCCACGTGGTGACGGTCAACGGCAACGCCCCCACCATCACCGTGCCGGGCTTCGCCACCGATGACAGCGCCGCCTCCCGCATCGCCGTCAACCACCTGGTCTCGCTGGGCCACCGCCGCATCGGCCTGGCCATCGGCCCCACCCGGATGGTCCCCGCGCAGCGCAAGCGCTCGGGCTACGCGCTGGCCATGGGGGAGGCCCTGCCGGATGAGCCCCTGCGCATCATGGAGAACCTCTACACCTATGAGGGCGGCATCACCGCGGGCACCCGACTGGTGGAGCAGGGCTGCACCGGGATCGTGTGCGGCTCCGATGTCATGGCCCTAGGCGTCATCCAGGCCGTGCGCAGCACCGGACTGGAGGTGCCCCGCGACGTGTCGGTCATCGGCTACGACGACTCCCCCCTCATCCCCATGACCAGCCCTCCCCTGACCACGGTGCACCAGCCCGTGGCCGCCATCTGCCGGGCGGCCGTGAGCACCATCCTGGGAGCCATCGCCGGGGAGGAGCCGGTGGAGGCCGAGATGCTCTTCGCCCCGGAGCTCATCGTTCGCAGCTCGACCGCGGTGGCCCCTCCCGGGAGCGAGTAGCACCGGCCGGCACGGCCGTGGCCGCCGCAGAGGGCCGGCCCCGCTCCACCGGGGCCGGCCGCAGTCCGCGGCGGGCTCGATGGGATGAGGGCGGGCTCAGCGCGACCAGGTTCGCGCCAGTCTGGCGCCCATGGCCTCGACCCGGGCCTCGACCTCCTCCACGGTGCCGTCGTCCCATCCGGCATCCCGGCGGTCATCGCGCCGGCCGGCACCCCGCCCGGCCATCTGCTCGACGGCGTAGGCCGCGCTGATGCCGGCGGCGGCCAGCTCGCCCCGCGGCACGGCGCAGCGCCCGGCCACCAGGATCGCGGGCAGAGCCCGGCCGGCAGCGCTGGCGCCCACCACGGCCACGAGGGAGTCGGCCAGCACGTCGTAGGCCTCGCCGCAGGCGCTCAGCACCACCTCACGGTCCGCCAGGGCGCCCTGAAGGCCGATGAGCCCGGCCATCACCAGCGCTCCCGGCCTGGCCCAGGCCCCCAGGGCGCGCAGGGCCAGCGCCGCGCCGCCACCGGCCCCCGTGCCCCAGCCGGTCACGGACAGGCGCGCCGGGGCGCCTCCCACCACCGGCAGCAGCAGGGGGCCGGAGCCCCCCGCCTGCCTGGCCAGGGAGAGCACCCGGGCGCCCTGGGCGCAGGCCGCCCGGTCCAGGTCCTGGGCCTCCTGGGCCCCGAGGCCGGCCAGGTGGACCAGGCCCGCGCCGGCGCCGGCCACACCGCCCAGGGCGATGGGGTCGGCCAGGGCCAGTCCCACGGAGCGCTCGCGCATGAGGGCGCGGGCCGCCCCCAGTCCGCCCAGGCTATCGGCCAAGGAGGTCAGGAGCCCGAGCCCGCCGTCGTTGACCGCCGATCGGGCCATGCCCACCACCAGGGTGTCCGCGGGCCCCAGGCGCTCCAGGGCCTGGGCCACCACCTGCCCCAGGCCCGCGGTCGTGCCCTCACGGGCCTCCTGCGCGGCCTGGTCGGGATCGGCGGGCAGGGCGGTGAGCCTGGCGGCGTCGAGGTACCAGGTGCCCCCGATCCCGTCACGGCCGCCGTCGCGCGCGCGAGTCGGGGCCGGCGCGGGCCCGCCCCCGGCGCCGGGGGGAGCCGCGGCGCTCAGGTGCACCAGGTCGATCTCGCGGATCTGCCCGGTGGGCCCGTGGCCCTGGAGCGCCTCACGGGCGAGGATGCGCCGGGCGGGCAGGCAGTGGGCGCTTCCGGGGGCGCCGTCGGCCATGGGCAGCTCGACGACGTCGTCCTGCGGCCTGGCCCCGGCCCAGCCGCGCGCCAGCGCGCCGGCCGCCCGGGGGGCGTCCAGGCCCCGGCCCGGGGCGTAGAGGGGCACGCCCGCGGGCTCGGGGCGCATCTGGCCGGGCGCCATGAGGACCCTCATGCGCCACCGGCCGGATGCGCACGGCGGTCAGGGACGGCCGGACCCGACCGGGCCCTTGGGGACGGTCCGCCCAGGGGCCCGGAGGCGGGGGCGCTCACGGCTCCAGCGCGCCGCCCAGGCGGGCCAGGAGCAGGGCCTCGGCCACGATGATGCGCTCGAGCTCGCCCAGGTGCATGGACTCGTCCTCGCTGTGGGCGCGGGTGTCGGGGTCCTCGATACCGGTGACCAGCACCTGCGCCTGGGGGAAGACCTCCTTGAGGGTGGCGATGAAGGGGATGGAGCCCCCCTGGCCGACACTGACCGCCTCGCCCTGCCAGGCCGTGGACATCGCCCACAGGGCCGCCCGGGAGGCATCGGTGGCCTGGGCCCCGTCGAAGGCCGGGCCGGCCTCCCGGCCGGTGATGGTCAAGCGGGCCCCGAAGGGCGTGTGGGCCCGCAGGTGGGCGGTGAGGGCCTCCAGGGCCTGGGCCGGGTCCTGCCCGGGGGCGATGCGCAGGGACAGGCGGGCGGTGGCCGAGGGGGCCAGCACATTGCCGGCCACCTCCAGGGGGGTGATGTCGGTGCCGATGAGGGTCAGGGAGGGCTTGGTCCACAGCCGGGCGGTCAGGTCACCGGTGCCGGTGAGCTCGACGCCGTCGAGCACCCCCGCGTCCTGGCGGAAGTCCTCCTCGGGATAGTCGGGGAAGCCCGGCTCGGCCTCGGGGCGGGAGATGAGGCCGGGGATGGCCACATCGCCGGCCTCGTCATGGCAGGAGGCCACCAGGCGGCAGATGGCGGTGGCGGCGTCCATGACCGGTCCGCCGTACTGGCCCGAGTGCAGGGCGTGGTCGAGCACATCGAGGCGGGCGTCGACCTGGACCACGCCGCGCAGGGTGGTGGTCAGGGCGGGCACGCCGACCTTCCAGTTCATGGAGTCGGCCACGATGATGACGTCGGCGTCCAGGCGGTCGCGATGGGCGGTGAGGAAGGCCTCGAAGGAGGGGCTGCCGATCTCCTCCTCCCCCTCGACGAAGACAGTCACCGAGCAGGGCAGCCCCCCGCCCAGGGCGGCCAGGGCCCGCAGGGCGTGGACGTGGGTGATGACCCCGGCCTTGTCATCGGCGGTGCCCCGGCCGAAGAGCCGATCGCCGCGGCGCTCGGCGCGGAAGGGGTCGTCCTGGACCCAGCCCTGGGGATCGCCCACGGGCTGGACGTCGTGGTGGGCGTAGAGCAGGACGTGGGGGCTGCCCGCCGGGCCGGCCCTGTGGGCCAGGACGGCGGGACGGCCGGGCACGCCGTCGGGGCCCTCGACGCTGAGGATCTCGGCGCTCAGGCCGGCCCCCTCCAGCAGCTGGGCGACGCGCGCGGCGGAGGCCTCCACATGGGACTGGTCGTGGCTGGAGGCCGAGACCGAGGGGATGGAGACCAGCCCGCTCAGGTCGGAGACGATGTCCTCGAAGGAGTCGTGGATGGTGGTGCGAAGGGCATCAGCAGTGATCATGATTTTCAGGGTATCGCGCCCGGGGCGCTAACCTGTGCCCCGTGAGCCTGCTCAAGAGAAACCGCCCGGAGCCGCCGAGCCCCCAGCCCGAGCCCGCTCCGGTCAAGCCCGGGGGCAAGGGCCGCCCCACGCCCAAGCGCAAGGATGCGCAGGCGCGCCGTGTGCGACCCGTGGTGCCCGCCGACCGCAAGGCGGCCAAGCGCGAGGCCAGGGCGGCGCGCGACGAGGCCTTCAAGCGCCAGCAGGAGGCGATGATCACCGGGGAGGACCGCTGGCTGCCGCCGCGCGACAAGGGGCCCATCAAGCGCTACATCCGCGACTACATCGACGCGCGCTACTGCGTCGGCGAGGTCTTCATGCCCCTGACCCTCGTCCTCATCGTGCTCATGATGATCTCCTCGTGGTGGACCAATCCCAGCGGCCTCTACCTGCTGCTCGCGGTCTACGGCGTGTTCTTCCTGGCCATGGGGGATGCGCTGGTGTGCTGGCTGCGGCTGCGCCGCCTGCTGCGGGCCAGGTTCGGGCAGGACAGGGTCCGCGATCAGGGCCCCATCTTCTTCTACGTCCTGGCCCGCTGCATGCAGCTGCGGCGCTGGCGCCGGCCCGCTGCGCTGGTGGAGCGCAAGGAGTTCCCCTCCTGACCCAGGGCTGAGTCGGGAGCGCTCGCGCGGCCCGGGGCCCGCCGGCCGGGCGCTCCCGGCGCCCGTGCCTGTCCGCGCGTGTCCGCACTGTGCGGACACGCGGTTCGACCGCCGTCCAGAGGTTCCCCACGAGCCGGCGCGCTCCTAGGCTGGTGCCATGGTCGCTTACCGATACCTTGGATCATCCGGACTGAAGATCAGCGAGATCACCTACGGCAACTGGCTCACCCACGGCTCCCAGGTCGAGGCGGACACCGCCATCGCCTGCGTGCACAAGGCCCTGGACCTGGGCATCACCAGCTTCGACACCGCGGACGTCTACGCCAACACCGCCGCCGAGGAGGTGCTGGGCCGAGCCCTGGCGGGGCAGCGCCGCGAGTCCCTGGAGGTGTTCACCAAGGTCTACTGGCCCATCGGCCCCAAGGGCCCCAACGACGTCGGGCTGTCGCGCAAGCACATCATGGAGGGCATCGACGGCTCCCTGACGCGCCTGGGCCTGGACCACGTCGACCTCTACCAGGCCCACCGCTACGACTACGAGACGCCGCTGGAGGAGACCATGCAGGCCTTCGCCGACGTCGTGCGCGCGGGCAAGGCCCTCTACATCGGGGTATCGGAGTGGACGGCCGACCAGATCCGTGACGGCGCCGAGCTGGCCCGCCAGATGGGCTTCTCCCTGGTGTCCAACCAGCCCCAGTACTCGGCGCTGTGGCGGGTCATCGAGTCCGAGGTGGTGCCCGCCAGCCAGGAGCTGGGCGTGGGGCAGATCGTGTGGTCGCCCATGGCCCAGGGCGTGCTCTCGGGCAAGTACCTGCCCGGCCAGGAGCCCCCGGCCGGGTCGCGCGCCACGGACACCAAGGGCGGCAGCCAGATGATCTCGCGCTGGATGAGCGATGAGGTCCTCACCGCCGTCCAGGCCCTGCGGCCCGTGGCCGAGAAGGCGGGCCTGACCATGCCCCAGCTGGCCATCGCCTGGGTGCTGCAGAACCCGAATGTCTCGGCGGCCATCGTGGGCGCCTCGCGCCCCGAGCAGCTGGAGGACACCGTCAAGGCCTCCGGCGTGGAGCTGGGCACCGAGGTCCTGGAGGCCATCGACGCCGCCCTGGACGGCGTCATCGAGCGCGACCCGGCCCTGACGGTCTCGCCGCAGACCCGCCCCTCCTGAGAGGCGGCGCCGGCCGCTCGGGCCGGCTCAGCCGGAGCGCACCCCGCCCGGGGGCAGCGATCCTGGATCGTGGCCCCCGGGCGCTGCGGGCTCACGCGCCGGTCGCCGCGGGCGGCGCGCTACCTGGCCGCCACGGTCGTGGCCAGGGCGCGGTTGAGGCGCCCGGGCCAGGCGGGCCCGTTGTAGATGAAGGCGGAGTAGGCCTGGAGCAGGTCCGCCCCGGCGTCGAGCATGAGCTCGGCGTCCATGATCGAGGAGATGCCCCCCACCCCGATGATGGTGGGCCCCTCCCCCAGGCGCTGGCGCAGGCGGCGCACGACCTCCAGGGCGCGCGGCAGCAGCGGGGCTCCGGACAGGCCCCCCTCCCCCAGGTCGTGCTCGATGGTGGTGTTGGTGGCCACCACTCCGTCCAGGCCCATGTCGAGCACGAGGCCGGCGACGGCGTCGATGTCCTCATCGGCCAGGTCGGGGGCGATCTTGACCAGGAGGGGAACGCGGCGCCCGGCCGCGGCATCCGCCGCCTGGCGCACGGCGGCCAGGATCGGGCGCAGGGCCTCCACGCTCTGGAGGCTGCGCAGGCCGGGGGTGTTGGGGCTGGAGACGTTGACCACGAGGTAGTCCACCCAGCGCGCCAGGCGGGAGGCGCTGTAGCGGTAGTCCTCCACGGCGTCGGCCAGGGCGGTGGCCTTGGTCTTGCCGATATTGGCGCCCACGACGATGGAGCGGCCCCGCACCGTCGAGCGCAGCTCGCACAGGCGCCGGGCGGCCTCATCGGCCCCGGAGTTGTTGAAGCCCATGCGGTTGCGGATGGCGCGGGTGGCCGGGTAGCGCCACAGGCGGGGGCGCTCGTTGCCGTCCTGGGCGCGGGCGGTGACAGTGCCGATCTCGATGAATCCGAAGCCGAGCATGTCCAGGCCCTCGACGGCCTCCCCCTCCTTGTCCATGCCCGCGGCCAGGCCCATGATGCCGGGCACCGGCCTGGCCAGGGGACCGCCCTGGCCCGCGCTGGGCACGGCGAAGGCAGGGCGGCGGCCCCACATCTGGCGCACGACGTCGCGCACGATCGGGACCCTGCTGGTGGCCCTGATGGCCCCCAGGCACACGTCGTGGGTGAGCTCGGGATCGATGCGGGTCAGGACGGTCTTGTACAGCAGGTCGTAGAGCACTGCTCCAGGGTACCCAGCCTCCTGGGCGCTCACAGGCAGGCGGGCTAGGCTGGAGGCCGACCACTCGTCCCGATGAGGTGCACATGTCCTTCAACCGCGATATCCAGCTCGACCCCAACCGCGTCTCCACACGCTCCGGCGGTGGGCGTGGGGTGGCCATCGGCGGCGGCTCGATCCTGACCGTCATCGCCGTGGTCCTCATCTCCCAGCTCACCGGCGTGGACCTCTCCGGGCTGGTGGGGGCCCAGCAGGCCCCGGCGGGCCAGTCCACCTCCTCGACCATCGACACCTCCATGTGCACCGATGGCCAGGCGGCCAACGACTACACCCAGTGCCGCATGATCGCCACCGCCGAGTCCCTGGACGCGGTGTGGGAGGGCCAGCTGCCCGCCCAGGGCGGACCGGGCTACCGGCGCCCCGACTTCGTGCTGTGGGACGGCTCCCAGGTCAGCTCGGCCTGCGGGACGGCCTCCAGCTCGGTGGGGCCCTTCTACTGCTCGGGCGATGAGAGCGTGTACCTGGACATGACCTTCTTCTCCGACATGGAGCGCACCCTGGGGGCCAAGGACACGCCCCTGGGCCAGGAGTACATCGTGGCCCACGAGTTCGGCCACCACATCCAGCACCTCACCGGCGCCATGGCGGCGGCGGACCGCTCGGGCACGGGCGCGAACTCCGACTCGGTGCGCCTGGAGCTCCAGGCCGACTGCTATGCGGGCATGTGGGTCTACTACGCCTCGACCACCCCCGATCCGGAGACCGGCCAGCCCTTCCTGGCCCGCCCCACCGCCGAGGAGATCACCGGGGCGATCAACGCCGCCGAGGCGGTGGGCGACGACCACATCCAGGAGCGGCATGCGGGCCGGGTCAACGCCGACTCCTGGACGCACGGCTCCTCCGAGCAGCGGGTGCGCTGGTTCACCACCGGCATGGAGCAGGGATCGCTCCATGCCTGCGACACCTTCGCCGTGCCCGCCGGCCAGCTCTGAGCGGCCCGCCCTGGCCGGCCCGCCCGCGGTTTCGCCCTTCTGGACGCGGCTTCATCCTTCTGGACGCGGTTTCGCCCGCTTGCAGGGTGCCGATCTGCGTCTAGAGGGGCAGAAGTGCGGCCAGAGCCCGGCGCTCCCGGCGCGCACCGCGGCCACCGGCCCTCCTGGAGGTGCGAGCGCGTGCCACACTGGGCGCGTGCGTGTTGCGGAGATCGCCGAGCTGACCGGGACGACGGTGCGCACCGTGCGCTACTACCACTCCCTGGGGCTGCTGCCGGTGCCCCCGCAGCGCGGAGGCTGGCGGGATTACGGGCTGGGCCACGTGGCTCGGCTCTCGCGCATCCGCTGGCTCGTCCAGGCAGGGGTGCCACTGGAGTCCATCGGCCGCATCCTCGACGACGAGGCTCCAGCGCCCATCACCGGGCGCGCCGAGCGGGCCGCAGCCGCTCCCGGCAGCGACGCAGGCAGTGCAGGAGGCGGCGCCGGCAGCGACCACGACGCCGCAAGGCGGGTGGCTGCGGACCTGACCGGGGCCCTGGAGGCCGTGGAGCGGAGCCTGGCCGAGGCGGCCCGTCAGCGCGACATGCTCCTGTCCCTGTTGGAGCGCGCCCGCGAGGGCCTGGCGGTCTGCCCCATGACGCCGCGCATGGCGGCCTTCTTCGACCGGTTGGAGGCCGCAGCCCCCGATGAGCGCACCCGCGCCGCGGTGCGCCGCGAGCGCGATGTCGTCGAGCTGGCCTGCTACCGGGGGCAGATGCCGCCCGAGGCCGAGGCGCTGTTCCTCGCCCCCCGGCCCCAGGACGAGGCGGATATTCTCAAGGCCTACGGGCAGGACGCCTCAGCGCTGTCCGAGGAGCAGATCGAGGAGCGGGTGGGCGCCAATGTCGCGCGCCTGGAGTCGATGCTGGGGCCTCAGCGCGCCAGGGCCCTGGCCCGGAGCGTGGACAGGGAGGCGGTGCGCGCCTTCTTCCGCCTGGCCTCGCGGCTCGAGCCCTTCGATGCGCGCATGGGCGCGGCGATGGAGCGGGGTCTCCTGGAGGCCATTGAGCGCTGGGGCGGGGCCGACTAGGGCCTCCCCGGCTCCCTGCGGTCTTCTGCGAGCGATGATTCCCCGGCAGGCCGTGCGCGCCGTCGGGCTTGCGTGTGACGCGGCGTCACACCTGAGAGTGGATTCATGAGCATCTCGACCCGCTTGCCCTCGCGCCCCTGCCCCGCCATTGACGTCGCAGGCCTGGTCAAGGCCTTCGGGCCGCTGCGGGCCCTCGATGGGCTCGACCTGAGCGTGACCGCCGGGCAGGTCCACGGCTTCCTGGGGCCCAATGGGGCCGGCAAGTCCACGACGATCCGGGTGCTGCTGGGCATGTACCGCCGTGATGCCGGGGCCGTGCGGGTCCTGGGCATGGATCCGCGCCATGATGCTGGGGCGATCACCCGGGCCACGGCCTATGTGCCCGGGGATGTGGCCCTGTGGCCGGGGCTGACCGGGGCCCAGACGCTTGATGCGCTGGCCGGGCTGCGCGGCAGGCGGGATCGGCGGCGCGAGGAGGAGCTGGTGGAGGCCTTCAGCCTGGATCCCTCCAAGCCGGTGCGCTCCTACTCCAAGGGCAACCGGCAGAAGGTGATGCTGGTGGCGGCCCTGGCCGCCCCCTGCGAGCTGCTCATCCTCGATGAGCCCACCAGTGGCCTGGACCCGCTCCAGTCGGGGGTGTTCATGCGCTGTGTGCGCCAGGCGGCCGATGAGGGCCGCACGGTGCTCATGTCCAGCCACATCATGGCCGAGGTGGACCGCCTCTGCGATGCGGTGACGATCATCAAGGACGGCCGGGCCGTGGAGTCCGGGCCGATGTCGGAGCTGCGCCACCTGCGGGCCTCGCGCCTGACCTGCCTGCTGCCGCCGGGCACGGTCCTGGCCCGGGGGCGGGCCGGGGCCTGCGGGCGCCTGCCCCGTCTGCGCCGCTCTGGCGGGCGGGGCGGCCCCAGGGGCGGGGGAACCGGTGGGGGGATGGGGGTCGCGGGGGTGCGGGCCCTGCCCCGGCCTGATGCGCAGGGCCGCTTCGCCGCCTCGGTGCCCGCCGATCAGGTTCCAGCGGTCCTGGGCGCGCTCATCAAGGCGGGGGCTCGGGAGCTGACCTGCGCCCCGGTCTCCCTCGATGAGGTCTTCCTGGAGCACTACGAGGCGGCGGCGCGATGAGCACCTCCTCTCGCACCGTGCGGCCCACCGCATCGCCGGATTGCCCACCGATCCGGCCTCCCGCCTGGCGGCCCTGGGCGGCACAGGCTCCCGCCCCGCCCCGGGCGGCTGCGGCCCCGGCCACCAGGTCCGCGCCGATGTCGGCGATGGCCCGGGAGGCGGCATCCGGCACGGCGCCGGATGCAGCGCCGGGCACTGGGAGGCGCGGTACGGCGCGCAGGCCGGCCCGTCTCGTGGCGACCGGCCTGCGCGCCGCCCGGCTCTCGGTGCTCCAGGAGCGGGCGTGGCTGATCGTGCTGCCAGTGGTCACGGCTGCGCTGACGGCGCTGCTCTGCCCGTCCTATGGCGACACCTTCCGCACACCGCAGGATCTGGCGGTGGCCGTGGCCTCGGCCCAGGGCTCCCAGACCTCGCGCCTGCTCTACGGCTCCCTGCCCGAGTCCGCCGGCCTGGTCCAGTTCGCCGCATGGGAGCTGGGGGCCCTGACCTGCCTCGTGCTGGGTATCGTCATGAGCCTGCGCGCGGCGGCCCGCTCCCGGGGGGATGAGGACCTGGGGCGTGCCGAGCTGCTCCACGCCGCGGGAGCGGGGCCCGGCATGCGCCTGGCCGGTCAGGCCGTGGCGCTGGGCCTGGAGTGCCTGCTCGTGGGAGCGGGCACGGGAGTGGGCCTGCTGGCGCTCGATGGGACCGGTGGCGCCGACGCCGTCGCCTATGGGGGTGCGGTCGCGGGGACCTGCCTGGCTCTGACCTGCCTGACCCTGCTGGTGGCCCAACTGGTCCAGGACGCCGCTGGAGCGCGAGGCCTGGCCTTGCTAATCATGGGCCTGGCCTTCATCGGCTGCGGGCTGGATGCCGCCGAGGACTGGCACTGGGCGGGGTGGGCCTCCCCCTTCCGCCTGCGCGCCGCGATGGACCCCGGTGGTGACAACGACTGGACCCCCTGCCTGTGGGCGGCCAGCGCCTGCGCGGTTCTGCTGGCCATGGCGGCGGCGGTGGCCGGCCGGCGGGACCTGGGCCTGGGGGCGCTGCGCCTTGCCCGGCCCTGGGCGGGGCGCAGGCTGCGCGTGGCCGGGCCGGTGGGCCTGGCCCTGGAGCTGGCCGCCGGCCAGTTCCTGGCGTGGGCCGCGACCAGCGCAGTCATCACCGGGCTCCTGGTGTCCATGGGAGAGGGGGTGGTGGATCTGGCCCGGGAAGGCGGCTACTCCGGTCACGGCCACCTCGGCTCACTGCGGGACGGCGCGGACGCCGGCCGGGCCTTCCTGGCCTATATCGGGGCGCTCACCGGGGCCCTGGCCTCATCCCAGGCGGTGAGCCTGGTGCGCCGGTACGGCGGAGACGAGCAGGCCGGGCGCCTGGAGTCGGCGTGCTCCACCGGCACCCGTCCCAGCCGACTGCTGATGGCGTGGTGGATCGCCGCCTGCCTGGGCGCTGGGGCCTGCCTGGCGGCGGGCTCCCTGGCGGCAGGGGCGGTGGGCGGCTCGGCCCTGGGAACCGATGCCGGGGACGCCCTGCGCCTGGTGGGCGGGCAGTGGCCGGCTGCGGCAGCGGCCGCGGGCCTGGGCGCGGCCCTATGCGGGTGGGCGCAGCAGTGGCGGGGGCTGGCCTGGCTGCCGGTGCTCATGGGCCTTGGCATCACCCAGTTGGGCGGGGTCATGGGCCTGCCGCAGGAGGTCAGGGACGCGGCGCCTTTCGCCCAGGCCGGCGAGCGGGGCTGCCTGTGGCTGGTGGCCATCGCCGTCGTGGGCCTGGCGGTGGGAGCCCTGGGGGCCGAGCGCCGAGATATCGCCTCATCCTCGCAGCGTCGCCGCTTCGGAGGCAGATCCGCTCCTCGATAGGGGGGGGCGCCTGCATCCTGCGGGGAGGATCGCCAGTGCTGCGGCTGAGCCGGAGTCCTTGCCTGAGCCGGGCCCGCTCGGACCAGGGCCCTGCCCTCAATGGGGATTGCGTGCGACGCGACGTCACACCTGAGGATCGGATCATGAGCACGACAGCGTTGATCATCGTGGAATCCTGCTTCGGAGGCACCCGGGCACTGGCGGAGCAGGTGGCCCTGGGACTGCGCGAGGGCGGCATCAGGGCCGGGCTGGTGCCCGCCGGCGAGGCGCCGCACCGGGTGGACGGCGATACCGGCCTCCTCATCCTGGCCGCCCCCACCCACAACCGGGGACTGCCCACCCCGGCCTCGCGCCGTCGGGCCATGAGCAGGGGCGGCGGCGCCGTGGACAGCGGCATCAGGGAATGGCTGGAGGAGGCCGGCATTCCACCGGGGACCAGGGTCATGGCCGTCGATACGGTCACCGGCCGGGGGTGGGTCAACGGCTCGGCCGCCAAGCAGATCTCCAAGGCACTGGCCAGGAGGCGGCCGCCGGTTCATGCCGCCACCCGCAGCTTCCTGGTCGACTCCCAGGGGCCGGTGGCCGGACAGGAGCAGGAGGCGCGCGCCTGGGGGCGCTCCATCGCCTCCGCGGTTTCACCCTCCTAGACGCGGATGGACACCCCTTCACCGGGACGATCCGCGTCTAGAAGGGGAGGATTGCAGGCGGGACGGCTAGGTGTAGCGCCACTGGCGCATATCGTCGTTGTAGACCTCGACGATCCGGGGGCGCAGGAGGGTGGAGGGCGGCATGGGCGTGGTGCCCACCGGGTGGTCGAGCATGATGAAGCGCAGCAGCTCCCGGTCCTGGTGGACCAGCCCCTGCGGCAGGGGGCCGGTCAGCAGCAGATCGGGCCGGCGGGTGGACAGCACGAAGCCCCACTCCCCGAAGGAGGGCACATTGATGCTGAAGGGGTAGGTGGAGCGCCCGGGCTGGGCGGCGGCCACAGTGCTGTCCACCGTGGAGAAGGCCCGGGGCGAGAAGAACGAGGAGGTCGCCTGGGTCACCATCACCCCGTCGTCGGACAGCAGCCGCTCCACCTGGCGGTAGAACTCCACCGAGTAGAGCTTGGCCAGCCGCTCGTTGGAGGGGTCGACCAGGTCGATGAGGACCACGTCGTAGCCCTGCCGGCCCGGCCCGTCCTGCCCGCGCCGCCCGGCCTCGGCGGTGAAGGCGAAGGCGTCCTGGTTGACCACCTCGACCCGGGGATCGGACAGGGAGTCGTTGTTGCTCTCGCGCAGCAGGCGGTTGGTGCGCGACAGCTCCGTCATGCGCGGGTCGATATCCACCAGGGTGAGGCGCTCCAGGCCCGGGTAGCGCAGGACCTCGCGGGCCAGCAGCCCATCGCCCCCGCCCAGGATAAGCACCCGGGCGGGGTCCTGCACGGAGGTCATCGCGCTGGCTGAGAGGGTCTCGTGGTAGCGGGCCTCATCCAGGCTGGAGAACTGGAGCTGGCCGTTGAGGTAGAGGCGCAGATCCTGCCCGTACTGGGTCAGGACGATCCTCTGGTAGGCGGTCTGCTCGTAGTAGACCACCGGGTCCCCATAGGTGCGGGTGTCGATGCTGCGCTCCAGGCGGTCGGCCCCCAGGAACAGGCCGGTCAGGGCCACCGCTGCGGCCACCCCGGCCACCAGGACCCGGCGCGGCGTGCCGACCTGGATGAGCACCACCATGGCCACCAGCACATTGAGCGCCCCCACCAGGTAGGCCCCGCGCATGAGCCCCAGCTGGGGCAGGAGCACCAGGGGGAAGATGAGGGAGGCCGCCAGTGCCCCGAAGTAGTCCAGGGCCAGGACCGTGCTGACCAGCTCCGCCGAGGAGGCCCTGCCGAAGCGCTGGAAGGTGCGCACCAGCAGGGGGATCTCAGCGCCGATGAGCACCCCGATGGTCAGGCTGATCGCCCCGAAGACCCACCAGTGGATGTCGGTCAGGCCGAAGGCCGCATACAGCGCGAGCACCGAGTTGCCGCCCACCAGGCCCAGGACGATCTCGTTGACCGCGAAGACCACGGCCGGGTCGCGCCTGACGCGGTTGACCAGCAGGGAGCCGATCCCCATCCCGAACAGGGTGATGCCCATGGCCAGGCTGAAGCTGAGCACCGAGTCGCCGATGAGGTAGGAGGCCGCCGTGCCCAGGATGAGCTCGTAGATGAGGCCGCCCACGGCCACCAGCAGCGCCGCGGCGAACAGGGCCGCGTTCTCCCGCCGGCCGTGACCCGATCGGCTCGCGCCGTCGGCCGGCGGGGGCGATGCCCGTCCAGCCCGGGCGGGGGGCGCGGCCGTGCCCACGGTCAGCTGAGGATGGTTGCCGCGATGATGATGGCGATGGCGATGGCCACGCCCGCGAAGGCGATCCCCAGGCCCGGGTTCTGGTCCTCGATGAGCTCGCGCCTGAGGTCCAGGCGGAAGATCCGGTTGAAGGCCCAGGCGAAGGCGATGAGCAGCGCCACGCCCAGCACCGCGTAGGCCACGGTGCTGAGCAGGGGCTGCCAGGCCAGAGCGGAGCCCGCTGCGCCCTGCTGGGCCAGGATGGTCAGCTTCATCATGTCTCCTTGATCCTCTTCGATGCTATTTGCCGACGCCGCCGCCCCCACCGCCGTGGACGGGGCGGTAGGAGCCCCCACTGCCGCTTCCACTGCCGCCCTGCTCGTCGTCACAGGCCGCCACGACGGCGATGGCGGTGACGATGCCGATGCCGCCGAGCAGCCACAGGGCCGCCCTGCGCCCCGACTCGGCCGAGGAGTCCGCCCCGGAGATGGGGTGATCGTCATGAGAGGCGGTGCGCCCCAGCCGGGGCCGGTAGAGCACCCGGCCGTAGCGCCGGCGCTGCTCGGAGGCCGGCAGGGGGATCTTGCGGTAGGACACGGCGTCGCGCAGGTGGTGGGAGTCGATGGTCGCGCGGGTGATCGCGCCCTGGGCGTCGGTCAGCTCCAGCTCGGCGTAGCCCAGGCGCTCGCCCCGCTGGATGCGCATATCCGCGGTGCCCATGATCTCCCGGAGCTCGCCGACCCCCACCTGGGTGACCCTGGCGGCGTAGACGACGCCACCGCTGGTGACGGTCAGGATCTGCCCCACGGCCAGGTAGCGCGCATTGATCGGCTCGGTGAAGGGCATGGGCTCGTAGAGGAAGACCTCGCCGGTGTCATGATCGACCTCCAGCCACACGTCCTGGGCGCCGGCCCCCGAGAGCAGCCACTCCTCCCAGGAGTAGAAGCACCCGTCCTCGCGGTCGCGCTCCCTGAGCATCAGGCAGCTCACGACGGCCAGGGTCCCGTCCTGGCCATCCAGGACGGCGCCGATCCTCAGCCTGGCCCTGGGAGCGGTCATCGCGGCCCCTCCTCGCTCAGCGACACCGCCCGGCTCTCCACCCCCGAGGCGCCCAGGCGGGCGGCCAGCTGCTCGCCCAGGGCCTCGATGGCCCGCCGGCTCATGGCCTTGCAGCTGGTGAGGGTCACGTAGGCCCGGCCGGTCTCGGGCCAGGTGTGGGCGGCGATGTGGGACTCCGAGAGCAGGACGACGGCGCTGAGCCCCTGGGGCTCGAAGGCGTGGTGGGTGGAGGCCACCGCCGTCAGGCCCGCCGATGCGGCCGCCTCGACCAGCGCCGCGTGGACCAGGCCGGGATCGTTGAGCCGGTCGTGCTGGGCGCCATGGAACCCGTAGGTCACGGAGCAGATCCCGGCGCGCATGCGTCGAACAGTAGCACCCCCTGGCACCGGCGCATTCGCCCTTCTGGACGCGGATTCGCCCCCTCCCAGGGGGCTGATCCGCGTCCAGAAGGGCGATACTGCAGCCGCAGTGCGCGGCCAGCCGTCACCGGGGGCCGGATCGGGCCGGGACGGGCCCGGATGAGCCGCTGGAGCGCTCAGACGTTGAAGCCCAGGGCGCGCAGCTGCTCGCGGCCCTCGGGGGTGATCTTGTCAGGGCCCCACGGCGGCAGCCACACCCACTGGATGCGCACCTGGTCGGCCAGGCCCACCAGGGCCTGCTGGGCCTGCTCCTCGATGACGTCGGTCAGCGGGCAGGCGGCCGTGGTCAGGGTCATATCCAGCACCACGGTGCCCTCGGGCTCGATGGACACCCCGTAGAGCAGGCCCAGGTCCACCACGTTGATGCCCAGCTCGGGGTCGATGACGTCGCGCAGGGCCTCCTCGACCGCCGCCACATCCACCTGGCCGCCGGCCGCCGCACCGGCGGGCAGGTGCTGGGCCGCCATGGGGTTGGCCGCCGCCTCGGGGGGCGCAGGGGCCGAGGGGGCCGAGGTACTGGCAGGGCCTGCGCCCGGGGTGTGCTCGTTCATGTCTTCTCCTTGGGGCGGTACGGTGCGTCAGGAGCCGGAGGGCTCGACGGCGGGCAGGGCGGTGCCGGACTTGGCCAGGGCGTCCTTGAGCGCCATCCAGCCCAGCAGGGCGCACTTGACGCGGTTGGGGTACTTCGAGGTCCCCTCGAAGGCGGCGGCGTCCTCGAGATCGTCGAGGATCGCCTCGTCCACCCCCCGGCCGCGCGAGTGCATGAGCTCGTTGAACTCCGCCTCCAGGCGGGCCACGGTGGCCAGGTCGGCGCCGGTGATGAGGTCGTGCATGACGGAGATGGAGGCCTGGGAGATGGAGCAGCCCTCCCCCTGCCAGCCCACGGCCACGATCCGCCCGTCGCGGACGCTGACCCCCAGGGTCACCTCGTCCCCGCAGGTGGGGTTGACCTGGTGGCTGGTGGCATCGGGGGCCTCCAGGGCGCCGCAGCCGTGGCGCTCCCGGGAGTGGTCGAGGATGACCTGCTGGTAGAGCTGATCGAGCTCGTTCATGCTCACCTCTGGAAGTAGCGCCGGACGTCGGTGACGGCCGACAGGAAGCGGTCGACCTCCCCCACAGTAGAGCAGGGCCCCAGGGATGCTCGAGAGGAGGCGTGGATGCCGGCGTGGGCGTGGATGGGCTGGGCGCAGTGGTGGCCGGTGCGCACGGCGACCCCGGCGGCGTCCAGAACCTGGCCGACGTCGTGGGGGTGGACGCCCTCGATGGTGAAGGCCACCACGCCCAGGCGCTCGCGGGTGTCGTGGGGGCCCAGGAGCCGGACCCCGGGGGTGCGCTCCAGGCCCTCCAGGAGCCGGCCGGCCAGGAGCGTCTCGGTGGCGTGGAGCCGGTCCAGGCCGATGCGCCCCACGTAGTCCACAGCGGCCCGCCAGCCGGCGGCCTGGGCCAGGGGCTGGCTGCCGGCCTCGAAGCGGGCGGGGCCGCTCATGTAGGTGGAGGAGGTCATGGTCACCACCTCGATCATGGATCCGCCGGTGAGCACGGGGGGCATGGCCTCCAGGAGGTCCTCGGTGGCCACCAGCGCCCCGATGCCGGTGGGCCCGCACATCTTGTGGCTGGACAGGACCATGGCGTCCACGCCGGCGGCGGCCAGGGCGGCGAAGTCCAGGGGCAGGTGGGCGGCGGACTGGCAGGTGTCCAGCACCACCAGGGCACCCGCCTCCCTGGCCCGTGGCAGGATCCGCTCCAGGGGCGTGATGGCCCCGGTAACATTGGAGGCGTGGGTCAGGGCCACCACCCGGGTGCGCTCGCTGATGACGCCCAGGGTGCCCAGGTCGATGCGGCCCTGGGAGTCCAGGTCGAGCCAGCGCAGGGCCGCCCCGGTGCGGGCGCACAGCTCCTGCCAGGGCACGAGGTTGGCGTGGTGCTCGGCGCGGCTGACGACGATCTCGTCGCCCGGGCCGATGGCCAGGCGGCGGGCGGGATCGGCCGCATCGCGCGTGAGTGCCCCGCTGGCGGCGCCCCGCCCCGCCGAGGCGTGCCCGATGCCCAGGGCCACCAGGTTGAGGGCCTCGGTGGCGTTCTTGGTGAAGACCAGCTCCCCGGGTCGGGCCCCCACGAAGCCGGCCACCGCCTCGCGGGCGTCCTCCCAGGCGGAGGTGGCCTCGTCGGCCAGCTGGTAGGTCGAGCGCCCGGCCGCCCCGTTGGAGCGGCGGTAGAAGTCCTCCTCAGCGGCGATGACGCCCCGCGGCTTCTGGCTGGTGGCGGCCCAGTCCAGGTAGGCCAGGGGCTCTCCGTTGCGGGCGGGGCGCGCCAGGTAGGGGAAGTCCGCGCGGATGCCCTCGATCTCCTGGGCGCTGAGCGGCTCAGGGGCGGGGGCCGACTGGGCGCCCGGGTGCGGGGTGGAACGGGTCATCTGCTGCCTTCCGGATCGTGGGCTCGTGGCGCCGGGCTCAGGGGGCGGGACCGGTGGGCCCCGCCCCGGGCGGCCTCAGCGCAGGTAGCGGTCGTAGCCCTCCTCCTCCAGGCGGTCGGCCAGGTCGGGGCCGCCCTCCTCGGCCACGCGCCCGTCGACGAAGACGTGGACGAAGTCGGGCTTGATGTAGCGCAGGATGCGCGTGTAGTGGGTGATGAGGAGGAATCCGGCGTCGGACTCGGAGTGGAGGCGGTTGACGCCCTCGGAGACGATGCGCAGGGCGTCGACGTCCAGGCCGGAGTCGGTCTCGTCCAGGACGGCGAAGCGGGGGCGCAGCAGCTCCATCTGGAGGATCTCGAAGCGCTTCTTCTCCCCCCCGGAGAAGCCGGTGTTGACGTCGCGCTGGGAGAAGGAGGGGTCGATGCGCAGACGCTCCATGGCGGCGTTGACCTCGCCCACCCACTGGCGGACCTTGGGGGCCTGGCCGTCGATGGCGGTCTTGGCGGTGCGCAGGAAGTTGGCCACGCTCACCCCGGGGACCTCCACGGGGTACTGCATGGCCAGGAACAGGCCGGCCCGGGCGCGCTCGTCCACGCTGAGCTCGAGCAGGTCGACGCCGTCGAGCAGGACCTGGCCGTCGGTGATCTCGTAGTCGGGGTGCCCGGCGATGGAGTAGGCCAGGGTGGACTTGCCCGAGCCGTTGGGGCCCATGATGGCGTGGACCTGGTTGGACTCGATGGTCAGGTCCACGCCCTTGAGGATGGGCTTGGGGCCGTCATTGGTCTCCACCTGGACGTGGAGGTTCTTGATCTGCAGGGTGCTCATCACTGTTCTTTCGGGTCTTGGGTCGGTGGTGGTCGGCGGGCGTGTCAGCCCTGCTGGGACTGGCGGGCCTCGATGACGCCGGTGAGCTCCAGCTCGTGCTCGATGGCGCTCATGAGGCGCTCCTCGACCTCGGGCACGCCGATCTCGGCGACGATCTCGTTGAAGAAGCCCAGGACCACCAGGCGCCGGGCCTCGGACTCGGTGATGCCCCGGGCCCGCAGGTAGAACAGCTGCTCGTCATCGAAGCGCCCGGTGGCCGAGGCGTGGCCGGCGCCCTCGATGTTGCCGTTCTCGATCTCCAGGTTGGGCACCGAGTCGGCCTTGGCGCCCGGGGTGAGCACCAGGTTGCGGTTGAGCTCGTAGGTGTCGGTGCCGCGGGCGGCGGCGCCGATGAGGCAGTCCCCCACCCACACCGCGTGGGCGCCCTCGCCCTGGAGGGCGCCCTTGTAGGTCACCCGCGAGTAGCAGTGGGGCTCGGTGTGGGCCACGTAGGGGCGGTGCTCCTGGTGCTGGCCGGCGTCGGTGAAGTAGACGCCGTAGGCGTCGATGCTGCCGCCCTCCCCGGCGAAGCCGAGGTCGGGGCAGATGCGCACGTCCCCGCCGAGGCTGACCACGACGTGCTTGAGCACGCCGCGGCCCTGGACCTGGACGCGGTGGTTGGAGGCGTGGACGGCGGCGTCCTGCCAGCCCTGGACGGTCACCAGGGTGAGCTCGGCGCCGTCGGCCACGGTGATCTCCACGCCCTGGGTCAGGGCGGCGGTGCCGGTGTGGTCCAGGATGACGGTGCCCCGCGAGCCGGCCTCGGCGATGACCCGGATGTGCTGGGCGGTGGGGCGGGCCAGCTCCTCGTCGCCGCCCACGATGTCCAGCCGGGCGGCGCGCTCCAGGACGGCGCCCTGGGCCAGGGTGAGCACGGTGGCGGTGGTGAAGGCGGCCCAGGCGGTGACGCCGGTGCGGTCCACGGGGGCGCCCACCACGCCCAGGCGGGGGTCCGTGCGCGGGGCGGTCTCCAGGGCGGCGCCCCGGGGCAGGTCGGCCTCGATGCTCAGCGCCTCGGCCTCGCGCGGGGCGGTCAGCGCCTCGAGGTCGAACAGGGGGGCGAAGCGCTTCATGGGGGTGAAGCGCCACTCCTCCTCCTTGCCCCGGGGCACGGGGATGTCGGCGGGGTCGAAGGAGGTGGGGCGGTCGGCGCGCGAGGAGACGTAGCGGGGGCCGCCGTGGGAGTGGTCGCCCTCCAGCACGGCGCTGGAGTGGTCGGTGGAGAGTTCAGGCATTGATGGCTCCTTGCCGCGGTGCGGCAGTGCGGGTGGGCGGGGTTGTTGATGATGGGGCGGTCGGCGGGGCCGGCGGGCTCAGCCCACGGAGTTCTCCATCTGGAGCTCGATGAGTCGGTTGAGCTCCAGGGCGTACTCCATGGGCAGCTCGCGGGCGATGGGCTCGACGAAGCCGCGCACGATCGTGGCCATGGCCTCGGTCTCGCTCAGCCCGCGCTGCATGAGGTAGAACAGCTGGTCGGCGCTGACCTTGGAGACGGTGGCCTCATGGCCCATCTCGACGTCGTCGTTGCGCACATCCACGTAGGGGTAGGTGTCGGAGCGGGAGATCTCGTCGACCAGCAGCGCGTCGCACAGCACGTTGGACTTGGAGTGGCGCGCGTTCTTCATGATCTGGACCAGGCCGCGGTAGGCCGAGCGGCCCCCGTGGCGGGCGATGGACTTCGAGACGATGTGGCTGGAGGTGTGGGGCGCCATGTGGACCATCTTGGCGCCGGTGTCCTGGTGCTGGCCCTCGCCGGCGAAGGCGATGGACAGGGCCTCGCCGCGGGCGTGGGGGCCCATGAGGAAGACGGCCGGGTACTTCATGTTGCGCTTGGAGCCGATGTTGCCGTCGATCCACTCCATGGTGGCGCCCTCGGCGCAGGTGGCGCGCTGGGTGACCAGGTTGTAGACGTTGTTGGACCAGTTCTGGATGGTGGTGTAGCGCACGCGGGCGTTCTTCTTGACCACGATCTCCACGATCGCCGAGTGCAGGGAGTCGGTGGAGTAGATGGGCGCCGTGCAGCCCTCGACGTAGTGGACGTAGGAGTCCTCGTCGGCGATGATGAGGGTGCGCTCGAACTGGCCCATGTTCTCGGTGTTGATCCGGAAGTAGGCCTGCAGGGGGATCTCGACCTTGACGCCCTTGGGCACGTAGATGAAGGAGCCCCCCGACCACACCGCGGTGTTGAGGGCGGCGAACTTGTTGTCCCCGGCGGGCACGACGGTGCCGAAGTACTCCTGGACCAGCTCGGGGTACTCGCGCACGGCGGTGTCGGTGTCCACGAAGATGACGCCCTGCTCCTCCAGGTCCCCGCGGATCTGGTGGTAGACGACCTCGGACTCGTACTGGGCGGCCACGCCCGCCACCAGCCTCTCGCGCTCGGCCTCGGGGATGCCGATGCGGTCGTAGGTGTTCCTGATGTCCTCGGGCAGGTCGTCCCAGGAGGTGGCGGGGCGGTCGGTGGAGCGCACGTAGTACTTCACCGAGTCCATGTCCAGGTCGGACAGGTCCACGCCCCAGGTGGGCATGGGCTTGCGCTCGAAGGTGCGGTAGGCCTTGAGGCGCTTGTCGAGCATCCACTGGGGCTCGCCCTTGATGGCGGAGATCTCCCTGACGACCTGCTCGTCCAGGCCGCGCTTGGCCTTGGACCCGGCTTCATCGGAGTCGTGCCACCCGAAGTCGTAGCTCGTCGAGATCGAGTCGATGATCTCGTCGTCGGTGCTGCGCACAGTCTCGGTGGTGGGCGTTGTCATCGGGTTCCTTCCGTTCGCTTGGCCTGCTGGCTGCGAGTCCTTGCGGCCCGCACGGCGCGCTTGCGCAGGGCGGGCATGGCGATGGGTATGTGGGTGGTGCACACGTGCTCGCCGCCGGCCAGGGTGGCCAGGCGCTGCACGGGGACACCGATGAGTCGTGAGATGGCCTGGGTCTCGGCGTCGCACAGCTCGTGGAACTCCCCGGCGACCTCGCGCACCGGGCAGTGCCCCTGGCACAGCTGGACGGCGTAGGAGCCGTCGCCGACGTCGCGCACCGAGGCCGCGTAGCCGTCCAGGGTCAGGGCATCGGCCAGGGCCCGGGCCCGCTCGCCGGGGTCCTTGCCGGCGGCCTCGACGACGGCGGAGTAGCGGCGCTCCAGGTCGCGGCCGCGGGCGGCGGCGAAGGAGTCCACCGCACTGTCCCCGGCGACCTGGGACAGGTAGCGCAGGGCCCGGTTGGCCAGGTCGGAGTAGCCCTCGGCGAAGGAGGTGCGGGCCGTGGGGGTGAGCACGTAGTGGCGGGCGGGTCGGCCGCGCCCGCGCTTGCCCGAGGCGGCCGGGGTATGGACCTCGATCTGCCCCTCCTCCTCCAGAGAGGTGATGTGGCGGCGCACGGCGGCCGGGGTGAGCTTGAGGACCCTGGCGAGCTGGGCCGCGGAGACCGGCCCCTTCTCCGCGATGAGGTCGAGCACCCGCGCCCGGGTCGACTCCTCTTCTGCCTGGACCATGTGCCCGCTGCCGCTCCTCTCGGTGAAGACGCCGTCCTTGGTGACCGTAGGGCCCCGGCGCCCCGGAGAGCCCCTGCGCGGGGCGCACCGGGACCGGCGAGGCCTTTAACCAAGATCATGCTTGCCGAATTCGCTGCTGGCAAGTTCACGACGCCGTGTCGTCGGGTGCGGTGGAACACTTCCCCTAATGGAAAGGTCTTCTTATGTAGGGGAACCTTACCAGACAGCCGTGGCCTGCACCGGGCCCGCCGACGGCGGCGGCGCCGCCCGGGCCGGCGCGCCACACCGGCCCGAGCGGTTGCGGGCAGTGGGATCCGGACGATCCGGGCGTGGCACTGCCCCATGGCGCCAGGAGCGCCAGTGAGGCAGAGCCGGCTGGCCGCGGCGCGCCGGCAGGAGCAGTCGTTAACAGGCGTTAAACGTTTGACGCCATCGTTTCAGGAGAGCCATACTCTCCCTATCCGCAGATGCAGCAACGGTGCTGGGAGGAGAGATCATGGCGACACTGGCAGAAGTGGCCGCATTAGCAGGCGTGTCAACCGCCTCGGCCTCCCTCGTGCTCTCCGGCAAGTCCGCCGGTCGCGTCTCCGCCGAGACGGCCCAGCGCATCCGGGACGCCGCGCAGTCCCTGGGCTATGTGCGTGACGCCCTGGCCAGCGGCCTGCGCTCCAAGCAGACCCAGACCCTGGGTGTCGTGGCGCACGAGCTTCTCCAGACCCCCTACGCCACCGACATGGTGGACACCATCGTCTCGACCTGCCGAGAACTGGGCTGGAGCCTACTGCTCACCGACGCGAGCGATCCGGCGGGAATCGAGGACGTCACCCGGGAACTCATCTCCCGCCGGGTGGACCGGGTGCTCCTGGCAGCCATGTACCACCATGTCGTGCGCGTGCCCCACAGCATGCCCGAGGGAACCATGGTCCTCAACGGCTATGCCGATCGCCCGGGCATTCCCGGTGTCGTCCCTGATGAGGTGCAGGGTGCGCGCGACGCCGTCGAGCACCTCCTGGGCCTCGGGCACCGCCGCATCGGGCACCTCACCCACGGTGAGCGCGGAGTCGCCGACGCCATCAGGCTGCGGCTGGGCGCTTACGCCGCGGCGCTGCGGGATGCGGGCATCCGCCCCGACCCCGACCTGGTCGTGGGCGGGGGCCTCAAGCCGGCCCAGGCCGACCGGTCCGCAGCCGCCCTGCTGGGGAGGTCAGACCGCCCCACCGCGGTGTTCTGCTACAACGACGCCCTGGCGGCCGGGGTCTACCGCCAGGCCGCACGCCTAGGGCTGTCCATTCCCCATGACTTGTCCGTCATCGGCTTCGACGACCTGCGCCTCATCTCCACCAACCTCGCCCCTGGCCTGACGACCATGCGCCTGCCCCACCGAGCCATGGCCGACTGGGCGGTGCGCCGCCTCCTGGAACCGGCCGGGCCGGCACCAAGCCTGACCCGGTTCCACTGCGAGCTCATCATCAGGGCCTCCACCGCCCCGCCGCCCACCGTCTGAGCCCCTGGACAGCACCAGGAGATCACTCCGCCCGGCCCGCAGCCGCACCTGGGACCACGCCTGACCTCACCCGCCCACACCGATGACACAAGGAGACACCATGCTCACCTCCCTCCCCTCACGCCGCTCCTTCCTGAGTATCAGTGCTGCCACAGCGGCCGGCGCCGCTGTCGCGGCCTGCTCCTCCCAGCAGGGGCGCTCAGGATCCGGCGGCCTGACACTGTGGACCCACAACGGCGGCAACACCGAGGAGCTCGCGGTGGTCACCAAGGCTGTTGAGGCCTTCAACGCCGCCAACCCCGATACGCCGGTGACGGTCAAGGACTTCCCTCAGGCCTCCTACAACGACGCCATCGCCTCGGCGGCCGCCGCGGGCGACCTGCCCGACATCCTCGACCTCGATGGCCCCATCATGCCCAACTGGGCCTGGGCCGGATACCTGGCGCCACTGACCATCCCCTCGGACCTGGAGAGCCGCATCATCGACTCGGCCAAGGGCTACTGGAACGACACCCTGTACTCCGTGGGCCCCTACGACACATCCCTGTGCTTCCTCGCCCGCAAGTCCGCCATCGACTCCATTGGCGCCCGAGTGCCCACCGTCGACCAGCCCTGGACCCGCAATGAGTTCGATGAGGCCCTCAAGAAGCTCTCCGACCTGCCCGACTACTCCTATGCCATCGACATGGGCGTGTGGGACAGCGCCGAATGGTGGCCCTACGCCTATGCCCCCATGCTCCAGTCCTTCGGCGGCGACCTCATCAATCGCGATGGCTTCTCCACCGCCGAGGGCTCCATCAACGGCCCCGAGGCAGTGGCCTGGGGCACCTGGTTCCACAGCCTCTTCGCCGATGGCTTGGCCTCGCAGACCCCGGCCACCGACGGTCAGGACTTCCTCCAGGGCAAGGTGCCGATGGTCTACGCCGGGGGATGGAAGGTCCTCCAGGCCCAGGAGGCCTTTGGAGCCGAGGAGGTCCTCACCCTCCCACCAGTGGATTTCGGCAAGGGCGCTCATGTCGGGGGCGGCTCCTGGCAGTGGGGCGTGTCGGCCACCAGCCCCAATGCCGAGGCGGCCAACAAGTTCATCGAGTTCCTCATGCAGGACGACTACCTCGTGGAGTACTCCAACGCCATCGGCAACTTCCCCTCCGTGCCCTCGGCGATCTCCAGGACTGAGAACTACGGGGAGGGCAAGCCCCTGGAGCCGGTCTACGAGATCGGAAAGGCCTTCGCCTTGCTCAGGCCCGCCACGCCCGGCTACAAGGTCATCTCCTCGATCTTCGATAAAGCTGCCCATGACATCGTCTCAGGCGCCGATGTCAAGAAGACCCTGGACCAGGCGGCCAAGGACATCGACGCCGATATCGCATCCAACAACGGCTACGCCGCCAAGTAGGCCGAGAGCGCGCTGGCTGAGCCTGCTGCGCCGCTTGGGCCGGCCCTGACCGCGCCCCCTGGGGCTCAGGGCCGGCCCCGCCCCACAGAACCACGAGATCACGGTGGGCAGTGCCGCCCCACCGGAAGGGAAGGAAAATGTCCTCCGTCTCCACGCGCAGCCGCCGCTCGGCGCTGCGCCATGAGGCTCGCATGGCCTGGCTCATGTCATCCCCGGCCCTGCTGCTCCTCCTCCTGTTCATGGGAATTCCCATTCTGCTCACCTTCGCCCTGAGCTTCACCAATGTCCGGCTCGTCTCGCCCAACCCTCCGAGCTTCGTGGGCCTGGACAACTTCGTGCGGGCCTTCTCCCAGGATCCGACCTTCATCCGCTCGCTGACCAACACCCTGCTCTTCGCCGTCGTCGTGGTCCCCTGCCAGTCAGGCCTGGCCCTGATGCTGGCGCTGCTGGTCAACGCGAAGGTCAGGGGGGTCACCGCCTTCCGCACGCTTATCTTCATGCCGGTCGTCACCTCCATGGTGGTGGTCTCCATCCTGTGGTCCTTCTTCTACAAGACCGACGGACTGATCAACTCCATGCTCAGCACCATCACCGGTGGAGGATGGACCGCGGTGGCCTGGCTCAACAATCCCGGCACTGCGATGCCGGCCATCATCCTGCTCTCGATCTGGCAGGCGGTGGGGCTGCACATGGTCATCTGGCTGGCCGGCCTGCAGATGATCGATCCCGCCCTCTACGAGGCCGCCGCTCTGGACGGCGTCAACGCATGGCAGAGGTTCCGCTACATCACCTGGCCGGGACTCCACTCCACCATGGTGTTCATCCTGGTGACGATCACCATCGCCGCCCTGGGGCTGTTCGTCCAGATCGATGTCATGACACAGGGCGGACCCCAGGACGCCACCTCGACCCTCGTCTACCACGCCGTGCGCAAGGGCTATCGGGAGCATGACATGGGATACGGCTCCGCCATCTCACTGATCTTCTTCATCCTGGTGCTCCTCATCTCCCTCGTCCAGCGCCGACTCACCCGGGAGGACTGAACCATGACAACCCTGCCAGCAGCCAAGACCCGCAGCGGCTCCAGGCCGGCCCGCAGCGCCGGGAACCGAGGGAGGGCAGCCGCCAGGCGGCGCTCAGTGCTCCTGACCTACATCGGGCTGTCGGCCGCCGCCTGCGTGGCTGTCCTGCCCCTGCTGTTCATGATCCTGTCCTCCCTCAAGCCCGACCAGCAGATCTTCGCCGACCTGGGAACGCCCAAGGCATTCCTACCAGTGGGCGAGCTGTCCCTGGACAACTACGCCGGAGTCTTCCAACGGGTGCCCGCTGCCCGCTTCATCGCCAATTCACTGATCGTCACGGTCCTCATCGTGGGCCTGGGCCTGGTGGTCAACTCCATGATCGGCTTCGCCATCTCCCGGATGCGCTGGAAGGGCAAGCACCTCATCCTGTCCCTGGTCCTGGCCACCCTCATGGTCCCCTTCGAGACCATCGCCGTGCCGCTGGTGTACTGGGTAGCCTCATTGCCGCACGTCTCCTGGGCCGGGGACGGCTTCCTGATGAAGCAGGGAATGCTCAACACCTACTCCGTCCAGGTCCTGCCCTTCGTGGCCAATGCGCTGGCCATCTTCCTCTTCGCCCAGCACTTCTCCGACATCCCCAAGGAGATCGACGAGGCCGCGCGCGTGGATGGGGCTGGATGGTGGACCATCTACCGCAGGATCGCTGTGCCGCTGTCCGGCCCGACCTTCGCCACCGTCGCCATCATCACCATGCTGCCGGCATGGAACTCCTACTTGTGGCCGCTCATGGTCATCCAGCAGGAGTCGCTGCGCCCGGCCAGTGTGGGCATGCAGTACTTCTTCCAGCTCAATCCGGTATGGGGGGAGATCATGGCCTACGGCACCCTCATCACCCTGCCGGTGCTCGTCGTCTTCGCCGCCTTCCAGCGCTCCTTCGTGGCCTCGCTGGCAGGCACTGCGGTCAAGGGGTGAGGGCCGATGGCACTCGTTCTCGACGACCACTGGATCTGGGACCACTGGATCGCCCACGACGGCGAGCAGTACCACCTGTTCTTCCTGCGCGCCTCCCGGGCACTGCACGACCCTGACCGCCGCCACTTCCGCGCCTCCCTGGGGCACGCGGTCTCATCCGATGCCCGAAGCTGGCGGCTCATGCCCGACGCCCTGGTCCACTCCGACGGGCCCGCCTTCGATGACAAGGCCATCTGGACCGGCTCGACCGTTGTGCGGCCCGACGGGTCCCTGAGGGTGTTCTACACCGGCATCAGCCGGGCCGAGGAGGGCGCCATCCAGCGCATCGGCTGGGCAGACAGCAGCGATGGCGTCGTCTTCGAGCGCACCTGCTGCGAGCCCCTGTGCGCCGACAGCCGGTGGTACGCCACTGTGGAGGAGGGCCGCGCCAGCGACGAGCATTGGCGCGACCCCTTCGTCCTCTTCCACGATGGGCTGTGGCACATGCTCATCACCGCCCGCGCCAAGGGCGCCGACCTCCGCCACGCCGGGGTCATCGGCCACGCCGTCTCCCAGGACCTCGACCACTGGGAGGTCCGCCCCCCGCTGACCTCGCCCTCGGCCTTCGGCCAACTGGAGGTCAGCCAGTCCCACTGCGTGGATGGGCGCCACCTCCTGGTCTTCTCCTGTGACGATGACATGCAGGCCGATCCTGGGCCCGGCGGAGTGTGGATCGCCGAGGGGCAGGGCCCCCTGGGCCCCTGGGACATCGACGGCGCGCGCTACGTGCGCCCCGAGCACCTCTACGCGGGCCAGCTCCTCCAGCTGCGGGAAGGGCAGTGGGTGCTCACCGGCTTCGAGAACATCGTCGAGGGCCGCTTCGTTGGCTCCATTCCGGATCCCATCGCCTGGGGGGAGATCGAGCTGGTAGACCGGCCCCGCTGACGCGCCGCCCGCTCCCCCGGCGCCTACAGGCTCTGGGGGCTCCTGAGCCAGGGGGCGTCGGGGGCGCGCAGGCCGGCATACCCCCGCGAGCGCGCCCGCTCGGCGGCCAGCACCCCCACCACGGTGGAGGGGTTGTGGATCCGCCCCTCCATGACGGCCTGGACCACCCGCTCCAGCGGCACCCAGGCGGGCTCGAACTCGGCCTCCTCGGCCTCGCGCTCGGTGCGCTCCTGGGGAGGCAGGAGGCTCAGGCCGCGGGCCAGGAAGACGCGCACGCCCTCAGTGGTGAAGCCCGGGGAGGCGTAGAAGTCGGCCAGGACCCGCCAGTGGGCGGCGGCGTGGTCGGTCTCCTCGGCCAGCTCGCGCTGGGCGGCCAGGACCGGCTCCTCCCCCGGCACGTCCAGCAGTCCCGCCGGGATCTCCCACAGGGCGGCGCTGACGGGGTGGCGGTACTGGCGGACCATGAGGATCTCGGGGGCGCCGCCGGGGGCCGAGGACTCCTCCCCCTCGCGCAGGGCCACGATGCTCACGGCGTCGTGATGGGCCACCACCTGGCGGGCCACGGGGGGCGCGCCAGGGGCCAGGACCACCTCATCGGCGTCGACGGTGAAGATGGGGCCGGACCAGACCCGCTCGTGGGAGGTGGTCTCGCGGATCTCGCGCTCGTCGGTGATGGTCGGCTGCTGGCTCATGCGTGGCTCCTGTGGGCTGCGCGAGCATGGTGCTCGGGCAGGGACGGGCTGGGTGGGTGGCGGCTGATCGGGGCCAGTGTGCCCCATGCGCGGCGCCCTGGCCGGCGGGGCGCCGGGCGGGCGGCACCGGGCGCCGGGTCAGTCCCGGGCGAGCAGGACCCGGCCCAGCTGGGCGGCCAGCTCCTCGTCCCCCGGCAGGCCGGCGGCGGCGGCGCGGGCGGCGGCCCGGGCGCGGGCGCGGGCCCGCGGATCGCGCAGGAGGACGGCGATGGCCTGGGCGATGGCCCCGGCGCTGGGCTCGACGAGCGTCGCCCCGCCGCGCGCGGTCACGGCCGTGCCGCCCACGTCGGTGGCCACCAGGGCTGCCCCGGCCCGCAGCGCCTCCTGGATCGTCAGCGGCTGGCCCTCCCACACGCTGGTCTGGACCATGACGTCGCAGCCGGCCATGAGGCGCTCGGCGTCCTGGCGCCTGCCCAGCAGGAGGACGGGGAGGCCCTCGGCGCTGATGCGCTCCTGGGCGCCGGTGCGCCCCGGCCCCTCCCCCGCCACTGCCCAGCTCAGGGCGGGCAGCTCCCCGCGCTGCGCCTGCCGGCCCAGGATGGCGGCGGCCTCCAGCAGCAGCGGCAGGCCCTTCTGGGGGGCCAGGCGCGCCACGCTCAGCACGCGCGCGTGGCCCGGGGGCCAGGGGCCGGGGGCAGGGCCCTCATCCGGGGGTGGCTCCTGGTGCGGCGGCGCCGCGGGCCCCGCGTCGCTCCCGCCCCGGGGCGCGGGGATGATGGCCAGCTCGACCTCGGCGGCCCCCAGGCCGCCGGCCCGCTGGGCCAGGTCGGGGCTGACGGCCAGGATGAGGTCGGCCCTGGAGGCGATGAGCCTCTCCAGGGCCCGTCCCGTGGCGCGCGTGAGGGCCCCGCCGACGGTGAGGTTGTGGAGGGTGACGACCAGGCGCGTGCGCCCGGGGCGCCGTCGGCCCAGGGCCAGGGCCGCCAGGGCGCCGGCGCGCAGCCCGTGGGCGTGGAGGGCGTCGGCGCGGCGCCCCAGGCGGCGCAGGCGCGCCACCACGGCCCCGTCCAGCGGGCTGGGGCGCGGCCCGATCTCCAGGGCCTCGGCGCGGGCCCCGCCGATCTCCAGGCCCTCCAGGACGGCGGCCGGGGCCTCGACGATGACATCATGGCCCTGGCCGGCCAGGAGGCGGGCGCAGTCGCCCAGGTGGGCGCGCACGCCCCCGGCTGCCGATCCGCTGACTTCGAGGATGCGCTGCCTGGTGCTCATGCCCTGCTCCTGTCGTTGTGCCGAGCCGCGTGAGTGAGCCTGCGGTGGTGGCGGTTCATGCCCTGACCTGTCGGGGTTGGCGCAGCACGCCCAGCAGGGCGCGGTCGCGGGCGTGGAGCAGGCCCAGGACGACGGCCGCGGTGGCCAGTGCCCCCAGGCAGGCCAGGGCGATGGCCGCGGCGGGCGAGTCCATCGCGGCGCTCAGGACGCGCACCGCCAGTCCGCAGGCGAGGGCCACCGGCGCTCCGAGGAGCAGGGCGCGCCCGGCGGGGGCCAGGGCGCGCGCTCCCAGCAGGCGCGCCAGGGCCACCAGCAGGCCGGCTCCGGCGCAGGCCATGCCCGCGCTCTGGCCCACGGCCAGGCCCAGGAGCGTGGCCGCGCCGTCGCCCCCCTGGGAGAGCAGGCCCACCGCCGCCCAGGAGGCGCCCGCAACGATCACCCATCCGGCACCGGTGGCCAGGGCGGCGTCCCGGGAGCGGTCGGCGGCGAAGAGCACGCGCGTGACCTGGTAGATGAGGACGTAGCCCACCAGGGCCGGGGCCAGGACCGCCAGGGCCGCGCCCATGCCGGCGACCTGGCCGGTCAGGAGGGCGAAGAAGCGCTCGGCCCCGTGGGAGGCGGCCAGGAGCATGCCCGCTCCGGCCACCGCCACGGCCACGACGGCGCCGGTGGACCGGGCGGCCAGCTCACCCGCCCCCGGGACGGGGGCCTGGGGGGCCTCGGGCGGGGCCGCCGGTGAGGGCGATGAGGGCGCTGCGGCATCCACTGCGGCGCCCCGCCCGCTGGCGGCGGGCTGCCGCTCGGCGCTGAAGGCGGCGGTGAGGCGGGGGTAGAGGACGGTGGCCACCGGCACGGCCAGGACGGCGTAGGGCAGGACGTAGACGGCCTGGGTGTACTGGTAGACGGCGACCGTCCCGGTGGTGCCGCCGGAGCGGGCCAGGGCCAGGACCGCCAGGACGCTGGCCTGCTGGGCCAGGAGGGTCCCGATGCCTGCGCCCGCCAGCCGCAGGGCCCTGCCCGCCTGGGCGCCTCCCAGGCGCAGGGTGGGGCGCAGACGCAGGCCCAGGCGGTGGACGGGCCACAGCAGGGGCAGGCTCAGTGCCGCCACCCCGGCCGTGGTCCCCCAGCCCAGGACGTGCAGGGCCGCGGCCGAGGGCCGGCCGTCGGCCGCGGGCGCCATGGCCCCGTAGGCCCCGTAGGCGGCCATGACCGTCAGGGAGGACAGGACCGGGGCCAGCGCGGGCCAGGTGAAGGAGCCGTGGGCCTGGAGAACGCCGGTGAGGACCACGCCGATGCCGTAGAGGGGGATCTGGAGGGCGAACATGCGCAGGAAGTCGGCCACCAGGGCGACCTGGACGGCGGCATCGACGCCCTGTGAGGCGGGGAAGAGCCCGGCGACCGGCTCGGCCAGGACCACCAGGGCCAGGCACAGGGGCACCAGCACCACCAGGACCAGGCCCAGCAGCGCCGAGGCGGTGCGCGCGGCCTCCTCGCGCCGCCCGGCGGCCACGGGGCCGGCCAGGAGCGGGACGACGGTGGCGGCCAGGGCTCCCCCGACCACCACCTCGTACAGGACGTTGGGGACCTGGTTGGCGGTGGCGTAGGCGCCGGCCACGGTCCCGGCCCCCAGGGTGGAGGCCTGGACGATCCAGCGCAGGAAGCCCAGGACGCGGGAGACGAGGGTCAGCCCCGCCACTCCGCCGGCGGCCGCCAGGGCCCCGCGCGGGCCAGCGGTGCCCGCGCCCGCGGGGCGCGGCGGCGTCCCACCGCTCATCCGGCGCCCGGGGTCGTCGCGCCCGGCAGGCCCGTGGCCGGGGCGCCGGGCTCCCCGGTGCCGGGCACCGGGTCGGCGCAGGCCGCAGCCACCGGGGTGGCGGGTGCCGGGCTCCCTGGCACCGGGCGGCCCGGGGCGCTACGGCGCCCCAGGGCATCCAGGGCCGCCAGGACCGGGGTGCGCTCGATGACCCGGGAGAAGGAGACGCGCTCGCTGGCCAGGATGAGGGCCACCCCGGCGGCGCCGGCACCCAGGCGCAGGGCACGGCTGGGGTGCGCGGCCAGGGCCGTGCCCAGCAGCGCCCCCAGGGCGTTGGCACCCGTGTCGCCGAGCATGGTCTCCTCCCCCAGGTCCTCGGGCAGGGCCGCGGCCACCGTCCCCAGGGCGCCGGCGGCCAGCCTGCGGGTGGCCTGGGGCCGGCCCGGGGCGGCCAGCAGGAGGGCCGCCCCCGCCCCGGCGGCCTTGAGGGCCCGGCCGGGGCGCAGGTCGAGCAGGTTGATGACATTGGCCCAGGAGGCCACCACCACGGCTGAGCCGGCCGCATCCGCCAGGCGGGCCGGGGCCCCCGGGCGATGGCGGCGGGCCGCGGTCAGGGCGGTGGTCAGCGAGGTGGGCACCGCGTGGCCGCCGAGGCAGCCGAGGCCGCCGGAGGGCATGGCACCGGCTGACGCGGCCCTGCTGCCCGAGAGCAGGGCCCCGGCCACGGCCGCCCCGGCACCGATGACGGCGATCTTGAGCACGCCGGTGGTCACCCGCCCGCGCCTCAGCGCCCGCAGGTGCCCCGCCAGGCCCTTGGCGACCTCCTGGCCGTCGTGGGCGCCGGCGTCCAGGTCGTCGGCCAGGCCCGCCCCGGCGCCCGCCGTGGCGGCCACCAGGGCGGCCAGGGCCGCGGCCCCCAGCTCGGCGCGCTCGGCCGCCTCAGCCGCATGGGCCGTCCTGGCCCGACGGGGCCATGGCGCGCACAGGGCAGCGGCCGCGATCGATCCCGCGGCCGCGCCCACGCCTCCCCTGAGCGAGACGGTGCGCCCGTGGAAGTTGACCCGCTCCAGGGCGGGCATCGGCCGGGCGAGGAGCGTGGAGGCGTCCAGGGCTGCCCGGGCCGCCCCCAGGGCGCTCAGCCCCAGGCGCGCCAGGCGCCGGGACGGCGAGGGCCCGCCGGTCCCGGTGGTGGCGCCGGCTGTGGAGCCGGTCGGCGGACCGGCGGCGGTCATCCTGGCAGCGATGGTCATCGTGGCCCTCCTGGCATCGGCCCGGCATGGGCCGGTCCCCCTGATCCGCCCAGCACCCCTCAGCCCGCCATGGGTGGGATGACGGCCTGGGCGCCGTCGTCGAAGCCGTAGTGCGAGCGGGTTCCGGCCTCGGTGGAGACCAGCGCCAGGGGCGTGGAGACGGCCGCCGTGGCCTGGCCCACCGAGTCGATGGTGGTCACCGGCACTCCCGCGGAGCGGATGAGGGCGACCACCCCGGTCTCTGTGCGGGCCTGGCCCACCACCACCGTGGGGGCCGCGGCGGCCGTTCCCGACAGGGCCTGGGCCCACACCGAGGGCGTGGAGGAGTCCGTGGCCCGGGCGGTGGCCTGGGCGCCCGGGTCCTCCTGGGGACGGGGGCCCACGACGGCGATCATGGTGGCCGGGCCGGTGGCCTGGGCGTCCACGGTCACCAGGGGCGTGTCGGAGGCCGTCAGCAGGCTCATGAGCGTGGAGGCCGAGGCATCAGTGCCGGTCAGGGCCCGGCCCAGGCCCTCTCCGAGGATCGCATTGGTGTCCGAGGAGGCCGGCGTTCCCAGGTTGCCGGCGAACTGGGCGGAGTAGGTGGAGCGGAAGGTCTCCCGGGAGGCGTCCACCCAGGCCGGGGTCAGGGTGTAGCGGCCGTTGATGGCGGCTCCGGCCGCCTCCAGCTGGGCGACCACGGCCTGGGCGTCCTCGCTGTTGGCCCCGGGCAGGAGCACCAGGGCCACCGACTTGCCGGAGAGCTTGCCTGGCAGGTACTGGGCGGCGGCCTGCGTGATGTAGTCATCGCGCTCGTTGACTGCCGTCTCGGTCTGCTCCAGGCGGGCCTGGGTGGCGTTGCGGTCCTCGCGCAGGGCGCTGACCTGGTCGTTGAGGGCGGTGCCCAGGGAGTTCTGCAGGGGGCCCGCGCCCAGGACGACGCCGACGGCCAGGGCCAGGAACACGGAGATGAGCGAGACCAGGTGGTAGCGGAAGTCGATCATGATGGTGGCCTTCGATCCTTGGTGGCGTAGGTGAGCCTAGACGGTGGGCGATTGGGGGGCCAGTCCCACCAGCGAGCGCAGGAAGTCGATGATGTCGTCCCATACCGCGCCGGAGAGCCCCAGGAAGGTCTGGCCCCCGGGGGTGGACATGAGGGCCATGGCCAGGGCGAACAGGCCGGACAGCGCCAGGAGCACCAGCCACCGCCCGGAGATGCGCGTGCGGTAGAGCTGGGAGACGCCCTTGGCGTCGATGAGCCGCCCGCCGACCTTGAGGCGGGTCAGGAAGGTCGAGGACATCCCCGAGCGGCCCTTGTCCAGGAACTCCAGGAGGGTGGCGTGGGTGCCCAGGGCCACGATGATCTCCGCACCGGCCTCGTCGGCCATGAGCATGGCGATGTCCTCCGAGGTGCCGGTGGCCGCCAGGACGTGGTGGTCCACGCCCAGCTCCTCGACGCGGGCCAGGCCCGGGGCGCGCCCGTCGCGGTAGGCGTGGACCACGATCTCGGCGCCGCAGGCCAGGGCCTTGTCGGAGACGGAGTCCATGTCGCCCACGATCATGTGGGGCTTGAGGCCGGCCTCGATGACGGCGTCGGCCCCGCCGTCCACGCCGATGATGACCGGCTTGTACTCGCGGATGTAGGGGCGCAGGGCCTTGAGGTCCTCCTTGTAGGAGTAGCCCCGCACCACCACCAGCACGTGCTTGCCGCCCATCTGGGTGCTCACCGCGGGCATGCCCACGCCGTTGAGCAGCAGCTCCCACTCCCCGCGCATGTACTCCATGGTGTTGGCGGCGAAGGCCTCGAGCTGGACGGACAGGCCGGCGCGGGCCTCCTCCATGGAGGCCGCCACCGTCTCCTGGGTCTGGACCGTGCCCTCGGCGATGACCTGGTCCCTGCCGTGGAGGCGGACCACGCCCTGGCGCACGTCGATGCGCTGGCCGTCGTGCAGGCGCATGACGTCGGGCCCCAGGTCGTCCACCAGGGGGATGCCCGCCTCGATGAGGATGCCGGGGCCGAGGTTGGGGTAGCGCCCCGAGACCGAGGGGGCGGCGTTGAGCACCGCCGAGGGGCGGCACTCCACGAGGGACTCGGCGGCGACGCGGTCCAGGTCGGTGTGATCGATGATCGCGATCTCCCCGGGCTGGAGGCGCTTGGTGAGCTTCTTGGTGCGCGCATCGACCCGCACGACCCCGGAGGGTCGCTCGGCCTGAGACGCGGACTTCCTGCGGAAGGGGTTCCTCACGCCTGGGATTGTGCCATGCCGGCCTCTTCCAGGAGCTCAGCGGCATGCCGGACCGCCGCCTCGGAGTCCTCGTGCCCCGAGAGCATCCGGGCCAGCTCGCGGCGGCGCTGCCCGCCCTCCACGACGACGACGCTGGTGCGGGTGGTCGGCTCCCCGGCCTCCTGGCCCGCCTCGGCATCGGTCTCCTTGCGCACCACCATGTGGGTGTCGGCCCAGGCCGCCACCTGCGCCAGGTGGGTGACGACCACCACCTGGTAGCGGCGGGCCAGCCTGGCCAGCCGCCGCCCGATCTCCCGGGCGGCCCGCCCGCCGACCCCGGCATCGATCTCATCGAAGATGAGGGTCCGGTCAGCGCGGCGGGCGGAGCCGCCCTGCGGATCGGCCTGCGCGCCGTCCTGGACGGCGGCCTCGGCCAGCACCACCTCCAGCGCCAGCATGATGCGGGACAGCTCCCCGCCGGAGGCGCCCCTGCCCAGGGGCAGGGCCGGCGCCCCGGGGTGGGAGACCAGGGCCAGGGCCACGCCCTCGGCCCCCGTGGGCCCGGGCTCATCGAGCTCGGTGAGCTCGACCACCAGTCGGGATCCCTTCATGTGCAGGCCCTCGAGCTCGGCGGTGACGTCCTCCTCCAGGCGCTGGGCCAGGGCCCGGCGCGCCCGGCTCAGCTCGGCGCCGACCACGGCCAGGTCCTCCTCGGCCCCGGCCAGGCGCTCGGCCAGCACCGCGGCCCCGTCCTGGGGCCCGTCGATCTCGGCCAGGCGGGCGGCGGCCCGCTGGCCCCAGGCCAGCAGCGCATCGACATCGTCGATCCGCTCCCCGGGGCCGGCGATCTCGCGGCAGGCCCGCGCCAGGGCGGCGCGCCGGTCCTGGACGCGGGCGAGCCTGGCGGGATCGGCCTGCAGCCCGGCGAGGTAGGAGGACAGCTCGGCGGCGATGTCGGCGGCCTCGATGCCCAGCCTGCCGGTGCGCTCGGCCAGCTCGGCCAGGGCCGGGTCCACCTGGGCCTCGTGGGCCAGGGCGCGCTGGGCCTCGGAGATGAGGGCGACGACGTCGGGGGCGCCGCCCGCGGTCCCCAGCGCCTCCTCATCCCCGCTCAGCGCCGTCTGGGCGGTGGTGGCGGCCCGGCGCAGGTCCTCGGCGTGGTCGAGCCGGTCCGCCTCGGCGCTCAGCTCGCGGTCCTCCCCCGGCGCGGGGTCCAGCTCCTCCAGCGCCTCCAGGCCGCGGCGCAGGCGGGCGGCCTCCTCCCCGCGGCTGCGCGCCGAGGCCTGCCATTCCTCCAGGGCCCGGGCGATCCCGGCGCGCTCCCGGTAGGCCTGGGAGTAGCGCCGGCACAGCTGCCGGTGCTCGGCGCCCCCCAGGGAGTCCAGGGCCGCGCGCTGGGCGGCGGCCGAGCGCAGGCGCAGCTGGTCGGCCTGGCCGTGGACGGAGACCAGGGCCCCTCCCACCTGCGCCAGGACCGCGGAGGGCACGGCCCGCCCTCCCAGGTGGGCGCGGGAGCGGCCCGAGGCGGGGACGGTGCGCGAGGCCAGGAGCACCTCCTCGTCCAGCTCGGCCCCGGCCTCCAGGGCGCGCTCGGCCGCCCGCGAGTCAGGATCGAGGATGAAGGCGCCCTCGACCAGGCAGCGCTGGGCCCCGGTGCGCACGATGGAGGACTCCGCGCGCCGGCCCAGCAGCAGGCCCAGGGAGGTGAGCACCATGGTCTTGCCCGCACCGGTCTCCCCGGTCAGGGCGGTCAGCCCCGGGCTGAGGGCCAGGTCGGCGCTGCGGATGACGCCCAGGTCCTCGATGTGGAGGGACTCGATCACGACCCGGTCCCCTCGCCGGGATCACCACTGGGGTCCTGGCAGGCCTCGCCATCATCGTCCCCGTCATCCCCGTTGAGCGCCCTCCACCCGGTCACGGGCAGGTTGAGCTTGCGCACCAGGCGCGTGGAGAAGGGGGCCTGGTTGACGCGGGCCAGCCTCACGGGCCGCTCGGCCAGGGTGACGCGAAGGCGGCTGCCCGTGGGCACATCCAGGCTGCGGCGCCCGTCGCACCAGATCTCGGCGCCCCCGAAGCCCGCATGGTGCACGACGATCTCCAGGCAGGAGCCCGGACCCAGCACCAGGGGCCGGGTGAACAGGGCGTGGGCGGCGATGGGCACCAGCAGCAGGGCCTGGACATCGGGCCAGATGACGGGCCCGCCGCAGGAGAAGGCGTAGGCGGTCGAGCCGGTGGGGGTGGAGGCCACCAGGCCGTCGCAGCCGAAGGAGGACACGGCCTGGCCGTCGACGCCGATGGCCACCTCCAGCATGCGGGCCCGGTCGCGTTTCTCCAGGGCGGCCTCGTTGAGGGCCCACTGGCGGGTGCTCGTCCCGTCTGGGGCCAGGACCTCCACATCCAGGGCAGTGCGGGTCTCCACGGTGTAGTGCCCCGCCACCAGGTCGGCCACCACCTGCTCGACAGCGTCGGGGTCGGCCTCGGCCAGGAAGCCGACATGCCCGGTGTTGATGCCCAGCAGGGGGATGTCCCGCTCGCGCGCCACCTCCGAGGCGCGCAGGATCGTCCCATCGCCGCCCAGCACCAGGACCAGGTCCACCTCGCCGGTGTCATCGGGGCCCACCGGCTCGACGCCGTGGGCGCGCAGGGCCCGCTCCGCGCGGGCCACGGCCACGCCCGTGGGCGCGGCGCGGCGGTGGGGCGGGACCGGCTTGTCGTTGAGGTCGCGCCTGAAGATCATGACCCTGCGCACGGCGGCCGGGGTCTGGGACTGGTCGTGGGTCTGCGGCCCCGATGCGGGACTCGATCCGCTCACTGAGGGCTCCTTCCTGCGCCGCCGGTGCCTGCGGGCCCCTCCGCGACGGCGCGCCTGGCCTGGGCCTCCCGCTCCTCCCCGGTCAGGTCGCCCGGGCCATCGGCCCCGCCGGCGCGCATGGCCAGGAAGTACTCCACATTACCCGCAGGCCCGGGCAGGGGGGAGGCGGTGACGGCCAGCACCCCGGCGCCCAGGCCGTGGGCGTGGGCGGCGACGCCGAGCACCGCCTCCAGGTGCAGGGCGGGGTCGCGCACCACTCCCCCGCGCCCCAGGCGCTCCCGTCCGACCTCGAACTGGGGCTTGACCATGAGCAGCAGGTCGGCCTGCGGGGCGGCGGCGGCCAGGAGGGGCTCCAGGACCAGGGTCAGGGAGATGAAGGACATGTCGCCCACGATCAGCCCGGGGGCCGGCGCCACTGCCCGGGGGTCGAGGGTGCGCACGTTGGTGCGGTCCAGGACGGTGACCCGGGGGTCGGACTGCAGCGACCAGGCGAGCTGGCCGTAGCCCACGTCCACGGCCACGACATGCGCGGCGCCCCGGCGCAGCAGGACGTCGGTGAAGCCCCCGGTGGAGGCCCCCGCGTCCAGGCAGCGGCGCCCCTCGACCCTGGGGGCCAGGCCCCTGGCCCCCAGGGCGTCCAGGGCGCCGGCGAGCTTGAGGGCCCCGCGGGAGACGTACTCGCCCCGTCCCCGGGGTGCGGCGCCCGCGGCGCCGTGGGGGTGGTCGGCCGGGGGCCCGTCGACCGGGGCTAGGACCTCGATGGCCTGGGCCGGGTTGACCTGTCGCGCCGGCTTGGTGACGACCATGCCGTCGAGGGTGACGCGCCCCTGGGCGAGCAGCTCTGCGGCGTGCGTGCGCGAGCGGGCCAGGCCCCGGCGGGCCAGCTCGGAGTCGATGCGGATAAGGCGCGCCACGGTCAGTCCCTGGGGTTCCCGGAGGCCTGCCCGCCACCGGCGCTCGTGCTGGGGGCGGGCCCGGGCTGGTCCGGGCCATCCTGGTGCAGGGCGGCGGCCAGCTCCTCGCGCAGGGCCTCCAGGGCCGGTGCCCGCTCCTCCAGGGCCAGGCCCTGGATCTGCTCGATCCGGGAGTGGTCGGGCACCGGGGCCTGCGGCTCCACCGGTCTGCGCGACGGCGCGGGGCGCGGGGCGGCCGGCGCCCCGGGTGCGGGGCGCTGCGGCGCGGGGTCCTGGGTGTCGCGGGAGGCGGGTGTCACTGGGGTGGGAGGGTCCTTCCTGGTCGGTGCGGCTTGTCAGGGCGCGATGACGTCGAGCTCGGGAACGCTGAGCGCCTCGCGGGCCGCGGCGGTGGAGCCGGCCTCGGTGAGGGTGTCGACATGGTCCCAGGCCGCGGCCACCAGGGCCCGGTAGGCGTCCAGGTCCACCGAGGCGGCGGCCGACAGCACTCCGGAGCCCGCCAGCTCCAGGTGGCCCTGGGCGACGCGGGCGCGCTGGTCGCCGACCCGCCACCAGGTGCGGCCGTGCTCCTGGACCGCGGTGGGACGGGGGTGGGGCTGGGTCAGCCCGCGCAGGTCGGTGTGCAGGAAGCTGGGGCGCTCGCCGGGGGCGGCCAGGACGACGTCGCGGGCGGTGGACACGCCGGTGAGGACGTGCAGCCCGGGGAATCCGGCGGTGCGCGCACCCACCAGGTCGGTGTTGAGGCGGTCGCCGATGGCCAGGGGGCGGGTGCCCCCGCTGCGGGCCAGGGCGCGCCGGTAGATGCCCGGCGTGGGCTTGCCGCCCGCCAGCGGCTGCTTGCCCGTGGCGTTGACGACGGCGGCCACGAGGCTGCCGTTGCCCAGGGCGAAGCCGCGCTCGGTGGGCAGGGTGGAGTCCAGGTTGGTGGCCACGTGCAGGGCGCCCCGGCCGATGGCGTAGGCGGCCTCGGAGAGCATCGCCCAGTCCACGCCCGGGTCCCATCCCTGGACGACGGCCGCCGGGTGGTCCTGCGCGGTGGAGGTCACCACGAAGCCCTCATCGGCCAGGGCCTGGCGCACCCCCTGCCCGCCGACGACCAGCACGGTGGAGCCGGCGGGCACGTGCTCGCCCAGCAGGGCGGCGCCGTCCATGGCGGCGCTGAAGACCTCCGCGGCCGTGGCCTCGATGCCGTTGGCGGCGAGCTTGTCGACCACGGCCCGGGGGGTGCGCGAGGCGTTGTTGGTGACGAAGGACAGGCGCATGCCCCTGCGGCGCGCGGCGTTGACCGAGTCGGCGGCGTGGGGCACGCGGGCCTCGCCGGCGAAGCACACGCCGTCCAGGTCGAGCAGGGCGACGTCGTGGGCCTCGTCCAGGGGCCGGGCGCTGCCCAGGAGGGTGGCGCGCTGCGGGGCGCGGGCGGTCTGCGAAGCGGTGGGAGTCATGGGCTCATGCCTCCTGCGAGGGGGTCTCCGGCACGCCGTCCGGACTGCTGCCCGGGCGGGCCTGAGGACTGATGCCCTCGGCCTGGGCCGTGTCCCGATGCGGTGCTGTCGCCTCGTCCGAGGCGGCATCCTCACCGAGCAGCTCCCTCATCTCGGCCTCGACCCGCTGGACGAAGGAGTCGAGCCGGTCGGGGTCCCCGTCCTGGGCGGGGGCCTGCCCGTCGGCGCCGGAAAGCGCCCCGGGGGCCCCGTCCTGGGCGGCGGAGCCCTCCGGCTCCTGGGCTTCAGCGGCGCGGTGGGCCTCGGCCTGGTCCTTAAGCGGGGCCTCCTGCCAATCCCCGATCTCGTCCTGGATGTCGAAGACCTCGATGTCCTCCTCGAGCTCCTCGGGCTCGGGGCCGATGCGCTCCCGGATGGCCTGGGCCTCAGCCACGCGGCCCAGGGCCTCCAGCCGGTCGGCGCGCACGGAGTGCAGGCGGCGCAGGGTCTCACGGTCTCGTGGGCGGGCGCGGATGGCGTCCTCGATGATGATGAGGCCGAGCTCGGTCTGACCCATCTCCTCCCGGATGCCGGAGAGGACCATGGCGAGCTCGGCGCGCTCGATGTCGTCGAGTTGGCGCGGGTCGGCCTCGGAGGCAGCCTTGAGGGCCTTGCTGTGGTGGCCCAGGGCCCGCTCGCAGTCGGCCTCGATGGCGCGGTGCAGGTCGAGGCCGGACAGGCGCCTGGCGGCCCTGATCTCGCGCAGCGCCTCGGTGTACTGGCCGCTGAGGTACGCGGCGATCCCGGCGGTCTCCCGGACGACCGCGATGCGCCCGGCGCGGGAGGCCGCGTAGCGCGCATGGGCGTAAGCGGCCTGCGGGTCGCTGCTCAGGAGCCGCTGGACCATGACGAGGTGGCGGGCGACGTTCTCGGCATTGGCCCGTCCCAGGGCACGCAGCTCGGCGCGGGCGCTGCGGTCGAGATCCGCGGGTTCGACGTCCTCGGGCAGAGCCGGGGGCTTGATCCTCTGACGCTGGGGTGGGCGGGCGGAGCCGCGCGATTCCTCGGCGCCTCGGCGCCTGTCACGGCGGCCATCGCGCCCACCGTGGTCCCGGCGGTACCCGCCCCCGTCACGGGAGGCGCTGCGGGACGAGCCGCCCCGGGCGCCGCTCGATCGGTGGCCACCGTCACCGCCCCTGGCGCCGCTGAAGCCGCCTCGCGCACCATCGCGCCCGCGGCCACGCGCGCGGCCTGACCCGGCGGTCCGGGAGTGGTCGCGATCTCGGCGCTCGCCTGAGGACTCTGAGCGGTCGTCGTGGGGCATGGTGCTGTTCCTTCAGTGCCTGCTGCGGCGGCTTGTGCGTGGCTGGTGGTATGTGGCGCGGCCCCGCACGTTCCTCCTTGTTGTGGGGGGTGTGCGGGGCCGCGTGTGGTGTGTGCTCGGTGGTGTCCTACTCTCCCGCACCCTGGCGGGTGCAGTACCATCGGCGCTGGCTGGCTTAGCTTCCGGGTTCGGGATGGGTCCGGGCGTTTCCCTGCCGCTGTGACCACCGAGACGTCTTTTCTCAGTGACCCCCCTTTTTTTTGTGGTTGTGAGGGGTGTGGTGGGTTGGTTGTCTATGTTGTTATCCCCCTCCTGGTGTTCTTGGTGTGGGGGTTGGGTGGTGGTGGGTTGGTTGTGGACCGTATAGTGGGCGCCGGTGGTGTGGTGTGCTCGCTTTAACGTGTTGCGTTTGGGAACGCGTGTTTGCTCTTGGTGTGGGGGTTGGGTGGTGGTGGGTTGGTTGTGGACCGTATAGTGGGCGCCGGTGTGGCGTGCTCGTGCGTTGGGAACGCGTGTTTGCGTGTGTGTGTGTGTTTTGTGTTGGCCTATTAGTACCAGTCAGCTTGTACCATTGCTGGTTGTACACTTCTGGCCTATCTACCCAGTGGTCTACTGGGGGCCTTCCACCCCGCTGGGGGGTGTGGAGACCTGGTCTTGGAGATGGTTTCCCGCTTAGATGCTTTCAGCGGTTACCCGTTCCGAACGTGGCTAACCAGCCGTGCCCCTGGCGGGACAACTGGCATACCAGAGGTTCGTCCGTCCCGGTCCTCTCGTACTAGGGACAGGCCTCCTCAAGTCTCCTGCGCGCGCAGAGGATAGGGACCGAACTGTCTCACGACGTTCTAAACCCAGCTCGCGTACCGCTTTAATGGGCGAACAGCCCAACCCTTGGGACCTGCTCCAGCCCCAGGATGCGACGAGCCGACATCGAGGTGCCAAACCATGCCGTCGATATGGACTCTTGGGCAGGATCAGCCTGTTATCCCCGGGGTACCTTTTATCCGTTGAGCGACGACCCACCCACACGGGATCGCCGGATCACTAGTTCCTACTTTCGTACCTGCTCGACCCGTCGGTCTCGCAGTCAAGCTCCCTTGTGCAC
>NZ_JAGFOU010000007.1 GCF_017592395.1 Actinomyces bowdenii
CCGGCCCCAGGCCTTTCTATAGACGTTATTTCGCAAGCGGGCAATGCTGTATCAAACCCGTATCGGGCGGCTGGAGCCGTGATCGGGGCCTCATGACCCCGGCTTGTTTTCTCTGGCCCTGCGGGCGTTGACGGCGCTCATCATTCTCCCGGGGCGCGCCGCACTTGTCTTCTTCCTCCGCTCATGCTTTCATCATGAGCGACCTAGCAAAAGGAGGAAACATGTCAGAGAAGCCAATCAATCCGGGTGACGACTCTGGGTCGACCATGCTCAACGGGGCCCCCGCGGCCAGCGACCGCCAGAGCATCACACTCGGTCCCGATGGCCCCCTGCTCCTTCACGACCACCACCTGGTCAACTCCCTGGCCCACTTCAACCGGGAGAACATCCCCGACCGCAAGCCCCACGCCAAGGGCGCAGGAGCCTTCGGCGAGCTGGTCATCACCCACGACATCAGCAAGTACACCAAGGCGGCCCTCTTCCAGCCCGGGGCGCGCACCCGCGCCCTGCTGCGCTTCTCCACCGTGGCCGGCGAGGCCGGCTCCCCGGACACCTGGCGCGACGTGCGCGGATTCGCCCTGAAGTTCTACACCACCGAGGGCAACTGGGACCTGGTGGGCAACAACACGCCCATCTTCTTCCTGCGCGACCCCATGAAGTTCCCGCACTTCATCCGCAGCCAGAAGCGCCTGGGGGACAAGGGCCTGCGCGACCAGACCATGCAGTGGGACTTCTGGACCCTGTCCCCGGAGACCGCCCACCAGGTCACCTACCTCATGGGGGACCGGGGCCTGCCGCGCACCTGGCGGCACATGAACGGCTACGGCTCCCACACCTACATGCTCATCAACGAGGCGGGGGAGCGCTTCTGGGCCAAGTTCCACTTCCACACCAACCAGGGCGTGGAGAACTGGTCGGGCCAGGACGCCGAGGAGATCGCCGGCCAGGACGCCGACTTCCACCGCCGCGACCTGTTCGAGGCCATCGAGCGCGGGGATTACCCCAGCTGGACCCTGTCCATCCAGGTCATGCCGTATGAGGAGGCCAAGACCTACCGGATCAACCCCTTCGACCTGACCAAGACCTGGCCCCACGCCGACTACCCGCTCATCGAGGTCGGCACGCTGACCCTCAACGAGAACCCGGAGAACTTCTTCGCCCAGATCGACCAGGCCAGCTTCGCGCCGTCGAATATCGTCCCGGGCATCGGCTTCTCCCCGGACCGCATGCTGCTGGCCCGCGTCTTCGCCTACGCCGACGCCCAGCGCGCCCGCCTGGGGGTCAACCACGACCAGATCCCGGTCAACCAGCCCCTGCCCGAAGTGCGAGAGGCCTCCAACACCTACACCTTCGACGGGCCGATGCGCTACTTCCACTCCGGGGCCCAGCCCACCTACGCCGCGAACTCCGGCGGGCGGCCCTACGCCGATGAGCAGGGCCGCCTGGAGAACGGGTGGGAGGCCGACGGCGAGATGGTCCTGGCCGCCCAGACCCTGCGCGAGGACGACGACGACTTCTCCCAGGCCGGCATCCTCGTGCGCGAGGTCTTCACCGAGGCCCAGCGCGAGCGCCTGGTCGGCACCGTCGCGGGCGGCCTGGCCCAGATCGAGCGCCCCGAGGTGCTCGAGCGCGCCCTGTGGTACTGGAAGAGCATCGATGAGGGTGTGGGCTCCCGCATCGAGGATGCCGTGACCCGCCTCACCGGTGAGGCCGCCGGCTCCGCCGTCGAGCGCACGCCCCTGCGCGAGGGCGACTCCGCCTGAGCCTGGGCCCGATCCCGCTCGGCCCCTGGGCCGGCTCAGCCCCGAGCCGGCCCAGGGGCCGAGCCGTTAGGCTCTGCCGGTGACCAACTCAGCCAGCGACTCCCGTCCCGGGGCCGGCGCGCCCCTGCGCGCCCCCGGTACCGCCTCCTCCACCGACTACGCCGAGGTGGAGCTGCCCCGCAGAGCCTCAGGCGATCCGGCCGCGGAGCTCTCGCTCATCGACGACGGCGCCCTGACCCGCCGATCCGTCCTGCCCGGCGGGGTGCGGGTCATCACCGAGTCCGTGCCGGGACTGCGCTCGACGTCGATCGGCCTGTGGCTGGGGGTGGGCTCGCGCGATGAGGCGCCGGGCCAGGAGGGCTCCACTCACTTCCTGGAGCACCTGCTGTTCAAGGGCACCGCCACCCGGGACGCCCACGGCATCGCCGAGGCCTTCGACATGATCGGCGGGGAGTCCAATGCCGCGACCTCCAAGGAGCACACCTCCTACTACGCCCGCGTCCTGGCGCCCGACGCCATGGAGGCCCTCGACGTCGTCACCGACATGGTCACCTCCTCGCTGCTGGATCCCCAGGAGGTCGAGACCGAGCGGGGCGTCATCATCTCCGAGCTGGCCGATGCTGCTGATGACCCTGCCGATGTGGCCCAGGAGGCCTTCGCGCGTGCCGCCTTCGGTGAGGGCACGCCCCTGGGCCGGCCCATCGGCGGCACCCCCGAGACGGTGGCGGCCGTGCCTCGGGATGCTGTGTGGGAGCACTACCGGCGCACCTACTCCTCCGACGCCCTGGTGGTGGCGGTGGCCGGAGCCGTGGACCATGACGAGGTCTGCGAGCGGGTGGCCGCCGACCTGGCCGCCGGTGGCTGGGAGGCGGCCGCCTCGGTCCCGCCGCGCCAGCGGCGCTTCGAGGTCGAGCCGGTCCGCGCGCTGAGCGTGGAGGATGTCACCGTGGAGCGGGAGGCCGAGCAGTCGCACGTGTACCTGACCTGCCAGGGCATCGCGGTGCGTGATGAGCGGCGCTGGGCGATGAGCGTGCTCACCACGATCCTGGGCGGGGGGATGTCCTCGCGCCTGTTCCAGGAGGTGCGCGAGAAGCGGGGCCTGGCCTACACCACCTACGCCTTCGACACCTCCTATGCCGGGGCGGGCGCCTTCGGCCTGTACGCCGGCTGCGCGCCGCGCGACGTCGATGAGGTCACGGCCGTGATGCTCGGGGAGTTCGAGAAGCTCGCCGAGCAGGGCCCCACCGACCGGGAGATGGCCCGTGCCCGGGGGCAGATCCGGGGCGCCATGGTGCTGGGCGGGGAGGATTCCCTGGCGCGCATGGGCCGCCTGGGCCGTGCCGAGGTGGTCACCGGGCGCCTGCGCTCCATGGAGGAGAACCTGCGCCTGCTGGGAGAGGTCACCGCCCAGGAGGTGCGCGAGCTCGCTGCCTGGCTGGTGGCCCAGAAGCAGGCCCGGGTGCTCGTGGGCCCCAGGGCCTGATCGGGCGGGAGTATGCGTCACGCTGCGGCAGCTGTTGCCGTAGCGGTGCCGATGTCGTCGCGAGAGGACTGCATCGAGGCAGCCACAAAACCCACGAGAATTTGCTGATATCTCTTGTGATCCTAGGCACAGTCAGCTAGGCTCATCTCAACCAGGTGCGCGCGATGGTGTTGCGTGGTAGTGACCCTGGGTTGAGGAAGAGGTGACCGATGGACCGTGAGGAAGAAGGGCAGGCATCGGGCGGGATAAGGTCCGTCGCGATTAAATTGACTGCGGCGCGGATTCTATTTTTAGCCGGTGCGTTGAGCTGCTGTGCGTATGCTGTTGCCTTGGGGCTGTCGCAACGGGGCCAGTTGCATGCCTCGGGAGCCGTTGGTTCCATAGTCGCCTTCGTCATGTTCTCGCTGATGCATGTCGCCTGGTGGGGGGCTCTGAGGAAGCCTCATCCTCGCAGGATCGACTTGGCGAAAAAAGCGAGTTATGTGCACATAGTGATGTTCATAAGCGCTACGTTGAAAAACTCTCCGCAGAGCAACTACGGCATCACGGAGGCGGTCCTGCCCATCCCTGACGATAAGATCGTGATGGCGATGCCGCCGCTCCTTGTCGTTATCAGTTGCATCAACGCACTCCTTCTAAGGAGTGTAAGTGTAACCAGACTAGAGTAATCGGTCCCGCCAGGGTGGCGACCAGGATCATCCTGAGAAGAGAGAAACAACATGTTGAACTTGTTAACGGTGGTCACGGGAGCCGTTGGGGCCGCGCTGATGCCCCGGGAGTTCGAGAAGCTGGCCGAGCAGGGCCCCACCGACCGGGAGGTGGCCCGCGCCCGGGTGCTCGTGGGGTCCAGGGCCTGAGGAGCCGGCCGTCTTAGGCGCGGAGCCGCCTGCACTCCCGCTCTGCGGACCCGGGGCTCCCGTCCCCAGGAAGATGGCTAGGGTGGGGCCATGAGCATTCGCGTAGCCGTGCTGGGCGCCGCCGGGCGCATGGGATCGACCGTCTGCCGGGCGGTTGAGCAGGCCGAGGGCCTGGATCTCGTCGCCCGCCTGGACGCCGGCGACCCCATCGACGCCGAGCACCTCCGGGGTGCCCAGGTGGCGGTGGACTTCACCGTCCCCGATGTCACCGAGGCCAATGTCCACGCCGCCATTGATGCCGGGTGCGACGTGGTGGTGGGCACCACCGGCTGGGACGAGGAGTCCTACGGGCGCATCCGCACCCACCTGGAGCAACCCGGGGCCCGGGGCCGGGCCGTGCTCATCGCCCCCAACTTCGCCCTGTCCGCGGTCCTGGCGATGAGCCTGGCCGCCAAGGCGGCCCGCTACTTCGAGTCCGCCGAGGTCATCGAGCTCCACCACCCCGGCAAGGTCGACGCCCCCTCGGGCACGGCCGTGGCCACGGCCCAGCGCCTGGCCGCCGCCCGCTCCGAGGCCGGCCTGGGGCCGGTGCCCGACGCCACGCAGGTCGATCCCGATGGGGCGCGGGGCGCCGTCATCGACGGCATCCACGTCCACGCGGTGCGGCTGCGGGGCCTGACGGCGCACGAGGAGGTGGTCCTGGGCAATCCCGGCGAGCAGCTGACCATCCGCACCGACTCCTTCGACCGCGCCAGCTTCATGCCCGGTGTGGTCCTGGCCGTGCGCGAGGTGGGCAGCCGACCGGGCCTGACCATCGGATTGGACGCCCTGCTCGACCTGTGAGGCCGGCCCTGCAGGAGCCCCGCCCAGGAGGACGGGGGCTGCCGGCCCCGCCCCGGCGGGGCCGGGCTACAGGGAGGCGGCCCAGCAGTCCTCGATGACTCCCTGGCCCACGGGCAGCTGGCGGTGGACGCCGGTGGGCGCCATGCCCACGGCCTGGAGGAGGCGGGTGAGGGACTCATCGCCCCGCACCGACCACGCCACCAGGGCACTGGCGCCGTCCTGGCGGGCCAGATCCACGGCGGCGGCCAGGAGCCGGGAGCCATGGCCGTGCAGCTGGTGCCCGGGGTCGACCCCCAGGGCCGTGATCTCCGCCGCCCGCATCTGCTGAGCCCTCTGCTCCTCGTGCACGCCGGCCGGGCCGTCGCCGTCGTTCTCGGCTCCCCCGGCGCGTGCGGCGGATGTGGTCCCATCGAGGTCGGTCGCCCGGGTGGGCGCCATCCCCAGCAACCCGACGACGCCCCCGTCCTGGGTGGCCACGAGAACCCGGTGCTGCGGGGAGGGCGGGGAGGCGACCGCCTCGCGCCAGCCCGCGGTGATGACCGGGGCGCTGATCATGGCGCGCACCCCCTCGGGCAGGGGCGAGCCGTGCGCCGCGTCGTGGGCGGCCTCCAGGCTGGCCCGCATCGTCACCGCGTGGATCGCGCCGATCCGCGCCAGGTCCTGGGCGCGGGCCGGGCGCACGAAGCCCCCGGCCGGGACCCGGCCCTCATCGGCCCCGCCGTGCTGGTGAGCGTCATGGCCGCGCCCATCCAGGCCCCCGGCGCGGGCATCGAGCCCGGCGATGGGGTCGGCGTCGAACACGGAGGGCCGCTCCTGCGGATCAGGCGTGGAGGTCATGGCGCGAGCCTAGAGGATGCCCCGCCTCGCCCCCGGCGCATTCCCTGCACCGGGGGAGCGCAAGCGCGTCACCTCGCGGCAGGGGCGTCACGTCGCGGAATGGACGTGCCTTGGAGGTATCGCCTTGTCCGCGAGGCGACGCCGAATCCGCGACGTGACGCCCTATCGCCGCCACCCATCCCAGCACGCACTCCGCAGCCTCGCCCGCGCAGCAGGGGCCGGTGGATCGCGGGGAGGCTCCCGGCGGGTCCGCGCGCCAGGGCCGCCGGGGCGCCAGCCGGCGCCGACCGGCCGACGCCGGAGTGCTGGGCCCGGGCCCGCTGCTGCCGTGCGGCCACGTGCGCCCCGCCGTGGCGCATCGCGCGCCCCCGCCCCGTCATAGGCGCAGGATGCTGGGTCATCGGGGCCACATGGGGGTATCGCACCGTTAGGCTGGGGCCATGAGCGCAGTGCCCTCCCGCAGCTTCGGATCCGTCGGCGTGGCCATGGTCACGCCCTTCACCCCTGAGGGCGAGCTGGACATCCCCGCCGCCCAGGCCCTGGCCCTCAGCCTCGTCCAGGACGGCGCGGACATGATCCTGCTGTCGGGCACCACCGGCGAGGCCCCCACCACCCACCTGCCCGAGAAGCAGGACCTCATCCGGGAGGTCAAGGACGCCCTGGCCGGGCGCGCCATGGTCATGGCCGGGGCCGGCTCCAACGACACCGCCCACGCGGTGCGCAATGGCGTGGGCTCCCAGGAGGCCGGCGCCGAGGGCCTGCTCATCAACGCCCCCTACTACAACCGCCCCAGCCAGGAGGGCGTCTACCGCCACATCATGGCGGTGGTCGAGGCCACCGACCTGCCGGTGATGGTCTACGACATCCCCGGGCGCACCGGCGTGCGCATCGAGGACGGCACCCTGGCCCGCATGGCCGAGCATGAGCGGGTCCTGGCCGTCAAGGACGCCACGGGCGATGTCGAGCAGGGCTTCGAGCGCATGGAGGCCACCGGCCTGGAGTACTACTCGGGCGACGACGGGCTGAACTTCGCCTGGCTGGCGCACGGCGCCTCCGGCGTGGTCTCGGTGGCCGCCCACGCCGACGCCCACTCCTGGCGCGAGATGATCGCGGAGGTCGACGCCGGTGACCTGGCCGGTGCCCGGGCCGTGGCCCAGCGGATGCGCCCCCTGGTGCGCGCCCTCATGGGCGGGGGCCAGGGCGCGGTCATGGCCAAGGAGGCCCTCCTGCTCCAGGGCCGCATCCCCTGCGCCGAGCTGCGCCTGCCCCTGGTACGCGCTGAGGCCGGGGAGGTCGCCGCCCTGCGCGCCACCCTGGAGGAGTGCGGTCTGCTGTGAGGGCATGTGCGAGGACGCGGGATGTGCGCCCGCCGTCGGCCCGGCGCGGGGGATCCCGGCCCTGCGCATCGGCGCGGGACAGGAGGGGCCGATGAGGATATGGTCCCTGCACCCGGGTCATCTCGACCGGGCCGGGCTGGTGGCCTGCTGGCGGGAGTCCCTGCTGGCCCAGGCGGTTCTGGCCGGGCGCACCCGCGGCTACCGCAACCATCCCCAGCTGGAGCGCTTCCGCGGGGCGGGGGAGCCCCTGGTCACGATCTCGGCCTACTTGTGGGGCCTGCGCGAGGAGGCGCTCCAGCGCGGCTACCGCTTCGACCCGGCGCGCATCGACCTGCCCCGGGAGGAGTGCGGGGCCGTGGGCCTGACGGTCACCAGTGGCCAGATGGACCTGGAGGCCCGGCACCTGCGGGCCAAGCTGGAGGCCCGCGCCCCCGAGCGACTGCCCCTGCCCGAGCACCTGGACCCCCACCCGCTGTTCACCGTCATCCCCGGGGACATCGAGCCCTGGGAGCGCAGCAGCTCCTGAAGACGAGTGCTGCGGAGCTGGCGGGTGAAACGGGGCTCCAGCTCGCCTGAGCCGCATTCCAGGCGCCAACGGCCCTCGTTGCACATCTTCAGCTTCCGGCCCTGCGATCAGCCCCGGCGTTCTGGCAGGATCACGCCAATCATTGACACCGGGCAGGCCCGAAGATGTGCAGCCAGGGCGCCGCTGCACATCTTCGGGCCCGTCAGACAGGATTCCGATCAGGTGAACCGCGGAATCATGCGGTTCTACCGAGCGGTCTATTCTTGAAGATGTGCAACAGCAGGGGTGAGGTGTAGGCGTGGAGCGGACTGCTGGCGAGCTGGGCTTTCGGTGCGCTTGATCGCCTGGCAGGGGCTGAGGATCCTCTGAGCGCCGATCCGGGTTCCTGATCCCGTTTGAGCGCCTGGGGGCGCCATCTCCTGTTCACCATCATCCGCGGGGCCGTCGAGCCCCGGGGGCCGCCCCGCCGTCGAGGTTCCCGAGGCTGCGGGAGGGTTCCACGGCGGGGGCGGGCGCTCAGTGCCCCTGACCGGTGGGGTAGCCCTGGCCCGCCGCTCCGGGATACCCGTAGCCGCCGTGGGCCCCGGCGCCCGGATGAAGTGGAACCCCTGACTGCTCCGAGAGCAGGACGTAGGAGCGGGCGAGCATGAGCACCTGGACGCGCCCCAGGAGGATCCAACCCACAACGGTGACCGTCCCCGCCATGTACAGGAGAATGGTGATGCAGAAGACGGACATGAATCCATCGGAGCGCGAGACCAGGGAGCACGAGCGCCCGATGGCGGCGAAGGGAGAGCCGCCGCGGTCTGCGGCGGCCATCGCGCAGAATGCGAAGAAGTACATGATGGCGAACCCGGCAATGATGAAGGAGGCGTTGCCCAGCGCGACCAGGACAGCGGTGATGAAGACGGCCGTGAAGGCGCTCAGGGCATGCGGGATGACGAAGAAGTCCTTCACATGCAGGCGCCGGCCCTGAGCGATGACCAGGCAGGCATGGTTGAGGCCGGTGACTCCCAGGAGCACGGCGCTGAAGAAGGCCAGCATGATCAGGAAGATGAGCAGGCCGTCAAGGCCCCCTCCACAGGCTCGAGCAGGCTGAGCAGGGAGGGGAGGAGGATGGCGCTGGGCACCAGCAACAGGGGCAGGCCGGCCAGCACCAGGGGCTGATCCTTGATCTGGGACCAGGCCCACTGCCAGATCTCACCGAGCTGGAGCAGAGGGCGGGCCGGCCAGCCGTAGCCACCCACGGCCCCACCGGGCACCGGCGCTCCGTACGGGGCGGCCGCAGGCCAGGGCCGGCCGTACCCGTCACTGGGGCCGCTGGAGGCACTGGTGCCCCAACCGCTCCCGGAATAGGGGCCGGTGGCCGGGGGCACGGTGCCGGGGGAGGGCGGCTGGTAGCCGCTCGCCGCATCGCCCCAACCAGCAGCGGGTCCGGCCCCGGGCGCCCCGCCCCGGGCCTGCGGGGCAGTGCCTGGCCGGGATTCTGCTCATCGTTCTGGGTCATGGCCGATCATCGCATCCGCGAAGACCACAAGGATGTCATCGAGCTGTGACGCTCAGCGGGCCATCGGGCCCCGATGGGCGCGATCACGCCGCGGTGGCAGGATCAGGCCGCGGTGGGCCTGGTCGTCGTCCGACCATCGCCGCTCACGGCTCGCTCCGGTCCTGCTTGCCGGGGGTTCCCGCCCCCGGCAGGTGCTCGATGATGCTGGCCGCTGCGCTCGTGGCCGCCTCGGAGGCGGCCTCCCGGGCCGCCAGCAGCTCCTCGCGCACCACCCGGCGCAGCACCTTGCCGATCTGGGAGCGGGGCATCTCGGACAGGATCGCGATCTGGCGCGGCAGGGCGTAGTGGGACAGCGTCGTGGCCGCCCACTCGCGCACCTGCTCCAGGGTCACGCTCTGGCCCTCCTTGGGCAGGATGGCCGCCACCACGGACTCGTTGCCCGCCTCGGCGGGTAGTCCGACGACGGCGACGTCCTCGACCTGCGGCATGGAGCGCACCGCCGCCTCCACCTCCGTGGGGTAGATGTTGAAGCCCCCCGAGATGATGAGCTCCTTGCGGCGATCGGCGATGACGTAGAAGCCGTCCTCCTCCTGGCGCACCAGGTCCCCGGTGCGCAGCCAGCCGCCCTCCAGCAGCACCTCCGCGGTCTCCTCGGGGTTGTTCCAGTACCCGCGGAAGACCTGGGGCCCGCGCGCCAGCAGCTCGCCGACCTGCCCGGGCGCCACCTCGCGGGAGGGGTCCTCCGGATCGACCAGGCGCACCTGGGTGGAGGGGTAGGGGACCCCCAGCGTGCCCGGCCTGCGCTCGGGGGAGATGGGGTTGCCCAGGATGATGGGGGAGGACTCGGTCATGCCGTAGCCCTCGATGATCACGCCGCCCGTGGCCTCCTCCCAGGCCTGCGCCACCGGGCGGGGGTTGGGGGCGGCCCCGCACACGGCGATGGTGCAGGAGGACAGGTCGGCTCCGGTGGCCCGGGCGCGGGCGACCAGGCGGTCGAACATCACCGGCACGCCGGGGAAGAAGGTCGCCGGTCGGCGCTTCCAGGCCGCCAGCACCAGGTCGGCCCCGAACTTGGGCAGCACCACCTGGGTGGCCGCCAGGCCCACCGCGCACAGCAGCGACAGGGACAGCCCGAAGGCGTGGAAGAAGGGCAGCACTGCGTAGAAGGTCTCCCGGCCCGGCCGGGTGGACTGGGAGGCCCAGGCCAGGCTCATCTCCGCATTGGAGCGCAGGTTGGCATGCGTCAGGCCCACCGCCTTGGGCGTGCCGGTGGTGCCCCCGGTGTAGAGCAGGACCGCGGTGTCGTCCACCCCCGGCAGGGGCGCGCCGGCGTCCAGCGGGGGGCAGGAGGCGGCCAGGTCGTCCCAGGAGTCCACCCCGGCGGGGACGGCGCCTCGCAGCTCGCGCCGGCGGGTGCGGGCCGCGGCCACCGGCAGTCTCAGGGCCAGGCGGCTGCGCCGGGGCAGCCCACGGGTGAGGTCCACCGACAGCACCCGCAGTCCTCCCAGGCCCGCCTCCTCCAGGGAGCCGGTGGCCGCGACCAGGCGCTCCAGAGTCTTCTCCCAGGCGATGATGACGCGGCCGCCGTGGATGTGGAACTGCTCGCGCAGCTGGGCGGCCGGAGCCAGGGGATTGTGCTCGGCGACGATCGCCCCGAGCCGCCAGGCCGCGTAGGCCAGGACCGCGTGCTGGGGGCAGTTGGGCAGGATGAGCCCCACCACGTCCCCGGCCCCCACGCCCAGGGATCGCAGCGCCTCGGAGGCGCGGGCCGCCTGCCGGGCGAACTGGGCATAGGTGGTGGTGGCCCCCATGAAGTCCAGGGCCACCCGGTCGGGGAAGGCGCGCGCGGCGTCGTCGAGCATGCGGGACAGCGGCTCGGTGACCGGCGCGATGGCGGCGGGAACGCCGGGGGCGTAGTGCGGGCGGGCGATGCGCTCCTGCGGTGCGCCGGCGGCTTGCCCCGCGGCTTCCACTGCCTCCACTGATGTCCTCCCGGTGCTGGGCCGATGATGCTGATCGTGCCGCCTGACCGCTCCGCGCAGGAGCCGGGCGGCCGAGCCGGCCCTGAGCACCGGCCTCGGGGAGGCACTCTAACCTACGGTAGCGTAGCCTCCCGCGACGGCGCGGGGGAGTCCGCAGCGGCCTCTCGCCGCCACCGGCCCGGGCGCAGCGCCGGTCGGCCTGCAACGAGCGCTTGGGGTCCTGCTTGCCCTGGTCCACAGGGCAAGAGGCCGGCTGTTTGACCGCCGCAGGGGCCTTGACGATGCGTCCGTCGGTGTACAGGTCTTCCAGGTCCAGGCTCAAGAATCTGGTCGAAGGCCGCCAGGGTTATCTGCTCCAGGCCTGCAAAGACGCCTACGGCGATCCGCTCATCCGGGTATCGACATACTTGGGCAGCAGCGCGGCGCAATGGATCCACAGGGCCACAGGGCCAGGAAAATGGAGGCGCGGGCATGAGAACTCTTCTGGACCAGGAAGCGAGGCTCAGACCCCATCTTCTACAGGCCCTCGTTCCTGCCATCACGCAGCGCCATACTCACCTGCCCGCGCAGCCTCTAGCGCGTACTGGTCTCCGGCGCTCCCTGACGGCCCTGGTCATGGGGCCCGCCCATGACGGGTTGCGGAGCCCTCCGCTTACTGCACCCGGGCTGGCTGATCCTTAGAGGCTCATCACACTGAGGTCCTGCCATAACTCCTCGAGACGGTCCGCCCAAGTCACTGGCCCAGTCATCGGGCATGGATGCTCACGGCGCACCGCCTGCGCGGCTGCGCGAACGAGTCCCGGGCATAAGGATGGCGCTGACCGGGGGAAAGGTCATAGCGCTGTTGCAGAACACGGGCCAGAGCGTCCTTACCGTGGTTGAGCGTGAGTCAATTGCGCACCTGCTTGAGCAGCCGGAGCAGTTTCACGGCACCGCTCGACCCAGTTCCGCTCCCCGATGAGCCGCAAGGCACGAGCCTTGAACTCAGGGCCGCACCTGCGAGGCGCATTCCCACCCCTCTAGAAGAACCAGGATGAAGACCAGAGCACTTCAAACCCCTTGACGAAGATCGGACAGGGACTCCCGCGTGCTGCGCCCAGAGGTGTCCAGGGAGTCAGTCAGACGATGCGTGGCCTCCTCGCTGAGTGCCTCCAGCCTGTTGCGGCTAGCCGTCTCGGGACAGGCCCTCCAGTTGGGGCCGTGAGCCTCCCGAGCGCTGGCATCCAGCCAAGCGTGGGCCGTCATCCCAGCAGTCATACCGCCATAGGCCACGTCCAGCAGCAGGAGAAGAGCCATGTCAGCATCACTCATCGGCTCTCGCCCATCTTCCTCGAGGACCCGGCACAGTGTCATGACCACCTGCTCGACCTCGGGATCATTGGATCTGTCCACGGCCATAGGCAATCCTAAGGCCAGCATCGATCCGCGCAATGCGTCGCCTGAATAGACAGATCGACCCGTGGTCCACCGATCGTCGAAGCCTTGGGCCCAGTCGCAGACGGAGGGCTCTGAGCAATGAGAACGCCCTTCCTCGGGGCTGAAGACATCCCCAACCTCCGCGAGCGCATTGTGAGGAGACTTGGGGATCTCACCGTGGCATCCCGCGATACCACGTCGTTCAAGGGTCATTCGGGGCGGGCCCCCGCCAGGAGGAGGCTGACCTCGGTGGCGGTCCCCTGATCCGGATCGGCAAGGGCGGACAGGATGCTGTTAAGAGGGCTGGATGCACGTGAAAGTGTCAAGCCCCGGGTTTTGTGGAGGCTGGTTTATCTGGTGCCGGTGGTTGCCGGTTGTGGTTGTTCTTGGCGGTGGTGGTCGTGGTGGGTGTCGGGTGCCCAGGCGGCCTCGTGCTCGGCGGGGGTTCGCATCCCGATGGCGGAATGGGGCCGGATAGTGTTGAACCAGTGGACCCACTCGGCGGTGGCGACCTCGACGGCATCGATGTCCTCCCAGGGGCCCTGGTTACGGATGAGCTCAGCCTTGTACAAGGAGTTCAGCGCCTCAGCCAGAGCGTTGTCATAGGAGTCTCCCTTGGACCCCACCGAGGCGACTGCCTCGCAGTCGGCCAGAGCCTGCCCGTAGCGGATGGCTCGGTACTGGGCGCCGCGGTCGGAGTGGTGCACCAGGCCAGAGAGATCAGCCCCGGTGCGTTTTCGTTGACACATGGCCATCTTGAGGGCGTCCAGAGAGGTCGGTGTACAGGCCGGTGGAGGTCTGCCACCCGATGATCCGCCGCGAGAACACGTCAGTCACGAAAGCCACATAGACCCACCCCGAGAAGGTACGCACATAGGTGATGTCGGCGACCCACAGCTCGTTAGGGGCGAAGGCCTCGAAGTGGCGCCTGACCAGGTCGGCCGGGCACTGGTCCTTAGCCACCGAGCGGGTCGTCCTGGGCGACTTAGCGCGTCTGACGCCGTGCAGACCCAGGTCGCCCATCAGCCGCTCGACGGTGCACCGGGCCACGTGACCGGCACCGTGACGCTCGGCGGCTTCGGATCGGTTGAGCATCACGTGCATCTTGCGGGCCCCCAGAACCGAGTAGTTGTCCTTGTGGGCCTTGGATATCTCCGCCTTGAGAGTCTCGTCGCGCAGGCTCCTGGCGCTAGGAGGCCGGCTACGACGGGCGTAGTAGGCACTCGGGGCGATCTGCACACCGGCCTCGCTGAGCGTGGTGCAGATCGGCTCGACCCCGAGATCCTGCCGGTTGTCGTCGATGAAGGAGTCGATGACCTCTACCGGCGGTCGAGCTCCGCCTGGGCGAAATACGCACTCGCCTTGCGCAGGATCTCATTGGCCCGACGCAGCTCTCGGACTTCTTTCTCAAGTTCCTTGATCCGGGCCGCCTCGTCGGTGGTGGTGCCGGGCCGGGTGCCCTGGTCGACCTGGGCCTTCTTGACCCAGGTGCGCAGAGCCTCGGGGTGGACACCTAGCTCATCGGCGATCCTGCGGATCGCGCCCTTGGCCCGCGCCGGGTCGGCCAGCGCCTCCAAGGTCATCCTCGTGGCCCGCTCGCGCAGCTCATCGGGGTACTTCTTACGTCCCATGACAGTGATCCTTCCGTGTCATCACTGCCTCCATCAAACCCGGGGCGGTTCAAAGATCAATGCTCTCCAGGATCTTGAAGCCGGGCGGCGTGATCATGGGGGGAGGTGCTTCCGGCTTGGCGAATCCCAGGCCCGAGACGCCGGCGATGCGGATGAGCAGTGTCATCATCGGTCCTCCCGGGGGGCGAAGTGATGGAGATCCGGGATATTGATGCTCCGATTGGCTCGCTTCCCTGAGCTCACTGCCTCCATCTTGCTGAAGAAGCGCACGATCGGCCCCATCTGATCGTCCTGGGACGGTTGCGGGGCCATGGATGGGTAACGAGGGCTCAGAGGCTTGCCTCCCTTGTTGCTCAGGCCATAGCAGGAGATGACGAAGTCCCGCACTGGTGCTGAACGGGTGAAGCCGGGGAGCTCCTTGCTGAGAAGCGTGCTCAGAAGCTCATCGATCGTATCCTTGGAGGACTGTTTCGAGGGGCGTGAGTAATCTCCTGAGGGTAGGCTGCTCTCCTTCTCGGAAGTCTGCTGCTCGGTGCTGGGGCAACTACCCAGGCAGCCCGTCAGATGACGGTAGCCGGCATGCAGATCCTGACCCGACCAGCACCTCACGTGTAGGGCCTCCATTGTTATCGCCCCCAGGCCGTAGGGCTTGCCGTGCCCCAGGGACAGACATCCCCGGGCGGGGCGTCCGCTGTTCCGAACCGACTCGGGAACCAGGCGCTTCGGGCTGAGTAGAAAAAGAAGCACTCCTAGTTGAGCGGGGCTGAGATTGTGGAAGCGCAGTTTGAAGGTGAAGATACTGCCGGGCTCGATGAATTGATAGAGGTAGGTCCCCCGTTCGCGCGCATTGTTTGCAATCTCCTCCGTGGCATAGTCGGAGGCTCTCCATATTGCGGCCTGGGGGAGCTTGCTGAGCAATGATCTCCCTTTTTTGCCGATCTCATCGCGGTGGGTGGGATAGACTTTGCGGATCAGGAGATCGCCGCGGAGGAAGAAGTCAGTGTTGAGGCGCTCGGGTGGTAGTGGGGATGAATCATGAGCCCTCAGATAGGGGCGCCCGCTCTGCGGCTTGGGGGAGGAGAGCTCGGATAGCATGAATGGGCTGTTGTCCGGCCCTTCCCCTGAGGCTGTCCATAGGTGCGCCTTATCTGCTACTGGAAGCGCGCTGCCAATGATCTCCACATGTCCACGGTAGTTGCATGTTGCCAATCCAGCCCCGGACCGGGACCGCTGCGACTCCTGGCCGGCCACCAGGCCATGGCCCCAGAGGCGCTCCCCTGCGGAGAACTCCTCTATGTGCTGGGCGGGTGCCATGTCGGAGTCGTCGGCCAGATCCCAAGGTGTTGATTTGTGGGGCACTCTCCCGATCTGTGCGGGAACCATGCGGATGAGAGTTCCATTCTTCTTCTTGATGTGCACTCGCACCGTTGGCCTGCCGGCTTGTGTCAGGTAGGCGCCAATTGTATCGAGAATGTTCTCCCTGGTGATCTCGGATAGGTTGATGTTCTGATTCTCGATCATTCCTCGCACCAGTGCATTGCATCGAGGGTGGAGTGGCTGATTTCGGTTCTGTATCAGGTAGTCGTAAATCAGCTCCCCGTACTCCTCCAGCACGGTTCTTTCGGTGACCTTCCTCTTCTTGTTGGTCCGCGTTCCGGACGTCCCGCCCCCTCCTTTCTCTTTCTTGGGGCAGATCTGGATGAAGAAGTCGTAGCGGGTGTCGCCCTGATTGTTGGCGCGGGACTCCTGCGACTTGCGTCTGCGCGCGGTGAGCACGGCAGTCTGTTTGCATTCACTGCCCTCGTCCGAGCGTTGTCGTCGGAACAGGTGCTGACCCGGTTCGAATCCGAAAACCCGAAATCGTGACATGGTGACCAGCTCGTAGGCGCTGGAGAGGACCCCTTTGAGGGCGGTGGCAGGGATGTGGGCGTCCTTGATTGCTGGACTGTTGCCGTCGTTGCTGGCGGTGGCCATGGGGTGGCCTGAGCGACTGGGGACGCCCAGTGCACGACGCTCATCATCGAAGAACTGGACGCCCGGTACCGTGGCCGTATGCGTCTCCAGGCGGACGAATATCTGCCCGCTGATCCGCTCCGGCGCTAAAGTCTCATGACCTGCGGGCTCCCCGTCCGGGAATAGCTTCTCTCGTCGCGCGGCTACTCCTGCGTAGGCGTGAGGCCATGTGGTCCAGTCATCTTTCAGGCCGCGCTCGCGCGGTGAGCGCGGGATACCATCCATGTGGTCGTTGGGGTGCAATGTGAATCCGTAGGGGTTGATGACGCGATCCTCTTGCGGGGATTCATTTCCCCCTCGGCTTCCCCGCTTGTTGCGGGATTGATTTCTTGAGGTCATAGCCCTGCTCTCCCCTCATGATCGTATCCACATACTCGACATTCCCGTAATCACCTATCCGGAATAACTCATAACCGCCCAGCGCGGCTCCTGTGCGGCTGACGAAACTCACTTCCCGGGCCAGGTGGGGCTCTCCAAGCTCATCCGTACTGTCACCGACGGGGCGATGGATGCTCATACGCACCCCGGAGCATCCCCGCACCCACCGCCACTCCACGCCGCGGGGGTCGTCGGTGCCGCGCTTCTGCTGCAGCCACAAGCGCAACTCGTAGACGGTCCTGAGATCCAGATCCGCCCCCGCGTCATCCGATGCGCGGACCTGCAAGGCCTCATCGTTGCTGTCAAGGGCCACTGATGTCACCTGGATCGGCCCGCCGGTGGTCAGGGCGAATCCTCTCACTCCGCCCTGGTCGCGCGCGGTGAGCGCCGCATCCTGAAGCAGCTCCCATCCGCGAGGGCCGGTGTTCTTAGTGACCAGTATCATAGGCGTCAGATTGGTGCTCACGCCCTCACCCCCTCATCCGGGCGCAGGGGATCGAGGCAATCAGCCCAAGAACTGAGGCTCTCACGCTCATGCGGGGTCCACAGGCGACGGGCCCATGCCAGCACCTTCCCTGCTGCTTCTGCTTGGGAGATGGGCGTGCTCTGAACCTCCAGGTCCTCGACATCGGGGTCGTTGGAGCGCACCGTGAGGGATGGGACCGTGACATGACCGCAGCCCCGAGCCGCCCGCCCCCCGAGTGTCAGGAAGCCCGCAGCGGCTTCGGCCAGGGCCAGGCCGAGGGCGCACAGGGTCGCATCGCGCATTCTCCTGACCTCCTCATCAGTGAGATCGTGCTGAGCGGATTCCCGGATGTTCCCCTCCAGGCGCTCCAGATCCACGGTAAGAGTCAGTGGCTCCCAATCAGCATCGACCACTACGTGCTCGACGAACAACCGGCCCCCGGTCTCGTCTTGCTCGTTCAGCCCTCGTCGACCGATGACTGCTCCGCCGGTCCACCGATCGATGGCCACGTGCTGGCGAACATCTTCCCTGCCGTTCTGGGCTCGGCAATCATCGACGCGCAATGCGCCCGCCCACCGGGTGCTGCCGAACAGAGCGGTGATCACTGTGGGCTCCTGTGTCAGGAACTCATGAACATCGTCGATGGGCGCCGCGGGTTGGGGATCCCCTTGGCCCTGCGCCGTCCTGACGATGCGCCCCATCCGGCTGCGCAGCGCGCCCCGAACCCCGGCCCCGGGCAGGATGTAGTGATCACCTTGGCGAAGGGGCAGCACAGGCCGCGAGGGCAGTGGAGTTCCTGGAGCCGCCATGTGCAGCCGGTGCTCGGCCTCTTCGGACACTGCGTCGGGGAGGCGCTCAGGGTCGTGCACGAGGATGCCGTCCTGGGAGTTCCAGGTGATCGAGACGGTCAGGGTGCGCCGGCCCTCGGATGGTGTCGCCTGCCTGGATTGATCCAGGAGATCCTGCCCTGCCGCAGCAGCTGCCTGCTTGTGGTTGTCCGCATCCCCGCTGACCGCCGCGACCCACATGCGCAGGCCCTCCAGGGTGGAGAGATCAGCGCTCATGAAGAGCACGGGGTGCATCGCGTCCACGGCGAGCTTCACGCGGCCCCACCCGGCGTTGCGCCGCGCTCCCAGAACCAGTCGTCCTCTGTCGATGGCGGCCAGGACAGCGGTGAGCTCGTCCCTGACCTCCTCCGTTGACGGTGCTGCCTCAGGGCTGTGGTTGTTTCGGGCAGCCGTGGCGGGCTCATCAGTCGTATGTCCGTTGAGCACCAGGGTGAAGCGGGTTCCCGGGGGGAGCACCTCATGGGTGAACAGGGCGCCGTCTGCGGCTGTGCCCAGGTGACGGTCCACGGTGTTGCCGTGCCGGTGAACGGTGGGCGTGTTCGCCTTTGGGCCCAGGTCCACGTCCTCCACCGAGATGCACGAGGCGCGTGAGGCGCTGCCCCACGCTCTGCCCACGTCCTGTCTTCCGCTCTCATGGCCGATGGCGGCACGCAGCGCCCCGGCCAAGGAACTGCCCCGCAGGATCAGATGACCATCAGCATCCTGGGCCAGCAGGCGACTGTCCATACCGGGATCAGTTCTAGGGCGGGTCCTGCGGATCTCATCGCTCTGCCACTGCTTCGCCCCGGTCTGGACGGCCCCGACATGCAGGGGGGAGATCGTGCGCAGGGGAATCTCCAGGCGCATCCGAGTTGTCATCGCCGTGGTCCTTCTCCCGTGCCATCGGTCGTCTCGGCGGGCACGACAGCGGCCGCGACCTGAACGATCCTGGACTGGTCCAGGAGGGGGTGGCCCACAACGAAGCGCCCGTAGCCCTCCGCAGCGCGCTGTCCCACACCGCGGGCGCCCAGATGCTCCAGCTCTGAAAGTGCTCGGTCCTCCTGGCCATGAGGTAGCACCACACGCAGGCAGGAACCGGCCTGCAGCGCTACGAGGGTGGGGCGAGGCGTATGCGATGCTCCCGAGTAGGAGTCGATCCGCCGTGCGCGCACCGAGGCGCTGACCGATCCGGGCCTTGCCGGGCTGTCCTCGCGCACGCTGCCCAGTCCTCGGGCCTTAAGGGCGCGGTTGAGCTGCCGGCATAGCCCGTTGGGGGTGGGATCGGGGCGCAGGAGGTGGTCCAGAGCGATGAGGTCCGAGGTCAACCAGATAGTCGTGGTCTGCGAGGATACATGTGGTTCTTCCCGCTTGACCGCTACCGCAGGTGGGTCCAGGACCGCGGGCTCCCCGACGGCGACGCTCACCCGTCCGTACTGGCTGCGGGAGCGCCCGCCCAGGCGGGCGGCCCCGGCGAGAGCGGAAGGCCAGTCCTGTCCCAGGTACCGGTGCAGGACCTCAGCCAACTGATGGCCGACTCCTACGCGGGTGGACCAGTAGGGGAACTCCTGAGCGGCTGAGATGCTCTGGACGAGGAAGAGATCGCCATCGGATGCCGTCCCTGTGCTCCGGTCGATCGCCGTGTGCATATGGCCGACCAGGTGCGGCTGGATGAGGCGCACCCCGCCCTTGACGCAGGCCAGGTAGCCCCTGCGCAGTGGCTTGCGCGGTGAAGCGGGTGATTCGGCGGGCTGAGAAGCCAGTAGGTTGACCAGTGGCGCATCGCTATCGAGCTTGTCCCGCGTGAGTGCCAGAGGCACCGGCAGGCACCTCTGTCCGCCGACGCTCGGCAGCAGGTTCTCGCAACGCAGCAGATCATGGGTGACAGCATCACGCACCAGGGCCAGGTCTCGCTGCGCATCCCGCTGGGAGGCCCCACTGTCGGAGATCGCCCGGTCCATACTGGTGCACAGACGCCGGTGAACATAGGCCAGTATAGAGGTGCCGCTGACGATATCGCTGCTCAGCAGTGTGTTGGACAGCCGTCCCGCGGTGGCATGCAGGTCCTGCAGGGGGGCCACCATGAGGGGCACATGTACACAGCCGGCAAGCTGGAGCGCATCCTCGTGGATCTCGGGACGGCACGCGCCTGCTGGTATCCGGGGAATGGGCGGGGAGCCTATCCTCGGAGCATTCGGAGGACCGGGCAGGGAGCTGAGCGTCTCGAGGGCCTCAGCGGCTCCTGGAGTGTCCGCGAGGCGGAGCGTGCACGACCCCGAGCCGCGTCGCCTGCCCGAGCCCAGGTGGTCCACCAAGGAGCAGGCCACGGACAGCAGGTGCCATACTGTGGTGCCTGCCTCCTCCCAATGGACGGGTCGTCCCAGCCCATCATGCTCCAGCAGCTCGACCTGCGCGCTCAGGGTTGCCCTGCGTGCCCGTTCCACGTAGCGCAAGTGCTGGGGCAGGACCGTGCCGGTCCGATGACTGAGCGCGGCACCGGGGCGTATGGAGCCGATAACACCTGCTCGGTCCGCCTGATCCTGCGACTCGGCTGCGCCATCGGTCACTGCGTGGATGGCGATCAGCGCGGGCTCCGAGGCACGGGCACCGTAGCGGGACGGTCCCCCCAGCAGGCGCTCAGCCCAGGAGTACCAGGATCCGCCACCGTTCAGGTCTGATCGACTGCTCATCGAGCGCCCCTCGTCGAGGGCTGCCGCCACCACTCGGACCGCCTCTGCGAGCAGTCCGGTGAGCTCGGTCCCGGTGATCGTGGCTCTCCCATGGCGATCACGCAGATAGGACGATGTCAGGCCGGAGAACGTACTGGCTCCGGATGCCACGCCCCACTCGCTGTGCAGCTCCACGCTGAGCTCACGCGTTGTCATTCCTTCTCCTCATGCCTGGTGGTGCGCTGCCCTCCGACGGGGATGGTCCAGGTGGATGGTGCCGCCTTCTCCACCAGTTCCATGCAATCGAACAGGGCCGTGGACCAGCCCTGCCCATCCTCGTCCTTCAGGAACAGGCTCCGTTCATCTTCAAGCCCCAGGCCCAGGGCCCTCGCTTGATGCTGCAGCTGTCCTTCCTGCTCGAGGAGCCATGCCCAGTACCTGTTTGCCTGCGTGATCGTCCGTTCGCGCTCTGCTGGCTTGAGCTCCGGGTCGAGCAGTGGGGCCAGATCAGTGCGCAGCTGCTTGACCCGGGTACGGGGGAATCCCCGGCTGTCGGGGTTCGCAGCAGCCATTTCCCTGCTGCCACCGTGAGAGGGGCAAGGAGGCGGATCCTCCTGGCCGGTGTAGACCCGGGCCTTGGCCAGCAGCTCCGCCCAGGAGTGCGTCTCGCGCTGAGCGCGCTCCCGGGCGGATGCACTCGTGCTCAAGGGGGTGCGGAGGTAGTAGGGGCGAGCAGTCAGGTCCTGGTAGGGGCGGCGCAGCTCCTCCAGGGAGTCGAAGGAGGAGTCGTGCAGGACGTGGAAGTCCAGAGTGGATTCATGACGGGAGAGCCGCTTGGCGCTGGAGCACAGCTCCTCGGCAAGCCTGTAGGCGGAGTGGAACGGGTAGGCGCGCTTGATCACCGCGATCCCCGCAGCAGCGCACATGCCCTGACCGGGGCGATCGGGGTCGAGATCGCGCAGCAACGGGTCGGCTGCGGTGGTCGTCTCGAACTCGTGGAGGAATGCTGCGGTGAAGAGGAAGCCGTACTGGGCATCGGTGATGATGGTGACATCGTCACCCCCGACGAGCACGGGTACGAGCGGTGCCACCCTGTGCTGATGCCCCTCCGGCCCGGTGTCACTCTCCTTGCGGGAGGCGTCGACCACGGTATGCCAGGCCAGGATGAAGGCGGTGAACGTCGCCTCCTCCAGGGCGGATGAGACCACGCGGGCGTACTGCGCCAACTCCCCTCCGACGCGCTTGCGGTGCTGCCAGTCTTGGGTGTCGTGCTTGGACGGATCGACCCCTGCGGCTTGTGCTCTTGTGAGAGCTCCCTGCAGGTCGCCGAGCAGCGCGCCGACCCCATTGCCATCGATGTGGATGACGCACACCCAGGGCAGTGGCGAAATGTCCTGCACCGACTCCGCTCCCTCCCCTGAGCCCAGAGCCCTCTCCAGGCGGTATTGATTGGTCACCGCTAGGCCGGGGCTGGGGGAGTCCTCGCATACCTGCTCACCCAGCAGCATGGTGTAGGCATGCCGCAGTCTGTTGTTCGTTCCCAAGAGCCTGCTGAGATGGGCGGATCCCTCGGCCCCCAGGGGGGAGTCGTAGCCGACCAGGGAGATCAGGGTGTCCCGCAGCCTCTCGCTGTGGGAGCGCTTAACACGTACCGGCTCGGACAGTGAGACGTCCTTGTCGATGGCCCACAGACGGTCCTCTGCCCGTGGTGGGCAGGCGGGAAGGCCGGTGTCCTTGCAGGTGGCCAGGAAGGGCATGCAGGGGAAGCGCGTGCTCGGCGAGCGACGGCGGGCGGTGTACTGGCGGGCCAGATCATGCACCTGCGCCAGGTGCCGGGGCTTCAACGGCGGTTGATCGATATCCAGGTGGACACCGCTGACATCCATCCCCGGTGCCTCGACCGCTGCCTGGCTTGTTAGGGCTGTGATCAATCTGGAGCAGTCATCCGCCGTGGGGGCGAGCCAGATGACCTTGCCCGACGCGGCGGAGACGACCTCCAGGACTCTGTGCGTGCCATCATTGGCCAGTTGCTGGAACCATGTGGGCAGCCGGCTGAGCAGGTAGGAGGCACCGATCTGATCTCGCTGGCGCTGGGTCGCAAAGATGTATGCCTGGTTTCCGTTGGTCTCCACCATTGCGAGGTGCATCGTGTCTCCTATCCCGGCCCAGGAGTATTGAGAAGAAGTCGCCTCAGGTATACCAGCCCCATGCCGCGCGCGTCCTGGGTTCGGATGTAGGGGCGCCCAGCGGAAGGTCACGGTTCCGTATCACTGGGGTGGGAGGACCTGGAGCGCGCGCCGCGCTGCCGAGTGGCTGATGGTGTCAAGACGCTTCCGGACGCGGTGGGCCTTGGCTCGATGGGGTTGCGGGGCGGTGGGATCCGGCCCGTGCTCAGCGCCCCGGCTCCACCGGGTCCTCGACCAGGCCCTCGGGCAGGGGTGAGCGGCTGACCACCCGCAGGCGCCGGGTGGGCCGGGTCATTGCCACGTACAGGTCCCCCGCGCTGCCGGCGCCCACGAGGGCCGGATCGACCAGGACCACGGCGTCGAACTCCAGGCCCTTGGAGGCCACCGGCCCCATGACCGCCAGGCGGGCGCGCAGCAGATCCCCACCGGGTGCCTCCATGGCCGCCGCCAGGGCGGGCTCGGCGCCCAGCAGGGCCGCCGCCTGCCCGGCATCCGGGGCGATGACGGCCAGGCGCCCCGCGCCGGGGCCCACCGCTGCGTCCAGGCCCTCGAGCTCCTCGGCGACGGCGCGGCGCAGCGCCGTCGCCCACGCCTCCTGAGCCGGGTCCGGCCCCTCCGGCGGATCGTCCCGCCCCTGCGGGCTCCCCGGCTGGCCGCCGGCGCCCTCCACGAGCTCCACGACCAGGCAGTCGGGCAGGTCGCGCACCGAGCGCACCGGGTAGACCGGGGGGTGGCCCAGCGCCGTGACCACCCGGTCGGCCGCATCCATGATCGTGGCCGGAGTGCGGTAGCACACGCTGAGCACCTCCTCGCGCAGCGGGGTCGAGCCCCCGGCGCGCCGGGCCCCCTGGGCGCCCCCGGCGCCCGCTGCGTGAGGGCCGCGGCCCCGCCCCGAGCCGCCCCCGGCCGCCCCGGCGGCCGTGCCCAGGGGCTGGAGCACCTGGCCCCAGCTGGAGGGGGCCCGGCCACCGGAGTACTGGGCCAGGTCCCCCACAACGGTGAAGGAGCGCTGCGGGCAGCGGCGCGCCAGGGCCCGCCAGGCCATGGCCCCCAGCTCCTGGGCCTCATCGACCACCACATGCCCGTAGGTCCAGGTGCGATCGGCCCGTGCCCGCTCGGCCAGTGTCAGGCGGGGGCCAGTGTCCTGGACCCGGTCGGCCAGCATCTCGGCCGAGACCATTCCCGCGCCCAGCTCCTGGGACTCGATGGCCTGGGCGGCGTAGGCCACCAGCTCCTCACGGCGCCGCGCCTCCAGACGGGCCCGGCGCGCCCGGGCGTCCTCACTGGGGCCCAGCAGCTCGGCCAGCTCATCGATGAGGGGGATGTCTGCGCTGGTCAGCTCCGAGCCCACCGGCCGGACCACCGCCGCGCGCGCCTGCTCATCGAGCTCGGGGGCCAGCCGCTGGAGCAGCTGGGGGCGCGCCCACAGCCGCTCCAGCAGCCCCGCCGGGGTCATCGGCATCCAGCACAGGTTGATCTCGCGGCGCGCATCGCGGCTGGTGCGGATGTCCTCGCGGATCCAGGCGCGGGTATCGGCGTCGGAGGCGTCCTGCCCGGTGGCCGCGGCGAACTGGTCGGTCAGGCGCTCCAGGAGCCACAGCACGAAGGGCTCGCGCGCCAGGTTGTGGGGCTTGCCGCTGCGGCGGGCCCGGGCGATCGCCTCGCGCACATCCCGGGGCTCCAGGCTCAGCCGCGTGCCCTGGACCTCGATCGTGCGCGGCTGGTCGGGGACGCGCTGGAGGTCCCGCACGGCCCGCCGGAGGATCTCCGCCCACACCGCATCGCCCTTGATCTCGGCGACGGCGGCGGGCTCGGCCCCCCGGGCCCGCACCCCCGGCACCAGATCAGCGATAGTGGTGGAGACCACGCCGGTCTCGCCCAGGGAGGGCAGGACCTGCTCGACATAGCGCAGGAAGGTGCGCGAGGGCCCCACCAGGAGCACCCCGGAGCGCTCCAGGCGCTCCCGCTCGGAGTAGAAGAGGTAGGCCACCCGGTGCAGGGCGACGGCCGTCTTGCCGGTGCCCGGGCCGCCCTGGACCACGAGCACGCCGGTGCCCGGTGAGGTGACGATGCGGTCCTGCTCGGCCTGGATCGTGGCCACGATGTCGCCCATGCGGCCCTCCCGCGCCGCCGACATGGCGGCGATGAGGGCCCCCTCGCCCTGGAGGCCGCTGCCCGGAGCGCCCTGACCCGCCGGGACCAGGGAATCCAGGGCGCCGACGTCGATGAGCTCGTCCTCCAGGCCGATGACCCGCCGGGCCCGGGTGTCGATATGGCGACGGCGCACCAGCCCCATGGGCTGGGATGCGGTGGCCTGGTAGAAGGCGCGCGCCAGGGGGGCGCGCCAGTCCAGGACGACCTCGCGGTGCGTCTCGTCCTGGAGCCCGATGCGGCCCACATAGTGGCGCCTGCCCCCGTCGGTCACCGGGGATGAGGAGGCCCCGCCGGTCTCCAGCGCCTCGGGGCTCAGGTCCATCCGGCCGAAGACCAGGCGGTCCTCCACCCCCTCCAGGGAGGAGATCTGGGAGGAATAGTGGATGGCGTAGGCGTCCCGCTCCCCGCGGGACTGGTGGGTCCCGCTGACCCCCCGGGCCTCGATCTGGGCCAGGGAGCGGCGGGCCTGGACCAGCTGGCGGTCCAGCTCGCTGTAGGCCAGGTCCACCACCTCCTGCTCGGCGCCCAGCTCGCGCTCCCGGTCCTGCTGTCCGTGGGACCGCCCTGGGCGCCCTGGCGCGCCGCCGCGCAGGGCGGTCCCATCGCGGTCGGATGCGCCGACGGGGGGAGTCGTCTGATTCACTCGGCCTCACTGGTTGACTGGTTGACTCGGGGAGGCGGGGCCGCTCGGCGGCCGGCCTCCCACACGGCGTTCATCGGTCTTCTTCCTCAGGATCCGACCCATGGCCTGCCCGATGCGCGCATGGCTGAGCGCAGGGGGCCCCGGCGGGACCGGGCGAGCACCGGCCCGGCAATGGGCGCGCCGCGCAGGCCGGTCCATTATTCTCCTGTCCAAGGCGCTGTGGGGAAGCCCATGGCGAACACGGCGCCCTGGCTGGCATCCACGGGAACAGCCCGGACCAGCCGGCTGTTGGTCCAGTCAGCACCGGCCCGCGCCCCGTCCCCCAACGAGGCGCTGCCCGAACCAGGCCACTGGATGGCACGAGACCCGACAACCACTGACAGCCCCGAATGACCGACCCATCAGCCCACACACCATCGGACAGGCCGCCCGATCAGGCGGCAACCGCCGGATACCACAGGAAAGGAGGCGGCTCCATGAGATCACTGTTCACCGTGCAGCACCCCGCGGGCCGTCCCGTCTCCCCGCGTGTGCTCATCCACTACTTCGACGGCGCCATGGATGCGGGCAGCGCAGGGGCCCTCGCGGTCGAGCAGCTGCTCATGACCCTGCCCCACGAGCGCCTGGCCACCTTCGACATCGACTCCCTGGTGGATTACCGGGCCCGGCGCCCCGTGATGACCTACTCCCGCAACACCTACTCCTCGGTGGAGATGCCCGAGCTCGTCCTGGACCTGCTCCAGGACGACGACGGCGAGGACCTCCTGCTCCTGCACGGCAGCGAGCCGGACTTCCGGTGGGACGACTTCGTGGGCTCGGTGGCCCACCTGGCGGTCTCCATGGGCGTGGGCCAGGCCATCGGCATCAGCGGCATCCCCATGGCCGTTCCCCACACCCGCCCCACTTACGTCCACCTCCACGGCAGCCGGCCCGAGCTGCTGCCCGCCCAGCCCGAGCTCTTCGGCCATGTCGAGCTGCCCGGCTCGATGTCCGCCTACCTGGAGCTGAGGCTGGGCGAGCTGGGCCTGGACTCCCGCGGCGCCTCGGCCGCCATCCCCCACTACCTGGCGCGCGACGAGTTCCCCCAGGGGGCCTCGGCGCTGCTGGCCGCCGTCGTCCAGGCCACGGGCCTGGCACTGCCCGTGGGCGACCTGGAGGCGGCCGCGAATGTCAACCGCGCCGAGATCGACGCCGAGGCCTCCCAGCAGCCCGAGGTCTCCGCCGTCGTCTCGGCCCTGGAGGCCCAGTACGACGCGCTGGCCCCCCGCATGGAGGCCCACGACCAGCACCGGGCCGCCCCTGCCCTGGACCTTCCCAGTGCCGATGAGATCGGGGCGCGCCTGGAGGCCTTCCTGGAGTCCAAGGACTCCGGGGAGCTGGGCCCCCGGCGGGGCAGGGGCCCCGGGGCCTGAGGCGCGGCACCGGCCCGATTGCTGCTGGGTGACTCGCATTCTGCGTGCCGACACGGCGTTCCCTCAGTGGGCAGGACACGGGACACCCAGCGGAACGCGGGCGCGCAGGGCCGCGGGGCAGGCCGCATCAGCGAGGAGAGTGTCCAGATCCCTGACAAACGCGGCTCCTGCACCTGGGGCCTGGTTGAGGATCCGCGGAATCATGCGGGTGGTGGGGCGTGCGCTGCGCCGTGATCGGGCCTTTGTCAGGGATTTTGACATCTGCACCCCTGAGTGCGCTCCTTGGTGAGGCGCGTATGGGGCTCGCGGGTGATAGACGTCGGGCTGCCCGGGAGGCGGTCACCATCCCGGCCCGCACGGCCAGAGCCGGGCTGCTTGCCGCGCAGCCCCGATGCGGGCACTAGCCGATCTCGTACCCTCGTCTTCCATCTCGTCAGCTGGAGGTACGAGATCGGGGGCAGGGGGGACGAGATGGTGCGGTATCCGGGACCGGCCAGGCCTCATGGGCAACGCCTCATGGACGCCGCCCCGACCCCGCCGGCCGGTCTCACGCCCCGGGCAGCGCGCGGTCCTCGGGCGACCAGGTGCGCACCGGCAGCGGCAGGCGGCGCACGGCATGCTCGACCTCCCGGCACTGGTCGGGGGCGAAGGGCTCGCGTCGGCACACCAGCACCAGGTTGCCGGGCCTGGCGCCCCGGGCCACCGGCGGGTCCGCCACCACGAGCAGGCCGCCGAAGAGCCGGCGCAGCAGTCCCAGCTCGGCTCCCAGCTCCGGGCGCGGAGGCGAGACGGTATTGATGAGCGCGATCCCGCCCGGCCGCAGGGCCCGCAGGCAGCTGGCCAGGAAGGCCTCATCGCGGCAGTTGGGCGGGACCGCCGACCGGGTGAAGACATCGCGCACCACCACATCCCACTGGCCCGGCCTCAGCTCGGGCAGCACCCGGGCCGCGTCGCCCACCCGGATGCGCAGGCGCGGTGAGCGCGGCAGGTCGAACCACTGGCGGGCATAGCGGGCCAGGGCCTCATCGATCTCCACCGCCAGCTGGGCCGAGCCGGGGCGGGTGCGGTCCCAGGCGCGGGCCAGGGCGCAGCCCGCCCCGCCCAGGTGCAGGGCGCGCAGGGGCGTGCCCCGGCCCAGGAGCACCTCGGCGACGGCGTCCATCTGCTGGTGGTACTCGAAGTCCAGGCGAGTCGGGTCGCGCAGGTCCAGGTAGGAGGACTCGGTGCCGTCGAGCAGCAGCAGGACCCCGTCCTCGCGCCGCACCAGCTCGGCGCTCGCCAGCGAGGTGGGCACCGGGCCGACCGGCAGATGGGCCAGGGATGAGTGGCCGGGGGAGGAGGGCCCGGCTCGGCCCGAGGAGCGCCGCGCGCCGCGGCCCGGCCTGCTCATGCCACGGCCCTCCGCTCCGGTACCGCCTTCTTGGATGTCACAGGAGCACGTTAGCCTGGGCATGACGGCGGCACCCGTGGCCGACGCGCCCGGTCCCCGGCGGATCGCCTCGGGACGGGCCGCGGCGATCCACGGTGGTCGGCCGCCGAGCGCCACGGATGCGAGGAGAGTGTGAGGAGCAGGCCCCTGATGACGACGAGGATCCCGGCGGCCGCGGCCTCCGCAATGCGCAGGCCCTCCCCGGCAGCGCCGGTGGAGGCGGCGCAGGCCCCGCCCACCGGCCGGGACGGCGCCTGCGCGCGCCGCCCCCGGCGCGGCGGACCCGGCGGGACCCGGCATGGGGGACGCGGGGGAGCGGCATGAGCCGGGCCCCGCGCTCCCAGGCCGCACGGCGCTCCTGGGGCCAGGACGACTCGGCCACCCCCATCCTCCATGTGGACATGGATGCCTTCTTCGCCTCCGTCGAGCTCCTGGAGCACCCCGAGCTGGCCGGGCGGCCGGTGATCGTCGGCGGCCAGGACGGGCGCGGCGTGGTCTCGGCGGCCTCCTACGAGGCCCGCGCTTACGGGGTGGCCTCGGCCATGTCCATGGCCGAGGCCACCCGGCGCTGCCCGCAGGCCGTCGTCCTGCCGGTGCGCCACCGCCTCTACTCCCAGGTCTCGGCCCGCATCATGGCGGTCCTCGACGAGGTCACGCCCCTGGTGGAGCGGCTCAGCGTCGACGAGGCATTCCTGGACGTCAGCGGCTCCAGGAGGCGCATGGGCAGCCCCTGCCGGATCGCCGCGTGGATCCGAGCCCAGGTGCGCCAGCGCATCGGGGTCCCCGCATCGGTGGGGATCGCCTCGACCAAGCTCGTCGCCAAGCTCGCCTCGGCCCATGCCAAGCCCGACGGCGTCCTGCTCGTGCCCGCCCAGGCCACCCAGGACTTCCTCAACGTCCTGCCGGTGGAGGCCCTGTGGGGAGTGGGGGCCCGCAGCGCCGAGCAGCTGGCCCGCTGGGGCATCACCGATGTGCGCACCCTGGCCGCCACCGAGGTGCGCCTCCTGGAGCGGATCCTGGGGACCGCGGCGGGCAGGCACCTGCACGACCTGGCCCACGGCATCGACCCGCGCCCGGTCAGCCCCGGGCGCGAGGAGAAGTCGGTGGGCACGGAGTCCACCTTCTACTCCACGCTCACCGACCGGGAGCATGCCCGCACGATCCTGCTGGACCAGACCCACCAGTGCGCCGCCCGCCTGCGTGCCGGGGGCCTGCGCTGCCGGGTGGTCGTCCTCAAGGCCCGCGGCGCCGACTTCACCACCGTGACCCGCTCGCGCACCCTGTCGGTCCCCACCGATCTGGCGCGCGACATCTGGCAGACCATCAGCGCCCTGTTCGAGGCCCTGCCCACCCCCGGCGGCGGATTCCGGCTCCTGGGGGTGCGGGTCGAGGGCCTGGCCCGCGGCGATGACGGCGTCCAGCTCCTGCTGGATGACGATCCCCGCCGCGGGGCGCCGGAGCGGGCCGCCGACGAGGTGCGCCGGCGCTGGGGCCGCCAGGCCCTGGCCCCCGCCAGCCTGCTGGGCGGTCCCCGCCGGCCGGCCCGCTGACCGCCCGGGAGCCGCTGCGCCCGAGCCCCTCGCAGGCGCAGGGCGCCAGGTTTTCCCCAGGGGCGCATAGCGCCTATTGTTGAAGCAGGGTCCCTGAGCCGGGCGGCCGTCGCCGACCGCCCGGAGCGCACCGGGCAGGAGCCCGCACACGGCTCACAGACAATGAGGAGCACCATGGCACTGTCAGAGCGAGAGCAGCAGGTTCTACGTGACCTGGAATCCCAGCTGCATCAGGAGGATCCCGCCCTGGCCGACAGCCTTGAGCGCGACGAGCGCCGCCTGACGCGCCCCTCCCCCCGCCACGTCGGCGCCGGGGTGGCCCTGGTCCTGGTGGGCCTGAGCCTCCTGGTCGGGGGGGTCTCCGTTGGTCACGGTCTGGTCTCGATCCTGCTGGGGGTCGCGGGCTTCGCCATCGCGGTCTGGGGGGTGAGCCTGGCCCTGACCCGCGTGAGCAGCGGCCCCAAGGGCCCGATCCCCTCCCCGCCCCGCAGGGGCCCCAAGCGCCCCAACGGCCGCCGGGGCTCGGGCCCCTCCTTCATGGACCGCCAGTCCGAGCGCTGGGATCGGCGCCGCGACTCCCAGGGCTGACCCGGGCCCTCCACACTCCTCCACCTGAGCCCCGCCACTGGATCCCGCCGTCGTGCACTGCGACGGCGGGATCGTCGTCCCTCCGGGCCCACCACCTCCCTCCACCTCCCCATCGGCCCGCATCCGGCGGCCTGAGGCGCCTGCCTGCCGCCGGCCCCACCGCCCTGGTCTCCTGAGGCGGTTCCTGGGCTGCGCCTGCAGGGCCCCTGCCTGAGACCTGAGGGCGGCGGTGCACCACGCCGTGGCCGCCAGGATCCTCCACTTCGCACCACCCGGAGAATCCCTTGCAATGGCAAGGATCAGAGATGCAGTTGTGATCGGTTGCCGGCATCTGTTAGGGAGAAAGGGGAGGAAAGTGGAGTAAGGTGGGGCGCACGGGTAGCCGAGGGGAAGGAGGTGCCCGATGTTCCTGGGCACCCATGCCCCGAAGCTGGATGAGAAAGGCCGTCTCATCCTCCCGGCCAAGTTCCGTGAGGAGCTGGCAGGCGGAATCGTCCTGACCCGTGGTCAGGAGCGCTGCCTGTACGCCTTCACCACCGCCGAGTTCGAGCGCATGTACGCCCAGCTGCGTGAGGCGCCCCTGGCGCAGAAGCAGGCGCGCGACTACATCCGCGTCATGCTCTCGGGAGCCGACTCGCAGATCCCGGACAAGCAGGGCCGCATCACGCTGCCCGCTCCGCTGAGGGCCTACGCCGGCCTGACTCGCGACCTCGCGGTCATCGGCGCCGGCGCCCGTGTGGAGATCTGGGACGCCACCGCATGGAGCGACTACCTGACCGCTCAGGAGCAGGTCTTCGCCGAGACCGCCGAGGAGATCATCCCCGGCTTCTTCTGAGACACAACCGAGACAGCACGCTGTCGGTGACCCGCCTCGTGAGGTCTCCGCCCGATGCCGAGTCCGGCGCCTCTTCCCCGGCGCCGGAACCACGGGAGGAGTCCTGGCGGTGCGGATCCCCGACGCCGCCCCACCCCCTCGGCCCTCCCTGAACCCTTCGCGGGTTCAGTGTCGGTCCGTGCGGGATCCGGGCATCACCAGCGCGACCCAGGCAGCACAGGAAGGAGGGAGCGCATGACAGCGACCGCAGGCGACCGGGGCACCGCCCCGGGGCCGGAGCAGGGCACCGTCCCCGCCGCGCAGCGTCACACCCCCGTGCTGCTCGAGCGCTGCCTGGACCTCCTGGCCCCCGCCCTCCAGGACGGGCCCGCCCCGGTGATGATCGACGGCACCCTGGGCATGGGCGGCCACACCGAGGCCGCCCTGGAGCGCTTCGAGCGCCTCACCGTCATCGGCATCGACCGGGACGCCCAGGCGATCTCCCTGGCCACCGAGCGGCTGGCCCGCTTCGGCCCGCGCTTCCGTGCCGTGCACACCACCTACGACCGCATCGATGAGGTCGCCCGGGAGGGCGGCCGGGGCGGCGTTGACGCGGTCCTCATGGACCTGGGCGTCTCCTCCCTCCAGCTCGACGAGGCCGGGCGGGGATTCTCCTACGCGCGTCCCGCGCCCCTGGACATGCGCATGGATCAGGGCGGTGGGAGCACCGCCCAGGAGCTGCTGGAGGAGGCCTCCCAGGAGGAGCTGGCCTGGATCCTGCGCACCTACGGCGAGGAGCGCTTCGCCTCGCGGATCGCCGCCGCCCTGGTGCGCCGCCGCGAGGCGGGCCGGGCCGTGAGCACCACCGCCGAGCTGGCCGAGCTGGTCCGCGAATCGGTGCCGGCCGCGGCCCGGCGCACCGGGGGGCACCCGGCCAAGCGCACCTTCCAGGCCCTGCGCATCGCGGTCAATTCCGAGCTCGACGTCCTTCAACGGGCACTGCCCTGCGCGCTGGACGCCCTGCGCGAGGGAGGGCGCCTGGTGGTGGAGTCCTACCACTCCCTGGAGGACCGCATCGTCAAGCAGGTCCTGGCCGCGGGGGCGGCCTCGCGCGCCCCCGAGGGCCTGCCCCTCGTCCCGGAGGCCGACCGGCCCTACCTCGAGCTCCTCACCCACGGCGCGGTCAAGGCCGACGCCCTCGAGATCGCCTCCAACCCGCGCTCGGCCAGCGTGCGGCTGCGGGCCGCCATGCGCACCCGCGACGCCCTCCAGGCCCCCGCGCTGGGAGTGGAGCGGCCCACCGGGCGCGCACCGGGGCCCCGCCCGCCGCAGTCGCGCCGAGCACCACGATCACCACGAGTCCAACGACACACCCGCAACCCAGGAGGGGCACACCGATGAACGCTACTGCCACTGCCCGTGCCGCGCGGCCCGAGGCGGCCCGCCGCACTGCCACGAGCTGGAGCGGCGCAGCGGCAGGGGCCGGTGCGCGCGCCCGCGGCCAGGCCCCCGCCTCCCGGCCGGACCTGCGCGTCATCCGCGCCGCCGCCCCGGCCCGCTCCACCCTGCCCTTCCTGGCGATGAACATCATCATCCTGGCCGGGGCGCTGGTGGCCTCCATGCTCCTCAACGCCCAGATGGCCTCCACCGCCTACCGGATGAAGGAGGTGCAGGTCGAGGTCAACATCATGAACGACCACGTGGAGACCCTGCGCACCCAGGTCCAGGAGGCCTCGGCCCCCGACACCCTGGCCGCCAAGGCGGCCGAGCTGGGCATGGTCCCGGCCGGCGCTCCCGGAGTGGTGGACCTCAACGGCAACAGGCTCACCAACGGCACTGCCGCCCAGGCGGGGTAGGCGCCCATGAACCCATCGCGTCGTCAGGTCCTGCGGCTCGGGGGTGCCGGGCTCTTCGGCGTCCTCGCCGCGCGCACCGCCTACCTCCAGGTCGTCGCCGGTCCCGAGCTGGCGGACAAGGCCAAGGCCGAGCGCACCGTGTCCTGGGTCAACCGCGCCCCTCGCGGAGATATCACCGGCCGTGACGGCACCGTCCTGGCCTCCTCCGCGGTGACCTACGACATCGGGGTCAACCAGGTCCTGGTCGCCCAGTACGAGCGCACCGAGGACCGGCCCGAGCAGGCGGGGGAGGCCGCCGACGTCGTCGTGGGCCACGGCGCCGCGGCCGCGGCCGCCCAGCTCGCCCCCATCCTGGGCCTGGACCGCCTGGAGCTGGGGGCGGCCCTGGTGGGGGACTCCACCTACGAGATCATCGCCGAGCGGGTCAACCCCGACACCTGGCGCAAGATCAAGGCCCTGGGCATCCCGGGCATCGAGCCCGACCAGCGCACCACCCGCACCTACCCCGCCGGGAGGGTGGCCGGCAACGTCCTGGGCTTCACCAGCGAGGGCGAGGGCCGTCAGCTGCACGGTGCCGCCGGGCTGGAGCTGACCCAGGACGAGCTGCTCACCGGCACCGACGGGCGGGGCAGTGAGGAGATCGGGCGCACCGGCGTCATCATCCCCACCGGGGAGCAGGAGGACACCGAGGCCGTCCCCGGCTCCACGGTGCGCACCACCCTCAACCCCGACCTGCAGTCCATCGCCCAGGGCGCCATCGACAAGGTTGTGGCCGCCGAGGGGGCCCTGTGGGGCGTGGTGGTGGCCATGGAGCCCGACACCGGCAAGATCGTCGTCCTGGCCGACTCCGACTCCGTGGACCCCTCCGACCCCTCGGCCTCCTCGGAGGACGACCGCGCCGCGCGCTCGGTCCAGGCGGTCTTCGAGCCCGGCAGCGTGGGCAAGGTCGTCACCTTCGCCACCGCCATCGAGGAGGGGACCATCACCCCCGAGGACACCTGGAGCGTGCCCTACACCTGGACCACCGCCAACGGGCAGTCCTTCCACGACGCCCACGAGCATGAGGATCAGGTGCTCACCACCGCCCAGGTCCTGGCCGAGTCCTCCAATGTGGGGACCATCCAGGTGGGGGAGACCCTGGCCGACGAGGTGCGCCACTCCTACATGGAGAGATTCGGCTGGGGCGAGGCCACCGGCATCGAGATGCCCGCGGAGTCCTCCGGCATCATCAGCACCCCCGACCAGTGGGACGACCGCACCCGCTACACCACCATGTTCGGCCAGGGCCTGGCCACCACCAGCCTCCAGGCCGTCCAGTCCCTGGCGGCCATCGCCAACAGGGGCGTGCGCGTGGCCCCCCGCATCGTGGACGCCTGGATCGACGCCGAGGGCCGAGTCACCCCCCAGGCCCAGCCCGAGGGTGTGCGGGTCGTGACCGAGGCCACGGCTGCCACCATGACCGAGATGCTCATCGGGGTCACCCAGGAGGGCGGCACCGCTGAGGCCGCCTCCATCGACGGCTACCTGGTGGCCGGCAAGACCGGGACCACCGAGATCCTCACCGAGGACGGCACCGTGGCCTCCTTCGTCGGCTTCCTGCCGGCCAGAGCCCCCGCACTGGCCATCGCGGTCATCATCTACCGCCCCAACGGCGTCTACGGCGGGACCGTGGCCGCCCCGGTCTTCCGGGAGGTCGCCCTGGCCGCCATGCAGTCCATGGGCATCGCGCCGGACCCATCGGTCATCGCGGCAGCCGCCGCCCGGCAGGCCGAGGAGGAGCAGGGGCTCTGAGGCGCGGGACGGCGGCCGGCAGGCGCTACCGCGGCCCGCCGTCATCGACGCCGAGAAGAGGGGGTACCGATATGGACAGTGATCACCAGCACGCGCCCAACCGGCTCCAGGGCCCCTCTGTGGGAGATCCACAGTCAGCGCCCGCGATAGATTGAGGAACCATGACCAACCAGGCCTACCAGTCGGCAGCAGCACTGCGGCCGCAGCACAATGCTCCTGTCGCCCTGAGCACCCTGGCGGCGGCGCACTCCCTGACGCCCCACCCCTCCACCGGGCGGAGCGCCCTGGAGGGCATCGCCGTCACCGGTGTGAGCATGGACTCCGGCGACGTCGCCCCCGGGGAGGTCTTCGTGGCCCTGCCCGGCTTCACCGTGCACGGCGCCCGCTACGCCGCCCAGGCCGTCGAGGCCGGGGCGGTGGCAGTGGTCACCGATGCCGAGGGCGCCTCCATCGCCGCCCAGACCTGCGCCGGGGCGGCGGTGCTCACCTGCTCCGACCCCCGCCGGATCGCCGGTCCCCTGGCCGCCGAGGTCTACCACCACCCCTCGCGCCGCCTCATCACCACGGCGGTGACCGGCACCAACGGCAAGACCACCACCTCCTACTTCCTCGACGCGATCCTGCGCGCCCACACCGGCTCCACCATGGTGGCCGGCACCGTCGAGCTGCGGGTGGGCTCCACCTCCGTGGAATCGCCCCGCACCACCGTGGAGGCCCCCGTCCTCCAGCGCCTGCTGGCCCTGGCCGTGGAGGAGGGCGTGGGCGCGGCCTCCCTGGAGGCCTCCAGCCACGCCATCGTCCTGCACCGCCTGGACGCCACCGAGATCGACGTGGCGGGCTTCACCAACCTCCAGCGCGATCACCTCGACTTCCACCACACCATGGAGGAGTACCTGGAGGCCAAGGCGGGCCTGTTCACCCCCGCCCACGCCCGCCGCGGCGTGGTCTGCGTCGATGACCCATGGGGCCAGCGCCTGGCGGCCACCAGCGCCATCCCCGTCGAGCGCCTGCGCGCCTACCCCGGCTCGGCCCCCGCCGACTGGTGGGTCGGCGACGCCGAGGTCTCCCTGGAGGCCGCCGCCACCACCTTCACCCTCCACGGGCCCGACGGCGAGGAGCTGGCCGCCTCCTGCCCCTTGCCCGGCCTGGTCAACGTCCAGAACGCCGCCCTGGCCCTGGTGATGGCCATCCGCGCCGGCGTCCCGGCCGACACCGCCGTGGCCGCCCTGGCCGGGGCCCACAACATCCCCGGGCGCATGCAGCGCATCAGCAACCGCGAGGACGGCCGCGGGCTGTGCATCGTGGACTTCGCCCACACCCCCGACGCCATGGAGCTGGCCCTCCAGGCGGTGCGGCCCATCACCCCCGGCCGCCTCATCGTCGTCTTCGGCTCCGACGGGGACCGCGACCAGGGCAAGCGGCCCATGCTGGGCCAGGTCTGCGCCAGGCTGGCCGACGTCCTGGTGGTCACCGACGAGAACCCCCGCAGCGAGGACCCCCAGCTCATCCGCGACGCCATCCTGGAGGGGGTGCGCCAGGTGCGCCCCTCGATGGAGGACGTCGAGGAGATCACCACCTGGCGGGGCGACGCCGTGCGCCGCGGCGTGGAGCTGTGCGGCCCCCAGGACACCGTCATCGTCACCGGCAAGGGCCACGAGCCCTTCCTGGAGGCCGCCGGGGAGTTCATCCGCTACAACGACGCCCCCGTCATGGCCCAGGCCGTCGAGGCGAAGTGGGGGCGGGCATGATCCGCACCCTCGGCCAGGCCGCCCGGGCCATCGGCGGCACCCTCATCGGCCCTGACGCGCCCCTGGAGGGCCCCATCGTCACCGACTCGCGCCAGGCCGCCCCGGGCTCCCTCTTCGTGGCCGTGGCCGGGGAGCGCACCGACGGGCACGCCCACCTGGCCTCCGCCGCCGCCCGGGGCGCCGTGGGCGCACTGGTCAGCGATCTCGATGCCGCCCGTCAGGGGCTGGGGGGCCAGGAGGCGGGCCCGCGGGGCGGGTCCGAGCCGCCCCTGGGCCTGATCCTGGTCAGTGACACCGTCGAGGCCCTGGGGGCGCTGGCGCGCACCCACCTGGCCCATCTGCGGGCCGCCGCCAGGGACCGGGGCAGCGACCTGAGCGTGGTGGCCATGACCGGCTCGGTGGGCAAGACCACCACCAAGGACCTCACCCGCCAGCTCCTGGCGGCGGCCGGCCCCACCGTGGCGCCCCGCGCCAGCTTCAACAACGAGATCGGCCTGCCACTGACCGTCCTGGAGGCCGATGAGTCCACCCGCTACCTGGTCCTGGAGATGGGCGCCTCCGGCCCCGGCCACATCGCCTACCTCACCGGCATCGCCCCCCTGGACGCCGCCGCCGTCCTCATGATCGGCCATGCCCACATGGGCGGATTCGGCTCCATCGAGGGCGTCGCCCAGGCCAAGGCCGAGATCCTCGACGGGCTGGGGCCCCACGGCACCGCCCTGCTCAACGCCGACGACCCGCGCACCGCGGCCCTGGCCGATCGCGCCCCGGGAGCCGTGCTCACCTTCTCCCGCCTGGGCCCGGCCGACATCCGGGCCCAGGGGGTCGAGCTCGGCCAGGGCGCCCGCGCCTCCTTCGACCTGACCCTTCCCGGCCTGGAGGGCACCCGCCGCGTCACCCTGGCCGTGGCCGGGGAGCACAATGTCTCCAACGCCCTGGCCGCCGCCGGGCTGGCGCTGGCCGCGGGCGTGCCCGCAGGCCTCATCGCCGATGAGCTCGGGCAGGTGGGCATCGAGAGCCCCCACCGCATGGACATCCAGGCCCTGGGCGGGGACCTGCTCCTCATCGACGACTCCTACAACGCCAATATCGACTCCATGACCGCCGCCCTGGCCGCCCTGCCCGACCTGGCGGCGCACCGGCGGCGCGTCGTCATCGTCTCGGAGATGCTGGAGCTGGGGGACAGCTCGCAGGCCGACCATCGGCGCACCGGCGAGCTCGCCCACCAGGCGGGGGCCGCCCTGCTCATCGGCATCGGCGGGGGCACCGAGCCGGCCCTCCAGGCCGCCGGCGCCCTGGGGACGCCGACGCTCGGCTTCCCCGACGCCGCCACCGCCATCGATCAGATCGGTACGCTGCTCCAGGACGGCGACGCCGTCCTGGTCAAGGGATCCAACGGCTCAGGCGCCTGGCGGCTGGCCGACCACCTCAAGGAGGCTCGCCCCCGATGACTGCCATCCTCATCTCCGGCGTGATCGGACTCGTCGGCACGCTCCTGGGCACGCCCCTGCTCATCCGCTACCTCCAGGTCAAGGAGTACGGGCAGTTCATCCGCCAGGACGGCCCCCAGGGCCACTTCACCAAGCGCGGCACGCCCACCATGGGCGGCGTGGTCATCATCGGCTCCACGGTCCTGGGCTATGCGGTGGCCAACCTCAGCCAGCAGCGCACCCCGGGCGCCTCGGGGATCCTCCTGCTCCTCCTGGTGGTGGGACTGGCCCTCATCGGGTTCCTGGATGACTTCTCCAAGATCTCCAAGCAGCGGTCCCTGGGGCTGCGCGCCTGGCAGAAGATGGCCGGACAGGCCTTCATCGGCATCCTCTTCTCCGTCCTGGCGCTGAGCCACGCCGACCGCAACGGACTGACCCCGGCCTCCACCCGCCTGTCCTTCGCCCGGGATTCCAGCATCGACCTGGCCTTCGCCGGGGCGGCGGTGGGGCTGGTCCTGTTCATCATCTGGGCCAACTTCCTCATCACCGCCTGGTCCAACGCCGTCAACCTCACCGACGGCCTGGACGGCCTGGCCGCCGGGGCCTCCGCCATGGTCTTCGGCGCCTACACGCTCATCGGGGTCTGGCAGATCAACCAGTCCTGCCTCTACGGCCACTCCGAGGTGGTGGCCACCACCTGCTACCAGGTGCGCGATCCCCGGGACCTGGCGATGATCTCGGTCGCACTCATGGGGGCCTGCTTCGGCTTCCTGTGGTGGAACGCCTCCCCGGCCAAGATCTTCATGGGCGACACCGGCTCCCTGGCCCTGGGCGGCGCCCTGGCGGGCCTGTCGATCCTCACGCGCACGGAGTTCCTCGCCGTCATCCTGGGCGGGCTGTTCCTGGCCGAGGTCCTCAGCGACGTCATCCAGATCGGCTCGTTCAAGATCACAGGTAGGCGTGTCTTCCGCATGGCTCCCCTCCATCACCACTTCGAACTGGGAGGATGGAGCGAGGTCAACGTGGTGATCCGCTTCTGGATCATCGCCGGCCTGTGCGTCATCGCGGGCCTGGGCCTGTTCTACGCCGAGTACCTCCTGGCCTGAGGCCCCGGCGGGGCCAGGCGGCCCGGGCGCACGCGCCCACTGATGGCAGTGGATCAGCATTGGAACAGCACGGGACGCAACCGTCCCCGACCAGGAGTGTGAGCCGCAACCGTGAGCAGCAACGTGGAGCCGGCGCCCGGCATGGGCCCCGCCGCCCCGGCCCGCCCCGGCCTGGCCGACCGGCTCCGGGGCGCCAGGGTCGGCGTCGTCGGACTGGGGCGCACCGGCCGGGCCGTCATCGAGGCGCTGCACACCCTGGGCGCCCAGGTCCACGCCTTCGACACCCGGGCGGCCAGCCTCGATGAGCTGGCCCTGCCCGTGGCCGGGGCCGCCGCCGGCTCCGCCGAGGAGATCGCCGGGGCGGTGGAGGAGGCGGACCTGGGACTGCTCATCGTCTCACCGGGCGTGCCCGCCACCGGCCCGGTCCTCACCCGCGCCGCCGGACTGGGCCTGGAGACCTGGAGCGAGGTCGAGCTCGCCTGGAGGCTCCAGGGGGACTCCTCATCCCACCAGGTGCCCTGGCTGACCCTCACCGGCACCGACGGCAAGACCACCACGGTGACCATGCTCTCGCAGATCCTGCAGGCCGCGGGCCTGCGCGCCCCGGCCGTGGGCAATATCGGCACCCCCGTCATCGAGGCCGTCCTGGCCGGGGGCGCCCAGGCCCTGGCCGTGGAGCTGTCCAGCTTCCAGCTGCACACCACCCGCAGCCTCTCGCCCCTGGCCTCGGCCTGCCTCAACCTGGCCGCCGACCACCTCGACTGGCATGGCGGCATGGAGGCCTACGCCGCCGACAAGGCGCGCATCTACCGGGGCACGCGCCGCGCCGCGGTCTACAGCACCGCCGATGCGGCCACCGAGCGGATGGTCCGCGACGCCGATGTGGTCGAGGGCTGCCGCGCCGTCGGCTTCACCCTGGGGGCGCCCGGCCTGGGCCAGGTGGGCATGGTCGAGGACCTCCTGGTGGACCGGGCCTTCCACGACCGGCGCGCCGACCACGGCGTCGAGCTGGCCACCACCGCCGACCTGGCCCACCTGGCCCCCGGGGGCCGGGCCGAGGGCCTGCCCGCGCACCTGGTGGCCGATGCCCTGGCGGCCGCGGCCCTGGCCCGGGCGGCCGGGGCCCCCGCCCAGGCCGTGGCCGAGGGGCTGCGCGCCTTCACCCCGGGCGCCCACCGCAGCGCCACCGCCGCCCAGGGCGGGGGAGTGACCTGGGTCAACGACTCCAAGGCCACCAACCCCCATGCCGCCCAGGCGGCCCTCAGCGCCCTGCCCGAGGGCCGCGGGGTGTGGATCGTGGGCGGGGACACCAAGGGCGCCAGCCTCCACGAGCTCGTCGTGGCCGTGCGCTCCCGCCTGCGCGGCGCCGTCGTCATCGGCAAGGACCAGAGCGGGGTCCTGGAAGCGCTGGGCGCCGGGGCCCCCGGCCTGCCCGTGACCACCATCGCCGACGCCGCCCCCCGGGCGCTCATGGAGGCCGCCGTGCGGGCCGCGGCCGACATGGCCCGCCCCGGCGACACCGTGCTGCTGGCCCCGGCCTGCGCCTCCTGGGACCAGTTCTCCTCCTACGCCCAGCGCGGCGACCTGTTCGCCGAGGCCGCCCGCGCCGCCGCCCAACGGGCCGACGCCGCCGGGGCCGGTGCGGGTCGGGCGGCACCGCAGGCCCCCGAGGCCGGTGGAGGGCAGCAGGCGTGAGCGCGCCGGCGGCCATGCGCCGGGAGGCGCGCGGGGCGGAGGACGGGGGGACCAGGCGCCGGCCGCGATGGCGCCTGCCCCACCTGGCCCACCGCCAGGACGAGGCCCTGGACGACCGGGCCGAGCGCGCGCGCCGCAGCACCGAGCCGGCCACCCTGACCTACTACGTGCTGCTCCTGTCCACCCTGCTGCTGCTGACCCTGGGGCTCATCATGGTCTTCTCGGTCCAGTCCGTCGTCGTGGCGGCCACCGGCGGTAACGCCTTCACCGACTTCGCCAAGTACCTCGGCTTCGCCGTCGTGGGTGTGCTGGGGATGCTGGGCGTCTCGCGCATGCCCCTGCAGTGGTTCCCCCGCATGGCCTGGGTGCTGCTGGCGGCCGGCCTGGCCCTCCAGGCGCTCGTCTTCACCCCCATCGGGGTCAATGTCTACGGCAACCGCAACTGGATCCTCATCCCGGGCATCGGCACCGCCCAGCCCTCGGAGTTCATCAAGCTGGCCCTGGTCCTGGTCCTGGGCACCCTCATCACCTGGTACGCCCAGGGGCGCCGGGGCGGCGCCTGCACCGCGGGCTGGATCGCGGTGTGCCTGGCCATCGTCACCGTCCTGGCGGGCCAGGATCTGGGCACGGTCATCATCCTGGTGCTCATCGTGGCCGGGGCGCTGTGGGTGGGCGGCCTGCGCCCCGGCTGGTTCGCGGCCCTGGGCGTCCTGGGCGTCCTGGGCTTCCTGGGCGCCTCCATGCTCTCGTCCAACCGGCGCGCCCGCATCATCGCCTGGCTCCACCCCGAGGGAGCCGATCCCACGGGAGTGGGCTACCAGCCCATGCACGCGCGCTGGGCCCTGGGCACCGGGGGCTGGTTCGGAGTGGGCCCCGGCTCCTCGCGCCAGAAGTGGGGCTACCTCACCCAGGCCGACTCCGACTACATCTTCGCCGTCCTGGGCGAGGAGTTCGGCCTCGTCGGCGCCCTGGTGGTCATCGCCCTGTTCGCCGCCATCGGCACCTGCTGCCTGCGCCTCATGCGCCGCCACACCCAGACCCACATCATCGCCACCACCTCTGCCATCGGCGCCTGGATCGTGGGCCAGGCCCTCATCAACATGATGGTGGTCACCGGGATCCTGCCCGTCCTGGGCGTGCCCCTGCCCCTGATCAGCCGCGGTGGCACCGCCCTGGTCTCCGTGCTGCTGGCCGTGGGCGTCCTGCTGGCCTTCGCACGCCACGAGCCGGGGGCCCAGGAGGCGCTGACCTCCAGCCCCGGCGCCCTGCGCCGCACCCTGGCGGTCATCGTCCCGAGGAGGAACCGTGCCTGAGACCCCCGACCACCCCGCCGCCCCGGGCGGCCTCGCGCCAGCGGGCCCCGACAACGACGAGGCCGCCCACGGCCGGGGGCGGGCGGAGCCCACCGGGCAGCAGCCGGCCGCCCCCGAGGCCCCTCCGAGCACCGCTGCCAGCACTGGCAGTGCTGGCAGTGCTGGCAGTGCTGGTGGTGGCGATGCGGGCCGGGCCGCCCAAGCACCGCTGCGCGTGCTCCTGGCCGGTGGCGGGACCGCCGGCCACATCAACCCCCTGCTGGCCACCGCCGCGATCCTGCAGGACCCCGATGCGGGCGGGGACCCGGGCACGCGGATCCTCGTGCTGGGAACAGCCGAGGGCCTGGAGCAGCGCCTGGTGCCCGAGGCCGGCTACAGGCTGGCCCACGTCCCGCGCGTGCCGCTGCCCCGCCGCCCCAGCGGCGACCTGCTGCGCCTGCCCCAGCGCCTGGGCAGGGCCATCAGCGCGGCCACCGAGGCCATCGAGGCGGTGGGGGCCGACGTCGTCGTCGGCTTCGGCGGCTATGTCTCGACACCCGCCTACCTGGCCGCCCGCAAGGCCGGCGTGCCCGTGGTCATCCACGAGCAGAACGCCCGCCCGGGGCTGGCCAACCGCCTGGGCGCCTCCTGGGCCAAGGCGGTGGCCCTGACCTTCCCCTCCACCCGTCTGACCGCCTCCAAGGGCCGCACCGAGGTCACCGGCCTGCCCCTGCGCCCCGACATCGCGGCCCTGGTCCGGGCCCGCTCCACCCCGTCCGGAGCCCAGCGCGCCCGGCAGGAGGGGGCCGCCGCCCTGGGGCTGGACCCCGAGCGGCCCACCCTCCTGGTCACCGGCGGATCCCTGGGGGCCCAGCGCCTCAACGAGGTCCTGGGATCGGTGCTCGACCGACTGCCCGCCGGGCTCCAGGTCCTCCACCTCACCGGCCGGGACAAGGACGCCCCCGTGCGCGCGGCGCTGCGCGCGGCCATCGAGGCCGGGGCGCCGGCGGACCTGGCCGAGCGCTACCACGTCCTGGACTACCTCACGGCCATGGAGCAGGCCTACGCCTGCGCCGATGGCGTGCTGTGCCGCTCCGGGGCGGGGACCGTGGCCGAGCTAACCGCCCTGGGCCTGCCCGCCCTGTACGTCCCCCTGCCCATCGGCAATGGGGAGCAGCGCCTCAATGCCGCTGATGTCCTCGCCGCCGGCGGCGGGCGCATGGTGCTGGACGCCGAGCTGGAGGGCGGCGACGTCCTGGACTTCACCGCCCTCATCACTGATGCCCAGCAGCAGCAGGCCATGGCCCGGGCCGCCGCGGCCACGGGCGTGCAGGACGCCGCCGCTCGCCTGGGCGCCCTCATCCGCCAGTGCGCCGGCCGGCAGCCCGGCCGGGACCAGGAGGGCTGAGCCATGAGCACCGCACATCCCGCAGGACCGGCCACAGGAGCGCAGATGAGCCCCACCCCCGACCACCCGCAGGCCCCCACGCCGCACAGCGCGCAGGGCGGCGCACCGGTCCCCCCAGCACCGGGCCCTGGCGGCGCCGAGCCGGTCCGGGGGCTGGAGGGCCGTGCCTTCCACCTCATCGGTGCGGGAGGGGCCGGGATGAGCGTGGTCGCCCAGCTGCTGGCGGCCCGCGGCGCCCGGGTCTCGGGCTCCGACGCCCTGGGGGGGCCCGCCTTCGAGCGCCTGGCCGGCCTCGGCCTCCGGGTCCACCGGGGGCACGCGGCCCACCAGGTGCCGCCCGAGGCCACCGTCGTGGTCTCCACCGCGATCAGGCAGGACAACCCCGAGCTGGCCACGGCCCGCCAGCGGGGCCAGGAGGTCATCCACCGCTCCCAGGCCCTGGCCCTGGCGGCCCAGGGCCTCGACTTCGTCGCGGTGGCGGGCGCCCACGGCAAGACCACCACCTCGGGCATGCTCGCCCAGGCCCTCAGGGCCGCCGGGCAGGACCCCTCCTTCGCCATCGGCGGCACGGTGCGCGCCCTGGGCACGGGGGCGCACCTGGGCTCGGGCAGCGCCTTCGTGGCCGAGGCCGACGAGTCCGACCGCTCCTTCCTCAACTACAGCCCCCGCGTCGAGATCGTCACCAATGTCGAGCCCGACCACCTCGACAACTACGGCACCACCGAGGCCTTCGAGCAGGCCTTCGTCGATTTCGCCCACCGGCTGAGGCCCGGCGGACTGCTCGTGTCCTGCGCCCAGGACCCGGGCTCGCTGCGACTGGCCCGGCGCGCCGCCCAGGACGGCCTGCGGGTGGTCACCTTCTCCTTCCACCGCCCCCAGGACCTGCCCGGGGGCACGGCGGTGGGGGAGGGGCACGTCCACCTGGAGATCCTCCAGCGCGCCGCCGCCTCGACCCGGGCCGTGCTGACCCTGAGCAGATGGGACCCGCGGGGCGGGCCCCAGCAGGTCGCCCAGGCGCCACTGGAGCTGGCGGTCCCGGCCGACCACGTGGCCCTGGACGCGGCCGGGGCCTGGGCGGCCGGCATCGAGCTGGGCGTCGAGCCCGGGGCGATGGCGCGCGCCCTGGGAGCCTTCGGCGGCACCGGGCGCCGCTTCGAGCCGCGGGGCGAGGCCGACGGCGTGCTCGTCATCGACGACTACGCCCACCACCCCACCGAGATCGAGGCGCTGCTGGCCTCGGCCCGCCAGGTCGCCCAGGGCCGCGGCGGCAGGATCCTCGTGCTCTTCCAGCCCCACCTGTTCTCGCGCACCCGGGCCTTCGCCGATCGTTTCGCCCGGGCCCTGGAGCGGGCCGAGGCGGTCGTGGTCACCGACATCTACCCGGCCCGCGAGGCCCAGGCCGACTTCCCCGGGATCACCGGGCGGACCATCACCGGGCGCATGAGCGGGGAGCGGGCGCGCTTCGTGCCCCAGCGACTCGAGGCCGCCCGCACCATCGCCGATCTGGCCCGCCCCGGGGACCTCGTGCTCACCGTGGGCGCCGGGGATGTCACCGAGCTGGGCGCCGAGGTCCTCCAGCGCCTGGGCCGGGGCGAGGCGGGCGGTGAGCCCCAGGACGGGCCCCGCGCCGCCGGCCCGGGCGCCGGGAGCGGGGAGCAGCAGGACCGATGAGGAAGCCCCGGGCCCCCCGGCCCCAGCACGACCCGCCGCAGGAGGACTCGCTGCCCCCCAGCGTGCCGCCCGCCTCCACCGGTGGGCGCCGGCGAGGGGCGGGCGCTCGGCCAGCCAAGGGGACCGGTGCGCCGACGCGCGGAGGGCGGCCCCGCCGCACCGCGGCACCGCCCTTAGCGGGCCGCGGCGCCGCATCCGCCGGCCGCGCAGGTGCCAGCGCCTCCGATCCCGCGACGGGTCCGGGCAAGGGCCAGGAGCACGAGGAGCGGTCCCAGGACCGCGGTGAGCACTCCTCGGAGCTGACCGTCTTCAGCCGCCGGCCCGCCATCGAGCTGCGCCGCGAGGGCCGGGCCGACCGCGTGGTCTCCACGGGCCTGGCGGACCGGCTGGCCGAGCGCCGTCGGGCCCTCATGAGGCTGCGGATGCGGTGGGTGCTGGGCGCACTGCTGGTGGTGGTCCTGGTCCTGGCGCTGGGCTGGGGACTGCTGCTCTCGCCCCTGCTCGCGCTGCGCGCCCCTGCCATCGCGGTCAGCGGATCGGATGGCACCGTCCAGGACGGCCAGGTCCGCGAGATCCTGGCCCCCTACGAGGGGCGCTCCCTGCTGCGCCTGGACATGGCCGAGCTCTCCGAGAGGGTGGGGGAGGGCCTGGTGCGGGTCCGCTCGGCCGAGGTCACGAGGTCCTGGCCCCACGGGCTGAGCGTCGAGCTGAGGATGAGGGCGCCGGTGGCCGCCCGCCACACCGATGCGGGCGTGGAGGTCCTCGACGACCAGGCCGTGGTCCTGGAGGTCGCCCCCGAGGCCCCCCAGGGCCTGGTGACCATCGTGGCTGAGGGCCAGGGCCCCGGCGGGGCCGGCACCGGTGGTGGGCTCAGCGCCGCGCAGGTCTCCGCCGTCGCCGAGGTGGCCGGGGCCCTGGACCCCCAGGTGCTGGCCCGCGTGGTCAGCGGCTCGGCCACCACCACCGGGCAGGTGACCCTCACCCTGAGCGACGGCGCCACCGTGGTGTGGGGGGAGAGCAAGGACAATGCGCGCAAGTCCAGGGTCCTGGCCGTCCTGCTCCAGGCGCCCGCCGCGGTCTACGACGTGTCCTCCAAATCGCCCACGACGTCCCAGACCCCCGCAGCCCAGAGCCCGGCGGCCCCGAGCCCGGGCGACGGCGCGCAGCCGGCCTCCCCGGAGCAGGCGCCCGGCTCCGGGCCCACCGATGCCGGCTCGGCCGCTGCCGAGCCCGGCGCGCCACCGGACCGGCCGGATCCCGAGGCGCCGCCGCAGGACGGGCGGCCCCAGGACGACCCGGGGCCGGCCGAGCCGACCGGGCCGGCTGAGCCGGCTGAGCAGCCATCGTGACCGGTGGGCGTGGGGCTCACGGGCGGGCCCGTCACGGGCGAACACGCCGGAGTGTCAATGCGCAGGCGAGGCCGGTGCGTCTCATAGCGTTGACCTTGTCGTTCGGAGAATGACATAAGTATGAACCTCAACTTGAGGTTGAGGGTTGAGGGGAGTCCCCAGGGACTCATGACGAACTCGCGGAGGGGACGCCAGTGGCGGAGAGCATGGCTGTGGATGACACACAGCACTACCAGGCGGAGATCAAGGTCGTCGGCGTCGGCGGCGGCGGCGTCAACGCCGTCAACCGGATGATCGAGGCCGATCTGCGGGGCGTGGAGTTCATCGCCGTGAACACCGACGCCCAGGCCCTGCTCATGTCCGATGCGGACGTCAAGCTCGACGTCGGCCGCGATCTGACCCGCGGGCTGGGCGCGGGCGCGGACCCGGCCATCGGCCGCAAGGCCGCCGAGGACCACGAGGAGGAGATCAGCGAGGCCCTGGAGGGCTCCGACATGGTCTTCGTCACCGCCGGTGAGGGCGGCGGCACCGGAACCGGCGCGGCCCCCGTCGTGGCGCGCCTGGCCAAGGCCATCGGCGCCCTGACCATCGGCGTGGTCACCCGCCCCTTCTCCTTCGAGGGGCGGCGCCGCTCGGCGCAGGCCGAGGACGGCGTCCAGGCGCTCCGGGAGGAGGTCGACACCCTCATCGTCATCCCCAACGACCGACTCCTCCAGATCGCCGACAAGAACATCTCCGTGGTCGACGCCTTCAAGCAGGCCGACCAGGTGCTCCTCCAGGGCGTGCAGGGCATCACCGAGCTCATCACCACCCCGGGCCTCATCAACGTCGACTTCAACGATGTCAAGTCCGTCATGCAGGGCGCCGGCAGCGCCCTCATGGGCATCGGCTCGGCCACCGGCGATGGCCGGGCCATCGCCGCCACCGAGGAGGCCATCGCCTCCCCGCTGCTGGAGACCTCCATCGACGGCGCCCACGGCGTGCTGCTCTTCTTCCAGGGCGGCTCCGACCTGGGCCTGTTCGAGATGAACGAGGCCGCCAACCTCGTGCGCGAGGCGGTCCACCCCGAGGCCAACATCATCGTCGGCAATGTTGTGGACGGGGCCCTGGGCGACGAGGTCCGCGTGACCGTCATCGCCGCGGGCTTCGACGCCGAGCCGGTCAGCGCCCGCCAGCCCGCGGCCCGCCACACCCGCGTGCCCCCGGTGCCCTCCACCGTGGAGGACCTGCCCCCGGCCAGCGCCCCCTCCCGCGGTGCCCACGCGGCCGAGAACCCGGTCACCCGTCCCGAGCCCGCCCGCCTGTCGGAGGTCTCGGCCGCCGAGGCCCTCACCGGCGAGGTGCCCGCCCACGCCGAGGAGCCGGCCGCCCTCGGCGGCACCTACGGCATCCACAGCGCGCACAGCGCCCCCACGGGCACGGGCTTCGAGGTGCCCCAGGTCATCGGCGTGGACGCCGAGGACGACGGGATCGACCTGCCCGACTTCCTGCGCTGAGGCGGGCGGTGAGCCTCAGCCGCGGAGGCGCAGACCTCCTGGAGGCCGATCTGGGCCCCGGCGCCCACGGGTGGTTCACCACCCGCGGGGCCGGGGCCCAGGCGCCTCCCAGCGCGGGTGCGGACCGGCCCGGCCCCTACGCGGGGTGGAACCTGGCCGACCACGTGGGCGATGACCCGGCACGGGTCCAGGCCCACCGCCGCGGGCTGGAGGGGGCCCTGGGACTGGGGCCGGACCGCCACCTGGCCTGGATGAACCAGGTCCACTCCGCCGTGGTGGCGCAGGCGGTCGCGGATGCGACCCCCACGGCCGATGCCCTGCTCCTGCGAGCCGCCCCCGGGGCGCCGGCGGGGGTCTGCGTCATGGCCGCCGACTGCGTCCCCCTGCTGCTGGCCTCCGGTGACGGCGCGATCGTGTGCGGTGTGCATGCGGGGCGCCGGGGCATGCTCGACGGCGTCGTGACCGCCGCGATCGGGGCCATGGTCAGGGCTGGAGCGCGGCCCGAGGACCTGTGGGCCGCCGTCGGCCCGAGCATCTGCGGCTCCTGCTACGAGGTGCCCGAGCAGATGCTCCACGAGTCCGCGCAGCGCGAACCCGCGTGTGCCTCACAGACGCGATGGGGCGCACCGGGGCTCGACGTGGCCGCAGGCGTCCTGGCCCAGCTCGAGCGCGCCGGGGTGGCGCATGTCCAGTCGGGCGGCTGGTGCACGATGGAGGACCCGCGTTTCTTCTCCTATCGGCGCGATGGGATCACCGGGCGGCATGCCGCCGTGGCCCTTCCCGCGCGATAGCCCGGCCACTCGGCGCGCGCCGGGACGGCCCGGGCGCGGCCGGCCAGGGCGGGAGAAATGCGCGGGGCAATGCCGGCGGCGGCGGCCGGGAATGGGGCGATGAGGCCCAAGGGCCAAGAAATGAAAGCAACCTGGACGTGACCTTTCTGGAACCTGGGGGAGGGTGACACGCCGGGAAGAGGTCCTGCGCGCGGTTGTCGCAGGCCGATACCGTCGGCACACATCCGGAACGCAGGGGACCGGACGGAACAAGGAGCGAATCATGGGCGCGCTGCGCAGTATGAGCAACTTCCTCGGCTACTCCGAGCCGGCGGAGGAGACCTACGAGGACGAGTACGAGCAGGCCGACGCCGGCTACGCCGCGCCGGAGGCCGAGGAGTTCGTCGACAACGACTTCCACGACTACGCCAGCCCCGAGCCCGAGGCGCAGGCCGCCCCCGACCTGCGCCGCATCGTCACGGTGCACCCCTCGACGTACAACGAGGCCCGCATCATCGGCGAGGCCTTCCGCGACGGGGTGCCCGTCATCGTCAACCTCACCGGGATGAGCGAGTCCGATGCCCGCCGCATGGTGGACTTCTCCGCGGGGCTGGTCTTCGGCCTGCACGGGGCCATCGAGCGCGTCACGCCGCGAGTCTTCCTGCTGACCCCCGTCAGCGTGGAGATCGACGGGGGCGAGGCCGCCGAGCTGCGGGGCCGCTTCTTCAACCAGAGCTGAGCCCCGCCCCGTGAGCCTCCTTGCCCTCCTCGCCCGGATCCTGTCCAGCATCCTGAGCCTGTACGTCCTCGTGCTCCTCATCAGGGTGGTGCTGGACTGGGTCCAGCTCTTCGCCCGCCAGTGGCGGCCCACCGGCGCCGTCCTGGTCGTGGCGAATCTCATCTACGCCCTGACCGATCCGCCCCTGAAGTGGATCCGCAGGGCGGTGCCCATGGTGCGTATGGGCGGACTCGGGATCGACCTGAGTTTCCTGGTCCTCATCCTGGGGATCATGATCGTTCAGCGCCTGCTCGCACTCCTGTTCTGATGACGGGGGCGGCGTCGAGCCGCTAGTGTGCTGTCCTCATATCAACGTGAGATACCGCGCTTGATGTGGCCTGGACCTCGAGTTCAGGTACTCTGTCCGCATGAGTGACCGGGAGCCCGGTGCTCGTGACCTTTTCCGTAACGACACCGAGGTGACGACCATGACGCTGCTGACAGCAGACGACGTCCTCAACAAGAAGTTCCAGGCGACCAAGTTCCGCGAGGGCTACGAGCAGGACGAGGTCGACGAGTTCCTCGACGAGGTGGTCGAGGCCATGCGCCAGCTGGAGGCTGAGAACGCTGACCTCAAGGCCAAGTTGGAGGCCGCCAACCGTCGTATCTCCGAGCTCGGCGAGGGCGGCGCGATGCCCGCCGCGGCGCCGGTCTCCCCCGTCGCGGCTCCCGCCGAGCCGGCCATGGCCGTGCCCTCCCTGGCGGGCGGGGACGGGGCCCAGGGCCCCGCGGCCGCCTCCGGCATGCTCGAGCTGGCCCAGCGCCTCCACGACGAGCACGTGGCCAACGGCAAGGCCGAGGGCGAGCGGATCGTCACCGAGGCCCGCTCCACCGGTGAGCAGATCGTCCGCGAGGCCGAGGACCAGCGCAACCGCACTCTGGCCCAGCTCGAGAAGGAGCGCTCCGGCCTGGAGCACAAGATCGACGAGCTGCGCCGCTTCGAGTCCGACTACCGCACCCGCCTCAAGAGCTACCTGCAGAACCTCCTGACCAACGTGGAGGACGGCAGCGAGAACGCCACTGCGGGCCTGTAGCACAGCGGTGCCCTGCGGCAGGAGGAGCTGCCGCCACGGCCCCGAGCCCCACACCGTGCCTCCGAGGGCGGCGCCCCAACCGGGCGCCGCCCTCGTCGTCACGGGCGCGCCGCTGTCATCCCGCTCTCGCACCAGGACTACAACAGGACCTCCGTCCGGAGAAGAACCCATGCACGAACATCCCGAATCCGAGGCCGGCGGCCCCGCCCGGCAGCCCAGGTCCGCCGGGACCATGCGGGACGAGGCGCTGCCGGTGGCGCCGCCGTCCAGTGGCTCCCCCGCCGAGCCCCACCAGTCCCGCCCCGCCGGCGGTGCGGCCTCCCGGCGGCCGCTGGCGCTGCTGTGGGCCGTGGCCCTCATCGTGGCGGTCCTCGACCAGGCCACCAAGGCCTGGGCCCTGAGCTCCCTGGAGGCGGGCCAGAGGGTGGCGCTGCTGGGCAGGCTCCTGGGCCTGACCCTCGTGCGCAACCCTGGTGCCGCCTTCTCCATCGCCTCGGGGCAGACCTGGGTCTTCTCTCTGATCGCGATCGTCGTCTCGGTGGTGGTCATGCGGGCCTCGCGGCGCCTGGCCTCCCGGTCCTGGGCGGTGGCCCTGGGGCTGGTGCTGGGCGGGGCCCTGGGCAACCTCGTCGACCGCCTCGTGCGCTCCCCGGGGATCCTGCAGGGCCACGTCATCGATTTCATCGACTACGCCGGGTACTTCGTGGGCAATGTCGCCGACATCGCCATCGTCGCCGCGGCGGGGGGCATCATCGTGCTGTCCTTGGGCGGCTGGGAGATGGACGGCACCCGCTCAGGCGGGCGCGAGGCCACCCGGACCGGGGAGTCTGATCCCAGCGCCCTGGGGCCGCGGCGCCGCGCCCGTCTGAGCGGCAGCGACCGGGCCCCGCGGGCCCGGCGAGCGCAGCGCGGGGGGCGGCCCCGCAATGACGAGGAGCCGCCGGTCCGGGGGCCGGTCGCAGCGGGGGAGCCCGACGAGGGGGCGGGGCGGTGAGCCTGCGCCTGCTGCCCGTGCCCGAGGGCCTGGTGGGCGAGCGCGTCGATGCGGCCCTGGCCCGCATGACGGGCCTGTCCCGCACCCGGATCGGTGAGATGTGCCAGGAGGGAGCGGTGCGCCGAGGCGGCCTGGCCCTGGGCAAGTCCGAGCGCCTGGCGGAGGGGGACCTGCTGGAGGTCGACCTGCCCGACCCCCGGCCCGCCGAGCCCGTCCCCACCCCGGTGGAGGGCATGGGGCTGATCTACCAGGACGAGGATATCGTCGTCGTCGACAAGCCCGCCGGCATCGCCGCCCACCCCTCCATGGGCTGGGAGGGCCCCGACGTGCTGGGCGCACTGGCGGCCATGCGCATCCGCGTGGCCACCTCCGGCGCCGCCGAGCGCCAGGGCATCGTCTCGCGCCTGGATGTGGGCACCTCGGGGGTCATGATCGTGGCCAAGGGCGAGCGGGCCTACTCCGTGCTCAAGCGGGCCTTCCGCGAGCACCGGGTGGACAAGACCTACCACGCCCTGGTCCAGGGCCACCTCGACCCCTCCTCGGGCACCATTGACGCGCCGATCGGGCGCCACCCCAGCAGGGAGTGGAAGATGGCGATCATCGACGGGGGGCGCGAGTCCGTCACCCACTACGACGTCATCGAGGCCATGCCCGGGGCCTGCCTGGCGCGGGTGCGCCTGGAGACCGGGCGCACCCACCAGATCCGCGTCCACATGTCCGCCGTGGGCCACCCCTGCGTGGGCGACGAGACCTACGGTGCCGACCCGGCCATGGCGCAGCGCACCGGCCTGGCCCGCCAGTGGCTCCACGCCCGCCATCTGGGCCTGGCCCACCCGATCACCGGGGAGCAGATGGTCTTCACCTCTCAGTACCCCGACGACCTCGTCCACGCCCTGGAGATCCTGCGCACCTGAGGAGGATGCAGTGACGACGATGCCAGCGACCCCGGCCCCATCCGAGTCCGGCAGCGGCCCCGCGCTGCGGATCGCGCCCGCCCGCCAGGTGGTCGGGCCCATCTCCTTCGAGACCGCCCGGGGCGATGAGTCCTCGGCCCGGACCGAGGCGGTGCGCCGGGGCACGGCCGATGTCCGCCTGGAGGTCTTCGTCATCGAGCAGCAGGTGCCCCTCATCCTGGAGATCGACGCCAAGGACGACGAGGCCACCACCGTGCACGTCCTGGCCCGCGGGGCCGACGGAACCCCGCTGGCCGCGGGCCGCCTGCTCATCGAGCCCGACCACCCCGGCCAGGTGCACCTGGGCCGCCTGGCGGTGCGCCTGGCCGCGCGGGGCACGGGGCTGGGCGCACGCATGGTGGCCGCCATCGAGCAGGCCGCCCTGGACATCCGGGGGGAGGGCGTCGCCGTCGTCCTGTCGGCCCAGGAGCAGGCCATGGGCTTCTACGAGCGCTGCGGCTACCGCCCCGTCACCGGTGAGAGCTACATGGACGCCGGGATCCCCCACCAGGACATGGCCCGCACCCTCAGCCGCGGGGCCCGCTAGGCGCCCTTCCCCGGGGGCGGACGGGGGCCTGGTGCGCTTCCTGGTCCGGGGTGCGGGTCGGGATGCCCTGCGGGCCGGCACACTGGTGCGCCGGGAGGGCCACGCGCTCCAGGAGGGTCGCGTGTCACCGGGAGGGCGGTGGGGCCGCAGGTTGGGCGTCGTTTCGCGGAAAGAGCGTCACTTCGCGACGTGGACGACACTTACAAGGTACGTTCATTCCGCGAAGTGACGCCTCTGTCGCGAAGTGGCGCCTTCGTCGCGCAGTCTCGCCCCATCGCATCGCAGCCCACCACCAGCCCTGGCCCGCCGCCGGCCCACACTCATCACCCTCCCGGTTGACGACCTTCCAGGGAGGCACAGCCAGCGGCCCGACCCTCAGGACGGCCTTACGCCACCAGGTGAACAGGCATGTCACGGCGGTGGTGCCGGAGCCGGGCAGGGATGTGCCCGGGGACGATCGGCGTCATGCCGGGCAATGGCGGGCAGGCGCCCGACGCCCGCGTGACGGGTCGCACCCCTGCTCCGCGGCCCGCCTGGCAGGCCCGGCCGGAGGGAGTCCTAGGATTCCCCCATGGGGCACACGAGCAGCGATGAGGCAGGGCAGGGTACGGCCGCCAGGGACGACTTCGTCCACCTCCACGTCCACACCGACTACTCCATGCTCGATGGCGCGGGCAAGATCAAGGACTACGTGGCCGAGGCCAAGCGCCTGGGCCAGCCCGCCCTGGCCATCACCGACCACGGCTACATGTTCGGGGCCTACGAGTTCTACTCCGCGGCCAGGGCCGCCGGCATCAAGCCGATCATCGGGGTCGAGGCCTACATGACCCCCGGCACCTCCCGCCTGGACAAGACCCGCGTGTTCTGGGGCGATGAGTCCCAGCGCAGCGACGATGTCTCGGCCCGCGGCTCCTACACCCACATGACCCTGCTCTCGCGCAACGACGAGGGCCTGCACAACCTCATGCGCATGGACTCCCTGGCCTCCCTGGAGGGCCAGTGGGGCAAGGCCCCGCGCATGGATCGCGAGCTGCTGGGCCGCTACGCCTCCGGCCTCATCGGCACCACCGGCTGCCCCTCCTCGGAGGTCCAGACGCGCCTGCGACTGGGGCAGTGGGACGAGGCCCTGCGCTGCGCCGGGGAGCTCCAGGACATCTTCGGGCGCGACTTCTTCTACGTCGAGCTCATGGACCACGGCCTGGAGATCGAGCGGCGCGTGACCAAGGACCTGCTGCGCCTGGCCGAGACGATCGGCGCTCCCCTGCTGGCCACCAACGACTCCCACTACGTGCGCCCCGAGGATCACGAGGTCCAGGACGCCATGCTGTGCATCAACTCCGGCTCGGTCCTGTCCGACCCCGACCGCTTCAAGTTCGACGGCAACACCTACTACCTGCGCCCGGGCCGCGAGATGCGCCAGCTCTTCTCCGAGATGCCCGGTGCCTGCGACAACACCCTCCTGGTGGCCGAGCAGTGCGAGGTGCAGTTCAAGACCGTCGACGAGGGCGCCTCCTTCATGCCCGTCTTCCCCGTGCCCGAGGGGGAGACCATGGAGTCCTGGTTCGTCAAGGAGTGCTGGCGGGGCATGGAGCGCCGCTTCAACGGCTCCATCCCCGAGGACTGCCGCAAGCAGGCCGAGTACGAGATCAGCGTCATCGTCCAGATGGGCTTCCCCGGGTACTTCCTGGTGGTGGCCGACTACATCAACTGGGCCAAGGCCCAGGGCATCCGCGTGGGGCCGGGCCGTGGCTCGGGGCCCGGATCCATGGTGGCCTACGCCATGGGCATCACCGAGCTCAACCCCCTCAACCACGGGCTCATCTTCGAGCGCTTCCTCAACCCCGAGCGCATCTCCATGCCCGATATCGACGTCGACTTCGATGAGCGCCGGCGCGATGAGGTCATCGGCTACGTCCGCGACAAGTACGGGGCCGACCGCACCAGCCAGGTGGTCACCTACGGCGTCATCAAGGCCAAGCAGTCCCTCAAGGACTCCAGCCGCGTGCTGGGCTACCCCTACGCGGTGGGCGACCGCCTCACCAAGGCCATGCCCCCCACCATCATGGGCAAGGACATCACCATCAAGGGGATGTTCAACCCCGAGGACAAGCGCTACGGGGAGGCCGAGGAGTTCCGCAAGCTCCACTCCGAGGACGCCGACGCCCAGCGCATCGTGGACCTGGCCAAGGGCCTGGAGGGCATGACCCGCCAGTGGGGCGTGCACGCCTGCGCGGTCATCATGTCCTCCGACCCGCTCATCGACATCATCCCCATGATGCAGCGCCTCCAGGACGGGGCGGTCATCACCCAGTTCGACTACCCCACCTGCGAGCACCTGGGGCTGCTCAAGATGGACTTCCTGGGGCTGCGCAACCTCACCGTCATCTCCGATGCGCTGGACAACATCGTGGCCAACGGCAAGCCCGCCCTGGACATCGACCACATCGAGCTCGATGACGCGGCCACCTATGAGATGCTCTCGCGCGGGGAGACCCTGGGGGTCTTCCAGCTCGACGGCGGCGGCATGCGCACCCTGCTGCGGCTGATGAAGCCCGACAACTTCGAGGACATCTCCGCTGTCTCGGCCCTCTACCGGCCCGGCCCCATGGGCGCGGACTCCCACACCAACTACGCCCTGCGCAAGAACGGCCAGCAGGAGATCGTCCCCATCCACCCCGAGCTCCAGGAGGCCCTGGAGCCCATCCTGGGCACCACGCACGGCCTCATCGTCTACCAGGAGCAGGTGATGAAGATCGCCCAGGAGCTCGCCGGCTTCTCCATGGGCAGCGCGGACAAGCTGCGCAAGGCCATGGGCAAGAAGAAGCCCGAGATCCTGGCCAAGGAGTACGTGGGCTTCCGCAAGGGGATGCGGGACAACGGCTTCTCCGAGGAGTCCATCAAGGCCCTGTGGGACGTGGTGGTGCCCTTCTCGGCCTACGCCTTCAACAAGGCCCACTCCGCGGCCTACGGCGTGGTCTCCTACTGGACGGCCTTCCTCAAGTGCCACTACCCCACCGAGTACATGGCCGCGGTCCTGACCTCCATGGGGGACAACAAGGACAAGATGGCCATCTACCTGGGCGAGTGCCGCCGCATGGGCATCACGGTGCTGCCCCCCGACGTCAACACCTCGGCGGTGCGCTTCTCCGCCGTCGGCGAGGACATCCGCTTCGGCATGGCGGCGGTGCGCAATGTGGGCGTCAACGTCGTGGAGGCCATCATCGCCGCCCGTGAGGACAAGGGGGAGTTCACCAGCTTCGAGGACTTCCTGGACAAGGTGCCCGCGGTGGTGTGCAACAAGCGCACCATCGACTCCCTCATCAAGGCCGGGGCCTTCGACTCCCTGGGCTACTCCCGGCGCGCCCTGCAGGCCTGCCACGAGGACTTCGTCGACGAGGTCATCGGGGTCAAGCGCAACGAGGCCGCGGGCCAGTTCGACCTGTTCGGCTCCCTGCTCGACGGCGAGGCGGGCGCCGATGCCTTCGCCTCAGGACCGGTCTTCTCCTCCGAGGTGCCCTCCCTGCCCGAGTGGGACAAGAAGGACAAGCTCGCCTACGAGCGCGACATGCTCGGCCTCTACATCTCCGACCACCCCCTCATGGGGCTGGAGGGCCTCCTGGGCAAGCTCGCCGACCGGGAGATCTCCGAGCTGCACGAGGACGACAAGCTGCCCGACGGCGCCATGGTCACCATCGCCGGCCTCATCACCTCCCTGACCCGCAAGACCACCAAGCAGGGGAACCTGTGGGCCATCGCCCAGGTCGAGGACCTGGCCGGGAGCGTGGAGGTCCTGTTCTTCCCGCAGACCTACCAGACGGTCTCGACCATGCTGGCCCCCGACACCGTGGTCACGGTGCGCGGGCGCCTCAACCGCCGGGACGGGCAGACCGCCGTCTACGCCCAGGAGATGACCATCCCGGACGTCTCCAGCGCCACGAACGAGGCGGTATCGATCACACTTCCCACGAACCGGTGCACCGGGCCGCTGGTGGAGCGGTTCAAGGATGTGCTCCAGCGCCACCCGGGGACCTCGCCGGTGCGCCTGACGCTGACCAGCCCGGGCCGCGAGGTCCGCACCCAGCTGGGGGCTTCCCTGCGAGTCCAGGCATCGGCCGCCTTCTACTCCGATATCAAGACGCTCCTGGGGCCAGGCTGCCTGCGCCGCTGACAGGGGCGCGGGCGGCGCGGGGGAGCGGCCCCGGCCAGGCTCGCCCGATCAGGATTCCGCTGGTGATCGGGGGCACAGTTTCGGGCTCCGGTGGCGGGCAGGAGTCCCCATCCCGCAGGAGCCCTCCATCACGACTTGGTATCGTGCCCGGTGCCCTTGGGCAGCCAGGTGCTGCCGAGTCTATGAGGAATGCTCCGACATGAGTGCCGAACCACCCAAGACCACCACACCTGCCAAGACACCCGACACGACCGCATCGCACAACCCGCCCGCGCCGGCCGCGGCCCCGGAGAGCACAGCGGCGGCCTTCGAGACCTCACCGGTCTCGGTCCACCGGCGTCAGCGGCACATGATCGACCGGTTGCGGACCTCCCTGACCCGCCAGACCCCCCAGACCCGCGAGGGGATGGATCCGGTGGTCTTCGGCGTGGCCAGCATCCTGACCATCGGCTTCGTCGTCTGGGGCTTCCTGGACGCCGGCAGCCTGGGCCGGCTGTCATCGGCGGCCCTGGACGGGACTATCCGCAACTTCGGCTGGCTGTTCGTCGTCTCGGCGAGCTTCTTCGTCATCTTCGTCGTCTTCATCGCCAGCTCCCGCTTCGGGCGGATCCCGCTGGGGGGCGACGCCGAGGAGCCGGAGTTCCGCACCAGCTCGTGGATCTCGATGATGTTCGCCACCGGGATGGGGATCGGTCTCATCTTCTACGGGGTGGGCGAGCCGCTGTGGTTCTACATGTCCCCGCCTCCCGGGACGGTTGACGCCCAGACCGCGGAGGCGGCCAGCACCGCCATGGGCACCGCCCTGTTCCACTGGACGATCTACCCCTGGGCCATGTACGCCCTGGTGGGCCTCGGCATGGCCTACTCCACCTACCGCCTGGGCCGCTCCCAGTTGTTCTCCGCGATGTTCACCTCGCTGTTCGGGCGGGCGGCCATCGACGGCGTCGGGGGGCGGATCATCAACATCCTGGCCATCGTGGCCACGCTGTTCGGCTCGGCCTGCTCCCTGGGCCTGGGCGCCCTGCAGATCGGGGGCGGGATGGCGGCTGCCAACCTGGTGGACAGGATCGGCTCCGGGCTCCTGGTGGGCATCATCGCCGTCCTGACCGCCTGCTTCGTGGCCTCGGCCATCTCGGGGATCGAGCGCGGCATCCAGTGGCTGTCCAATATCAACATGGTCCTGGCCGTGCTGCTGGCCGTCATCGTCTTCGTGGGCGGCCCCACGCTGTTCATCCTCAACATCATCCCCTCGGCCGTGGGGGAGTTCATCTCCGAGCTCCCCGAGATGGCCTCGCGCACCTCCGCGGTCGGGGACGAGGACATGGCGTCCTGGCTGGCCTCCTGGACCGTCTTCTACTGGGCCTGGTGGATCTCGTGGACCCCCTTCGTGGGGATGTTCATCGCCCGCATCTCGCGTGGCCGCACGGTGCGCCAGTTCGTCACCGGGGTCATGTTCGTCCCCTCGGTGGTCTCCCTGGCGTGGTTCGCCATCTTCGGCGGCGGCGCCATCGGCCTGCAGGAGCGGGCCGAGCGCGCCAACGACACGGTGGGGATGCTGGTCCACCAGACCAGCGAGGGCCCTGATCTGGACTTCAACACCATCCTCTTCCAGTTGCTGGACGCCGTGCCGGTCCCCAAGGTGGTGCTCTTCATCCTCATGGCCCTGGCCGTCGTGCTGGTCGCGATCTTCTTCGTCACGGGCGCCGACTCGGCCTCCATCGTCATGGGCGGGCTCTCGGAGAACGGGGCCGCCGAGCCCAGCCGCTTCACCGTGGTCTTCTGGGGGGTGGCCACCGGGGCCGTCTCGGCGGCGATGCTCCTGGCCGGCGGCGACGACCCCGCCGAGGTGCTCACCGGGGTGCGCAATATCACCATCGTCTCGGCGCTGCCCTTCGTCGTGGTCATGCTGCTGCTGTGCGTGTCGATCTACAAGGACCTCAGCAACGACCCCTTGCTGCTGCGCCACCAGCTGGCCAGCCAGGTCCTGGTGGACTCGGTGACCACCGCCACCGAGGTGCATGAGGGCGCCGAGAGCATCGGCCTGCACACCAGCCCCATCGCGAGCCCGTCCGAGGCCGGGGACGACGACGCCGATCCGGACGATACGGCCGACTGGGAGGGCGCCGGGGCGTCCCCGGGCCCCGGGGCCCGCGACGGCGCCTGAGCGGGCTTGATCACCCCGGCGCCGGCGCGGGCGGCCTTGAGGCCCCGCGCCGGCGCCGGGGTCACTCGCGTCCTGGGGCCTTGGGCCCAGGGCGCCTTGCCCGACCGATTGCTCCCGTGTGCTGCGCTGCGCCGGGATCAGGCGTCGTCGGCGACGATCTCGACCACGGCGGTCACGACGGCGCCGGGGAGCTCGACGCTGACCGCATCGGCGTCCTCCAGGTGGTGGCCGCGTCGGGTCTCCACCCGGCCGTTGACGCGCACGTCCCCGGACTGGATGGCGATGCGGGCCTCGCCCCCGTCCTCCACGAGGCCGGCGAGCTTGAGGAACTGCCCGAGTTTGATCTTTCCGCGAACGGGGATGGCGGGCGGGGTGGTCTGTGTCATGCGGGGATCATCCCAGAGATCGGTGGGGGAGTCCGAGGCGTCCGCGGGCACAGGCGTTCCTGGCAGATGATCGTTACCTGAAAGCCCTCAAAGCGAGGACTATGCCTACGCTGTGGGCGAAGGGGAGATGTGTCCATGGTGATTTCATCACGATAGGGTAACTGCGTCCGACGACATGAGGAGACCACAATGCGTCGATTCGTCGCCCAGATGGCGGTTCTTGTCCTAGGCCTGACGGTGCCTTTCCTGGTGGTACCGCAGGCATCAGCAGCTCCTGGAGGAAGCACGATCCACGTCTCCGCGTCCAGCGGATCGGATGCGGGTGATGGGTCCGCCGCCAGGCCCTACCAGACCATTTCCACTGCCATCGATGCCGCTTCCACTGGCGACACCATTGAATTGGCGGATGGGACCTACCGCGAGGGCGAGCTGAGCGTTGGCAAGGGCCTGACGATCCGTGCCGCCCAGGGCGCCACCCCGGTGATTTCTGGGGCCAAGGTTCCAGAAACCTGGACCAATGCTGGAAACGGGACCTGGTCGACCGGCCACGACATGGTCCGCTTCTGCACGGTGTGCACGACGAATGCCGATCCTGAGGCCGAGGGCATGGCCGCCCACCCCGAGCAGGTCTTCGTCGACGGCAAGCCGCTGACCCAGGTGGCCAGCCGCGCGGAGGTCACCGCCTCCACCTTCTACGTCGACGACCCCGACCCGGTGACCCTCAAGGAGGCGGGCAACAACCGCGCCGGCTACAACGTCAAGCCCCACACCGGCACCTCCTACGTCATCGGCGTCGACCCCGCTCAGCACGAGGTCGAGGTCGTCCAGCACCACCGGGCCCTGTCCGCCACAGCGGACAACGTGACCCTCTCGGGGCTGGTGGTGGAGAAGTACTCCGCGGTCCAGCGCTGGGACTACGACGATCCTGAGATCGGGACCCTCTCGGGTGGCGGCATGGTGGTCGCCTCCGGGGGCAACCTGCGCATCGAGGGCTCCACCTTCCGCTACTCCTCCTCCGCCGGAGCGGTGCAGGTCATCGACGCCACCGACGCCGTCGTCACCGGGAACCGCTTCGAGGAGAACGGCTCCAACGGGTTCGGGATCAACAACTCCACGGGTGTGACCGTGGAGCGCAACCTGTGGCGCTCCAACAACACCGCCGATCACATCACCACCGGCTGCGGGGCCTACTGCACGCTGGCGGACACCAAGATCACCCACGCTGACGGCGTGCGCTTCGCCTTCAACACCGTGGACTACTCGGACGCCGGCTACGACATCTCCGAGCCCGCCGTCTACGCGGACCAGCGCGGTGCCGGCGTGTGGTTCGACGAGGGCGTCATCAACTCCGAGATCGTCGGCAACTACTTCGTCAACACCCCGGTGGCCATGTTCAACGAGGTCTCCTCCAACAACCTCATCGCCTCCAATATCGTTGAGGGCGCGGGCGTGGGCATCCACGTCTCGGGGTCTGACAAGACCAGGATCTGGAACAACACCATCTCCCACGCCCTGACCAGTGTGATGATCCAGGAGGACAGCCGCTCCGATGGCTGCAACGCACGGCGTGCCGACGGCAGCTGCGCCCAGCTCCAGCCCTGGAGTGCCGAGCACGGCCTGTCATGGGACACCACCGAGACGGTGATCAGCAACAACATCTTCTCCTCGGAGCAGACCCAGATCAAGGAGGGCGACCCCTGGCGCTTCTCCGCCATGCTCCAGGTCACCGGAGGGGCCAACGACGACGGCTCGGGCGCCGTGTACGCCAACGACATGATCTCGGCCATCGACCACAACGTGTACTACCGGGCCCAGGACAACGGGAACCCCTCCACGACGGTGCTGTGGAACTGGGGCAAGGACCTGGGCACCCAGAGCGTCAACGCCCCCGAGCTGTCCGAGTTCTCCTCCAGCCCGCACGTGACCGTCTCGGGCAAGGAGGCCAACGGCCTGGACCAGCGCGGCACGCGGGCGGAGAACCCCTTCTTCGTCAAGGAGTCCGCCGACCCCACGGCGTGGAAGACCTCCGACTTCCACCTCAAGCCCGGCAGCCCTGCCTCCGGCACCGGACAGGCCCTGCCCGCGGACGTGGCCGGCGAGCTCGGCGTGACCGCCGGGGTCGCCGTGGACCGCGGGGCCCTGGTCAACGCGGCCTGGGACGGCGGCAACGACCAGGCCGGCGCGGGCACGCCCGTACCGCCCCAGAACAAGCCGGAGGGCGACCCGAACCCCGCTCCGGGCCGGCCCAGCTCCGTCGACCCCGCCGCCGAGCAGGCCGCCGAGCAGGAGCCCGCTGCTGGAGCCCCCGCCGAGCAGGCGGCCGCTGAGGCGCCGGCCGCGCAGGACGGAGCCGCTGAGGCGCCGGCGGCGCAGGGCGGAGCCGCTGAGGCGCCGGCGGCGCAGGGCGGAGCCGGGAACGGTGATGTGGGCGAGTCGTCCCAGGCCGACTCCACCCAGGCCGACGCGGGCCAGGGCGGCACGGGGGCGACGGCTGGCGGTTCGGCCGCATCGGCCGGGGAGGCGGCCTCCAGCCGGTCCGGCGCCAAGGCCCGATCCGGCAGCACTGCCAATGGGCACGCCGCGGCTGCGGGCGTGACCATCGCCGCGGACTCGGTTCCCGGTGGTGTGGATGACCGCTCGCCCGCCGGGGCGGTGGCCGCCGCCGAGGCCCAGCCCGTGAGCGCCGGCTCCGCCGGCGACCGGGGCGGCTCCCTGGCCCGGGCCGGAGTGGTGGCGCCCGGCCTCATCATCCTCAGTGTCGCCGCGGTGGTGCTGGGCGCCGGTGCGCTGGTGGGCAGGCGCCGGATGAGCCGGGGCAGGTGAGAGGCGATGCCGGTTGATGCCGGTTGACGACCAGCCGGCGATCACCGTGGGTGCGCGCTACCCGGTCGGAGAGCGGATGATCCGCCTCTCGGACCGGGTGGCGCGCATCGTCATGCGCTGCCGCCCCGTCCTCATCGACACCGCGGCGCACCGGGAGGTCATCACCTACGGAGAGCTGAGCCAGGCCATCGACCGCAGTGTGCTGCCCCGCCACATGGGGCTGGTGCTGCACATGATCGGGCACGACTGCGAGGCCCGGGGCGAGCCGAGCCTGGCGGCCCTGGTGGTGAGCGCGGGCACGGGGGAGGTCGGGACCCCCGATGCCTCCTGGGCCCCGCCCGAGCGCCTGGCCTGCTGGGAGCACTGGGCCGCTGGCCCGCGGGGCGCCTGAGGCCCGCGCATCGGCGCGCGCCCGGGCCGCCAGCGCCCCTCCGCCGCTGCGCACCGGTCTGGCGCTGGGCACCCCGAGGATGCGCGGGGCGGGCAGCGGTCCGCTATGTGGAACGGCTCGCCGTGCTGCATGCCGGCCCCTTAGGGTGGGCCAACCATCCAGAGCGGCCGAGAGACCTGGCTCCCCGACGCCGCAGCAACCCGGAGGACGGGTGCTTCAGCCAGGATCGATGGAGAAGATCGCGTGACACACTCCGAAGACCCCCACCGGGCCGCCGGCGGACCCGCGCGCCCGACGGTCAGCCTCGAGCTCTTCCCACCTCGCCCCGGGAGGGCCGCCCCCGCCACCTGGAGCCGCATCGACAGCCTCCTGGCCACCGGCCCAGACTTCGTCTCGGTGACCTACCGGCCCGCCTTCGTCGCCGGGGCCGCCGAGCCCGGCCGGGGCCCCGCGGGGGTGCGCGTGGTCAACGAGCCCAATCCCGCCGAGCAGGTGGTCGAGCACATCCTGAGCACCAGCACGGTGCCGCTCATGGCCCACCTGACCTGCATCGGCTACCGCCGCAGCGACGTCGTCGAGATCGTCACCCACTTCCTGGGCATGGGAGTGCGCCGCTTCCTGGCCCTGCGCGGCGATCCGCCGCCGGGCGCCTCCCCCGACGACCTGGCCGGCGAGCTGCCCCACGCCGATGACCTCGTGCGCGTCATCCGGGAGGTCGAGGACGAGTACTTCGGCGATGGCCGGAGGCATGTGACCGTGGCCGTGGCCGCCTACCCCGTGACCACCGACCACGCCCTGGCCATCGAGGTGCTGGCCGCCAAGCAGGCCGCCGGGGCGGACCTGGCCATCACGCAGGTCTTCTACGAGGCCGAGGACTACGCCGCCCTGTGCCGGGCCGCCTCCTACGCGGGGGTGACCATGCCGATCCTGCCCGGCCTCATCCCCCTGACCGATCTGGGGCGCCTGACCCGCTTGGAGTCCCTCACCGGCGTGCCCGTCCCCGAGGGCCTGCGCGCCTCGCTGTCCTCGGCCCACGGCGCGGAGCTGGTGGGCCGGGGCCTGGACGCCACCCTGGAGCTGGCCACCGCCCTGCTCGAGGCGGGCGCCCCAGGACTGCACCTCTACACCTTCAACCGCACCCGCCCGGCCCTCGACGTCATCAGCCACCTGCGGCTGGGCGGGATCCTGTCCGGCTCGGCCCCCGACCCGCGCGTGCGCGAGGCCATCGAGCGCGGCTACCTCCAGGCCACCCCCGGCAGGGGGCCGTCCTTCCTCAGGGCGGCCCCCTGCGCCTCCGAGCCGGCCGCACCCGCGGGCCCGGCGCCCACCACCACCAAGGAGATCACATGAGCACCACCCCTCCCTCGTCGACCACGGCCGCGCCAGGGATGGCTGCCGAGATGACCTCACCGGCCGCGCCGCTGCCCAGCGCCACGATCCTGGGCTACCCGCGCATCGGGCGCGACCGCGAGCTCAAGCGCGCCCTGGAGCAGTACTGGAGGGGCGCCATCAGCGCCGAGGAGCTGGGCGGGGCCGCGGCCGGGGTGCGGGCGGCCACCCGCGAGCGCCTGACCGCCCTGGGCCTGGGCGAGTGCTCCTCCATCCCCGCCGACTTCACCCTCTACGACCAGGTCCTCCAGGTCACGGCCACCCTGGGCGCCGCTCCCGCGCGCTTCCGCGACCTGCTCGACGCCGAGGGCGCCCTCGACCTCGATGGCCACTTCACCCTGGCCCGCGGCCAGGGCAGCCGCCCGGCCCTGGAGATGACCAAGTGGCTGGACTCCAACTACCACTACCTCGTGCCCGAGATCGACGCCGCCACCCCCATCGGCTATGTCGACTCCTCCATCGCCGACCAGGTCGAGGAGGCGGCGGCCCAGGACGCCCAGGTGGTGCGCCCCGTCGTCGTGGGCCCCGTGAGCTACCTGCTCATGGCCAAGCCCTCCGACGAGGCCGCCGAGGGCTTCCACCCCCTGGATCGGCTGGGCGATGTGCTGCACGCCTACGGGCACCTCCTCATGGGCCTGCGCGCCGCAGGGGCCGCCTGGGTCCAGCTCGACGAGCCAGCCCTGGTCTCCGACTCCTGGGGCATCGAGCCCGACCGCGTCCTGGCGGCGGTGCGCGAGGCCTACAGCTGGCTGGGCGCCATCGTCGAGCGGCCCCAGATCCTCGTGGCCGGAACCTACGGATCCCTGGGCGAGGCCCTGCCCGTCCTGGGCGCCACCCCGATCGAGGCCGTGGCCCTGGACCTGGTGGCCGGTGGGCTGCCCCAGGCCGAGGCGCTGGCCGCGCTGGCGGGCAAGTCCGTGGTGGCCGGGGTGGTCTCGGGCCGCAACATCTGGCGCACCGACCTGGATGCGGCGCTGACCACCCTGGAGCGCCTGCGCGAGTCGCTGCCCGGGGGCACGCCCATCACCGTGGCCACCTCCACCTCCCTGCAGCACGTGCCCCACGACGTCGAGCGCGAGACCTCCATCGACCCGCAGCTGCGCTCCTGGCTGGCCTTCGCCGACCAGAAGGTGGGGGAGGTCCTCACCCTGGCGCGCGGCCTGGCCCAGGGCCGTGGGGCCATCAGCGCCGAGCTGGCCCGGGACGCCGAGCTGCGCGCCCAGCGCGCCGCCCACCCGGGGGTCAACCGGGCGCAGGTGCGCGACGCCGTCGCGGCCATCACCCCCGCCGACCGCACCCGCGCCCCCTACGCCGAGCGCCGCCGGGCCCAGGCCGAGCGCCTGGGGCTGCCCGAGCTGCCCACCACCACCATCGGCTCCTTCCCCCAGACCGCCGAGATCCGCAGGGCCCGCGCCGCCTGGCGCAGGGGGGAGATCGACGACGCCGCCTACGACGCCGCCATGCGCGCCGAGATCGCCAGCGTCGTGGCCCTCCAGGAGCGCATCGGCCTGGACGTCCTGGTCCACGGCGAGGCCGAGCGCAACGACATGGTCCAGTACTTCGCCGAGCTGCTGGACGGCTTCGTGACCACCGAGCACGGCTGGGTCCAGTCCTACGGCTCGCGCTGCACCCGCCCCTCCATCCTGTGGGGGGACGTGGCGCGCCCCGAGCCCATGACCGTGGCCTGGTCGGCCTACGCCCAGTCCCTGACCGACAAGCCCCTCAAGGGCATGCTCACCGGGCCGGTGACGATCATGGCCTGGTCCTTCGTGCGCGACGACCTGCCGCGCGCCCAGGTCGCCGACCAACTCGGCCTGGCCCTGCGCGCCGAGGTCGCCGACCTGGAGGCCGCCGGCATCGGCGTCATCCAGGTCGATGAGCCCGCCATCCGCGAGACCCTGCCCCTGCGCGCCGCCGATCGACCCGAGTACCTGGAGTGGTCGGTGGGCTCCTTCCGCCTGGCCACCGGCGGGGCCGCCCCTGCCACCCAGGTGCACACCCACCTGTGCTACTCGGAGTTCGACGTCGTCATCGATGCGGTGGACCACCTGGATGCGGACGTGACCTCCATCGAGGCCTCGCGCTCGCGCATGGACATCCTTCCGGCGGTGGCCGCCCACGGCTTCGAGCGCCAGCTGGGCCCGGGGGTGTGGGACATCCACTCCCCGCGCGTGCCCAGCCTGTCCGAGTGCACCGAGCTGCTCCAGCGGGCCGTGGACGCCCTGGGCGCCGCCACGGTGTGGGTCAACCCGGACTGCGGCCTGAAGACCCGGGCCTACGCCGAGACCGAGGAGAGCCTGGCCAACCTCGTGGGCGCCGCCCGCGCGGTGCGCGAGGGTCTGTGAGCCCTCTGGATCCCTGAGCGCCGGTTCTCGGCCCGGCTGCGCGCTGCGGCCACCTCATCGATCCCGGTCAGGTGGCCGCAGCGCCGTTCTCACGGCGCCCCCGGCGGGTAGACTGCGGTTCGCAGCACGGCGAGCATCGAAGGTGAAGGAGGCCCGCATGGTGAACGTCACCACTCTGACAGTCAAGGACATCGAGGAGCGCCGCGCCCGCATCCTCCAGACGGTGGAGTCCGAGGAGTTCAAGGAGCGCCAGGCCGAGGGGGCGCTCCTGGCGCGAGAGGAGCGCCTGCTGGAGGAGCTCGCCGATCTGGACTACCTCCAGTACGGCCATGTCAGCGCTCACTGAGCAGGCGGTGCAGTTCGCTGGGCAGGTGGAGGAGCTGCTTCGCAGCACCGTCTGCGCCACCCCTCCGGATCTGGACCTCCAGGAGAGGGAGTCAGAAGAGGGACTGGCGGTGGTCGTCAGGAGCTCCCCGAGCAGTCCGGCGCTTCTGACCGTCAAGTCCTCGCCGATCCTCAGGCTCGACGTCTCCTACAGGTTCCGCCTGGGGCGGGACCTGGGGCGCCTGCGGGTCGATTCGTCGAGCTTCCAGGTCTGGTCGATGGTACAAGGTCCCCCGCTCTTCCGGTACGACTACCTTGACTCGCCGAGATCACAGAAGGTCCCGCAGGCGCATGTCCAGGTCCACGCTCATCGTGACGAGCTCCTCCACGCCATGTACGTCTCCGATCGCTCGCGATCCACTCCGGCACGCAAGAAGAGGCTGGACCCTGCCGAGCCGCGCGGCCTGCACATGATCCACTTCCCCCTGGGCGGTGCCCGGTTCCGCCCGTGCCTGGAGGACGTCGTCGAGCTGGTGGTCAACGAGTTCGGGCTGGATACGCAGCCCGACTGGCAGGAGCGGGTCCGCGATGGGCGCGCGCAGTGGAGACGGGTCCAGCTCGCGGCAGCGGTGCGGGACGATCCCCAGACCGCCCGCCGGGCGCTGGACGGGCTGGGCGCCGAGGCTCCCACCGATGAGGAGCGTCTCGGGCGGATCTGAGGTCTGTCGGCCTCCCTCCCCACCGACTCCGATACTCGTCACCGAGCCCGGCGCTAGCGCCGTCGCCGGCGGCGGGCAGCGGGCTCGGTGCGTTGGGGCGCCAGACCGTAGGCTACGGGCATGCTCACCCACATAGATCTGCGCGAGGCCCACCTGGGTGCCCAGGAGCTGGCCCGGGTCCTGCCGCGCGCCGCCCTGGACGTCTCGGCCGCCCTGGAAGCGGTCCAGCCCGTCATCGACGATGTGCGCTCCCGGGGGGCCGCCGCCCTGCGCGATGCCGCCGAGCGCTTCGACGGCGTGCGCCCCGAGCACCTGCGCGTGCCCGCCGCGGCCATCGACCGCGCCCTGGAGGAGCTCGACCCCCAGGTGCGCCAGGCCCTGGAGACCTCCATCGCCCACAACCGGGCGGGGCACCGCGCCCAGATGCCGGTGGAGCGCAGCACCCGGGTGGTGCCCGGGGGGACCATCACCCAGCGCTGGATCCCGGTGCGCCGCGTGGGCCTCTACGTTCCCGGTGGCCTGGCGGTCTACCCCAGCTCGGTGGTGATGAACGCCGTGGCCGCCCAGGTGGCGGGGGTGGACCGGATCGCCCTGTCCAGCCCTCCCCAGGCCGAGCACGGGGGCCTGCCCCACCCCACGATCCTGGCCGCCTGCGGCCTGCTGGGCATCGAGGAGGTCTACGCCGTTGGAGGGGCCCAGGCCATCGCTATGCTCGCCTACGGCGCCGGCGCCCAGGACGAGGTGGATCGGGGCGACTGCGGGGGGCGGGTCCTGTGCGAGCCGGTGGATGTCATCACCGGGCCGGGGAACATCTATGTGGCCGCCGCCAAGCGGGCGGTGCTGGGCACGGTGGGCATCGATGCCGAGGCCGGCCCCACCGAGATCGCCATCCTGGCCGACGACGGCGCCAACGCCGAGTACGTGGCCGCCGACCTGCTGTCCCAGGCCGAGCACGACCCCAACGCCGGCAGTGTCCTCATCACCGACTCGCCCCGCCTGGCCGAGGCGGTGGATGAGGCCCTGGCGCGGCGCCTGGCGCTGACCCGGCACCGCCGGCGCGCCTCGACGGCGCTGAGCGGACCGCAGTCGGGGATCGTCCTGGTGCGCGATCTCGATCAGGGCGTGGAGGTCGCCGACGCCTATGCCGCCGAGCACCTGGAGATCCACACCGAGTGCGCTCCCGAGGTGGCCCGCCGCATCCGCAATGCCGGGGCCATCTTCGTGGGCCCCACCAGCCCGGTGCCCCTGGGGGACTACCTCGCCGGCTCCAACCACGTCCTGCCCACCGGCGGCACCGCGCGCTTCGCCTCGGGACTGTCGGTGATGGCCTTCCTCAAGGCCGTCCAGCTCATCGACTACGACGCCGAGGCGCTGGCCGGCCTGTCCCGGCCCCTGCGGGCCCTGGCCCACTGCGAGGACCTGCCCGCGCACAGCGAGGCCGTCGAGGCGAGGGGACGGCACTGAGGGGACCGAGCCCTCTTGTGGTTCTTGTCACTTCTTTCTTCCAAGCTCTGATCCGGGTCCTCCCCGTGCACTACCGTGGGTCCTCCACGGGCAGTGCCCGGGGAGGACCCGTTGCTGATGGGGTGTTGTGAGGGAGGCGCGAAGGCCGCGCCTCCCTTTATGTGTCTTCCCTCAAAGTTCCTGTGGAATCCTTGTGGCTCGACACAGTATCGGTGGCAGTTACCTGATCGTTATCTTGGGTTGCGACGCACGGTGCGTCGCGCTCGATCTTGAGTTCCCAATACCCCCACGGGCGCGACGCACCGCGGCGCCGACCATGCCCTCGCTCTTCCCGATGGACGGCTGCTCATGCACTACTCCCCGCTGGCCACAGGCACCGGACTTTTCATCCTGTGGCACGCCATCCCCCGCGACTCGCCCACCGGCCTCATCGCCCGCATCCTCATCGACGGCGCCGGCCTGGTCTTCCTGATGATCCTGGCCTGGGCCGTCCTGGCCAACCTCTACGGGGCCGTGCGCTGGAGCCTTCCGTGGCCCCGCCGTGCTGTGGGGCGCCACGGCTCCCTGACCGCCGGCCCCCACCGGGCGCGATGAGCGCGGCCCCGCTCTGGCTCGGCAGTGACTGGGCCCGCCAGGACAGCCTGGCGGCTCAAGGCGCTCCGGCCCCGTCCCAGCAGCCCGCCCTGACCATCGCCGACCAGCTCGGCTGGTGGGGCGCCCTGGCGATGATCGGCGTGGCACTGCTCTACGCCGCCTTCATGCTCCTCATCTCCCGTGGCGCCCCCAGGCGCCGGGGCCCGGTGGAGGACGGCTCGGCCCTGCTCATCGTCATCCTCATGCCCTGCCTCAACGAGGCCGAGGTCATCGGCGCCAGTGTGCGGCGCCTGACCTCCATCCCCGATCCGGGGATGCGCATCATGGTCATCGATGACGGCTCGGACGACGGCACCGCCGCCGCCGTGGAGGCCATCGAGGATCCCCGGGTCGAGGTCATGCGCCGGGTGCCGCCGCGGGCGCGCCTGGGCAAGGGCGAGGCCCTCAATGACGCCTTGGACCTGGTGCGGCGCAAGTGCGCCGGCTACCCCGACCGCAGGGTGATCATCGGCGTCATGGACGCCGACGGCAGGCTCGACCCCCATGCCATCGCCCAGGCCCGCACGGCCTTCTCCTCCTCCCAGGTGGGGGCGGTCCAGATGGGGGTGCGCATCAACAACCGCTTCCACTCCCTGCTGGCGCGCATGCAGGACATGGAGTTCGTGGTCTTCACCGAGGTCTTCCAGCGGGGCCGGCGCCGCCTGGGGAGCGTGGGCATGGGCGGCAACGCCCAGTTCGTGCGGCTCAGCGCCCTCAACGCCCTGGGGCCGCGGCCCTGGACCCGGTCCCTGACCGAGGACTTCGACCTGGGCATCCGGCTCAATGCCACCGCCTGGACCAATGAGTTCTGGCCCCACGCCTCGGTCCACCAGCAGGGGGTGACCAGCCTGCGGCGCCTGCTGCGCCAGCGCACCCGCTGGTTCCAGGGCAACCTCCAGGCCATCACCCTGCTGCGGCGGGTGGTGCGCGACCACCGCGGCTGGGGCCGGGCCGACACCCTGTGGCAGATCCTCACCCCCTACATGCTCCTGGCCGGCTCGCTCCTGACCCTGTCCTTCCTGCTGACACTCATCACCGCCCTGGTGGTCACTGCCCTGGGCTGGCGCCAGCCGTGGATCTGGGTCATCGGCGCCTACGCCGTCGCCTTCGGGCCGGGCCTCATCTACGGGCTCATCTACTGGCGCATCGAGCGATCCGAGGGCCTGGGGCTGCTCAAGGCGCTGGGCTACGCCCACCTGTTCGTCCTCTACGGGCTGCTGCCCAGCCTCTACGGCTGGCGGGCCCTGGCCAGGGCGGTCACGGGGCGCACCGGCTGGGCCAAGACCGCCCGTGAGGCCGAGCCCGCGGGGGAGCCCGAGCCCGCGGGGGAGCCCGAGCCCGCGGGGGAGCCCGGCCCCTCCCGCGCGCAGCCGGCGCCGGTGCGGCGAGCGGGACAGCGGCCGGAAGAGCGGCCGGAGCAGTGGCCGGCCGCCGTTCCGGGATCGAGTCGCGCGCCTGAGCGCTCGGCGGTGCGGGAGGCGCCGCCAGTGCAGGCGGGACCGGCTGACGGCGGGCGGATCGCCTACCTCAGGCCCGCTGCGGCGCGCGCCGTCAGGCCCCGGCCCGTGGCGAGCGTGGGGGAGGAGAGTGCATGAGCCGCCTGAGGCAGGCCCTCGGGCGCGCTCCGCGGCACGGCCGCTCACCCGGCCACGCCTCGCGCGCGCGGCGCATCGCCCTGATTGCCTGCGCCCTGGCCCTGGTGGTGGGCGTCACCGGATTCTGTCAAGTGAGGCAGTGGATGAGCGATGAGGAATGCGCCCAGTGGGCCATCGTCTTCGACGGCTACGGCGAGGCGGGCTGCCGGGACGGGCTGCTTCGCCTGGCGCCCAATGCGGCCGGCTCGGCGGATAGGACCCACGCGGGCCTGGCCACCTCCACCACTGCCGCGATCAGCCAGGGCGCCGTCCAGACGGTGAGCACCACCATGACCACCGTGCGCCAGCTGCGCGAGGACGGGGAGCCCAACACCTGGGAGGTGGCCTGGCTGCTGTGGAACTACACCGACAACCAGCACTTCTACGCCCTGGTCCTCAAGCCCAACGGCTGGGAGATCTCCAAGCAGGACCCCGCCTACCCCGGCAACCAGCGCTTCCTGGCCTCGGGCGATGCTCCGGCCTACCCGCCCGGGCCCGGCTACGAGGTCTCGGTGCGCATCGACACCACCGGCGAGCAGGTCTCCTTCACCGTCACCGTCGATGGCCAGGAGCTGGCCACGGTCACCGACTCCGAGACCCCTTACCACGCCGGCGCCGTGGCCGCCTACTGCGAGGATGCCGAGGTCACCTTCACCCCCGTGGAGCAGCGGTGATGGCGGCCCGATCCCGGCGTGCCGGCGTGCCCGGGGCCCGCACCCGTCCCGACCCGCCGCACCGGGCGGGGAGGGCCCCGCAGCCGCGGCGCCCGGTCCCCGCGGCCCGCAACAGTTCCCACCCACCCCTACCATCCCTTGACAAGGAGCACCGATGAACCCAACACCCCCCGTGCAGGCGATCACCCCGCACGGCCCCCTGCGGATCATGCTGGTCTACGGCACCAGGCCCGAGGCCATCAAGCTCGCCCCCCTGGTCTCGGCGATGCGCCGCGACGAGCGCTTCACCCCGATCGTCGTGGTCACCGGCCAGCACCGCGAGATGCTCGACCAGGTCCACGAGTTCTTCGGGATCACCGCCGATGAGGACCTCGACATCCATGCCCCCGGCCAGAGCCTGACCCAGATCACCACCCGCTGCCTGGAGGGCGTGGGGGCGGTCCTGGACATCCACCAGCCCGACGCCGTCGTCGTCCAGGGCGACACCACCTCGGCCTTCGCCGCGGCGCTGGCCGCCTTCTACCACGAGGTGCCCGTCCTCCACGTCGAGGCGGGCCTGCGCACCGGCGACCTGCTCTCCCCCTTCCCCGAGGAGGCCAACCGCAGGCTGGTCGGCCAGCTGGCGGCCCTGCACCTGTGCCCCACGCGGGTCAGCCGCGACAACCTCCTGGGGGAGAACGTCGACCCCTCCCGGGTGCAGGTCACCGGCAACACCGTGATCGACGCGCTGCTGGAGGCCGTCCAGCACCCCGTCGAGCTCGACCCAGTGCTGGCCCGGGCCCTGGAGGACGCCTCCCGGCGCGTCGTCCTGGTCACCGCCCACCGCCGCGAGTCCTGGGGCGGGCCCATGCGGGCCATCGGACGGGCCGTGGCCAGGCTCGCGGCCCTCCACCCCGACGTCCTGTTCGTCGTCCCGGCCCATCGCAACCCCCGGGTGCGCGAGGACCTGCTGCCCCAGATCGAGGGGGCGCCCAATGTCGTGTGGACCGACCCCCTGGAGTACGGGGCCTTCTGCACGGTGATGAACCGGGCCGACGTCGTCCTGACCGACTCCGGCGGCGTCCAGGAGGAGGCCCCCGCATTGTCCAAGCCGGTGCTGGTCATGCGGGAGAACACCGAGCGCCCCGAGGCCGTGGCCTTCGGCGTGGCCGAGCTGGTGGGCACCGATGAGGAGCGCATCGTCGCGCGCGTCTCCCAGCTGCTGACCGACACTGCCGCCTATGAGCAGATGGCCCACGCGGTCAACCCCTACGGGGACGGGCGGGCCTGCAGCCGCATCCTGGCGGCCGCAGCCGCCCTCTTCGGGCGCGGCGAGCCACTCCCCGCCTTCCAGCCGATCTCCTCCGCGATCAAGGACAACTCATGACCCACACCGCCTTCCACTCACCTGCCAGGCGCCGGGGGGCCGCCGCCCTCATGGCGCTGCTCCTGGGCACGACGATCACCGCGCTCGGCCCCGCCCAGGCCGCCCAGGCACCCCACTCCTCCCGGGCCGCGAACCCGGTGCGGGCCCAGGTGGCCGACCAGCACCCGGGCGCCGCCGCCCAACCGGGCCAGCCGGGCCAGGAGGGCGAGGCGCCCCTGCCGGCGCCGCCCGAGCCCGAGGCCGCCGCCCAGGGGGTCCTGCCCCTGGAGCTGGCCGGCGGGGAGCAGGTGGATCTCGATGCCCCCGTGCCCGCCGCCCAGGCCCAGCCCGCCCTGCGCGACCTGACCGTCGACCCCCCGCAGGTGCCGGCCAACGCGGTGGAGTTCTCCACCCCGGAGGCGGGCCCCGCCGACACCCTCGTCCTGTTCGACACCACCGGCCCCATGCCCAAGCTCGGGGAGTACTACGCCATGGCCATCGGCACGCTGGCCAGCCACTCCGGCACCGTCACCGCCCTGCCGGTCAAGGACTACCAGCCGGGGCTGGCCGGCAACTTCACCAACGTCGTCTACGTGGGCTCGACCTATGACGAGCCCCTGCCGCGCGGCTTCATCGACGACGTGCTCACCGGCAACATCCCCGTGATGTGGTCGGGCTTCAACATCTGGCAGCTCGCCGCCACCGACGCCGACCGCGCCGCCTTCTCCCAGCGCTACGGCTGGGATGCGGCCACCTCCTACATCGACTCCGAGGACCAGGTCACCCAGGTGACCTACAACGGCACCGCGCTCAAGCGCCACAAGCTCAACACCTCGGGGATCATCGCCCCCCACATCACCAGCCCCCAGGACGTCACCGTGCTGGGCCAGGCCCAGTGCTCCGGGGCCGACGGCGCCGCCAAGCAGTGCGCCCCCATCGCCCAGTCCGGCTCGACCTCCTTCCCCTGGGCGGTGGCCTCCTCGGGCCTGACCTTCGTCGGCGAGATCCCCCTGACCTACCTGGGCGAGCAGGACCGCTACATCGCGGCCGCCGACATCCTCCTGGACGTCCTCCAGCCCCACGCCGGCTCCTTCCGCCAGGCGGCCGTGCGCCTGGAGGACATCAGCCCCGAGAGCGACCCCGCCCAGCTCCAGGCGATCGTGGACTACCTCCACGGCGCGGGTGTTCCCTTCCAGATGGCGGTCGTGCCCATCTACTCCGACCCCACGGGCGTGGAGAACGAGGGCACCCCGCAGTACATGACCCTGGCCGACACCCCCGAGCTGGTCGCCGTGATCAAGGACGCCACCACCAAGGGCGGCACCATTGTCCAGCACGGCACCACCCACCAGTTCGGCTCCCTGAAGAACCCCTACAACGGGGTGTCCACCGATGACTTCGAGTTCATCCGCTCCTGGTGCTCCCAGGTCAATGACAACCAGTCCCCGCCCATCGACTGCCAGCCCAACTCCTGGGTGCAGATCGGCGGGGCCCTGGAGGGCACCGACCAGGCCTGGGCCCGCGAGCGCGTCGAGCAGGGCCGCCGGATCTTCACCGAGGTGGGCCTGCCCGAGCCGGCCGTCTTCGAGACGCCCCACTACTCGGCCACCCGCGAGGCCTACGCGGGCATGACCGAGGTCTACCCCGTGCGCTACGAGCGCGAGCTGCTCCACTCCGGCCTGTTCACCGGCACGCCGGGCGGACCGCACGACTACTACGGGCAGTTCTTCCCCTATGCGGTCAACGACCCCTACGGCACCCACATCCTGCCCGAGAACCTGGGCAACTACGAGCCCGAGGCCGCCAACCAGCACCCGCCGCGCCTGGCCGCCGACGTCGTGGACGCCGCCCGGGCCAACCTGGTCGGCACCCACGCCACGGCCAGCTTCTTCTTCCACCCCTACTACCCCTTGTCGGAGCTGCGCGCCATCGTCGAGGGCATCCAGGCCGAGGGCTACACCTTCGTGCCCGCCACCGAGCTGCGATGATGGCGGGCAGGAGGAAGGAGGGCCCCTCCCCGGACCGGGCCCCGGCGTCGGGACCGGTGGGCGCGGTGGATGGTGCGAGTAGGCGCACGGCCCTGGCACTGCTGGGGACGGGGGCACTGGCCGCGCCCGCGGTGACCGCCTGCGCCCAGCGCCCCTCAGGGCAGGTGACGGGCCCCACCACGAGCGTGACGCTGCGCTTCTCCGATGCCCAGGGAGCCGCGATGCCCCTGGAGGCGGTGCGCTCGCTGCAGTCCAATGCGGTGGGGGAGCACGGCTACGACGATGCGCTGCTCGACACCCAGACCCTGGAGCTGATCGGGCTGGGCCCGCTCTACCAGGCCGAGGACGGCAGCATCCGCGCCGATGTCCCGGTGGGACGCGCCTGCACCCTCAACCTGTCGTGGCCCACCAGCATGGGCTACTCGGCACTCATGGTGGACCTGCCCGGATCGGGGACGGTGGAGGTGATGGAGGCGGCGGCGCGCGGCCTCCATGAGCGCCAGGCGGATCAGGCGGCCGCGGACCAGGCGGCGGCCGTGAAGGTGGGCGCGGCCCGCCGGGCCACCGAGGCCGCGCTGGCGGCCTGCCAGGCCGCGGGCACGCCGGAGGAGCGCGGCAGGCAGGCCCACCAGGCCCTGGAGCTGGCGGCCACGGCCCAGCTGGACCTGGATCGGGCCCTCATCTCGGCCGCCCCGAAGGACAGCGTCCTGGGGGTGACCTTCACCCGGCCTCCCACGGCCCAGGAGATGCAGGGCCTGGCCCAGCGCCTGGGCGGTGCGGGCCGCTCCGCGGTGCGCATCGTCATCGACAATCCCGCCGATCCCGGGGTCATGGACTCCTGGAGGAGCGCGATCGGCGTCCTGCGGGCCCAGGGGGTGCAGATCGTGGGTCAGATCTGCGACTCCTACCAGATGGCCGATTTCGACGAGCCCTCCTGGGATGCGCGCGTGAGCGCCCTGCTGACCGCCCTGCCCGACCTGGAGGCCTGGGAGGTCGGCAACGAGCTGGGGGGAGGCTGGCTGGGGCCCAATGCGCTTCAGCGGATGGTGCGCGCCGCCCGGGCGGTGCGCGAGCGCACCGATGCCACGAGCCTGCTCACCCTCTACTACCAGCTCGGCCTGGACACGGCGGAGACCTCGGTGTTCAACATGGCGCGGCAGGTCAATGCCAGCGGCCTGGCGGGACTGGTCGATGTCGTCGGCCTGTCGGTCTACCCCCAGTGGCATCCCCTGGGCACGGCTGCCAACCGGGTGCTCACCACCCTGGCCGCGGCCTTCCCCCAGGCCCGCGTGGGGGTGACCGAGCTGGGCTATGGGGGCGCCAGGCTGGGAGGGCCGTGGTGGTTCGGCGACAAGGACGACCAGGCGGCGGGCCGTCGTGCGGTCATCGACCACGTCACCAGCGCGGCCCTGGGGCGCTCCGACGCCTGGGGGGCGCCCTTCTGGTGGTACTTCCTGGAGGATGAGGCCCCCGGGGACCCGGCCGGACCGGTCCAGGAGTCCCTGCCCAGGCTCGTCCAGTAGAACGGGGCCGCCGGGCCGGCCGCCCCGCGGCGGCCGGCCCGGCGCCTGGCGCTCGGCCGGTGAGTCCGCGGCCGGCCGCGGACTCACCGGCCGAGCGGATCCGCATCGCGCTGGTCGAAGACCTCGCGAGCTGCGAAGGTGGCGTTGAGCGCTTTGGGGAAGCCGCAGTAGACCGCGCTGTGGAGCAGGGCCTCGCAGATCTCCTCCCGGCTGATGCCGACGTTGAGCGCGGCGCCGATGTGGACCTTGAGCTGGGGCTCGCAGCCTCCCAGCGCGGTGAGGACTCCGAGCGTGACCAGCTGGCGGCTCCGGGCATCGAGGCCCGGCCGGTCGTAGATGTCACCGAAGGCGAAGGCTGCGATGTGGTGGCCCATGGCCGGGTTGATGCCCGCGAGGGAATCGATGACGGCCTTGCCCTGGTGGCCGTCGATCCGCGCCAGCACCTCCTGGCCGTGGCGGCGCCGCTCGAGGTTCTCCGGTGAGTCGATGTCATGCTGGGAAGCGGTCATGGGCGCGGTCCTCCTGCGTCGATGGCGATTCACGGGCCCGGTGGTGGCCGTCGATCCGCGAGGCTCGAGCCGATGCCACCGAGTCCCACGTCCCCGACGCTATACCCTCCAGGTGCCTCCGGGTGCGCCCGAGGGCGAGCCGGACTCCGCCAGCCCGGCGGATCAGCACGCCTCGCTGCTCCTCCCCGGGTGACCGCCCAGTCCGCAAGCCCCGGGGAAGGACGCCTAGCGCTGGGCCAGGACCAGGGGGTGGACGGCCTCGGCCCCGGCATCCCTGAGCATGGCCGCGGCCACGGCCAGGGTCCAGCCCGAGTCGGTGAAGTCATCGACCAGGACCACGCGCGCCCCGCGCAGGGCTTCCAGCCTGCCCGGCTCCCAGCCCTCCAGGCTCAGCCCGCGGGCGACCCGGGCCAGGCGGGTGGCCGAGTTGACGTCGTGGCGGCCGGCCTCGCCCCGCACCCCGATGATGCCCAGGGGCCGGCAGCCCAGGCGGTGGGCCACGGCGTGGCCCAGGTGGCGCACCAGCTCGGGTCGGGTGCGCGAGTCGATGACGACGACGGCGTCCAGGGCGGCCCCGGCACCATCGGCGGCGCCATCCCGCCCGTCCTGCGCATCCTCCTGCGCGGTCTCGTGCCCCTCCCGCGAGCCTGCCTCCTGCGCGGCGATGAGGGCCAGGCGGTCGGCGACCTCGAGCACCGCCCCGCGCAGGGCCAGGGGCACCTGGCCGTCGTGGCCGCCCCGGGCCTGCGGGGCCGCGCGACCAGCGGGATCCGGCGCCGCTGAGCCGGGATGGTCAGCGGGCCCGTCCGCGGGCTGCGGCCCCGGCTCCAGGAGTGCGCGCAGGGCGGCGGCGATGCCCACGCCGTCGAGGCGGCCCACGGCCAGGCCCGTGGCGGCCCGCCGCTCAGCCGGGATCCTGCCCGACAGGCCGGGCAGGCCCAGCTGGGCCATGCCCGCCGGCCATTGGCGGCGGGCCACGAGCTCGACCCCCGGGCGCTCCAGGCCGCGGCGGGTGGCCTCCACCTGCGCGGCCTCAGGCGCCTGGGGCAGGATCAGCCCGCCGCACAGGTCGCAGGCCCCGCAGCGCCAGCCCGGCTCCAGCTCGGGGTCGTTGAGAGCCCGCCGCAGGAAGGCCATCCGGCAGTCCTGGCGGGCTCCCGTGGCCCCGGGACCGCCCAGGGCCTCGTAGGCCAGCATGGAGCGCTGCTCCTGAGCCCGGGCCGCGGCCAGGCGCTCATAGCGCGGCTGGTCGTAGACCCAGGGCCGGCCGGTGGCCTGCCAGCCCCCGCGCACCCGCTGGACCGCGCCGTCGACGTCGAGGACCTTGAGCAGCAGCTCCAGGCGCGAGCGGCGCAGGGAGGTGGTGGTCTCCAGCAGCGCCGTGGACAGGGGGCCTGCCTCCTCCAGGCGCCGCGCCTCCAGGGCCGCCAGGACCTCGTCGACCTCCTCCTGGGCGGGGAAGGCCTGCGAGCCGAACCACTCCCAGATGGCGCGGTCCTCGGCGCCGGGCAGCAGCACCACCTCGGCCCGGCTCACCGCGCGCCCGGCCCGCCCCACCTGCTGGTAGTAGCTCACCGGGGAGGAGGGCGCCCCCAGGTGGACGACGAAGGCCAGATCCGGCTTGTCGAATCCCATGCCCAGGGCCGAGGTGGCCACGATGGCCTTGACCCGGTTGGCCTTGAGGCCCGCCTCCAGGCGCTCGCGCTCGGCCGGCTCGGTGCGCCCGGTGTAAGCGGCCACCTCCAGGCCCTGGCCGCGCAGATGCTCACTGACCTCGCCCACCGCCGCGACGGTCAGGCAGTAGATGATCCCCGAGCCCGTGACGGCGTGCAGGTAGGCGCTGAGCCAGGCCAGGCGCGCGGCGCTGTCCGGCAGCGCGAGGACCCCCAGGTGCAGGGAGTCGCGCTGGAGGCTGCCGCGCAGCACCAGGACCCCGTCGCGCGCAGGGCCGCCCGGGGCGCCGGCCGCCGCGCCCGCAGGGCCCTCATGCGAGTGGAGCCCCAGCTGCTCGGCGACGTCGGCGGTGACCCGGTCATTGGCGGTGGCCGTGGTGGCCAGGACGGGGATGCCCTGGGGCAGCCCGGCCAGCAGCGTGCGGATCCGCCGGTAGTCGGGGCGGAAGTCGTGCCCCCAGTCCGAGATGCAGTGGGCCTCATCGATGACCACCAGTCCCGCTCCCGCCGCCAGGTGGGGCAGGACCTGGACGCGGAAGTCCGGGTTGTTGAGGCGCTCGGGGGAGACCAGGAGCACATCGGCCTCACCGGCGCGCACCCGGGCCTCGATCCCCTCCCACTCGGTGGTGTTGGCCGAGTTCATCGTCACCGCGTGGATGCGCGCCCGCTGGGCGGCTGACACCTGGTCTCGCATGAGGGCCAGAAGCGGGGAGATGATGACGGTGGCGCCCGCCGCCCCCGACCCCGCCCCGCAGCCGGGCGCGGGAGGCGGCATGCCCGGCTGCCAGGAGCCCCAGCCCTCGCGCAGCAGCACCGTGGCCACGAAGTAGACGGCCGACTTTCCCCAGCCGGTGCGCTGGACCACCAGGACCCGGCGGTGGCCGATGACGAGCGCCTCGATGGCCCGCCACTGGTCCTCGCGCAGGCGCGCGTCCTCGCGCCCCACCAGCTCGCGCAGAACGGCCTCGGCGCGCTCGCGCACGGGGCCGAGCCGGGACGGGGGCGGGGCGGGCTCGCTCATGGGGCCACCGTAATGGCAACGGGGGCCGCCATGCCCGGCCCGGCGGCCTGGGGGCGCCGGGCGCATAGTCTGGGGCCGTGGAGCCCCTCGTCATGGCCGTCGCCGCCCTGCTCATCATCGCCGCCTGCCATCAGCTCGCGCCCAGGGTCGGGGTGGCCTCGCCCCTGATCCTGCTGTCCCTGGGCATCGGGATCGGCTTCCTGCCCTGGGTCGGGGCGATCGAGATCGACCCCGGGATCATCCTGGACGCCGTGCTGCCGCCGCTGCTGTTCGGCGCGGCGGTCTCGATGCCGGTGATGGACTTCCGCCGCGAGCTGCGCAGCGTCGCGGTCCTGGCCGGCGGCCTGGTCGTGCTCTCGGCACTGGTGCTGGGGGCGGTCATCCACGCCCTCGTGCCGGCCATCAGCCTGCCCTGGGCCATCGCCGTGGGGGCGGTGCTCAGCCCCACCGACGCCGTGGCGGTCTCCATCGCCCGGGGCTCGGGGGTATCCCACCGCATCATCACCATCCTGGAGGGCGAGGGCCTGTTCAACGATGCCACCGCCCTGGTGCTGCTGGCCTCGGCGACCTCGGCGGCGCTGATGACCGACGCCCACGCCCTGAGCCCGGCCAGCCTGGCATGGGACCTGGTCGTGGCGCTGGTGGTGGCCCTGGCCGTGGGCTGGGCGGTGGGGGAGCTGACCGTGCGCGTGCGCCGGCGCATCACCGACCCCGCTGCCGATACCGTGGTGTCCTTCACCGTGCCCTTCCTTGCCTCCCTGCCCGCCGGGCAGCTGGGGGGCTCGGGCCTGGTGGCCGCTGTCGTGGCCGGCCTGGTGGTGTCCTACCGGGGCCCCAGACTGCTGGCTCCGGCCAGCAGGAGCGCCGCGGACAAGAACTGGCGCACCGTCGAGCTCATCCTGGAGGGGGCCGTCTTCCTGGTCATGGGCCTGCAGGCCTACGGCATCGTCCACGAGGTCCAGGCCCAGGGACTGGGGCTGGGCCCGGCCATCCGCATCGCGCTGCTGGCCGGGGCGCTGACCGTGGCCCTGCGCGCCGGCTTCGTCGCCCCGCTCCTGGTGTGGCTGCGCTGGGTCCGCCGCCACCGCCGGCGCCGCCTGGAGGCGGGGCAGGAGCGGGTCCGGCAGATCGAGAGCAGGCTGGCACTGGCCTGCCGGGTCGACGATGAGGTCCTGGCCTCGCGCAACCTCTCGCGCCGGGACTGGGAGCGGGCCCTCGCCCGCTGGCACCGGCGCCTGGAGAGCGGGCAGCGCCGCCAGCGCCGCGCCCGCAGCGACATGGCCTACTTCCTGGCCGCGACCCTGGGCCCGCGGGAGGGCGCCGTCATCGTGTGGGCGGGCATGCGCGGGGCGGTGACCCTGGCCGCCTCCCAGACCCTTCCCCTGAGCGCCCCCATGCGGCCCCTCCTGCTCTTCCTGGCCCTGCTGGTCGCAGGCGGATCACTGGTCATCCAGGGGCTGAGCCTGCCGCTGCTCATCCGCCTGGCGCGCCCCCAGATGTCCTCCGGCTCCCAGGACGCCGAGGAGCGCGAGCGCCTCATGGCGGTGCTGGGCGGGGCGGTCAAGGACACCGCCCTGGCCCAGTGCCTGTCCGAGGGGGCCCGGCCGCCCGGGCCCGGTGCCCGGCCGGATGCGCTGGCCGCCCGCGCCCTGTCCGCCGTGGGGCCGGCCCTGTCCCATGGGGAGGGAGGCCAGGATCCCCGGTCGTCGGCCCCGGCAGGGGACGAGGAGCCCGGGGGATCGGCCGACGGCGCGGCGCGGGCCGGGTCCCCGGGGCCGGCGCCCCTGGGCGGGGGCCCCGGGGACCGGCTGAGCGCGGAGCAGGTGCGCGACCTGGGCATCGAGGCGATCCGCATCCAGCGCGAGGCCCTGCTCGATGCGCGCGACGAGGGGCTGTTCACCGCCGCCACCCTCCAGGGGGCCATGCAGCGCCTGGACGCCGAGGAGATCATGCTCTCCACCCGCGGCTGAGCCGGCGGGCCGGCAGATCAGGGGCCGCGCATACAATCGCATGGTGAGCACACTTCCCCTGCGGCCGGGCCTGGAGGGCTGCGAGCCCTACGGCGCCCCCGAGCTCGACGCGGCCGCGCGCCTCAACGTCAACGAGAACCCCTACGCCCCCTCACCGGCCGTCATCGAGTCCATCACCTCGGCGGTGGCCGCCGCGGCCGCGGGGCTCAACCGCTACCCCGACCGCGACTTCCCCGCCCTGCGCCGCGCCCTGGCCGACTACCTGGCCCGCGAGTCGGGCGTCGCGCTGCCCCCCGAGCGGATCTGGGCGGCCAACGGCTCCAACGAGGTCATGCTCCACCTCCTCCAGGCCCTCGGGGGGCCCGGGCGCAGCGCCCTGTCCTTCACCCCCACCTACTCCATGTACCCCGAGTACGCGCGCGACACCCTCACGCAGTACACGACGATGCCGCGCCGGGAGGACTTCAGCCTCGACGCCCGGGGTGCCGCCGAGCTCATCGAGGGCCAGCGGCCCGCCGTCGTCATCATCACCAGCCCCAACAACCCCACCGGGACCTCCCTGGCCCGGCAGGACCTGGAGATCGTGCTGGCCGCCGCCCGCGGCAACGGGCCCCGGGACCTCCCGGGCCGGCAGCGCACCGATGCGGTCGTCGTCGTCGATGAGGCCTACGCCGAGTTCCGCCGCCCCGGGGTGCCCAGCGCCCTGGAGCTGCTGGCCGACAACCCCCACCTGGCCGTGGCCCGCACCATGTCCAAGGCCTTCGGCGCAGCGGGGCTGCGGCTGGGGTACCTGGCGGGCTCGCGCGAGCTGGTCGACGCCCTGCGGGTGGTGCGCCTGCCCTACCACCTCTCGGCCCTGACCCAGGCGGCAGCCCTGGCCGCCCTGTCCCACCATGCCGAGCTCATGGCCCAGGTCGCCTCCCTGCGCGCCGAGCGCGACGCCCTGGTGGACTGGTTGCGCGCGCAGGGCCTGACCGCTCACGACTCCGACGCCAACTTCGTCCTCTTCGGCCCCTTCGCCGACCGTCAGGCCCTCTGGCGCCGGCTCCTGGACGACGGCGTGCTCATCCGCGCCGTGGGCCCCGAGGGCTTCCTGCGGGTGAGCATCGGCACCCCGGAGGAGATGGAGGCCTTCCGCGCCTCCCTCAGCCGCGCCCTGTGAGCCTCATCCCTCCCGCAGCGCAGGCACCGGGCGGCCCGCCGGCCCCCCGGGACCGCCGGAGGCGGTAGTGTCACGGTGAGGAAACCGCCCAGCAGCACCACCCAGGGGGCAGGCATGAGCCGCACCGCGCGCATCGAGCGCAGCACCAGCGAGTCCAGCGTCGTCGTCGAGCTCGATCTCGACGGCACCGGGGCCACCGAGATCTCCACCACGGTGCCCTTCTACGACCACATGCTCACCGCCCTGGGCAAGCACTCCCTCATCGACCTGACCGTCCGGGCCACCGGGGACACGCATATCGACGTCCACCACACCGTGGAGGACACCGCCATCTGCATCGGGCAGGCCCTGGCCCGGGCCCTGGGGGACAAGCGCGGCATCCGCCGCTTCGGGCAGGCCAGCGTCCCCCTGGACGAGGCCCTGGCCACCGCCGTGGTGGACATCTCCGGGCGCCCCTACCTGGTGCACGAGGGGGAGTCGGAGGCCTTCGCCCACCACCTCATCGGCGGGCACTTCACCGGCTCCATGGTGCGCCACGTCCTGGAGGCCATCGCCTACCACGCGGGCATCTGCCTGCACATGCGCGTCGTCTCCGGGCGCGACCCGCACCATATCGCCGAGGCCGAGTTCAAGGCCCTGGCCCGCGCCCTGCGCGCCGCCATCGAGGACGACCCCCGAGTCGAGTCCATCCCCTCAACCAAGGGAGCCCTGTGATGACCACGTCCCCGCACGACGACGCTGAGGACCGCCCCGAGCGCGACATGGACGCCGAGTTCGCGGCCCTCATGGGCGGGCTGGGCATCCCCGATGAGCTGGCGGGCCTGGACCCCGCCGCTGGGGGCGAGGCCGACCAGGCCGGCGCCCGGGAGGATGCCGACCAGGGCATCCGGCCCCAGGACGTGCCGCGCAACACCTACGGCTCACCGGCCCGGGCCGGCGCCGCGGGGTGGGAGGCCGACGACGCCGCTGAGGGCGGGACGCCCGGGGGAGGCCTGACCCGGGCGCAGGAGGATGAGGTCGCGGCCCTGGCGGCCTCGCTCGACGCCCAGCAGGCCGCCGCCCAGGAGGCGCCCAGGGCCGTCAAGGTCGCCGTTGTCGTCACGCCCCTGACCAATGCCGACGCCCTGGCGGCCCTGTGCGCCATGCGGGGCCTGGAGTGCACGGTGGTGCCCGCCGACTCCGGGGCCCTGGCCGTCAAGCAGTTCGTCTCGGCGCACTCGCAGTGGGATGTCGCCGAGCTGCTGGGCGGGGCGGAGACCGAGCCGGCCGAGGCCGCCGAGCTGGCCGCCGACCTGTCCATGATCTCCCGGGCGGGGGTCGTGCTCATGACCGCCGACCTGGCCACCGACGTCGGCATCGAGACCGGGCTGTCGGGCACCATCACCGCGCGGCGCTACGTCAGCGGCAAGGCGGGGGAGGAGGCCTCGGCCGGACTGCTGCTGGCCTCCATGGACCAGGTGGTCGAGGACATCCTCCTGGGGCAGATCGCCGCCGAGAAGGCCCCCGGGGCGGTGGACTCCACCACGATCAAGCCCCCGCGGGCCATGCGCTGGCTGGGCCGCGGCCTGGGCCGCCCCCGCCCCTGAGCGGCGGGGTCCCTCAGAGGCCGGGGGGAGGGACCGGGATCCCGCGCTCCTCAACGGGTCCCCGCCGCCCCCAGCCGCGCCGCGGCCTCACCTCTCGGAGTAGACGCAGGAGAAGCCCCGCGCCCCCCTGGCCTCCCACTGGGCCTGACTGGGGCCGAGCACCTCGATCTCGGGGTTGAGGGCACCGGCATCGCGGGCCGCCTGCTCGGTGCAGGTGGCCTGCACCTGGGGGTCGGCCTCCAGATCGCCGGTGCTCACCCCCGTGGTGGAGGGGTCCAGGGCGCCCACGGCGAAGACCTGCCATGAGTGCGTCTCCTGGCAGGAGGTCGGGCGGGCACTGGCATAGCCCGAGACCGAGACGATGCCCGTCAGGCAGGTGCCGTTCTCATGGGGCGGGGCCTCCTGCGAGGCCTGCTGCGGGGAGCCGTCGCCCTGGGCGCCCGCGACCGCCGCATCGCCCTGGGAGCCATCACCGGACTGCCCCGCCCGCTGCCCGCCTCCATTCGCGTCCTGGGCGGTGCCCTGGCCGCCGGAGCCCGCGGCGACGTCGCCGGAGTCCGCTCCGGCGGCCCCCGCGCCCTGGGAGGCGCCCTGGGCGGTTCCCGACTGCACGGCGCTGGAGACGCCCCAGCCCGCGGAGGTGCCGAGGATCAGGCCGATCGCCAGGCCCACCACCGCTGCGCGCAGGCGGGTGCGCCGCAGCGAGCGGGCGGACATCGCCGCACCGGGCCCGCTGCTGGCCCCGGGCCCGCCGGCCCCCGGCGGGCCCGCTGGGCCGATGGCGGCGGCCGCGGGGTGATTGGCCGCCCCCGCCACGGGCAGGGCTGCCAGGCCGGCCTCCGCCAGCCTCACCGTGGTCACCGGGCCGCCGACCGTCAGCCGGCCCTGGCCCAGCCCGGCGCGCACCCGGGCCAGGGCCGCCGTCAGCTCCCTGCCGTCATGGAGGCGGTCCTCGGGCTCGGGGGCCATGCAGGCCTCCAGCAGTCCCAGGAGCGGGGCGGGAATGCGCGGGTCGCGAAGGTTGAGGGGGTCCTCCAGGCTGCGCACGATCTCGGGCAGGCTGCGGTGGGCGCCGTCGGGCCCCCGGCGCGGCCCGCGCCCGGTGAGCAGCGCGAACAGGACCGCGCCCATGGACCACACATCCCCCTCCGGCCCGGGCCGCGAGAGCATGAAGGCCTCGGGCGGGGCGAAGTCGGGGGTGAGGCACTCCAGGGTGACCGTGGGGTCCTGGCCCTCGCGCTCGACCGAGGCGATCCCGAAGTCCGACAGGCGCGGGGAGCCGTAGGCGTCCAGGAGGATGTTGGCGGGCTTGACGTCGCGGTGCATGACGCCTGCCGCATGGGCGGCGCCCAGGCCGGAGGAGGCCGCCTCGACCAGGGCCACCGCATCGGCCGGGGCGGTGGGCCCCTTGGCCACCAGGTCGGCCAGGCTCCCCCCGGCGCACATCTCCATGACCAGGTAGGGGCGGTTGTCGGGCAGCACGCCGGTGTCCACCAGGGAGACCACGTGGGGGTGCCCGGTGATGCGCGAGGCGGCCTGGACCTCCCGCATGAAGCGCCGCTCATTGCGCGGATCGTCCAGGGGCCGCGAATCGATCTTGACGGCCACCGGCCGGGCCAGGGAGTCCTGGACCCCGGCGTAGACCACGGCGAAGCCTCCCCGGCCCAGAACACTGTGCAGCTGCACGCCGGGGATCGTGAAGGGCGTGGACAGGGTGTCTGCCAGGTCGGGCCGGGAGCCCGGGGGCGCCTGGGGCGACATCGTCTCCGTGGGAGGCAGGAGGGTGCTCACAGCCGCATCCTCGCCCATCGGCGTCGGATCCGCTAACCGTGGGCGTCCAGCATGCGTCGCTTCGCCGCCGGGAGCGGGCCGCGGAGTAGGCTGAGGCGCGTGAATGCACCTCGCGTCGTCGTCCTGGCCTACGGCTCGGGCAATGTCCGCTCCGCCGTGCGCGCCCTGGAGCGCGTGGGCGCCCGGGTGGACCTGACCGCCGATCCGCGGGCCGTGGCCGAGGCCGAGGGCCTGGTGGTGCCCGGAGTGGGCGCCTTCGAGGCGGTCATGGACCAGTTGCGGGCCGTGGGCGCCCCCGGGCTCATCGAGCGCCGCCTGGCCGGAGGGCGGCCCGTGCTGGGCATCTGCGTGGGCATGCAGGTGATGTTCGAGTCCTCCCAGGAGCACGGCTCCACCCGCCCGGGCCTGGGGCAGTGGCCCGGGACGGTCACCCGCCTGGAGGCCGACGTCGTGCCCCACATGGGGTGGAGCACCGTGCGCCCCGCCGCGCACTCCGTCCTCTTCAGGGGCGTGGAGGAGGAGCGCTTCTACTTCGTCCACTCCTATGCGGCCACCACCGACCCCGCCGAGCTCCTGGATGCGGGTCCCATGCGCCCGCCCCTGGCCACCTGGGCCACCCATGGCCAGGACTTCCTGGCGGCCGTCGAGAACGGCCCCCTGTGCGCCACCCAGTTCCACCCCGAGAAGTCGGGGGACGCCGGTGCGCAGCTCCTGCGCAACTGGCTGACCACCCTGTGACCATTCCGAGGAGACCCCCATGCTCACCCTGCTCCCCGCCGTCGACGTCTCCGAGGGCAAGGCCGTGCGCCTCCTCAAGGGCGAGGCCGGCTCCGAGACCGACTACGGCAGCCCCGTGGACGCCGCCCGCGACTGGGCCGGCGCCGGCGCCGAGTGGATCCACCTGGTGGACCTGGACGCCGCTTTCGGCCGGGGGTCCAATGCCGAGCTGCTGGCGCGCATCGTCGGCGAGGTCGGGGTCAAGGTCGAGCTGTCGGGCGGCATCCGGGACGACGCCTCCCTGGCCCGGGCCCTGCGCGCGGGCGCCGAGCGCGTCAACCTGGGCACCGCCGCCCTGGAGGACCCGCAGTGGACCGAGCGCGTCATCGCCGAGCACGGGGAGAGGATCGCCGTGGGCCTGGACGTGCGCGGCACCACCCTGGCGGCGCGGGGCTGGACCCGCGAGGGGGGTGACCTGTGGGAGACCCTGGCCCGGCTCGATGAGGCCGGCTGCGCCCGCTACGTGGTCACTGACGTCAACCGGGACGGCACCCTGACCGGCCCCAATATCGAGCTCCTCCACGGGGTCTGCCAGCGCACCCAGGCCCCGGTGGTGGCCTCCGGCGGCATCGCCCAGCTCGAGGACCTCCAGGCGCTCAAGGCCCTGGTGCCCCACGGCCTGGAGGGGGCGATCATCGGCAAGGCCCTCTACCACGGCAGCTTCACCCTGGCCCAGGCCCTGGAGGTGGCCCGCGACGAGGGCGGGGATCCTCTGCCCGGCACGGGCCGCTGAGCGCCGAGGGGAGGGGCGCCGCCGGGTCGGCCGCGCTCCGCTGGGCGATCCGCACTCCGCGTGCTCAGCCGCATCCCGCTCGCTCAGGAGGCCGCATGCGGGCCGGCGGGCTGCGGGTGAGCCGGCCGGAATCGGCTCACCCCGCACGATCCCAGTGCCTGATGACGCCGCGCAGCGCCACCCCGAACACGGCCCCGGTGGAGGCCAGGTAGAGGCCGTAGTGCTGGCGGGTGATGGGTCCCAGGGGCCTCTCCAGGGCGGCGATGAGGGCCGTCACGGCCCCCATGCGCGTGGCCCGCACGCCGGCGGCGTGGGCGACCACCCCGGCCAGGGGCAGGCGGCGGCGCCCTGACTGGGCGGCGAAGACCTTGACGGGGATCCCGGTCAGGGCCTGCCTCCAGTAGCCGGCCGGCCCCCGGCGCAGGTGGTGGCCGGCGGCGGCCTCCATCGACGGCGTCGTCCAGGGCGCGGGCGGGCGGTGGCCGGCGCGGGTGAGCAGATGGGTCAGAGCCACGCCCGTGACGGATCCGGCCGCCACCAGGGCGCCGCGGCGCCACAGGTGCTGGGGCTGGGACAGGCCCAGCCACACCTGGCTCATCTCGGCCATGATCGGGAAGGACACGGCCTCGGCCAGGCCCCAGGCGAACATCATCGCATCGCCCCGCCGGCCCTCCATCGCCTGTGCGATCAGGGTGTGGATGTCCGAGACGGGCGCGGGCCGGCGCGGGCGCTGGAGCATCTCCTCGATCTGGGCGCGGGCCTGGTCGCTGACGGCGGCCACATCGTCGCTCGGGGGGATGGGGGTGCCCACGCGGACCTCGACGGGGGAGTAGCGGGGCAGGGCGCCCTTCTTGGGCATCATCTCCCGGGAGCCCACCAGGGCCACGGGCAGGACGGGGATGCCGAAGTCCCGGGCCAGGCGGGCGGCCCCGGAGTGGAAGCGCGCGATTCGCCCGTCCTGGCTGCGGGTGCCCTCGGGGAAGACCAGGACGCTCATGGACTCGGCCACCCGGTGGGCCAGCATGCCGCGCAGCTCCTCGTAGGCGCCCTCGCCGTCGCGGCGCACCGGGTAGGCCCCCAGCAGCCCGCGGGCGATGGCGCGCCGGGCGGGCCGGGTGAACCAGTAGTCCTGGGCGGCGACGGTGACCACCCGCATGAGGGTGGGCGAGGCGCTCATCATGGCGATCGTGTCGGCATGGGAGCCGTGATTGGCCACCACCACGTAGGGCCCATCGGCCTCGAACTCCCCCTCCACATGCACTCCGCCGAAGGGGGCGATGACCGCCGACCAGAACCACTGGCGGGCCACGGCCCGCCACGTGACCTTCTGCGGGGTGCGCACGATGGAGCCCAGGCGTCGCCTGGCCGAGGCCAGTGCCGCCGAGGGGGCGGCGGGCAGGGGCGGCAGGGCGGAGGGGGTCGGCATGAGGGGCCTTTCTGCTCGGGGTGGCGGGGCGTGGGAGTCGGAGGGAGGGCCGCACGGGCCGGGTCCCGGGGCGGGTCCCGGGGCGGGGCGGTGGCCCGGGCGGACCGCGCTCAGGGAGGGCGCTGCGGCCCGGTCCTCGCAGGCCCCATGGCGCTCATCCCAGGACCGCCGCCAGGGGCAGGACCAGCAGCAGGGAGTCGACCCGGTCCAGCAGGCCGCCGAAGCCCGGCAGCCAGGAGCCCGCATCCTTGACCCCGGCGGTCCGCTTGACCAGGGACTCCAGGAGGTCGCCGAGAACACCTCCCAGTCCCACGGCCAGGACCAGGCCCGGGGTCAGGCCTCCCAGCAGGGCCAGGATGAGGACGGCGCCCGCCAGGGCCCCGGCCAGTCCGCCCACGGTCTTGTTGGGCGACAGCGGGGAGAGGGGGCGGCGGGCCCAGGCGAAGCGCCGCAGGAAGGTCCCCCCGGTCCAGGCGGCCACGTCGGCGGCCGCGGCGGCGAAGGCGATGAGGAAGGCGTCGTGCCACAGCACCACCAGGTGGGCCAGGGACCAGGGGATCCAGATGGAGGCGAAGCCGGCCACGGTGGCCCGCTCCACCCCGTGCTGCGCGTCCCCGGCGAGGACCGCGGGCATGGCGCACACCAGGACCATGAGGGGTGCCAGGCCCAGCAGGCCGGGGGCGAGCCAGGCGCTCAGCGGGTAGGCCAGGGCCAGGAGCCCCAGGAGCGCCGTCTCGGGCCGGGGCAGGCCGGTGAGCCGGGCCAGCTCGCGCACCGCCTGGAGGGCCAGGAGGGCGGCCAGCAGCGCCGTCGTGCCCCTGCCCATCCAGATGGGGATGCCGACGGCGGGGATGATGATCGCCCAGGTGGTCCAGCGCCGTCGCAGCTCGGGCCTGCCCGAGGCGGCCACGCCGATGCCCGCCACCAGGAGGATCGTCAGGGCCGCGGCGGCCAGGAAGACCGCCCGGCCCGTGAGCACCCAGCCGGTGCCCGGGACGGTGAGGGTCCAGTCGCGGCCGCCCAGGAGCCGGTCCAGGGCGGGGAGGTCCAGGGAAGTGCCCGCGGTCGCGGTCTCCAGGAGCCCGACCGCGGTGCTGAGCGCGCTCACCGCCCCGCCCCCTGCGGCCCGCGGGGGCCCTGCGCGCCCCGTCCGATGCGGGCGATGTCCTCAGGCGGTGGCGGGGCCACGCGGTCGGCGGGCGCCGGCCCCGTGCGCCCGGCCAGGCTGCGGGCGGTGCGCACCAGCCGCAGGGCCGCGGTCAGCAGCGAGCCCACGATGATCACCCAGGCGATGATGCCCAGGTGCTGGGGCAGCGCGCAGGCGATCACCGCCGCCAGGCAGCGCTCGGTCTTGCCCAAGGGGCCGCCGTTGAGCCGGGGCGCGCCGGCGCCCGCGGCGGCCAGGGAGATGAAGGTCGGCAGGGTGGCGGCGGTGGTGGCCACCAGGGTGAGGGTCAGCGCGCCGGGCTGGGCGCCGTCGGCCTGCGTGCGCGTGGCCAGGCCCACCAGGCCGGCCATGATGAGCAGGTCGGAGGCGCGGTCGCCCAGCTCGTTGAGCACATAGCCGAAGGGGCGCGCCACGCCCCGGGCCCGCGCCACGGCGCCGTCGAGATTGGCCCCGGCCAGGCGGGCGGCCAGGAGGATGAGGGCCAGGGGCCACCAGCCCATGATGATCGCCCCGCAGCCGGCCGCAGCGGCCAGCACGCCGGCGGCGGTCCAGGCATCGGGGGAGATGCCGCGCCGCACCGAGCCCTGGATGAGGAACCCGAGCCTGCGCGTGTACCAGTGCTTCAGCGCATAAAGTGACCTCACCAACACAGGTTATAACGCTTTCGGCTCGCCGGGCGGCCGCTGGGGTCCCGCCGGCCTGCGGAGTTCTCCCCATCGGCTCCCGCACCGAGCCCGGCCCATGCCCCGGTCCCGCCCGAGCCTGCCCCCAGACTCGCCCTTCTGGACGCGGATCTCCCCCCTTCAAGGGGGCTGTTCCGCGTCCAGAAGGGCAGAACTGCGGGGAGCGTGCCGCAGCGGCGCCTGGCGGAGGGATCGTTGAGCCCCTGGAAGGGCGCCGTTGCTGGGCTCGGGCCTGAGCCACCGACTACCGTGCTCAGGGTGAGCACCCCACCCGAGCCCTCCTCCCCGGACTCGACATCGCCGGCGGGCCCCGACCGCCCCCCCCAGTTGGCGGCCGCCCTGGCGGCCCGGGCCAAGATGGAGCGCCTCCTGGCCGCCCCCTCGCCCTTCGCCGGCGACGACGGCGCCCCCGACCCCGCGGTCACCGCCGCCCTGGAGGACCGCCAGGCCCCCCGCCACGAGTACCTGGACCGGCTGTGGGCGGCCCTGAGCGCCAGCCGGCTCATCGTGCCGGTGGCCGCACACGCCCTGGAGCCCCTGGATCCCGGGGAGTCGGGCTCCCTGATCCCCGGGGGGCCAGGGGGCGCCCGCCTGCCCACCCACGCGGTGCACACCGCCGAGCCCTGCCAGGACGCCGCCGCCCTGGCCGTGGATCTGGGCGACGGGCACCGCGCCCTCCCGGTCTTCACCAGCGCCCGGGCCCTGAGCGCTTGGCGCCCCGAGGCCCGCCCCGTGCCCGTGGAGCCCCGGCGCGCGGCCCAGGTGGCCTGCCGCTCCACCGACCAGCTGTGGGTCCTGGACCCCGGAACCCTCGACCTGCGCCTGCCCCGGCCGGCCGTCCTGGCCCTGGCCGGCGGGCAGGACTGGGTGCCCTCCTGGCGCAGCCGGCCCATCCAGGACGAGCTCCGCGCCCAGCTCGGGGCCATCGAGGGCGTCGCGGGCCTGGCCTTCGCCCCGGGGCAGGGCGCCGAGCTGCGCATCCTCATCCGCATCCAGGCACCGGGCCGCGCCGAGGCGGCCGCCGTGCTGGAGCAGTGCCAGCACGTGATGGTCAACCCCGCTTGGGGCGAGCTCATCGACACCGTCGAGCTGTGCCCGCTGCCGGTCCCCCGGCAGACGGAGGAGCGCGGCTGAGCAGGGCCCTGGCGTTGCGGCCCCGCCCCCGGGGAAGATCTGTGGTCTGCTGTGCCCATGAGACTGCTGCGCCGATGGCCCGGAAGACCCGGTGCCGCCCGCGGCCAGAGCCCGAGTACCGCGGGGCCTGGGCCCGACGACCGCCTCGACGCGCTCCGGGGCGGCCATCCCGCCCCGGAGCCGGCTGCCGGGAGTCACCCGGACGGTGGTCCGGATCATGCCCCGGGCCGCACTGCCGGCCGCACCCTGCTGCGGGCCCAGGACCTCAGCGTGGGGTACCACGAGCACCCCGTCTGCGCCCCGGCGACCTTCACCCTGGCCAGCGGCCAGGCCCTGGCACTGGTGGGCGTCAACGGGGCGGGCAAGTCCACGCTGCTGCGCACCTGCCTGGGCCTGCTGCCGGCGGTCCGCGGGCAGGTCGAGCTCCTGGGGTCCCGCCCGGACTCGCGCTCCGGCTCCCAGCGCGCGCAGGTGGCCGTGGACCTGGGGGAGGCCTCCTTCTTCCCCTCCCTGAGCGTCGAGGAGCACCTGCGCCTGGTCTGCTTCGGGCACGGCGTGCCCCAGGCCGAGGAGACTGTCCGCGAGCTCCTGGTCGAGCTCGACCTCATGCCCCTGGCCCGGGCCCTGCCCGACCAGCTCTCCAGCGGCCAGCGCCGCCGGGTGTCCCTGGCCGCCGTCCTCCTGCGGCCCCGGCGCCTGCTGGTCCTCGACGAGCCCGAGCAGCGCCTGGACCAGCTCATGCGCCTGGAGCTGGCCGGCCGACTCATCGAGGAGTGCGAGGGCGGGGGAGCGGTCCTCATGGCCAGTCATGACCCCGACCTCGTGGCCGCCGCGGCCACCCACGTGCTGCTCGTGGGCCACAACACCCGCCTCATGGGCGTGGAGGAGGGCGTGGCCGCCATGAGGCAGGGGGAGTGATGGGCCGGCCTGGCGGGCCGGCAGTGCCCAGGGGGCCCGGCGGGTTCGACGACGAGGCCCGGCCCGGGCCCACGGCCCCACCCGGGACCCGGGCCGGGGCGCCGACCGCCGCCCTGCCCGAGGGCGCGGCACTGCGCAGGTGGGTCAGGGACCGCATCCGCTCGCGCGACGGCGCCCGCTCCAGGCTCAAGACCCTGGAGCGGCTCTACACGGCGCTGCTCTACGTCCTGGTCCTCGGATCGATCCTGGTGCCCCAGCTCCGGGGCCTGTCCTCCCATGGCGCCCGCACCGCGGGAGGCGCCGTTGTGCACCTGGACCCCGCCTGGGCCATGGCGGCCCTGGTGGGCGCCGTGGGCGCCCTGGCCCTGGGGCCCCTGCGGCGTCTGGGGCCGGTGTGCCTGCGGCCCCACGAGGTGGCCTGGCTGCTGCCGATGCCCGGGCAGCGCAGGGGGCTGCTGGCGCCCGTGGCCCGCGCCCTGGCCGGCCTCGCCCTGGCGGCCGGGGCCCTGGCGGGCCTGGGGGTCGGCCTGGCCTCCGGTGCGGGGCCGCTCATCGTGGGGGCCTGGAGCGCCCTCATGGGGGTGGCGGGGCTCACGGGGATCCTCGCGCTCATCGCCGCCCAGGTCCGTGGCCGCTGGGCCACCACTCTCAGCGGCCTGCCCGCCCTCGTGGCTGCGGCCCTCATCGCCGTCGGCGCCCTGGCCCTGCCCTTGCGGCGATCCCCCTGGCTGGGTCCCATGCTGCTCGCGGCGGCCGCGGCAGGGGCACTGGGCGCGGCCGCCGCCTGGCGGGCGGTCTCGGCGCGCCTGGGGCGGATCGAGGACCGCGAGCTGATCGAGGTCTCCTCGCGCGCCCACAGCGCTCAGGCCTCCGCCCTGTCCCTGGACACCCGCGCGCTGGGGCGGCTGCTGGGCGCCCCGCCGCGCATGCCGGCCGGTCCCAGTGCCATGGGCCTGGCGGCCGCGGGCGGGTCCCTGCCCCGCCCGGCGCGGGTGATGCTGGTGGTGGCCCAGGCCGACGCGCTGCTCCTGGCCCGCTCGCCGCGGCGGTGGATCCAGCTGGGCATGGGCCTGGTCCTGGCAGGGCTGCCCTGGACGACCGGCGCCACCCATCCGGTGGTGGCCGGCGCCGCCCACCTGGTGGGGTCGTGGCTGGCGGTCCTGGCCGTGGCCGAACCCTCCCGGCGGGCGTGGTTCGATCCAGGTGCGCAGGACCATCTGCCGGCCGGCCCCCTCCTGCTGCGGTGGGGGCACCTGGTGGCTCCCGCGGCGGTGATGACCCTGTGGTCCCTCGCCGCCGCAGCACCGGTGGCCTCGGCGTCCCCGCATCCCGGCCTGGTGCTGGCCACGGCACTGCTGGCGGCAGCGGGCTGGGCGGGTGCGGCGCTGCGCACCGGCTTCAGGAGGATCCCGGACTTCTCAGCCCCTCCCATCAGCACCCCCGGCGGGATGATCCCCCCGTGGATCGGCGAGGTGATCATCGCCGGCTACGAGGCCGCCCTGCTGGTGAGCCTGCCCACCGCGCTGCTCGCCGCGGGCGCCGGGCCGGGCCCGCTGCTCCTGGCGATCCAGGCAGTGGTCAGCGGCGGCGTCGTCGCCTGGGGCATCAAGGAGGGCGACGACCGGCAGTGACCGGCAGTGACCGGCAGTGACTGGCGCTGACCGGCACTGACCTGCGGTGATCCCTGAGGCGCTCGCGGGCGAGGCCGGGGTCCGGACCCGCGGACGTGGGCGGTGTCACGGGGCATGTGGTGCCGGCGGCCTTGGGCTGCGGGGCGGGCGCTGGTATCCTTCGTATCCGACCGGCCGGGGCTCGTCCCCGGCGCGCAAGCGGAGAGATCCCACCTTGATCCCACCAGGGGACCGGGTTCGTGCGAGGGCGTCAGCCCTTCGCGGTCGCCCCACGGCCTTGGCCGGGTGGGGCGCCGTGCTCGATTCGAGGCCTCCGACCTGTGCAGGGACGGGGGCCTTCCTCCGTTCCAGTGGTCTTCCGCGACTCTAGAGTGAGGAACCGCCATCAGCGAGCCCCGTATCAACGAACGGATCCGCGTTCCCGAAGTGCGCCTCGTCGGCCCCAGCGGCGAGCAGGTCGGCGTGGTGCGCGTCGAGGACGCCCTGCGCCTGGCCGAGGAGGCCGACCTGGACCTGGTCGAGGTCGCGCCCGACGCACGCCCGCCGGTGTGCAAGCTCATGGACTACGGCAAGTTCAAGTACGAGTCGGCCATGAAGGCGCGCGACGCCCGACGCAACCAGGCCAACACCCAGCTCAAGGAGATCCAGTTCCGCCCCAAGATCGATGAGCACGACTACGCCACCAAGCGCGGCCACGTCGAGCGATTCCTCAAGGGCGGGGACAAGGTCAAGTGCATCGTGCGCTTCCGCGGCCGCGAGCAGTCCCGCCCCGAGCTGGGCATCCGCCTCCTCCAGGGCCTGGCCGAGGAGATGGCCGAGCTGGGGACCGTGGAGTCCCACCCCCGGCAGGACGGCCGCAACATGGTCATGGTCCTGGCCCCGGTCCGCAAGAAGGCCGACGTCAAGTCCGACCAGCGCCGTCGTCGTGAGGAGGCGCGCGCCGCCCGTCGAGCTGAGAAGCACGCGGGCAGGGGCAGGGCCGCCGCGGCGCAGGAGCCCGCCCAGCAGGCCAAGGAGTCCGTGGAGCAGGCCTGAGGCCCCCACTGGCCCGACCTGTGCCCCATCAGTCTTTGAGACCCACCCCCTCGCCACCGTGAGCGGGGTCCGCAGTCCCGGGTCGTGCACCGCGGGACCGAGAAGAGGAAGAACTATGCCGAAGAACAAGACGCACTCCGGTGCCAAGAAGCGCTTCCGGGTCACCGGCAGCGGCAAGCTCATGCGCGAGCAGGCCAACAAGCGCCACCTGCTGGAGGTCAAGTCCTCGCGGCGCAAGCGCAGGCTGTCGCAGGACCAGGCCGTCGCCCCGGCCGATGTCCGTCAGGTCAAGAAGCTGCTCGGTCGCTGACCGCCCTCACCATCTAGGAGTTATCACATGGCACGTGTGAAGCGGGCGGTCAACGCCCAGAAGAAGCGTCGTACTGTTCTGGAGAAGGCCTCGGGCTACCGCGGGCAGCGCTCGCGCCTCTACCGCAAGGCCAAGGAGCAGGTCACCCACTCCGGCGTCTACGCCTTCCGCGACCGCCGCGCCCGCAAGGGCGACTTCCGTCGCCTGTGGATCCAGCGCATCAATGCCGCCGCCCGCGCCGAGGGCCTGACCTACAACCGCTTCATCCAGGGCCTGGGCCTGGCCGGGGTCGAGGTGGACCGCCGCATGCTCGCCGAGCTGGCCGTCAACGAGCCGGCCGCCTTCTCCGCCCTGGTGGAGACGGCCCGCAAGGCCCTGCCCCAGGACGTCAACGCCCCCAAGGCCTGAGGCCGACGGCTTGAGGCCGATGCCCTGAGACCGGCGGCTCCCGCCCGACGGCGGGCCCCGTCCACTTGCGCTCGACGGCGCCGCACCCTCCCCGCGGGAGGCGCGGCGCCGTCGTCGTGCGTGAGCGTGGCCGACGCCGGTGGTTGGTGGTGGATGGGGAGCAGGCGGGGCGTGCGGCTGCCTGGGCCTGGCCGTCCCGTAGGCTGGCGCCATGAGCCCCCGCACTCCCCGTGAGATGTCCGCTGACCCCGTCGAGCTGCTGCGTGAGCAGGAGGATCAGGCGCGGCCCGAGCAGTCGCGCGGGTCCCGGCGCCGCAGCGCCACGCAGGGCGTGGCCGCGGGCACGGAGGTCCTGTCCAACCCCTCCTCCACGAGGGTTGCCCGCGTGGCGGGCCTGGCGCGCAGGCAGGCGCGGGCCAAGCACCGGCGCTTCCTGGTCGAGGGGCCCCAGGGGGTGCGCGAGGCGGTGCGCTTCGCCCCGGAGCGCGTCCTGGACGTCTACCTCACGGAGGCGGCCGCCGAGCGGCACAGTGGTATCTGGGAGGAGGCCGGCGGCGCCGGCCTGTACCGGCACCTGGTCAGTGAGCAGGTGATGGCGGCGATGAGCCCCGATGCCCAGGGCGTCCTGGCCGTGGTGGCCATGGGGGAGTCCTCGGGCGGTGAGGCGCTGGCGGCCGCCGTGGAGGGCGCGAGGCTGGTGGCGGTGCTCACCGAGGCCCAGGATCCGGGCAATGCCGGCACGATCATCCGGGCCGCCGACGCCGCGGGGGCCGATGCGGTGGTGCTGGTGCGCGGGAGCGCGGAGGCGACCTCCCCGAAGGTGGTGCGCGCCAGCGCCGGGAGCCTGTTCCACCTGCCGGTGGTCTCGGGCGTGGCCCTGGACGATGTCGTGGAGGCCCTGCATGGGGCGGGTCTGAGCGTGCTGGCCGCTGACGGGCGGGGCGGGACCGACCTGTTCGAGGCAGGGGATCTGCTGGGGCTGCCCTGCGCCTGGCTTCTGGGCAATGAGGCACGGGGCCTGGCTTCCGAGGCGCTCAGCCGCGCCGACGCGGTGGTGTCCATTCCCCTGTACGGGCGGGCGGAGTCCCTCAATGTGGCGGCGGCGGCCGCGCTGTGCCTCTACGCCTCAGCGCGGGCCCAGCGGGGCGGGGCGGCTTGAGCGCCGGCCCGGGGCGTGCCGATGCGCCACCCGGGCTGGGGAGTGGTGATGACCGGGAGGCTGTCACCTGGAATGCGAGTGCGGGGTGCAGAATGCGAGTGCCGGGTTGTCGCATTCTGCACCCGGCACTCGCATATTGCATGACGGCCCCAAGAACTCCGCGCTTTCTCCGATGCTGTTTCTCGGGGTGAGTGGTTCTTCCCGGATCTGGCTTGAAACATCTCGTGGCGGTCTCTGGGTGTGGTGGCGCCGATTCCCGTTGTTGCTCGGTTGCTGCAGGTCTAGTACCGGCACGCGAGTCAGTCGATGGCCGAGCGCCCTGTCTTGCCCATTGGACGTTCTTCTCGTGCACAGCGAGATCCGGCGGGGCGCACGGGCCGCTTGGCGGGGCCCCTGCGTCCTCCCGCGTTGGGATGTTACGCCGATGTCACGCCCGCCACAGTGCGGGTGCTAGGCTCCCAGGCACGTGGCCGGCCCTGCCTCGGCGGATCTGGAGGATCTGCCTGGGCGCCCGGGGCCCGGACCGCGGAACTGTGGAGTCCAACGGGAGGGAATGCAGTGCGCATGCGGATGTGTTGCTGTTGCTGTCGGTGAGACAGCGCTCCTTCCCATCCGCCTGAGACCCGAGACGAGGCACTCGTGACCACTGCCCCAGCCCCCAGCAGCACCCCGCACAGCACCGAGCCCCAGCGCCCCCAGGACGACCCGGCCACCGCCCGGCCCGGCCGCGCGGGCGAGCCCCTGGTGAGCATCCAGCACGTGACCAAGCACTTCGGGGACTTCACCGCGCTGGGCGACGTCAGCCTGGACATCGCCCGCGGCGAGGTCGTCGCCGTCATCGGCGCCTCCGGCTCGGGCAAGTCCACCCTGTGCCGCACCATCAACCGCCTGGAGACCATCAGCTCGGGCCGCATCATCATCGACGGCCGGCCGCTGCCCGAGGAGGGCAAGGAGCTGGCCCGGCTGCGCGCCGAGGTCGGGATGGTCTTCCAGTCCTTCAACCTCTTCCCTCATCGCACGGTGCTGGACAACATCACCCTGGCGCCCGTCAACGTGCGCCGCATCCCCAAGGACCAGGCCGTCGCCCGCGCCCACGAGCTCCTGGAGCGGGTGGGCCTGGCCGACCAGGCCGCCAAGCGCCCCCCGCAGCTCTCCGGCGGCCAGGCCCAGCGCGTGGCCATCGCGCGCGCCCTGGCCATGGATCCCAAGGTCATGCTCTTCGACGAGCCCACCTCCGCCCTGGACCCCGAGATGATCAACGAGGTCCTCGACGTCATCAGCGACCTGGCGGCCTCGGGCATGACCATGCTCGTGGTCACCCACGAGATGGGCTTCGCCCGCAATGTCGCCGACCGCGTCGTCTTCATGGACGGCGGGCAGATCGTGGAGGAGGGCGATCCCACCGCCTTCTTCGCCGCCCCGCGCACCGAGCGCGCCCGCGACTTCCTGTCCAAGATCCTCAGCCACTAGAACCGCCCGCTCCGCCCAGACCACCCGGACCACTCGGATCATCCCGGGCCGGCCACGATGAAAGGAAGCCCCATGACCGCTCTGACCCGCCGCACCCTCCTGGGCGCCGCCAGCGCCGCCTCCCTGGCCACCGTCCTGACGGCCTGCTCCGACACCGGCGCCGACGGCACCGCGATCGCCAGCGCGACCGACGGGGCCGACTACGGCACGGTCATCAACTCCGGGCCCGTGGCCTCGGCCGAGGCCGTGGCCGCCTCCACGTGGGCAACCGCCATCAAGGAGGCGGGCAAGCTCACCACCGGGGGCACCAAGACCTCGCTGGTCTTCTCCCAGGAGGACCCCACCACCGGCCAGCTCAAGGGCTTCGACGCCGCCATCGCCCAGGCCCTGGCCCGCTACATCATCGGGGGCCAGGACGCCGCCTCCCTGGTGGAGGTCACCCAGGCCACCTCCGACACCCGCGAGACCCTCCTGGAGAACGGCCAGGTCCAGGCCGTTCTGGCCACCTACACCATCACCCCGGAGCGGGCCCAGAAGATCTCCTTCGCCGGCCCCTACTACTCCTCGGGCCAGGCCATCCTGGTCGCCTCCGACAACAAGGACATCAAGGGCCTGGACGACCTGGCCGGGATCAAGGTCGCCGTCCAGTCCAGCTCCTCCTCCGGCCCCGCCCTGGCCGAGCACGCGCCCCAGGCCGAGGTCGTGCAGTTCGAGGACGACGGCAAGTGCCTGGCCGCCCTGGCCGCGGGCCAGGTCAAGGCCTACGTCGTCGACTACGCCCTTCTGCTGTCCCACGTGGCCACCGACGACCAGTACAGGATCGTCGGCGAGCCCTTCACCGAGGACCCCTACGGCATCGGCCTGCCCAAGGACTCCGATGCCCAGGCCTTCGTCAACACCTTCCTGCAGGCCATCTATGACGACGGCACCTGGGCCGCCATCTGGGCGGCCACCATCGGCGCCATCGTCGGCGGCCAGGCGCCCGAGCCGCCGCGGATCGGCTCCGTGCCCGGCTCGCAGGCCGGCGGCTCCGCCGCGCCGTCGGCCGATGCCGGCGAGCAGGCCACCGACGCCGCCTCGGCACAGGCCACCGAGGCCGACCCGCCCTCCCCGGAGCCCGCGCAGGACCCCGCCGGGGACCCCGGCCATGACTCCGGCACCCAGGCCTCTCCCGGCGTCTCCCCCCAGCCCACCGAGTGAGCCCGAGTGAGCCGCTGAGGCGCCGGGGCGGTGCCGCACCGCAGGGCCCGCCCCGGCGCCATCGACCCTGATCACCACAGCCTCCCAGGAGGAACCGCATGAATGTCATCACCGACAACCTCGGGATGATCGGCTCCGGTCTTCTCACCACCCTGCTCATCGCCGCCCTGGCATACTCCGGGGCCCTGGTGCTGGGCACCATCATGGCGGTCTTCCGCGTCGGCCCCATCCCACCGCTGCGGCTCCTGGCCTCGGCCTGGGTGGTCGCCGCCTGCAACATCCCGGTCCTGTGCCTCATGATCCTGCTCGCCTTCGGCGCCCCCCGCCTGGGGGTGGGGATCTCCCTGTTCTGGTCAGTGGTCACGGCGATCGTCTTCTCCGGGTCGGGCTTCGTGTGCGAGACCCTGCGCAGCGGCGTCAACTCGGTTCCCAAGGGCCAGATCGAGGCGGCCCGCGCCCTGGGGATGCCCTTCGGGCTCATCATCCGCGCCGTGGTGCTGCCCCAGGCCTTCGTGCGCACCATCCAGCCGCTGGTCAACATCTTCATCTCCTGCCTCATCGGCTCGGCCCTGGCGGCGGCCGTGGGCGTGCCCGAGCTGACCAACGTCACCCAGCAACTCAACATCCGCTACGGCGAGGCCGTCATCACCTTCATGCTCGCCGGTCTCGTCTACCTGGCCATCGCCTTCGCGGCCACCAAGCTCGGGACCATGCTGGAGCGCGCCACCTCAGGAGGACGAGCATGACATCCCCCGCCGCTCTGAGCACCGTCCTGGGAACCGGCCCGGTCCGCCGGCGCACCCAGGGCCCCACTGACGCCGACCTCCTCTTCGACGCGCCCGGCCCCCGGGGGCGACGGCGCATCCTGTGGGCATCCGTCCTCATCAGCGCCCTGCTGGCGGCCCTCGTGGCCCTGGCCCTCTACCAGGCCGACCAGGCCGGGCAGCTCGCCTACCCCAAGTGGCGCTACTTCCTGGGCCGCTCCACCGTGGCCTTCCTGGGCTCGGCGCTGCGCGACACCCTCATCGCCGCCGGCATCGCGGCGCTCCTCTCCTTCCCGCTGGGCGTGCTGCTGGGCTGGATCCGCCTGGCGCGCAGCGCCGCCGTGCGCCTGGTGGTGGGCACATGGATCGACGCCATGCGCGCCATCCCCATGCTGCTGCTCATCTACTTCTTCCTCCTGGCCGTCCCGCCCCTGACCGGCTACGCCCTGCCCACCCTGTGGATGCTCGTGGTCCCCATCGTCATGTGCTCCTCGGCCACCACCGCGGAGGTCTTCCGGGCCGGCGTCATGGCGCTGGACAAGGGCCAGGGCGAGGCCGCCCAGGCCCTGGGCATGAGCCGGGGCCTGACCATGCGGCTCATCCTGGCGCCCCAGGCCCTGCGCCTCATGCTCCCCACCCTCATCACCCAGCTGGTGACCATCCTCAAGGACACCTCCCTGGGGTACGTGGTGGCCTACAACGAGCTCATGTACGCGGGCCGGCGCCTGGAGACCTTCGCCCGCAGCGAGTACCGGCTGGACATCTACCTCCAGACCTACCTCGTCATCGCCCTGCTCTACCTGCTGGCCAACTGGGCCCTGGGCGTCCTGGCGCGCCGGGTCGAGGCCCGCACCCGCCTGTAGCCCCTGGGGTCCCGCGGAGGCAGGGGCGATCCAGGCAGGCAGAACTTGGGCTCGTCTCCCTGGCCGTGGGGCCCCGCGGGGGCAGCGGCGATCCGCCCGGAGCGGGCTGGAGAGGATGAGCCCGGGCACAGTGCTGCACATCTTCGGCTCCGCGCGGGCGGGGACCGGCCCCAGTGCCTGCCCGGCTGGCGGTGGCAGCTGTGGAGGTCCTGCCACCGCGTCCTGCACTGGTCGCATCTGCGCGGTTCAGGGCCCATGTGCTTGAGGCGCCCGGGTGTGGATCATGCTGAAGGACCTCCAGAAGTGCCGTCCCTTGAGGGTCTGATGCCGCACCCGGCCTGAGGGGATCAAGCGATGTCGGCGCCCTCTTGCCCGGGCAGGCCGTCGCCGTCGGCGCGGGGCCCGCAGTGGTGCGCCAGAGGGAGCAAGAGGCCCAGGAGGACCACGCGCTCCGGGAGGTCCACAGGCTCGGGAGGGCGGTGGGGCCGCAAGTTGGGCGTCGCTTCGCGGAGAAAGCGTCACTTCGCGACTTGGACGGTACCTGCAGGTGTCGGCCAAATCGCGAAGTGACGCCTCTGTCGCGAACTGAGGTCCAATCGAACCCGCCCCACCACCGCCCTGGCCCGCCATCCCCGCGCCACAGGGCTGCACATCTTCGGCCTCGTGTGGGCGGGGGCCGGCCCTGGGATCGGCGTGATTCCGGGGCTCGACCCGGCGAGCGCCGGCTGAAGATGTGCAACGGGCACAGGGCTGCACATCTTCGGCCTCGTGTGGGCGGGGGCCGGCCCTGGGATCGGCGTGATTCCGGGGGCCGGCCTGGCGAGCGCCGGCTGAAGATGTGCAGCAGCACGCCACAGGGAAGGGCGGTGCCCTCGGCGCTGCGGTGAGACAGGATTTCGGCGCGGTTGGCGCCGCGGACTACCCTGGGCGCGGAGCACCACCCACCGGAAGGCACTGCAGATGACTGATGCTCACGGCGCCCTCTCGCCGCTGGACGAGGCGGGGATCGAGGCCCTGGTCGCCCAGGGCCTGTCCGCCATTGGCGACGCCCCGGACCTGGCCGGGCTCAAGGCCGTGCGCCTGGCCTACACCGGGGACTCCTCGGCCCTGGCCCTGGCCAACCGCGCCATCGGGGGCCTGGACAAGGCCGACAAGCCCATCGCCGGGAGGCTCCTGGGCACCGCCCGCGGCCGCATCGCCGCCGCCCTGTCCGCCCGCCAGGAGGAGCTGGAGGCCGCCGCCGAGGAGCAGATGCTGGCCACCGAGGCGGTCGATGTCACCGTGCCCACCGCACGCACGGCCCCCGGGGCCCGCCACCCCCTGGACCTGCTCATCGAGGAGGTCTCCGACTTCTTCACCTCCATGGGCTGGTCCATCGCCGAGGGGCCCGAGGTCGAGCACGAGTGGTACGACTTCGACGCGCTCAACTTCGATGCCGACCACCCCGCCCGCCAGATGCAGGACACCTTCTACATCCAGGGCGAGTCCGTGGGCGCCGCCCCGGGCCGGCCCGCCAACCTCGTCCTGCGCACCCACACCTCCCCGGTCCAGGCCCGGGTCATGCTGGAGCAGGACCCGCCCCTGTACGTGGCCTGCCCCGGCAAGGTCTTCCGCTCCGATGAGCTCGACGCCACCCACACCCCCGTCTTCCACCAGGTCGAGGGCCTGGCGGTGGACAAGGGCCTGACCATGGCCCACCTCAAGGGCACCCTCGACCACTTCGCCCGGGCCATGTTCGGGCCCGAGGCCCGCACCCGCCTGCGCCCCTCCTTCTTCCCCTTCACCGAGCCCAGCGCCGAGATGGACCTGTGGTTCCCCCAGAAGAAGGGCGGCCCCGGCTGGATCGAGTGGGGCGGCTGCGGCATGGTCAACCCCAATGTCCTGACCGCCTGCGGCATCGACCCCGAGGTCCACACCGGCTTCGCCTTCGGCATGGGCCTGGAGCGCACCCTCATGCTGCGCCACGGCATCGCCGACATGCACGACATCGTCGAGGGTGACATCCGCTTCTCCCAGCAGTTCGGCACCACCGGAAAGGGCCACTGACATGCCATACATCCCCCTGGAGTGGCTGCGCGAGCACGTCGATGCGCCCAGCGGCACCACCGCCGAGCAGCTGGCGGCCGACCTGGTGCGCGTGGGCCTGGAGGAGGAGCGCATCGTCCCCCCGGCCGTCACCGGCCCGCTCGTGGTGGGCAGGGTGCTGACCCTGGAGTCCAAGGAGCAGTCCAACGGCAAGGTCATCAACTACTGCCGCGTGGATGTCGGGCCTGAGCACAACGATGCCCCCGGCACCGGCAAGGAGCCCTCCGACCTGCCCAGCCGGGGCATCGTGTGCGGCGCCCACAACTTCGGCGTGGGTGACCACGTCGTGGTCAGCCTGCCCGGAGCCGTCCTGCCCGGCGACTTCGCCATCTCGGCCCGCAAGACCTACGGGCACGTCTCCGACGGCATGATCTGCTCGGCCCGTGAGCTGGGCATCGGGGAGGACCACGACGGCATCATCGTGCTCGAGCAGTGGCTGGCCGAGCAGGGCCGCGACGGCGAGGAGCCCCCCGCCCCCGGGACCGACGCCCTGCCCCTGCTCGGCCTGGGCCAGGAGGTCCTGGAGATCAACGTCACCCCCGACCGCGGCTACTGCTTCTCCATGCGGGGCGTGGCCCGCGAGTACTCCCACGCCACCGGGGCCGCCTTCACCGACCCGGCGGATGCCTCGGACAGGGGCCTCTACCCCCACGGCCTGGCCCCGGCCGGGCCGGAGGGCTACCCCGTCATCATCGAGCAGGATGCCGCCCCCATCCACGGGCGGCCCGGCTGCGACCGGTACGTGGCCCGCGTGGTGCGCGGCATCGACCCGGCCGCCTCCTCCCCGGCCTGGATGCAGGAGCGGCTGACGGCCGCCGGCATGCGCCCCATCTCCCTGGCCGTGGACGTCACCAACTACGTCATGCTGGACCTGGGCCAGCCCCTGCACGCCTTCGACCTGGCCAAGCTCACCGCCCCCATCGTCGTGCGCCGCGCCCGTCCGGGGGAGTCCCTGACCTTCCTGGATGAGACCACCCGCGACCTGGACCCTGGCGACCTCGTCATCACCGACTCCACCGGCGGCCGGGGCGAGCGGCCCCTGGTCCTGGCCGGGGTCTTCGGCGGGGCCGCCGCCGAGGTCGATGGGACCACCACCGACCTGCTCATCGAGGCCGCCCACTTCGACCCCGTCTCCGTGGCCCGCTCGGCGCGGCGCCACCGCCTGCCCACCGAGTCCTCCAAGCGCAATGAGCGCGGCGTGGACACGGCCCTGACCGCTGTGGCCGCGCAGAGGGCCGTGGACCTGCTCGTGGAGTACGGGGGCGGCACCGCCGAGCCGGTGGCCACGGATATCGACCGCACGACTCCTCCCGAGCCGCTCCTCATCCGCGCCGACGCCGCCCAGCGCCTCACCGGCGTCGCCTACGGCACGCCGCGGGTCACCGAGCTGCTGGAGATGATCGGCTGCACGGTCCGGCCCGCCGGCTCCGACGACGAGGGCCGCGAGCTGATCTCGGTCACCCCGCCCACCTGGCGGCCCGACCTCGTGGGCGCCGCCCACCTGGCCGAGGAGGTGGCCCGCCTCGACGGCTACGACTCCATCCCCGTCATCATCCCCGCCGCTCCGGCCGGAACGGGCCTGACCGCCCGCCAGCGGGCCCGCCGCGACGTCGTGCGCGCCCTGGCCGGGGCGGGCCTGACCCAGGTGCTGTCCTACCCCTTCGTCGGCGACATCCACGACCGCCTGGAGATCCCCGAGGACGACCCGCGGCGCCGGGCCGCCGCCCTGGCCAACCCGCTGGCCGAGGACGCCCCCCTGCTGCGCACCAGCGTCCTGGACTCCCTGGTGGAGACCGCGCGCCGCAATGCCTCGCGCGGGCTTGCCGACATCGCCATCTACGAGCTCGGCGCCGTCACCCGCCCCGCGGGCACCGTGCCCGCGCCGATCCCCGGTGTGGAGCACCGCCCGAGCCCCGAGCAGATCGAGGCCCTGGAGGCGGGCATCCCCGCCCAGCCCACGCATATCGCCGCCATCCTGGCCGGTGAGGCGCAGCGCGCCGGGGTCCTGGGCGGGGCCCGCCCCTGGGACTGGGCCGACGCCGTCGAGGTCGTGCGCCTCGTGGCCCGCGCCCTGGGCGTGGACGTGGAGGCCGCCGCCCCCGCCGAGCCGGTGGCGCCCTGGCACCCCGGCCGCACCGCCGAGCTGCGCCTGCCCGCGACCCGGCGGGGCAAGGAGCTCCGGGCCGGTGCCGTGGTCGCCCACGCTGGCGAGCTGCACCCGCGCGTGGCCCGCACCCTGGGCCTGCCCGCACGCACCTGCGCCGTGGAGATCGACCTGGAGCCGCTGCTGGAGGCGGCCGGGGCGGCCGGCGCCCTCCAGGTGGCCCCCGTCTCCACCTTCCCCGCCGCCAAGGAGGACATCGCCCTGGTGGTCGAGGAGTCCGTGCCCGCAGCCGCTGTCGAGGCCGTGGTGCGCCGGGCCGCCGGGGACCTGGCCGAGGAGGTGCGCCTGTTCGACGTCTTCCGCGGGCCCCAGCTGGGGGAGGGCAGGAAGTCGCTGGCCTTCTCCCTGGTCCTGCGCGCCCCCGACCGCACCCTGACCGCCGAGGAGACCGCGGCGGTGCGCAAGCGGGTGGTCAAGCGCGCCGCCAAGGCCCTGGGCGCCGAGCTGCGCTCCTGACCTCCGCCTGTGCGGGTCCTCGCGCCCGGCCCGGTCGGGTCGACGGCGGTATTCCGGGCATCGTGCCGCGCCCGGGCCGCCAAGGGCGCTGAGGACGCACAGATCGGGATCGATGTGTTTCTTCTAACACTGCCGTGATCTGGGTATCGAGTCCCACCACCCCGGCCCGGATCTGTGAATACTGTCGCGTATGAAGATCCTGCTCACATCATCCTCCCGCCACGGCACCACTGATGAGGTCGCCGATGTCATCGCCCAGCGGCTGCGCGAGGCCGCGATCGCGGTGGATCAGGCCCACCCCGAGGATGTGGAATCGGTGGAGGGCTATGACGCCTTCATCCTGGGCAGCGCCGTCTACATGACCAAGTGGACCAATGAGGCGGTGGACTTCACCAAGCGGTTCCGCACGACTCTGGCCGCCAAGCCGGTGTGGGCCTTCTCCGTGGGCCTGTCCGGGGTGGCCGACGGGCAGGCGGCGGACCCGCTGCGCATCGGGCCGGTGCTCCTGTCCTTGGAGCCCGAGGACCACATCTGCTTCGCCGGGCGCTTCGCCCCCGACCGGCTCAGCCTGCGCGAGCGCTCCATCGCCCGCCTGGGCGGCGCCTCCGAGGGGGACTACCGCGACTGGGACCAGGTCACCCAGTGGGCTGATGCCATCGTCACCTCACTGAACGACGCCGCGGCCTGAGGCCCCCGCGCGGGCGCTGCTCGGTGCTGCCCAGTGCTGCCCGGTGCTGTGCGGGCACCGGCCGTGCGGTGAGGCGAGGCCCCGCCGCCCTCGTTTTGCATTTGTATGCAATGGCCGTATGGTTCCTGCATGACTTTCTCCGTGGCCGTCGCCGGAGCCACCGGGTACGCCGGTGGGGAGGTCCTGCGCCTGCTGAGCACCCACCCGGATATCGAGATCGGCGTGCTGAGCGCGGCCTCCTCGGCCGGCACCCTCCTGGGGCAGCACCACCCCCACCTGGCACACCTCGCCCAGCGCCGCGTGGAGGCCACCGATGCCGCCGCCCTGGCCGGGCACGACGCCGTCGTCCTGGCCCTGCCCCACGGGGCCTCGGGGACCGTGACCGCCGCCATCGAGCGCGAGGCCGCGGCCCGGGGCGCCGACCCCCTGCTCATCGACTGCGGCGCCGACCACCGGCTGATCGATCCCGCCGCCTGGTCCGCCTTCTACGGCCAGGACAGCCCCTACGCCGGTGCCTGGGCCTACGGCATGCCCGAGCTCCTCCACGCCGGGGAGACCAACGCGGCCAGGCAGCGCGCCGAGCTGGCCGCCGCCCGGCGCATCGCCGTGCCCGGCTGCAACGTCACCGCCGTCACCCTGGCCCTCCAGCCCGGCATCGCCGCCGGCCTGGTGGACACCGGCGACCAGGCGCCCCCGATCACCGCGGTCCTGGCCGTGGGCTACTCCGGGGCCGGCAAGGCCCTCAAGCCGCACCTGAGCGCCGCTGAGGCCCTGGGCTCGGCCCAGCCCTACGCCGTGGGCGGCACCCACCGCCACATCCCCGAGATCACCCAGAACCTCACCGTCGCCGGGGGCGGGCCCGGGGCCGCTCGGATCTCCTTCACCCCCGTTCTGGTGCCCATGAGCCGGGGCATCCTGGCCACCGTCACCGCCGGCGCCACCAGCGCCATCACCCGGGCCGAGGACCCCACCGCCGCCCTGCGCCGCGCCTGGAGCGCCGCCTACGGGGCCCCCGGCCGGGGCGAGCCCCTCATCCACCTCCTGCCCGAGGGCTCCTGGCCCACCACCGCCGCCGTGGCGGGCAGCGGGCTGGCCGCCGTCCAGGTGGCCTACGACCCGGTGGCGCGCACGATCACCGCGCTGTGCGCCATCGACAACCTGGGCAAGGGCACCGCCTCGGCCGCCCTCCAGAGCCTCAACCTCGCCCTGGGCCTGCCCGAGGCCACGGGCGTCATCGCACAGGGAGTCGCACCATGAGTGTCACCGCCGCCAAGGGCTTCCGGGCCTCCGGGGTGGCCGCCGGCCTCAAGGAGTCCGGGCGGCCCGATCTGGCCCTGGTGGTCAACGACGGCCCGCTGCGCACCGCCGCAGGGGTCTTCACCACCAACCGGGTGGTGGCCGCGCCCGTGGTCTGGTCGCGGCGCATCATCGAGCAGCTCGCGCAGCGGGGCGATCCGCAGGGGACCGCTCAGGACGACGCTGCTGTGCCCCCGGCGCCCTCGCAGGACGCCGCCGCCTCGGGCCCGCGCGCCGTGGTCCTCAACTCCGGCTCGGCCAACGCCTGCACCGGGGCGCGCGGCGAGCGCGACACCGCCGCCACCGCCACCGAGGTGGCCGACCTGCTGGGATGCCGGGCGGACCAGGTCCTCGTGTGCTCCACCGGCGTCATCGGCGCCCCCCTGGACATGCCCCGCCTCCTGGCAGGCGCCAGAAGCGCCGCCGAGGCCCTGGGCCGGGGCCCGGAGCGCGGGCACGAGGCCGCCGTGGCCATCATGACCACCGACACCGTCCCCAAGGAGGACGCCCTGGAGGTCGAGGGGCCGCAGGGCCCCTGGACCATCGGGGGCATGATCAAGGGTGTGGGCATGCTCGCCCCCGGCATGGCCACCATGCTGGCCGTCATCACCACCGACGCCGTCATCAGCCCCCAGCAGGCCCAGCGGGCCCTGAGCGCCGCCACCGCCCGCACCGTCAACCGCATCAACTCCGACGGGTGCATGTCCACCAACGACACCGTCCTGCTCCTGGCCTCCGGGGCCTCGGGCACCGCCCCCACCCCCGAGGAGCTCGACGCCGCCGTCGAGCGGATCCTGGGCCGGCTGGGCCGCAGGCTCGTGGCCGACGCCGAGGGAGCCACCCACGACATCGCCATCACCGTCACCGGCGCCGCCAGTGAGCGGGCCGCCGAGGCCGCCGCCCGCACCGTCAGCTCCTCCAACCTCCTCAAGTGCGCCGTGGCCGGGGGCGACCCCAACTGGGGCAGGGTCCTGTCCCAGCTGGGCACCGTCCCCGAGGAGGTCTGCCCCTTCGACCCCCAGGAGGTGGACGTGACCATCAACGGCGTGACCATCTTCCGCCACGGCGCCCTGGGCGAGGACCGCTCCATGGTGGACATGAGCCCGCGCGAGACCCGCATCGACATCGATCTGGGCGCGGGCCCGGCCCGGGCCACCGTATGGACCAACGACCTGACCCACGGCTACGTCACCATCAACGCGGACTACACCACATGAGTACCTCCCAGACCCCCCGGCCCGCCACCCGCCGGCCCACCTCACTGTCCGACCAGCAGAAGGCCTCGGTGCTGCTGGAGGCCGTGCCCTGGCTGCGCACCTACAAGGGCGCCACCATGGTCATCAAGTACGGCGGCAACGCCATGGTCGACGAGGAGCTCAAGCGGGCCTTCGCCCAGGACGTCCTGTTCCTCCACCAGGTCGGGGTCAGGCCCGTCGTCGTCCACGGCGGCGGCCCCCAGATCAACGCCATGCTCACCCGCCTGGGCATCGACTCGGAGTTCCGCGGGGGCCTGCGCGTGACCACCCCCGAGGTCATGGACGTGGTCCGCATGGTCCTCACCGGCTCGGTCCAGCGCGAGCTCGTCTCCCTGCTCAACAAGGACGGCTCGGCCGCCGTGGGCATCAGCGGCGAGGACGGCGGCCTGCTCCAGGCGCGGCAGAGGCCCGCCACCGTCAACGGCCAGAGCGTGGATGTGGGGCTCGTGGGCGACGTCGTCGAGGTCAACCCCCAGCCCATCATCGACCTGCTCGACCAGGGGCGCATCCCCGTCATCTCCTCCGTGGCGCCCCTGTCCACCGACTCCTCCACGGTGCTCAACATCAACGCCGACACCGCGGCGGCCGCCATCGCCGTGGCGCTCAAGGCCCGCACCCTGCTCATGCTCACCGACGTCGAGGGGCTCTACGCGGCCTGGCCCGACCGCAGCTCGCTGGTGCCCTTCATCAGCGCCGCGGCCCTGGAGGAGCTCCTGCCCAGCCTGGAGACGGGCATGATCCCCAAGATGGAGGCCTGCCTGCGGGCCGTGCGCGGGGGAGTGGGCCAGGCCCACGTGGTCGATGGCCGCCAGGCCCACTGCATGCTCCTGGAGATCGTCACCGATGAGGGCGTGGGCACCGTCATCCATCCCGGGGATGCGCCGCTGCCCCCGCTGAGCGGAGGCAGGAGCCTATGAGCCCCGCCGAGGAGCACGGATCCGGTGAGCACGGCCCCGACCAGCGCACCAGCGGTGAGCAGTGGTCCCAGCGCTACGCCCGGGCCGTGATGAACACCTTCGGCCCGCCCCAGCGGGCGCTGGTGCGGGGCCGGGGCACCCGCGTGTGGGACGCCGACGGCCGGGAGTACCTCGACCTGCTGGCGGGCATCGCGGTCAACTGCCTGGGCCACGCCCACCCGGCGATCCTCCAGGCGGTCACCGACCAGCTGGCCACCCTGGGCCACGTCTCCAACTTCTTCACCACCCCCGCCCAGGTGCGCCTGGCGGAGCGGCTCGCGGCCATCGTCTTCCCCGAGGAGCGGGCCGGGAGCGAGCCGGCAGGGCAGTCCGGTGCGGGCGGCCGGGTCCGGGTCTTCCTGGCCAACTCCGGCACGGAGGCCAACGAGGCCGCCTTCAAGATCGCCCGCCGCCACGGCGGCGCCCGGCGCCCCCGCATCCTCGCCCTGGAGCAGGCCTTCCACGGCCGGACCATGGGGGCCCTGGCCCTGACCCACAAGAGCGCCTACCGCGATCCCTTCGAGCCCCTGCCCGGCGGGGTCGAGTTCCTGCCCGCCGGTGACACCCGGGCCCTGGAGCGCGCCATGGGCCCCGACGTTGCCGCCCTGTTCATCGAGCCCATCCAGGGCGAGGCCGGGGTGCGCGAGCTGGGGGAGGACTACCTGCGCGCCGCCCGGGAGCTGACCCGGAGCGCCGGGGCCCTGCTCATCTGCGACGAGGTGCAGACCGGCATGGGCCGCACCGGGGCCTGGATGGCCCACCACCTCCTGGCCCCCGGCGTGGTGCCCGACGTCGTCACCCTGGCCAAGGGCCTGGGCGGGGGCATCCCCATCGGCGCCCTCGTGGCCCGCGGGCGGGCCGCCGAGCTCCTGGGGCCGGGCCAGCACGGCACCACCTTCGGGGGCAACCCGGTGGCCAGCGCCGCAGCCCTGGCCGTCATCGAGACCATCGGCGAGCCCGGGCTGCTCGACCGCGTGCGCCGGCTGGGGGACCAGTGGGCCCGGGAGCTGGCCCAACTGCCCCAGGTCGCCCAGGTCCGGGGTCGCGGACTGCTGCTGGGCGTGGGCCTGTCGCCGGACGCGCCCCCGGCGGCCCAGCTCGCCTCCGCCCTCCTGGAGCGCGGCTTCATCGTCAACGCCCCGGGCTCCGATACGATCCGTCTGGCCCCGCCCCTCATCCTGACCTCGCAGGAGGCCTCCTCGTTCACAGGGGCACTGGCCCAGGTCCTGGCAGAAAGGAGCAATCCATGAGTGAGATCCTCGACCGCACCAGTCCCTACCGCCAGGCCTCAGGCGCCTCGAGCCCCAGCACCAAGGCCGCCCGCCACGCCCTCATCGTGAGGATCCTGGCCAAGGAGCGCATCCGATCCCAGGGCCAGCTGCGCGACGCCCTGGCGGCCCGTGGCGTGAGCACCACCCAGGCCACGCTCTCCCGCGACCTGGTCGAGTTGCGCGCCACCAAGATCCGCTCCTCCGATGGCCAGGTCTACGCCATCCCCGAGGGCAGCGTCATGGGGCAGCTGGCCGGCCCGGCCGTCAGGCCGGGCACCGACACCCTGGCCGACCACACCACCGCCCGGCTGGCACGCTGGTGCGCCGACCTGCTCGTCACCGTCGAGTGGGCCGGGGGACAGGTGGTTCTGCGAACCCTGCCCGGCGCCGCCGAGCTCCTGGCCGCCTCCGTGGACGACGCCATGATGCCCGGGGTGCTGGGCTGCATCGCCGGGGACGACACCGTCCTGGTCATCACCCGCAGCTCCGAGATCTCCGCCGAGGTCTCCGGCCACCTGCTGGGCCTGGCCGACAGCCGTCCCAGACCCTGACCCGGTTCCGCAGCGGACCCGGTCCCGGAAGGACCCGGGGCGATCCGGCCCAGGAGGCCGCGCGCCCCGCAGGCCCGGCGCCCCACCCTGCCCCTGGGCCGTCATGTCCTTCCCCATGCGCCGTTCCCACCGGCCCGCCACCCCCAGACACACCCCATCAAGACGATCCCAGCCGCCCGCGGGCGAGTAGGAGGAGATCAGCCATGACGACAAGCAGCGAGCAGACCAGCAATCAGAGCACCGAGCAGAGCGCCCAGCAGAACAAGGACCGGGTCGTCCTGGCCTATTCCGGGGGCCTGGACACCTCCGTGGCCATCGGATGGATCGGCGAGCAGACGGGCAAGGAGGTCATCGCCGTCGCCGTGGACGTGGGCCAGGGCGGTGAGGACCTCGACGTCATCCGCCGGCGCGCCCTGGACTGCGGGGCGGTGGAGGCCTGGGTGGTCGACGCCCGCGAGGAGTTCGCCTCCGACTACTGCATGCCTGCCCTCAAGGCCAACGCCCTCTACCAGGGCACCTACCCCCTGGTCTCGGCCCTGTCCCGCCCCCTCATCGCCAAGCACCTGGTCCAGGCCGCCCGCAGGTTCGGGGCGGGCACCGTGGCCCACGGATGCACCGGCAAGGGCAATGACCAGGTCCGCTTCGAGGTCTCCATCACCTCCATGGCCCCGGACATGACCTGCATCTCCCCGGTGCGCGACCTCGCCCTGACCCGGGACGTGGCCATCGACTACGCCGAGAGGCACTCGCTGCCCATCGAGACCACCAAGCACAACCCCTTCTCCATCGACCAGAACGTCTGGGGCCGGGCCATCGAGACCGGCTTCCTGGAGGACCTGTGGAACGCCCCCACCAAGGACGTCTACTCCTACACCGATGACCCCACCTACCCGCCGCTGCCCGACGAGCTCGTCATCACCTTCGAGGAGGGGCTGCCCGTGGCCATCGACGAGCGGCCCGTGACCCCCCTGGAGGCGATCCAGGAGATGAACCGCCGTGCAGGTGCCCAGGGCGTGGGCCGCATCGACATCGTCGAGGACAGGCTCGTGGGCATCAAGTCCCGGGAGGTCTACGAGGCCCCCGGCGCCCTCGCGCTCATCGAGGCCCACCGGGCCCTGGAGGCGGTGACCCTGGAGCGCCTCCAGCTGCGCTACAAGCGGCACCTGGAGAGCACCTGGAGCGACCTGGTCTACGAGGCCCAGTGGTACTCACCGCTCAAGCGCTCCATGGACGCCTTCATCGCCGACACCCAGCGCTATGTCAACGGGGATATCCGCATGGTGCTGCACGGCGGGCGGGCCACCGTCAACGGGCGCCGCTCGGCCACCGGCCTGTACGACTTCAACCTGGCCACCTACGACTCCGGGGACACCTTCGACCAGTCCTCCTCGCGCGGCTTCATCGAGATCTACGGCCTGCAGTCCAAGCTGGCGGCCGCCCGCGATGTGCGCACGGGTCACGGGATGGGCTTCTGAGGCCGGGAGGGCAGCGGAGGATCCCATGTGGGCCCGGTCCCCGGGGCGGCAGGCGCCGGGGACCGGGCCCGCTGCGGCTCAGGCGCCCTCGTCCCCGCCATGGCGGCGCAGGTAGCGGGAGTCGTCATTGACATAGGCGTAGTAGGCGCCGATGAGCAGGCCGCCGCCCACGAAGTTGCCCAGCAGCGCCACCACCACATTGCCCATCGCCAGGGGGATGTCGATGCCGTGGTTGAGGCCGATGACGGTGAACAGCACGGTGTTGGCCACCGAGTGCTCCAGGCCCAGGAAGGCGAAGACGAAGACCGCGATGATCATCGAGAAGATCTTGGACCAGTCCTCGGCGATATAGCCGTTGTAGATGAGCAGCATGGCCAGGTTGATCATGAAGTTGCACAGGATCGCCCTGATGAACAGGTCGGCCACGCCCGAGGCCGAGGACAGGTAGCCGAGCTTGACCTCCACCGAGTGCAGGGCCTGCTCCCCGGTGGGCCCCTGGACGAGGGTGGAGAAGCGGTAGAGCAGGGCGAAGACCAGGCCTCCCGCGAAGTTTCCCAGGAAGCACAGCACCAGGACCCTCAGCCCCCGCCACCAGGAGATGCGGTGGTAGTAGCCGCCGATGACCACCACCATCATGTTGCTGGTGAGCAGCTCGGACTTGGTGTAGTAGATGAAGACCAGGGCCGGCCCGAAGCACAGGGCGCCCAGGAGCCGGCCGATCTCCGACAGGGAGGCCTGCCCGACCCGCAGCTCATCGAAGACGCCGACGATGGCGTAGTTGACCATGTAGAAGACCGCCACGATCATCCCGGCCATCGCCGCGCGCATGAGATAGCGGTGGGCCAGGGTGCCGGTCATGCGCGTCTTGGTCTCCAGGGCCTCGAGCACGGTGGAGATGAACTGCTTTCCGGGGAACAGGGCGTTGGGTGCGTCTGCCATGACCCCATGCTTCCATGCCGCGGCCCCGGCCACAGGCAGTGGAGCACTGGATCCAGTGGTCCATTCCTCACGATTCGTCCCTCGTCCCGCTGCCGGGCACCACGTGCCCGCCTGCGCCCCGGTGCCGGCGCCCTCCCGGGCGGCGCCGGATGCCGGCCCCGCGGGTGGGGATGGGCCATGATGGGGCCATGATGAGCCCTCACGCCGCCCAGCCCGACCCCCGCTCCCCGCAGGCCCCCCAGGAGGGAGTGAGCCTGTGGGGAGGGCGCTTCAGCGGGGGGCCGTCCCAGGCGCTGGCCGCGCTGAGCGTGTCCACCCACTTCGACTGGCGCCTGGCCCGCTACGACATCGCCGGGTCGCGCGCCCACGCCCGGGCGCTGCACGCCGCGGGGCTGCTGGGGGAGGACCAGCTCACGGGGATGCTGGCCGCCCTGGATCGCCTGGAGGACGACGTCGTCGCGGGCGCCTTCGCCCCCGAGGCCTCCGACGAGGATGTGCACACCGCCCTGGAGCGCGGGCTCATCGAGCGCGCCGGGGATGACCTGGGCGGGCGCCTGCGCGCCGGGCGCTCGCGCAACGACCAGATCGCCACCCTCATCCGCATGTACCTGCGCGACCAGGCCCGGCGCCTGGCGGGCCTCGTGCTCGACGTCGTCGACGCCCTCATCGACCAGGCCGCGGCGGCCGGGGAGCGCATCATGCCGGGGCGCACCCACCTCCAGCACGCCCAGCCGGTCCTGGTGGCCCACCACCTGCTGGCCCACGCCTGGCCGCTCATGCGCGATGTGGAGCGCCTGGAGGACTGGGACGCGCGCGCCGCCGTGTCCCCCTACGGCTCGGGCGCCCTGGCGGGCAGCTCCCTGGGACTGGACCCGGACGCGGTGGCCGCGGACCTGGGGTTTGACGGGGCGGTGGAGAACTCCATCGACGGCACCAGCGCCCGCGACGTCGTCGCCGAGCTGTCCTTCATCCTGGCCATGACGGCCGTCGACCTCTCGCGCCTGAGCGAGGAGGTCATCGTGTGGACCACCAAGGAGTTCGGCTTCGCCACCCTGGATGACGCCTACGCCACGGGATCCTCGATCATGCCGCAGAAGAAGAACCCGGATGTGGCCGAGCTGGCCCGGGGCAAGGCCGGGCGGCTCATCGGGGACCTGACCGGGCTGCTGGCCACCCTCAAGGGACTGCCCCTGGCCTACGCCCGCGACCTGCAGGAGGACAAGGAGCCGGTCTTCGACGCCATCGACACCCTGGAGATCCTCCTGCCGGCGGTGTCCGGCATGGTGGCCACGATGAGCCTGCACCATGAGCGCATGGCCGAGCTCGCCCCCCAGGGCTTCGCCCTGGCCACCGATGTCGCCGAGTGGCTGGTCAAGCAGGGCGTGCCCTTCCGCCACGCCCATGAGATCGCCGGGGCCTGCGTGCGCCGCTGCGAGGAGCGCGGCATCGAGCTGTGGGATCTCACCGATGCCGACTTCGCCGATATCGACGCCCGCCTGGCCCCGGGCGTGCGCGAGGTCCTGTCCGCCCAGGGCTCAGTGGCCTCCCGCAGCGGGCGCGGGGGCACCGCACCGGTGCGCGTGGTCGAGCAGCTGGCCCGGGCCATCGCCCGCAGCGCCGAGCTGCGGGTCTTCGCCTGGGAGGGCTCCCTCCTGGACGGGCCGGTGGTCGTGGCGGAGGGCGCAACGGCTGACGATGAGGCCTGAGGGGCCCCGGGCGGCACCGGGGGAGCCGGTGGCCGGGCCGCACGCCCTGGGCCGGGCCCTCGATGTTCTCCTGGCCGGCGACCCGGTGGAGGTGGCCCCGCGCCTGCTGGGCGCCACCATCACCTCGAGCAGTGAGCGGGGCGCGGTGTCCATCCGGCTGACCGAGGTCGAGGCCTACTGCGGCGAGCGCGACCCCGGATCCCACGCCCGCCGGGGGCGCACCGAGCGCAACGCCTCCATGTTCGGGGCCGCCGGCTGCGTCTACGTCTACTTCACCTACGGCATGCACCACTGCCTCAATATCGTGTGCGGCCCGGCGGGCCTCGCCCGGGCGGTGCTCCTGCGCGGGGGAGAGGTCACCCGCGGAGTCGAGCTCGCCCGCCAGCGGCGGCCCGCGGCGAGGGCGGAGCGCGACCTGGCCCGGGGTCCGGCCCGGCTGTGCGCCGCCCTGGGGCTGGACCGGGCCGATGACGGCATCGTCCTGGGCGGACCCGGGGCGCGCCTGAGCCTGGTGCTGCCCGATCCGGCCCGCGTCCCGGATCCCGGGCGGATCCGCACCGGCCCGCGCACCGGGGTCTCGGGCCCGGGCGGGGATGGCCAGGCCTTCCCCTGGCGCTTCTGGATCGAGGGCGAGCCCACCGTCTCGCCCTATCGGGCCGCGGTGCGCCGCCGCCGCCCGTAGCCCTCCCCGCCCCCGCCGTTGCACATCTTCAGCGCTGATATGCGGCTCCGGCTGATCCCGATGCCCGGGATTCCGCGGATGCGGTGATCGGGTCCGGGCTGAAGATGTGCAGCGGGGCTGGGCTTGCACATCTTCGCCGTCTCGCGGCCGCTGGCTCCGAAAGCGCGTCGGTTCGCGACGTGCGCGTCACTTCGCGACTTGGACGACCCCTGGAAGGTACGTCAAAGTCGCGAAGTGACGCCTTTTCCGCGAAGTGACGCCCGGCCGGGGGCTGCTACGTTGGTCCGATGATGTGCAAGGTCCCAGGGCCCCGAGGCCGGCCCAGGGCCGCTCCTACGGCGCGCGGTCCTGGCCCGGCAGTGCGGGGCCCTGCTCAGCGGCCCGCCGTGGCCATGAGACGACGGCGGGCCGCGGAGCCCTGCGCTCGGCGGCTGGGGCGGGCCCGCGACCGGCAGACGGGGCCCGCGGGCCTGGAGCGGTACTGGAACCACAACACGGCCTTCCACGACGAGATCGTGCGCGACGCGGCCCGGCGCGGCGGGCGGGTCCTCGACGTCGGCTGCGGCGACGGGCTGCTCCTGGCCCGCCTGGCGCCGGTGACCGGCGAGCGGGTCGGGATCGACACCGACGACGCGGCGCTGGCACGGGCCCGCGCGCGACTGGGCGCCGTTGGCGATGGTAGCGGCGCCAGCGATAGCGGTGGCGCCGCGGATGACGGCGCTGATGGCGGGACGGCCGGCGCCGCCGCCCCGGTGAGGCTGGAGCGTGCCGACCTGCTCTCCCAGGACCTGCCCGCGCGCCTGGGGGCCTTCCAGACCGTCACCTGCGTCGCCGTCCTCCACCACCTGCCCCTGCGCCCCGCCCTGAGCCGCCTGGCCGCGCTCGTGGCCCCCGGAGGGCGGCTCATCATCATCGGCCTGGCCGCCACCGCCACCCCGTGGGACTGGGCCGTGGCCGCGGCGAGCATCCTGCCCGCCCGCCTGGCCGGATGGCTCCACCACGAGACCGCGGACATTGGGGTCCCCACCGCACCCGCCCGCGAGCCGGTGTCCCAGATCCGGGCCGCCGCCATCGACATCCTCCCCGGCGCGCGCATCCGGCGCCGCCTCCACTACCGCTACCGGCTGACCTGGGACCGGCCTGCCGGGGCGGGACACCAGGAGGCGCACTGAGCGCGGCTGCAGCACGAGCGCCCTATGGCCTCCTCCCGACCGCCCACGCCCCCAGCCACGGGTCCGACCACAGGAGGCCGCAGGACGTCACTGAGCGGTCCCTGGGCAGGACGGCCGGTGCCCTGGCAGGGTGGGCGAGGCAGGGCGCCGCAGCGACGAAGGCTCAGGAGGCACGAGCACCCATGATCCCCAGCACCACGGGCCTCCGCTCCGTGCCCGGCACCCGTGCCGCGGGAGCCACGGCTCCGAAGACCGCCGCGGGGGCCAGCACCCGAGCCGACCTCCGCCAGATCCTGACGGTTCTTCGCGGCGAGTTCGGCACCGGGTCACGATGGCCCGCTGACTCCGGCTTCGAGATCATGGCGGGAGCCGTCCTGGTGCAGCGCAGCAGCTGGCGCAACGCCCAGCGCAGCCTGGAGCGCCTGCGCCGTGCCGGAGCCCTCGACCCCGCCGTGATGCTGTTGATGGACGATGCCACCCTGGCCGGCCTCATCCGGCCCTCGGGATTCATGACCGGCAAGGCCCGCAGCCTCAGGGCCCTGGCGGCCTGGGTCACCAGCGGCCCGGGCAGGAGCGCCACCGCCCTCGACGACGAGACCCTGCGCGCCTGCCTGCTCGCCCTTCCCGGCATCGGCCCCGAGACCGCCGATGTCATCAGCCTCTACGCCTACCACCGCCCCCGCTTCATCTGGGATGCCTACGCCCGGCGGATGCTCAGCGCCGCGGGCTACCCGGTGGGACGGGACTACGAGGCCACCCGGGCCCGGCTCGAGGACGCCCTCGCCGGCGAGGCCCTCAGCGCCGCCGAGCACCAGGAGCTGCACTGGCTGGTGGTCACCGCCGGAGGGGCCGTGCGGGCCGAGGGCTGGGAGCGCTACCTCGACCGCCTCCTGACCCGCCCCGGTCCGGGGAGCCGGCGACGGCCGGAGCAGGACGTGGCACACTAGCGTGGCCGGGAGCGACCCGCCCCGGCCCCGGGACCCCAGCGGGATGCCTGAGGGGACCAAACGGAGGTGCTGGACCGTGAGCGATGTCAGCAGTGTCAGCGACGCCAGGGATGCCAGTGACGCCAGTGATATCCTGGAGGAGCTGCAATGGCGGGGCCTGGTGGCCCAGCACACCGACATCGACGCCCTGCGCGCCGCGCTGGCGGCCGGGCCGGTGACCTTCTACTGCGGCTTCGACCCCACGGCCCCCAGCCTCCACCACGGTCATCTTGTGGCGGTCAAGGTCATGCGCCACCTCCAACTGGCCGGGCACCGCCCGCTGGCGCTGGTGGGAGGCGCCACGGGCCTCATCGGCGATCCGCGGGCCAAGGGGGAGCGCCCCTTGAACACCAAGGACGTCGTGGCCGGATGGGCCCGGGGGCTGCAGGCCCAGCTCGAGAGGCTCTTGGACTTCGAGGGCGACAATCCCGCGCGCATCGTCAACAACCTGGACTGGACCCAGGAGATGAGCGCCATCGACTTCCTGCGCGACCTGGGCAAGAACTTCCGCATGGGCACGATGCTCTCCAAGGACATCGTGGCCCGGCGCCTGGCCAGCGATGAGGGGATCTCCTTCACCGAGTTCAGCTACCAGGTCCTCCAGGCCAATGACTACCTCGAGCTCTTCCGCCGCCACGGCTGCACCCTGGAGATCGGGGGCAACGACCAGTGGGGCAACCTCGTGGGGGGCATGGACCTCATCCACAAGGTCGAGGGGGCCTCGGTCCACGTCATGACCAACCCGCTCATCACCAAGGCCGACGGCACCAAGTTCGGCAAGACCGAGGGCGGGGCCGTGTGGCTGGATCCGCGGATGCTCAGCCCCTACGCCTTCTACCAGTTCTGGCTCCAGGTCGACGACGAGGACGTGGTGCGCTTCCTCAAGGTCTTCACCTTCCTGGGGCGCGAGGAGATCGAGCGCCTGGAGGCCGCCACCGCCGCCAACCCCAAGGCCCGCGAGGCGCAGCGGGTCCTGGCCCAGGAGGTCACCACCTGGGTGCACGGGGCCCGGGCGCTGGCCCAGGCGCAGGCCGCGACAGCGGCCCTGTGGGGGCGCGGGGACCTGGGCGAGCTCGATGCGGACACGCTGCGGGCCGCGACGGCGGACCTGGCCATCACCGAGCTGGTGGTGGGCACCTCCACCATCGTCGACCTCCTGGTGGGCACCGGCCTGGAGAAGGGCCGCAACGCCGCCCGCAAGACGGTGGCCGCCGGCGGCGCCTACATCAACAACGCCAAGGTCACCGACGAGGACGCTCCGGTGAGCGCCGAGCAGGTCCTGGCTGGGGGAGTGGTCCTGGTCCGCAAGGGCCGGCGCAATCTCGCCGCCGCCCGCACCGCCTGAGCCCGCGCGGCCCGGGCCGGTGGGACTCGGTGGGGCGCTGCGACGACGACGCGGCGCCCCGCCGAGCCCCACCTCGCTCCCGCATCGCAGGAGCATCGATTGTGTGGGGCCTCACTGGATTGCGGGTTGACCGGCCTGATCTCGGCGTGTAATTTACTCCTCGGCCTTGAGGGCGCCTGGTCAGCCAGAGCATCAAGGCAGGACGAACTCCATCGATGGCGGCCATGAGGCCAGGGTCACGGATCCTGGATTTGACTTGGGGAATCGCCTCGAATAATGTTCGTCAGGCGCTTCCGGAGGACGCCTCCCCGCTTGGCGGGATGTTGATTTCGGTGGGTGTGTTGTTTGAGATCTCGATAGTGTGTCATGTTTTTTATGCCATGTGGGCTTGATGATGGTTCTGCGGCTTTTTTGTTGTGGGGTTGTTGTTGGGTCTGTTTTGTTTTTGGTTTGCCTGCCC
>NZ_JAGFOU010000008.1:0-34261 GCF_017592395.1 Actinomyces bowdenii
GGTTCTTGGGCATCGTGGGACACTCCTAGTGATTCTTGGTCGAACAGCTGGGCTCCCACGATGCCCACCCCAGCCACCCTCGCCGGCCAGGCCCGCAGGAATTGCCACCACACTACGAGACGCACCCGCCGCCGCGCACCGTCCGCCTCCCGGTGGTCCCCTTCCGGCTCTGAGCCCGGCACGACGACGGAGGGCCGGGGCACTGCGGCGTGGTATGGGGGGCAGCGGCGAGCTCGCGGATGGTATGGGCTGTCACAGGGCCGTCGGGCCCACCCAACTCACGCATGAAAATGACGCCGTTCCAGCCTGAGCCGTGTACGTCAGCGGTGGATAAGTGCGGCAAGCTCCTCCCTGTCCACAGCCGGCCCCTGCAGGGGGCGACATCCCCGGCCGCCCGCCGCACACTCCGGTCATGACTCCCGCGACGCACTACCCCATGTCACCCAGACTCCGCGTCCGTCTCGTCAGGCGCGGCAGCGGCGGCCCCGCCCTCTCTCGGCGCACGAACGAGCTGCCGATCATGCGCGGCTACTCCCTGGTGACGAATCCTGACCTCGCCCCATGGGAGCAGCGCACCGCGGTCTCTCTGGCGCGTGCCATTGCAGCACTGCAGCGGGCCCCGGCGGCCCGGTGCCTGACCCACACCTCTGCGGCCCTCGTCCTCGGGCTGGGGATGTGGGCCCAGGAGCCCGATGTCCACCTCGCCACGGCGTGCCGTCCCCGCCGCACCGCCACGCGCCTGCCCGCCGTCCACTACCCCCGCACAGGCCCGCCCACCCCGGTGCCGGGCGGGCCGCGCGCGGGGGCGAAGGTGGTCCACCTGCGCCGTCGTCGCCTGGACCTGCCCGGCGAGGACATCATCGAGGTGGCAGGCCTGCCGGTGACCACTGCGCTGCGCACCGCCTTCGACTGCGCCTGCGACGAGCCCGCCCACAACGCCCTGTGCATCGCCGACTCCGCCCTGCGCCTGGTCTGCGATCCCTGCACCTGGCGTCCCGGCCAGTGCGAGGCGCCCTTGGCGCAGGCCCGCGCAGCCTGGCAGCGGATGATCGAGGCGGGCGCCGGCAGGCATGGCATCCGGCAGGCCCGGGCCGTCCTGGCTGCTGCCAGCCCGTGGTCGGACTCGCCCGCCGAGAGCCTGGTGCGGTGGCTCGTGCTGGCCCTGGGCCTGCCGGCGCCCGAGCTCCAGCACCCCGTGGAGGGCCGCCGCGGCACCAGGTACCTGGACCTGAGCTGGCCCGGCCTGCGGATCGTGCTGGAGGTTGATGGCCGCATGAAGTACCAGGCGCCGCAGGACATCTACGACGAGAAGCTCCGCCAGGACGACATCCACTCCCAGGGCTGGACCATGCTGCGCATCCCCACCGAGGACCTGCGCGACCTGCGCGCCCTGGCCGGCCGCATCCTGGCCCTCTTCCCCGCCCCGGTCCTGGCCGGGCTGCGCCCCGACCCCCTCCTGCGCGGCACGGGTCTGTGGGGCTCGCACTCCGAGGGGCCGGTCCTGCTGTGAGCCCTGAGCCGCGGGAGGGTTGGTCCCGGCTCGGCCCGGTGCTCGGACCGTGGCGGACCTGAATACCCGCCTGGGCCTGGTCGGTCCCGCGCCGGCCCGGCGCTCGGATCCGCTCGGCTCGCATCGCCCGGGTTGCGCGGGTCGGTCCCGGGTCAGGGCCGGCACCCGGGCCGCGCCGGCCCATCGACCGGCCCTGCGCTGATCCCGACGGCGGCCGCCTCCCGGTCCCGCTCCTGACGACGGCGGTGGCGGTGCTGCGGCCGTGCTGTGGCGGGGGCGGGGTGAGCGCGTCGTCGGGGTGAGCGCGTCGTCGGGGCGTGGTGCTGGGCGCCGATTAGGCGTCACTTGGCGACTTGGACGTCACTTGGCGGAATGGACGTACCTTGTAGGTGTCGTCTGAGTCGCGAAGTGACGCGCTTGTCGCGAAGTGACGCCCTTCTTGCCCCCGGGAGCCCGGGGGCGCCAGGGCGCTCTGCGCGGGGTGCGGCCTGCTGGAGGGGCGTGGGGCGGGGCAGTATGCGCGACTGTGGTGGGAATCGCAAGAAGCGGGTGCTGCTGGGCATGGTCACCTGTGGAGCGGGCGTGTACGCTAGCGCTTTGCGTCCATTGTGTGTACTAGCGCCAGTGGTGTGTCCAAGCCCGGGGTCCAGCCGCCCCCGGTGAGGCGCCCGCCGGGGCCGGTGCCCAGTGTACGAAGAGTGATCCCCGATCTGAGGGAAGGATCCCCTTTGGCTGCCTCGCGCACCTCTGCACCTACCGCCGCTGACATCGCCGCTCGCACAGCGTCACGTCGTATCAATTTTGCGAAGATCGCGGAGCCCATGCAGGCTCCCAACCTCCTCGCCCTCCAGACCGAGAGCTTCGACTGGCTCGTCGGCAACGAGAAGTGGCGGGAGCGTGTCACCGCCGCCAACAGGGAGCGCCCCGGCTCGCTGCCGGAGACCTCGGGCCTGGAGGAGATCTTCGACGAGATCTCCCCGATCGAGGACTTCGCGGAGACGATGGCCCTGTCCTTCCACGACCACCGCTTCGAGGAGCCGAAGTACACGGTCGAGGAGTGCCAGGAGAAGGACCTGACCTACGCGGCCCCCCTGTACGTGGTGGCCGACTTCGAGAACTTCTCCACCGGCGAGATCAAGTCCCAGACCGTGTTCATGGGCGACTTCCCGCTCATGACCGAGCGCGGCACCTTCATCGTCAACGGCTCGGAGCGCGTCGTGGTCTCCCAGCTGGTGCGCTCCCCGGGCGTGTACTTCGAGCGGGCCACCGAGAAGACCACGGACAAGTTCGTCTACAACGTCAAGTTCATCCCCTCTCGCGGCGCCTGGCTCGAGTTCGAGATCGACAAGTCCGACCGCGTCTCGGTGCGCATCGACCGCAAGCGCAAGCAGGACGTCACCGTCTTCCTCCTGGCCCTGGGCATGGATGAGGCCGAGATCCGCAAGGAGTTCGAGGGCTACCCGGCGCTGACCTCCGCCCTGGACGAGGACCGCAAGGTCACCACCCAGGACGAGGCCCTGCTGGACATCTACAAGAAGATCCGCCCCGGCGAGCCGCCCAGCGTGGAGGCCGGCCGCACCCTGCTGGAGAACTTCTACTTCAACCCCAAGCGCTACGACCTGGCCAAGGTCGGCCGCTACAAGATCAACAAGAAGCTGGGCCTGGCCACCGACCTGGCCGACTCGGTGCTGCGCATCGAGGACATCGTCGCGGCCCTGAAGTACCTCCTGGCCCTGCACGCCGGCGCCGAGGGCGTCGAGGGCGTGCGCGACGGCGAGATCACCCAGATCCCCGTGGAGTACGACGACATCGATCACCTGGGCAACCGCCGCATCCGCGCGGTGGGCGAGCTCATCCAGGCCCAGGTGCGCACGGGCATGAGCCGCATGGAGCGCCAGGTGCGCGAGCGCATGACCACCCAGGATGTTGAGGCCATCACCCCCAACACGCTCATCAACATCCGCCCGGTGACCGCGGCGATCAAGGAGTTCTTCGGAACCTCCCAGCTCTCGCAGTTCATGGACCAGAACAACCCGCTGGCGGGCCTGACCCACAAGCGCCGCCTGAGCGCCCTGGGCCCCGGCGGCCTGTCGCGCGAGCGCGCCTCCATGGAGGTCCGCGACGTCCACACCTCCCACTACGGGCGCATGTGCCCCATCGAGTCCCCCGAGGGCCCCAACATCGGCCTCATCGGCTCGCTGGCCACCTTCGGGCGCATCAACCCCTTCGGCTTCGTCGAGACCCCCTACCGGGTGGTCAAGGACGGCAGGGTCACCGATGAGACCCACTACCTGACGGCCGACGACGAGGACCGCCACGTCATCGCCCAGGCCAACGTCACCCTCACCGAGGACGGCCGCTTCGCCGAGGACCACGTCCTGTGCCGCGTCACCGGCGGCGAGCCCGCGCTGGTGCCCTCCAGCCAGGTCGACCTCATGGATGTCTCCCCGCGCCAGATGGTCTCGGTGGGCACCTCGCTCATCCCCTTCCTGGAGCACGATGACGCCAACCGCGCCCTCATGGGCGCCAACATGCAGCGCCAGGCCGTGCCGCTCATCCGCCCCGACGCCCCCCTGGTGGGCACGGGCATGGAGCGCCGCACGGCCGTGGACGCCGGGGACGTGCTGGTGGCCGAGAAGGCCGGTGTGGTCACCGAGGTGTGCGCCGACTTCGTGCGCGTGGCCAACGACGACGCCACCGAGACCGTCTACAAGGTCGCCAAGTTCCGCCGCTCCAACCAGGGCAACTGCTACAACCAGCGCGTGGTCTCCACCGAGGGCGAGCGCGTGGAGGTGGGCAGCGTCCTGGCCGACGGCCCGGCCACCGAGGGCGGGGACCTGGCCCTGGGCCAGAACCTGCTCGTGGCCTTCATGACCTGGGAGGGCCTGAACTACGAGGACGCCATCATCATCTCCCAGAGGGTGGTGGCCGAGGACATGCTCACCTCGATCCACATCGAGGAGCACGAGGTCGACGCCCGCGACACCAAGCTGGGCGCCGAGGAGATCACCCGCGACATCCCCAATGTCAGCGAGGAGACCCTGGCCAACCTCGATGAGCGCGGCATCATCCGCATCGGCGCCGAGGTGCGCAGCGGCGACATCCTCGTGGGCAAGGTGACCCCCAAGGGCGAGACCGAGCTGACCAGCGAGGAGCGCCTGCTGCGCGCGATCTTCGGGGAGAAGGCCCGCGAGGTGCGCGACACCTCCCTGCGCGTGCCCCACGGCGAGTACGGCATCGTCACCGGTGTGCGCGAGATCGACGCCGCCTCCGACGACGCCGAGCTGCCCGCGGGCGTCAACCGCATGGTGCGCGTCTACATCGCCCAGCGGCGCAAGATCACGGTGGGCGACAAGCTCTCGGGCCGCCACGGCAACAAGGGCGTCATCTCCAAGATCCTGCCGGTGGAGGACATGCCCTTCCTGGCCGACGGCACGCCCGTGGACGTCATCCTCAACCCCCTGGGCGTGCCCAGCCGCATGAACGTCGGCCAGGTCCTGGAGCTGCACCTGGGCTGGGTGGCCTCCCGCGGCTGGGACGCCAGCGCCGCCCGCGAGGCCGGCGAGGAGTGGACCCTGCGCCTGCCGGAGAACGGCATCACCGCCGAGCCCCGCACCCCCGTGGCCACCCCGGTCTTCGACGGCGTGCGCGACGACGAGCTCATGGGCCTGCTGGACTCCACCCTGCCCGGGGAGGACGGCCTGCAGCTCGTCCAGCCCGACGGCAAGGCGCGCCTGTTCGACGGCCGCTCCGGCGAGCCCTTCCCGTACCCCATCTCGGTGGGCTACATGTACATCCTCAAGCTCCACCACCTGGTGGACGACAAGATCCACGCCCGCTCCACCGGCCCCTACTCGATGATCACCCAGCAGCCCCTGGGCGGCAAGGCGCAGTTCGGCGGCCAGCGCTTCGGCGAGATGGAGGTGTGGGCCATGGAGGCCTACGGCGCCGCCCACGCCCTCCAGGAGCTGCTCACCGTCAAGTCCGATGACGTCAACGGCCGTGTCAAGGTCTACGAGGCCATCGTCAAGGGCGATGACATCCCCGAGCCCGGCATCCCCGAGTCCTTCAAGGTGCTCATGAAGGAGATGCAGTCCCTGTGCCTGAATGTGGAGGCGCTGGACGCCGAGGGGCACGCGATCGGCCTGGACGACAACGACGAGGACTCCCACCGCGCCGTCGAGGAGCTCGGCTTCGACCTGGGCCGGCGCCCGGGCGGGGCCACTGTCTCGACCGTCGATGAGATCTGAGCCGGTCGTGACCAGCCCCGACAACTCCATCACGGGTCCCGGTTGAGGATCGGGGGCGGCGCAGGCACCGGGCCTGCCGGCAGCACCGCCCGCGCCGCCCCCCATCCTCCCGGACCACCGGGCACCGTCGTCGTCCTGGAACAACGACGGCGGAGCGCCCCCACCACACCACCTGATGACTGAACCATCGGAAGTAGGAACTGTGCTCGACGCCAACGTCTTCGACAGGATCCAGCTCGGCCTCGCCACCGCGGAGGACATCCGCTCCTGGTCGCACGGCGAGGTCAAGAAGCCCGAGACCATCAACTACCGCACCCTCAAGCCGGAGAAGGACGGGCTCTTCTGCGAGAAGATCTTCGGCCCCACCCGCGACTGGGAGTGCGCCTGCGGCAAGTACAAGCGGGTGCGCTACAAGGGCATCGTCTGCGAGCGCTGCGGGGTGGAGGTCACCCGCTCCAAGGTGCGCCGCGAGCGCATGGCCCACATCAAGCTGGCCGCGCCCGTGACCCACATCTGGTACTTCAAGGGCGTGCCCTCGCGCCTGGGCTACCTGCTCAACCTGGCGCCCAAGGACCTGGAGAAGGTCATCTACTTCGCGGCCTACATGGTCACCGAGGTCGATGAGGAGGGCCGCCACGACGACCTGCCCTCCCTGCGCAACGAGCTGGAGGTCAAGAAGAAGCACGTCGAGGAGGCCGGGCTGGCCGATGTCGAGGCCCGCCAGCAGCGGCTGGAGTCCGACCTGGCCCAGCTGGAGGCCGAGGGCGCGGACGCCTCCCAGCGCGAGAAGCTGCGCAAGACCGCCGAGCGGGAGATGACGGCCCTGCGCCGCAAGACCCAGCGCACCCTGGAGCACATGGACAAGGTGTGGGACCGCTTCGTGTCCCTCAAGGTCGGTGACCTCGAGGGCGACGAGGTGCTCTACCGCGACATGGTCGCCGACTACGGCATCTACTTCAAGGGCGCCATGGGCGCCGAGGCCATCCAGGCGCGCCTGCGCAACTTCGACCTGGAGGCCGAGGCGGCCTCCCTGGCCGAGATCGTGGACACCGGCACCGGCCAGCGCAAGACCCGCGCCATCAAGCGCCTCAAGGTGGTCAACGCCTTCCGCCTGACGGGCACCGCCCCGGAGTCGATGGTCCTGGACAGCATCCCGGTCATCCCCCCGGACCTGCGTCCCATGGTCCAGCTCGACGGCGGCCGCTTCGCCACCTCCGACCTCAACGACCTCTACCGCCGCGTCATCAACCGCAACAACCGCCTCAAGCGGCTGATGGACCTGGGCGCGCCGACGATCATCGTCAACAACGAGAAGCGCATGCTCCAGGACGCCGTGGACGCCCTGTTCGACAACGGCCGCCGCGGCCGCCCGGTCACCGGCGTGGGCAACCGGCCGCTGAAGTCCCTGTCCGACATGCTCAAGGGCAAGCAGGGCCGCTTCCGCCAGAACCTCCTGGGCAAGCGCGTGGACTACTCGGGCCGCTCGGTCATCGTGGTGGGCCCCCAGCTGGCCCTCCACCAGTGCGGGCTGCCCAGCCAGATGGCCCTGGAGCTGTTCAAGCCCTTCGTCATGAAGCGCCTGGTCGAGCTCAAGGAGGCCCAGAACGTCAAGGCCGCCAAGCGGATGGTGGAGCGCGCCAACCCCAAGGTCTGGGACGTCCTGGCCGAGGTCATCCGCGAGCACCCCGTGCTGCTCAACCGCGCCCCCACCCTGCACCGCCTGGGCATCCAGGCCTTCGAGCCCCAGCTCATCGAGGGCAAGGCCATCCAGCTCCACCCGCTGGTGTGCGGCGCCTTCAACGCCGACTTCGACGGCGACCAGATGGCGGTCCACCTGCCCCTGGGCGCCGAGGCGGCCGCGGAGGCCCGCATCCTCATGCTGTCCTCCAACAACATCCTCAAGCCCTCCGACGGTCGCCCCGTGACCATGCCCAGCCAGGACATGATCATCGGCACCTACTACCTCACCAGTGAGCCGGACCCGGCCGTGGAGGTGGAGAAGGACGACAGGGGCGAGCCGATCGTGCCCTCCTTCTCCTCCTTCGCCGAGGCCGTCATGGCCCACGACTTCGGCAAGCTGCACGTCAACGCCGCCTGCGACATCCGCTTCGAGGAGGGCATCGTGGCGCCCGAGGGCTGGCAGGCCCCCGAGGGCCACCAGGAGGGCGACCCGATCACCCTGCGCACCTCCCTGGGCCGGGCGCTGTTCAACACCGCCCTGCCCGAGTCCTTCCCCTACGTCAACTACGTGGTGGACAAGAAGGCCCTGGGCAACATCGTCAACGCCCTGGCGGAGAACTACCCGCGCGTGGACGTGGCCGCCTCCCTGGACGCCCTCAAGGCCGCCGGGTTCTACTGGTCGACCTGGTCGGGCATCACCGTGGCCTTCGCCGACGTCGTCTCCCCGGCCTCCAAGCCGGAGATCCTGGCCCGCTACGAGGCCGAGGCCGCCGAGATCGAGGACCAGTTCGAGCTGGGCGCCCTGACCGAGGAGGACCGCTACGCCTCCCTCATCGACATCTGGACCAAGGCCACCGCCGAGGTCGCCGACGCGATGCGGGAGAACTTCCCCGAGCGCAACACCGTCTACCAGATGGTGGTCTCGGGGGCGCGAGGCAACTGGGACCAGATCCGCCAGCTCGCCGGCATGCGCGGCCTGGTGGCCGACCCCCGCCAGCGCCTCATCGACCGGCCGATCAAGTCCAACTACCGCGAGGGCCTGAGCGTCCTGGAGTACTTCATCGCCACGCACGGCGCCCGCAAGGGCCTGGCCGACACGGCCCTGCGCACCGCCGACTCGGGGTACCTCACCCGGCGCCTGGTGGACGTCTCCCAGGACGTCATCGTGCGCGAGGAGGACTGCGGGACCCGCAAGGGCCTGACCAAGCGGATCTTCTCCTGGGTGGAGGCCGGTGGCGAGCGCTTCAAGGAGCCCAGCGAGATCCTGGGCACCACCGTCTTCGGCACCACCCTGGCCCGCAACATCGTCGATGAGAGCGGCGAGGTCATCGTCGAGGCCGGCACCGACCTGGGGGACGCGGAGATCCACGCCGCCATCGAGGCCGGGGTCGAGGAGATCACGGTGCGCTCCGTGCTCACCTGCGACTCGGAGGTGGGCACCTGCGCCGCCTGCTACGGCCGCTCCCTGGCCACCGGCAAGCGCGTGGACATCGGCGAGGCCGTGGGCATCATCGCCGCCCAGTCCATCGGCGAGCCCGGCACCCAGCTGACCATGCGCACCTTCCACACCGGTGGTGCCGCGGGCGCCGCCGACATCACCCAGGGCCTTCCCCGCGTCCAGGAGCTCTTCGAGGCCCGCACCCCCAAGGGCGAGGCCGCCGTGGCCGAGGCCGCCGGGACCCTGGCCATCGAGGACGACGCCGACGGCAAGCGCCTGGTCATCAAGCGCGACGACGGCGAGGAGGACGTGGTGGTGCCCGTCTCGCGCCGCCAGCGCCTGCTGGTGGCCGACGGCGACCACGTGGAGCCGGGCCAGGCCCTCACCGAGGGCCCGGTGGACCCCAAGAAGGTCCTGCGCCTGCGCTCGGTGGCCGCCACCCAGCGCCACCTGGTGGAGGAGGTCCAGGAGGTCTACCGCTCCCAGGGCGTGGACATCCACTCCAAGCACATCGAGGTGATCGTGCGCCAGATGCTGCGCCGCGTCACCGTGCTGGACTCCGGGGACACCCGCCTGCTCCAGGGCGACCTGGTCGACGTCATGCACTACCGCAAGGAGAACCGCCGGGTCATGGCCGAGGGCGGCAAGACCGCCACGGGCCGCACCGAGCTCATGGGCATCACCAAGGCCTCCCTGGCCACGGACTCCTGGCTGAGCGCCGCCTCCTTCCAGGAGACCACCCGCGTGCTCACCGAGGCCGCCATGAACGGCAAGAGCGACCCGCTGCTGGGCCTGAAGGAGAATGTCATCCTGGGCAAGCTCATCCCCGCCGGCACGGGCCTGGCCCGCTACGCCGACATCGAGGTCGAGCCCACCGAGGAGGTCAAGGCCGAGGTGTTCTCGCGCACGGGCTTCAACGAGGGCGCCTTCGGCGAGGCGGTGGCGCTGGACGACTTCCACTTCGGCGGCGGCGACCTGCGCGCGGATTTCTCCGAGGATCTGCGCCCCGGCTTCACCGGCAGCGAGGACTTCGAGTTCTGAGCCGCTGAGGCCGGCCCGCCCGGTATCGCATCCGCGTGGCTCTGGCGGCCGCCTCACGGGCGGCCGCCAGAGCCACGCTCATGTCTGCGCAGGTGAGGCTGTTTCTTTGGCAGGCAGCGCGGATCATTGCTAGCCTCATCTCAAGATCGCGATGCCCGACACATCTATTAATAGAACTAATCAGTGCGCTGCTCTGAGCGCATCGAAATGAGTGACAGTGAGCGAGATCCCCGAAGCTGCTGAAGCACGCAATCCCGGCACTCCGCCCGAGCGCCTGGGCGACCTGGCGGATGCCTTTCCCGAGTTGCACCGCCTCATCGTGGTCAACCCCGCCTGCCCGCCGGATCTGCGCTCCTGGATCCTGGAGGAGGTCAAGGACCCCATGGCGCGGCGGGCCTGGCAGGCGCACCAGAAGGCGCAGGCCGGGGAGGCCACCACCACGCAGATGCCCGCGGTCGGCTCGGCGCCCACAGCCCCCATGCCTGCGCTCGGCCGCCAGGGGGCACCGCCAGCCGGCGTGCCCAGAGCCGGCGCCCCGTATGCGGCCCAGGCAGCACCGCGCAGGAGGAGCAGCGGCTGCCTCGTCGCCTCCGTCCTGACTGCGGGGGTCCTGGTCCTGGCCGGCTCATGCACCGCCTACGTCGCCTCCCAGCTCTCAGGCGGTTCCGGTGGCTCCTCGGCCTCCAGCTCGCAGGAGGCCCAGGCCGATCCCGCCCCGGTCGACGCCATCAGCGCCGATCTCATCCAATCGCCCTCGCTGAACATCTCCTGCGAGATCGGGACCGACTCGGTCTCCTGCTCGATCGCCGAGCGCTACTACGCCGAGAACGGGCAGGAGGACTGCGACGCCTCCCTGTTCTCACTGACCACCACGGAGTCCACCGCCCTGGCCTGTGGCGAGGAGTTCATCGGTGTCGAGGGGCAGCAGGTCCACACCCTGGAGTACGGCACGTCCGCCGCCAACGACACCTACGCCTGCAGTTCCGAGGAGACCGGCATGACCTGCTGGAACCAGTGGACGGGCCACGGCTTCACCCTCAACCGCACTTCCTACGAGACCTTCTGAGAGAGGCTGGCTGACATGGCGGGACGCCCTCAGCCCGAGCGCTGGCGCATGAGCCGGGGCGCCGGCGCGCCTCCGGTCGGGAGCCCGTCTCTGTCCCCAGGCGCCCTGCCCCTGCTGGATGAGCCCTCGCATCCGCTGGCGGCACCGGGCGCCGCACTCTCCAGGCGGCCGGGAGCAGGCGGGACTGGCGGCGTGGGACTACCGAGCCTTGAGGAGGCCACCGGGAGACCCTCCCCACAGGCCCGCGCACAGCGGTCCGCTCCGGTCTCCCCGGGGGAGCCAACCGGCCCGGCAGGCCCCCGGGACGCCCGCCCAGGGGCATCGGCCCCCTCGGCGGGGCCATCGGTGGTGCGCGCAGCCGTCAGAGCCCCGGCGCAGCGGCGCCGCACCCGCGCCCAGCCCGCGGGCATGATCCTGACGGTACTGGCAGTCCTGCTCCTGGGGTGGGGCACCCACGCGCTGCTGACCTCCGTCCATATCGTCGCCCACCTGCTCAGCGGTGCCCCGCTGTTCAGCCGGGCTGCCGCGATGGTGATCGCGGGGGGAGCCCTGACGGCGCTGTGCGCCGTCATCTGCTCGGTCATCGCCGTCGTGCGGGCCCGGCCTCGGGCCGTGGCGGCGTCTCTCCTCGTGGGCAGCCTCATCCTGCCCGCCGGTGCGGCGGTCACGGGACTGTCCCTGGGGGCTGCAGCCCTCAAGGCGCAGACTCTCGCGGAGGCCTCCGCTGCGGCAGGGCGGATCGATCCCGCCGCGGTCGAGGCGCTGCTCACGCGGGCCCAGGGCCTGGGCATCGAGGTGCCGTGGAGCGAAGAGCTCCTGGACATCCTGCGGCAGGCCGAGCAGAGCCTGCCGGACCCGGAGCGCACTGAGCAGGAGGCGGGCTGATGACAGACGCCCTGTGCCAACACCCTCGACCGCAGGAGGCACCGTAACGATGACGCCGTCCTTCCCCACCATTCCCCAGGCCGGCGCCTGGGACCATTCCCCGCCCGCTGAGCCGGGCCCGCAGCCCGGCGCCCCGGCCGAGCAGGCCGCCGCGACCGCCTCCTCAGCGCCAGGCCTGGGAGCCCCCGGTTCCGCACGCTCCGCAGAGGGAGCCCCTAGCGTGCGGATCCACACCATCAAGGCGCCGGTGGGAATGCTGTACGCCGCCATGGGGGCGGCGGTGCTGGCAATCGTCCTGGCGGCGGCCTCGGAGGTGCTCGCCGTGGCCATCAGCAGCTGGGCGCTGGCAGGGATCCTGGGCATGGGGGCGGCGACGGCCTTCGTCGTGCGCGACGCGGCGCGCCAGACCGACCCCTGGTACCTGCACACCCCGCGCACCCGGCTCCTCTACCGGGCCACCGTCGTGGTCTGCCTCCTGGCCGTCATCGCCGCGTCCGTGCGCATCGCCCTCATCGTGGGAAGGATGTGAGGCGGCGATGAGTCCCTCGACCCTCTTCACGGTCGGCTCTCTGAGCCACCGTCGCCTGAGGCCCCTGGTGCTGGGCCTGGTGCTCCTGGCGGCCATGGCCTGTATGCTCTTCGGCCTGCTCCCCGCCCATGCGGCCGGCTCCGCCGCCCTCCCGGCACCGGGGAGACCCCCAGCACCGGGCTCAGCCGCCCGTGCGGCTCCAGCCGCGCCCGCGCCGGCCGCGGCCCCCGGCGCCGTGGAGGACTTCGGCTCATGCATGGCGGGGAAGGGCGGCGGGGCCCTGGTCATCCTCATGGACCAGTCCGGCTCCCTGCGCAGCACCGATCCCCAGGACTCCCGCGTGCAGGCCGGCCATTACCTGGCCCAGCGCCTGGCCGCCTTCGCCGACAGCTCCGGCATCGAGTTGAGCATCCGCGTGGCCGGCTTCGCCGCCGACTACCAGGGCGCCGGGCAGTGGACGGCGCTGGGCGATGACACGCTCCCCGCCGTTGAGCAGCAGATCACCTCCGTGGGGCAGAGCCTGACCGACTACGACACGGACTACTGGAACGCCCTGGAGGGTGCCCGTCAGGACCTGGTGGACCATGACACCTCGGGCTGCCGCGCCGTGGCCTGGCTGTCTGACGGCGCCCACGACCTGGATGTGCGCGACTCCTCCCAGGCCCGGGAGAGGCACGGGGAGCGCAAGGTCTATGCGCCCGAGGCCTCACTGGCCCAGGAGTCCGGTGTCGAGCAGGCTGAGGCCGCCGGTATCCAGGACCTGTGCCGCCCTACCGGGATGGTCGACCAGCTGCGCTCCTCGGGTGTCAGGCTGCTGGGCATCGGCCTGAGCGACGGATCGACGGATTTCAGCTTCATGCAGCGGATCACCACTGGCGGGGGGACGGCCCCCTCCGGCTCGGGGATGGAGCCCTGCGGGGACCTGGCCTCCCCGCCGGGCGCCTTCTACCCGGTCAGCGATATCGACTCCCTGCTGCTGGCCTTCGACTCCATCTCCACCCCGGGAACCACTGTCACCGGGCGCAGCGTCAGCATCTGCCAGGGCTCGGTGTGCGCCGAGGGGGAGACGAGTTTCGTGCTCGACCGCTCCCTGAGCACCGTCCACCTCCTGGCATCCTCCCAGGTCGAGGGCCTGGAGGCGCACCTCTACCCCCCGGGGGGCCAGGCCCCGATCGTCATGGCCTCCACGGGGACCGGCGCGCGCAGCGAGGCGGGGGTCGCCTACGAGTGGCTGACCCCCCGCACCCTCCAGGCCGATCTGGATGCCAAGGCCATCAGCTCCTGGGACGGCCAGTGGCGCCTGGTCCTGGTCGACACCGCCTCGACCTCCTCGGGCGAGGAGGCGCGCGTCAACCTGCACCTGTCCTCGCCCCTGACCCTGAGCTGGAAGGATCTGGGCAGTGCCAGCCTGCGCCAGGGCGAGGCGGTGACCGGCGTCGACCTCTCGGTGACCGATGGCGCCGGCGGGCAGGAGGTCCCCTCGGACCGCCTCACCGGGTCCCTGGCCATGTCCGCGGTCCTGACCGATGCCAAGGGCACCGACCATGTGCTGCTGGAGACCAGCGACCCGGCCGTTCTGAGGGATGCCCAGGACATCACCATCCCGCAGGACGCCGCCCTGGGCAGCGCGACCCTGACCACGAGCCTGACCGTGACCACGGCCCCCGCCACCGGGGCCGATGGCCAGCAGGTCCAGGGCACCACGCTGTCACCCACCGTGTCCTCCGCGCCGGTGACCATCTCCCCGCCCACCGATTACCCGGGACTGGGCGCCTCGGTGGACTTCGGCCGGATGGAGGGGAGCACGAGGGCGCAGGCGGAGCTGGAGGTCACCGGTCCGGGATGCGTCTGGCTGGAGGACGGCGCCCAGCAGCTGACCGGAGCCCCGGCCGCAGCGGGGAGCATCACCGTCTCGGCGAAGGCCTCCTCCTCTCAGGACTGCGTGCAGGTCCCCGAGGGCCGGAGCGCCACCCTGCCACTGACGCTGAGCACCCAGGACCACGCCAATGGCGCGGTGAGCGGAACCCTCTCGGTCTCCGTGGCGCCTGACGGTGAGCCGCAGCGCGCCCAGACCATCGAGGTGCCCTTCAGCGCCGAGATGCGCCGCCCCCTGGACGCGGCCACCGCCTGGACGGCCTTCATCATCGCCCTGGTGGCGGGCATCACGCTTCCTGTGGGGCTGCTCTACCTGTTCAAGTACCTGTCCGCCCGGATCCCGGCCGGCCCGCTCATCAGTGCCACCGCCGCCGTGACGCTGCCCCAGGACGGCTCGCATCCCACCATCGATCTGCCCTCCCAGCGACTGAAGATGCGCTCGGTGCCCCGGGGCAGCCGGGAGGTGGCCATCGGCCCCTACCGCCTTCGCGCCCGTATGGGGGCCCTGCCCACCGATATGCCGCGGGTCGAGCTGGCCGCGCCCGGGGCGGTCTCGGTCAGCGGGGCGACGCCGGGCTCGCGCGATGGCCGCGCCGTGCTGCCCCTGAGCCTGCGCGGCAACTGGGTGGCGGTGCTGGACCGCCCCGACTCGCCCCGGGAGGCCACCCTCATCATCATGGCCGCCTCCATGGAAGACGCCGTTGTCGCCCGGATCGTCGACGACGCGCGCCAGCGCCTGGCCGCGCGCGTGTCCAGCGTGGCCCAGACGGGTGGGGACTCCCCCCGGGGGCCCTCCTCGGGCGGAGCTGAGCCCGCCACCGCCGGCGCGGCCCTGGGCAGCGCCGTCTGCGATCCGGGAGGGAGCCTGCCCCCACTGGGCCAGCAGCCCGCCGGCGCCGGGGCGACCGCGTTCACCGGCGCGGATGCGAGCTGGGCGGGCCCGCAGGCGGAGCAGGCCCCGCATGCGCTTCCGGAGCTCGATGAGCCCTGGGACCCGCTCTCGGGCGCGTCGGCAGCTGTCCCGGATGACGGCTCAGGCGGTGGCCCGGCGGATGGGGGCGCAGCAGACCGGGACGATCCTCCCGCGGCCCTCCCCCTGCTGTGAGGGCGGCCGGCGTCGCCAGTGCCCCCAGGCGCTGACCCGAGGTGCAGCCATGCACCGGCAGATAGTATGACCACGAGCTCTGGCTGGATCGCTGAGGCCAGGACAAACGCGGAAAGGAACCGCACGGACCATGTACAAGGTTCTCGTCATCGGATGCGGCGGATCAGGTGCCAAGACGCTGTCCTACATGATGGACCAGCTCCACGCCGATCTCGCCGTCCACGGGATCGATGAGATCCCGGGATGCTGGCAGTTCCTCGTCGTCGACACCCCCCTTCAGGAGGAGCAGGGCGAGCAGGTCGCCTCGGTCAGCCGCCAGGGCGGTGCCTATGTGGCCTGCGGTGTGGCCAACGGCGAGTACCGCGTGGTCGATGAGGGTCTGACCCACAGCGTTCAGCGCGACGGCAGCCAGGGCCTGCGCCAGCTGGCCACCTGGATGCCTCGCCGCCCCCGGGACGTGGCCTTCCCGGTGACGGTCGGGGCGGGCCAGTTCCGCGGTATCGGGCGACTCCTGGTCCTGACCCGGGTCTCGGAGATCTCCCGGGGCGTTCAGGGCGCCCTGGCGCGCATGAGCGGCCCCCGCGCCCAGGAGGAGGCCGAGCGGGTCGCGCGGTCGGTGCCCGGCGCCGGCCCCGCGCCGGAGAGCACCGCACCGCCCCTGGTCCTGGTGGTCTCCTCCATGGCCGGGGGATCGGGGGCCTCCATGACCCTGGATGTGTGCCGGCTCGTGGCCGGGGTGCGCTCCGCCCCCGCCATCGACCCTCAGCTCATCTCCGTGTTCCTCTACACCGCCGAGGCCTTCGGGTCGGTGCCCGCCCATATGCGCTCGGGCATGCCGGGCAACACCCTGGCCATGCTCGGTGAGATCGTGGCGGCGCAGGCCAGCCCTGATGGCACCGCCGCCGACCTGGACGCCTCCCTCTACTCCAGCCTGGGCCTGTCCAACCGGGCCGGGAGGGCCTTCAAGCGCGTCACCCCCATCGGGCTGCGCTCCGGCGGCTCGGGAGCCGTATTCGGGGACGGCACCACCGAGGGCCTGTTCCGCGGAATGGGACGCGGCCTGGCCCGCTACATCTCCTCCTCGGCCTTCGACGACTACGTGTCCTACGACATCGCCAACCAGGTCTCCATCCCCGGTCGGGACCTGGTGGCCTGGGGCGTGGATCCCACCGACACCGCCTGGGGCTCCTTCGGCTACGCCTCCTTGAGCACCGGCCGCGACCGCTACGCCGAGTACGCCGCCCAGCGCATCGCCCGCCGGGTCGTGGACCACAGCCTGGACGGCTTCCGCCTGGCGGGCGACACCACCGGAGACACCCAGCGCCTGGCCGACCTGTGGGGGCACCGCCGTACCCAGGAGCTGGAGGCCCTGGGCCTGCCGGTGGACCCGGGCTCCTACGTCCTGGCGGGGGAGGGGGCCGTGGACCAGGCCACGATCGACTGGTTCCTCAGCGCCCAGGCCTCTGCCGTGGTCAACAAGGAGGTCCTGGCGGCCCGGGCCGGCGAGGCGGTCTCCGCCATCATGGCCCAGCGCCCCCAGGCCCAGGGGATGCCGGTGGTCGAGTGGGGCGAGGGAATGGCCCGCTGGCTGGAGGGCTCCAAAGAGCCCGCGCTGCTCAGCGAGCTCGAGCGCACCAGCGCCGAGCTCGCCCTCAGCCGCCTGGAGGAGATGGCCGAGCGCCTGGTGTCCACCACCCGCAGGGCCATCGCCGAGCTGGGGCTGCCCTACGCCCTCTACCTGCTGGACCAACTGCGCCAGCCCGGCGGCATCCTGGAGTCGCTGGTGCCGCGGGTCGCCGCCATCGAGCAGCTGGGGCCAGCCCATCCGCTGGCCCTGCCCGACGACCTGACCCAGCAGATGCGCGGCATGGGCAAGGCCACCCTGGGCAGTGCGGGAACCGAGCAGCTGGTGGAGCGGATGCACAGCAGCCTGAAGCAGTCCACCTTCCACTGGCTGGCGGCCCGCACGGCCGCCCACGTGGCGGGCGCGCTGCGGGACATGGCCTCCTCCGCGGTCAGGCCGCTGGAGGACGCCCTCGATGACGCTCGCAAGGTCCTGGTGGATGCGCGCGCGGTCCACAGCGCCCAGACGGGCGTCGCTGACGTCGCCACGGAGATCTATGGGGCCTGGCCCCAGGAGCCCCAGCCCGGCCAGACCGGGGCCGCCAGCGTCCCCCAGCGCTTCGCCACTGCCCACAACGAGGTCGTGCTCATGGGCGTCCAGGACTACCCCGCGCGCTTCGAGGAGCACATCACCCACGCCTCCAGCGCCCGCAGCGACGTCCACCAGGCCTATGCCCGCGTCGTGCGCGAGGTCCTGGTGGGCAGTTGGGAGCAGGGCGCGGGGGAGCGGCCCCCCGAGGATCTGCTGCGGGTGAGCACCGCCTGGGTGCCCGCAGCCCTGCACAGCGCTACCGGCAGCGCCCTGCCCACGCCCGCCCGCTACGAGCTGCGCCTGAAGCCCAGCCAGATCCTGGGGCGCGCCCGCGCCTATGTGGCCAGGCGGGGGGAGTCTTTCGAGACCTTCTCCAGCCAGTCCCTGCGCAGCTACTTGACCGACGACACCGTGGGCGATCATGAGCGCCACGCCCGCAGCGAGGCGGTGCTCACCGGCCTCAAGCGGACCCTGGAGATGGCCCGCCCCCTGGCGGAGATCAGCGAGGAGGCCTACCGGGTGCTGCACAACGGGGAGCGCCCGGCCCTGGCCTACACCTTCTCCCCGATCCCCCTGCGCAACCAGGAGGTGGTGGGTCGCTTCCTGGACTACCTCGACCAGGAGGAGACCATCGACCGCGATCTGGTGCGCGACCGGGTGGACAAGGCCCTGGGGGACGAGGACGTGTCCCGTGTGGACGTCTTCGGCTCCTATCCCCGTACCCTGCCGGTGGCCTACTCGGGGCTGTTGAAGTCCGTGGCGGAGGCCTGGGACCGGGCCCGTGGCTCCTCGGGGGCCCGGGACTCCTTCTGGCGCCACCGCCGTGCTCGTCCCCTTCCGGGGGGCCTGCCCATCGGGGACGCCGAGCGCCGTGCCCTGGTGCGCGGCTGGTGGACCGCCACCCTGGCCGGGGGCATCGAGCGAGCCCCCTGGGGCGCTTCCTCCGATACCCAGCCGGTGCGCATCTGGGACCCCGCCGAGGGGGAGTGGGTGGCCTTCCCCGCCCCGATGCTCACCCCGCCCTCGCGGATGATCACCGCCAATGCCTGGCTGCCCGCGGTGCTGGAGTCCATCCTCCTGGCCTATCTGAGGGTGGGGTCCCAGGGCCTGGAGGCCTTCAGGCCCTGGCGGGTGCTGCGCCACTGGGCGGATGACTCCTCCGACGAGCCGCAGGTGTCCTTCGGGGTGACCAGCCCCGTGGAGCGCACCATCGGCGAGTTGCTCAGCCGCGGCCGCCTTGAGGGCCTGACCCCCGTGGCGGGCCTGGCCGAGGCCGGTGACCCCGAGTCCCGCCGCACCGCCATGCTGGCCTATTGCGATCTGGTCCTGGGAGACCTGGAGCAGAACTACCTGCCGGGCCCGGGCAAGGCTGACGCTCCCGGCCACTTCACCAACTACCGCAAGCGCACACTGGTGGAGACCACGCCCCTGACCATCGATCTGGCCCAGGAGATGCACGATGAGCTGCGCGGCGTGCGCGAGACCATCGCCTCCGCCCAGCCCACGATCGCATCGGGCGAGTTCGGCTCCAGCCTCAGCGGCGGAATCGAGTACTGACATGCCCCAGTCCCACGAGCCCCGCCCTCATACAGGCACGGCCGCCTCCACCGGCTCTCCCATCGAGACCCGCAGCGTGTCCCGCGGTGCCTCGCAGGACGGCCCCGGCAGCGGATCGCCCTCGGGCACGACGGCCAGCATCCTCATCGCCCCGGCAAGTCAGCGGCCGGTCCTCTCTGCCCTGGTGGACCTGTCGGCCTGTGGGCTGCTGTCCCCCTTCGCCTGGATCGAGGCCGGCGCTGAGCCGCAGTCCGGCCATGACCGCTACGACCCCGCCCTGGTGGCAGTGGAGGAGGGCCGCATCGCCGCCTCCTCCTTCTCCCGCGTGGTCAACCGCTACGGTCTGAGGACGGTGCGCCTGGTCGTTGTCGTGCCCGCGGGCCACCGGTCCCAGGACGCGCTGAGCGCCACCGCCGAGCAGTTCTACCAGTTGCTGGGACTGCCCGATGGGGTGGGCCGGGAATCCGTGCGCGTCGTCGTGCCCTACTCCGATGACCCGCTTCCGGTGGACCTGGGGCGCATCGGCTGGCATGAGGTCATGCTCTCGCCGGAATCCACCGCCGACCCCGCCCACAGCGCCATCCCCTGGTGGACGCGCCCCGAGTCCATCCCCGGGGCGGCGGCCGTAGGCCTGGCCGTCCAGTCCGGCATCTACGGCTTCGTGGGCGCCGCGCCCCATGACGCCCGCCACGAGGAGAACTCCTACGACCTCGGTGTGGCCCGGGTCTTCGCCCGCACCATGGATGCGCGTGGGGTCGAGGAGGAGCTGCGCGGCCAGGTCACCCGAGTGGACCAGCGCTACCCCCAGCCCACCAGGGCTGACACCGGCGTGCTCATCCCGCCCGTCCCCGACCCTCGAGCCCGGGTCGAGGCGACTGCCAAGGCCTGGGAGGCGCGCCACCTGCCCTCCCTGCGACGCCCCGCGGTGCCCCTGCCCCAGGGGCCCGAGGAGCGCAGCCTCGGCCTGTGGGAGGTCCTGGGCCTGTTCCTGTCCTTCCTGGGCAAGGCCCTTATCGGCGCTCCCGGGGAGTGGCTGCGGGGCCGGATCCGGGCTGCCAAGGCCTCCATCGCCGCGGGGGTGGCCAGCACGGTCTTCGGCCAGGACTCCCCGGTGCGGGTGGTGGTGGGAGGCGTGGACTCCCTGGGGCGCACCATTGCCTGGAAGGAGCTGACGCAGGCCGCCAGGAGCGCCAGCGCGAGCCTGCCCGAGGACTTCCCCCGCAGTGAGCAGCCGGCGCGACGCGACTTCGGCGCCCTGTGGCAGGACCTCGTCTCGGGATCCATCGCCCTGCTGGATGGATCGTCCTGCGCGAATCTGGGCATCAGTGCTTACGAGGGCTACCTGCCCGATCGCCGGTCCGTGGCCCCCGGTGCCGGGCAGGAGGCGGCCATGGTCATCACCGAGCCCCTGGGGGCCGTGCCGGCAGGAACGGTCCTGCACGCCTGGGACCAGTTGGAGATCGAGCGGGTTAGCGCCGAACTGCGCCGCGTCTCCCAGTCCCGGGAGCCCAGCGCCCAGGCCGCCGCCCGCCAGCTGGGCGGTCTCGAGCAGTGGCGCGCCCTCCACGGCCAGCAGCTCCTGCCCCGCCTGGGCATGGCACTGGCCCGCTGCTTCTCCTCCACCCGCCAGGACATCGCCGCCCTGGCCGCCGAGCTCCAGGAGCTGGATTCCGAGGAACCCGGACAGGAGCTCGACCAGCGCCAGCGGCGCCTGGCCCGCCTCATGCGGATCATGCTGGGTGCCCTGGCGGTGGTCCTGGTGGTGCTGGTGGGGCTATGGGCCCTGGGCCGTATGGGCTGGACGGGCCTGCTGGCCCTGGGCCTGGGCGCGCTCATCGTCTGGCTGGTGGCCGCCCTGCTCACCTTCATCTCCCAGCAGCGCGAGGTCTTCCGCATCCTGTTCAGGATCCAGGCCCGCGATGAGCGGGTTCCCGTGCTCAGCGCCAATCTTCGCATGGCGGTGGAGGACCTGGCGGCCCAGGGGGAGGCCTACGCCCAGTTCGCCCAGTGGACCACCATCGTCTCGGCCTTCCTCGCCGATCCGCTCGGCGAGCGCAGTGCCGAGCCGAGCGCGGAGCCGGGCGCTGCCTGCCTGCCCGATGCCGCCCAGAGGGTTGCGGTCACCGCCGACCCCCAGCACCTGGCCGACACCGCCGCCCAGTTGCGCACCCGGGCCTTCACCGTCGGCTGGCTCACCCATGCCTGGGATGCCATGCGTCAGAGCGTCGGCCTGGACCTGGACCCCGAGCAGCGCAATCGCCTGGCCACCCGCCAGCTCACCCTGACCGCTGAATCCGGTGAGCCGGGCTCAGCGCTGAGCAACTGGGCCCAGGGGCTGGCGTCCAAGGGGGTGCGCTCCCAGGAGGGCGCGCGCATCTGGCAGCGCTGTCTGGACTCCCTGGCCTCCGATGAGGGGCCCCGCCTGCGCCTGGAGGCCCTGGCTCCCGCGGGCCGCAGGCCTCTGGCCGACTACCGCCAGGACCTCATGGGCACAGGCTCCCACCCGGTGGTCCTCGACACGCTGGGTCCCCTGGCCCGCTCCGGCCCGGCCTGCCTGACCGCCGGCTCACGCGCCTGGTTGCGCTCCCGGCGCGAGGGCCTCTCCGAGACGATGGTCCTAGTGGAGTCCACCGATCCCATCGCCCCGGAGGACTTCATCTACCCCGCTCCCCAGGAGCAGGTCGCCTCGGCCCTGGAGACCATGGACTACTTCACGCCCGCCTCCCATCAGCCGGCAGGCGGAGGGGCCCAGGGCTCGAACGACGCCCGGCCCGGGCCGGGCCACCTGTCCGGCGGCGCACTGCCGCCCCTGGAGTACTGAGCCTCAGCACCCCCGAACCGCATCTCACATCCCCGATCCGAGGAGCCCCGATGGCCATCAGCTTCCCCGACTTCACCCAGGCGATGGACCAGTGGTTGCGCACCAGCGCGCCGCCGCAGGCCAAGGACCATCTGCGGGCCTCGACCTGGAAGCGGATCATGCGCACCGGCCGGGACGTCGAGGGGGGAACCGTCTTCGACGCCTCGCAGATCGTCGACCGGGTCTTCAACGGTCGTGACGATCTGGCCATGAGCGTGGCCGTGCCGGTGACCCTCATGCTCAACGAGCGCTTCGGCCCGCCCCACAGCGACCAGGAGCCGCAGGAGCCACCGCCCGCCGGTCGGGGCGATGACGAGCAGCCTGAGCCCGAGGCGGCGCCCGGACCGGCTCCCCAGCCCGGGGAAGGGCACCAGGAGCAGGGCCCCGCGCCCTCCCGGCCGCAGGAGGAGGACTGGATCTTCCCCACCTACGACTACTCCCGCCCTGACCTGGACAACCCGGAGGATGGCGCGGCTGTCCCGGTCACCGTCGATGTCATCGACGGCTCCTTGCGCTATGCGTGGCCCGATGCCAAGGAACAGGAGGTCTACCGCGTCGTCGTGTCCGATACGGAAGAGCCCTACGGGCCCGAGGACTTCGAGCAGGTCGCCGTCACCCGGGACCTGAGCGCCCTTGACACCACGCCCTGGACCACTGCGGTGCGCTTCGTCACTGTCTGGGGCTATGTCAGCCCACCGGGGGGTGGCAGGTTCCTGGGCCAGTGCCGGCGCGTGGCCAGCACGGTGGTGGTCCATCCCCTGGCCGACTGGGAGCTGGTCTTCGATGCCGAGTCCGGTGCGGTCAACGGCTCCTGGACTCCACCGGTGGCCCCGCCGGGGGCCACCGTCCAGGTGCGAACCGCGAGGCTGCCCCTGGATCAGCCGGTGGGGCGCTTCCTGCGCGGCAGCGCCTGGCGGGGCCACGAGATCCCCAATAACGGGGCGGGATTCCAGGACACCGGGCTCACCGGAGGCAAGCAGCACAACTATGTGGCCGCCGTCGAGGTGGAGGTGGCGGGGCAGACGTGGACCTCAATGCCGGTGCGCCGCCACATCACCCCCGAGGTGGCCCGGGAGCGCATCGCTGACCTGGCCATCACCGAGGAGGAGACCGGCGCTCAGAGCCTGACCGTTACCTGGACCCAGTTCCCGCAGTCCACAGTGTCGATCTACCGCACGAACCGCCCGGTGGCCCCGGAGGCCGCCGCCCGGGGCACGGTTCCCGCAGCGAGCCTGTCCGATGCCGGCCTGCTGCCGGAGGCGCGCGTCTCCGCGGCGGCGGGTATCGGCCCTGCGCCCGAGCCCGGGCGCCAGTTGCGCACTCTGTCCAGGGTTCCCTGGCCTGCGGGTCACGAATGGGACACCATTCACCTGACCCCGGTGACCGAGCACGACGACGGCCAGGTCACCATTGGCCAGCCCCTGAGGCGCAAACGGGCCGGAGGCATTGAAAACGCCACCCTGACCCGGCGCCTGAGCTGGGATCTGGTGACCTTCACCTGGCCCGGCGACGCCACCACCGTGGAGCTGCGCCTCACGGGCCCCGACGGCGATGTCGAGGCCTCGGGCCAGCCGTTGCTCACCATCTCCAAGGAGGAGTACCGCAGTGCCGGGGGCTGTGTCATCCAGGAGGGCCTGCCGGCTCGGGGCGGGCGCCTCCACCTGAACTCGATCACCTACATGGCCGGGGCCCAGATCGCCTCGGCGCCGACGGCCGTGGAGGTGCCCTGCCTGTGGCGCTACGCCTACACCCTGCGGTGGCCCGGCGACCTCAAGGTGGGGGGCGGCTTCTTCCGGCAGGCGGCAGCCAGGTTGGGGCAGACCCTGGTGGAGATCACCGTCGAGGCGCGTCAGGGGGCGCCCACCCAGGCCCAGGCCATCGGGATGGCCCTGGTGCACAACCCCGATCACCTGCCACTGAGTGTCGATGACGGCCAGCGCGTGGGCCTGTTCCTGGAGCGCCCGACCAAGGAGGCCTCCCAGGAGCCGGTCACCAGTGTGCTCGTGCCGCCCGAGGGCCAGCCCCGCACTCTGTGGTTCGACCACCGGTCCCTGCCTGCCGGCTACTTCCGACTCCTCATCGACTCCCTGCCGGCCTCGGCGGTGGACCAGGACCATGAGCAGCTGTCCCTGGAGCACTACGCCATGATCGATCCCGACCTGGGGCTCCTGCACAAGGCGCGGTGAGGGCCGATGAGTTCACCGGCACAGGGCCCTGCGGGCGGGCCTCGCACCCTTCAGCTGCTCTACAGCAATGTGGACCGGGTGGTCGATGGGAGGGAGACCTCCGGCTGGCAGACGATGGCCCGCTCCTCACAACTCGATGATGCCACCGCCGCCACGATGCACTCGCTCATCGAGCCCTCCCTGGCGCCCATCACGGCGCTGCCGGGATTCCCCACGCCCGAGGAGGTGGCGGGCGCGGACAGGCGCATGGCCCAGATCCCGACCTCCGCGGGCCTGGCGGTGGTCCACACCGCGCCTGCGGGCAAGGACACCACGGGGCGCCCCAACACGATGAGCCATGTGCTGCTCCTCCAGGCGGAGCCGAGCGCGCCCCGCTTGCGCACCATCGACCTGTGGCGCTCACCGGGCTGGGTCGCCCCTTTCGGGCCCGACCGGGTGCGCGTGGCCGAGCTGCCCGACCCCAGCGCCATCGTGCCGGGCCATGCCGTCGACGACGACGCGGTGGCCGACTTCATCGCCTCGGGCTCCAGGGCCGGGGCCCTGGCAGCCCTGGCCGATGCCCTGGAGCCGGTGCTCTCAGGCGCCCATGATGCTGCCTCCCCGGGCGGCCCGACGGTGGTACTGGCAGTGGACTCGACCGATGAGGCGGCCCTGTGGATCGGCGCGCTGCTGCGCACCTGCGCCCCCGCCCAGGGCAGGCGCCTGGGCTACTCAGTGCTCCAGCGCCTCTCCACGGCCACGGATGTGTCCATGCTGCGGGAATCCCCCCTCCACCTGGCCTGCGTTCCGCGCCAGGACCTTGAGCGCCTGGACGCCATGGCCAGCGGGCTTCGGATCATCGACCCGGCGGCCTCCGCCCACGGCGCTCAGCCGGACGGCGGCGGGGATGATGGCCACCACGGCGGCGGGGGCGGTGGGCAGGCCTCCGGTGACGACGGGCCGCGCACCACCTGGGGGGCGCTGGTCCTGGCCATGGCACAGGACCTGGGCACGTGGGTGGCCGCCTACGAGGGCATGGGGGAGATCCTGAGCCTCATGGACGACCATGAGGACCTGACCCCGGCCTGGCCCCTGGCCATGGCTGAGGCCTGCGAGCCCGGCGTGCTGGGCCCGAGGCTGCGGGAGGAGGGGGAGGGCTCTATCGAGCAGGCCCTCATCGCCTGCCACCCCAGGGCCCTGACCAGTGTCGACTACCTCGCCAGTGTCGTGGCCGAGCGGCTCCTGGGCTCATCGCAGCGCCACCCCGCCCACTGGTACTCCCTGCTGGCGGCCGTGCCCGAGCACAGTGGTGGCAACCGGGCGGTCAGCGGCCTGGCCACCAAGTACCTCGAGGCGGTCTGCACCGACCGATCCTGGCTGACCGACCTGGAGCGACCCGCACTGGAGCCGGCCACTCGCGTGCTGGAGGAGTGGAGCCGCCAACCCCATGGCGCCGCCGTCATCGATCGATGCCTCACGCAGATCCTGGCCGCCCCCGGTGGCATCATCCCTCCCATCGCGGCGGCGCCTCCGCACGGCCCGGGGCTCGAGGGCCGCAGCGGGGCCTCGAGTCCCGATGGGCATGCCCTGGCGCTCCAGCTCACGGCGCTCGACCGGCTCATGCGCGATGGCCTGGCTCTGCCCACGGCCGCAGTCGGCCCGGTCCTCTCGCAGATCGGGGAGGCGCTCTGCCGCCGGGGAGGGGATCCGGGGCTGCGCTCCCAGATCCTGGGCCTGCCCATCAGCCGCAGCACCAGGCAGCTGGTGGCCACGGAGGTCGAGGCCCGGCTGCGCGAGCGCCCCGATGCCCCAGCCGGGAGACGGGGCGCCCCGCCCCTCCTCGATCCCCGGGTCCTGGACTGGCTCACGCAGGGCGCACCCGTCCCTGACCTTCCCCACCTGGAGGCCCAGGCCGCACTGGCCCTGCTCATCGACGGTGGGGGCGAGGCGGGCCGGGCCGTCAACGCCTTGAGGTCCCTGGCCAGTCTCGGTGCCAGTGCCGTCCTGAGCCCCGAGGCCCTCCTGGCCCTGCAGGGCACCGCCACCCCGGCGCAAGCAGCGCAGCTGCCCACCGACTGCCGGCACAGGGGCGACATTCTGGCCGCGGCGCTTGCCCGCGACCCCGACTCCGATGCGGCGCGCCGGGCAGCCGCCGATTTCCTCATCAGCCGGGGCCACCCCGAGAGCGATTTCGCTGCCAGGGCCTATACCACCATGTCCGTGGGAAGCGCCATGAGCCTGGTCGTGCTCAGTGCGGCCGTGCCGCTGCCGACCCTCCTGACCACAGAATCGGGCCGGGCCCGCACCTATGCGCTCAACGTCCTGTGCGCCGCCCGGGTCCTGGAGTCCTCGCCCCTGCTGGCACGGGCGCGCCCCGTGCGCCACTGCCTGGATCGGGCGCTGGCGCTACTGGTGTGCAGTGTGTGGAGCGGAGTGCCCGTGAACCTGACTCCCCCGGGCGCGCCGCCCCCGCCGCGGGCGTGGGAGCGGTACCTCGATGAGGTCCTCTCCGGCACCGCCGGGCGTCTTGAGGACCCAAGTGAGCCGGACCCAGGGCCCGCCGACTGGGACGGGGACCGCCTGGGCCGCCTGGTGCCGATGGTCGAGGCCCTGTACGCCGTGAGCCTGGGCAACAGGCCCCCGCAGAGGCTGGAGGACTGGGCCAACCGGGTCCGGGCGGAGTTGGAGAACGATGAGTCCCTCTCCTCACCGGTGCTGCGCCAGCGCGACGAGGTGGCCCTGGCCGCCCTGCGCAGCACCGCCTCCCTGCTGGGCCGCTCCTGGCCCGGTGCACTCGATGCCCTCGAGGCGGGGCTGAGCGCCGGCCTGCCCGATGATCCGAGCGCACGGAGATGGCTGGCCAAGCAGCTCATGGTCATCGGTCGGCCCGGTGGGCGGGGGCTGCGCATCTTCGGATGAGTCCTCCTCCCCACACCCACCACACAGCCCGATGATGATCCCGGAAGGAAGGAGCCCCTGATGCCCGACATTCTCCAGAGCGGACAATGGGAGACGCGCACCGTCTCGCCCCGCGGCGCCGTCGAGCTCAGCCTCGTCTCGCCGGTGCCCGCTCGCCTTGAGGCCCTGGGCACCGCCACCCGTCCCAAACATCTGGGGGCGTCCCGCGACGCCCTCGCCTTCCCCGCCTCCGCCGTCGTCTCCGGCCGGCCCGTGTCCGTGAGGGCCGTATGCGGGGATGATGGAGTCTTCCCCGGCGACTGCACTGTGGACCTGGCCGTGGACTGCGACCAGGGGGCCCAGTCCCTCATCATCCGCGGCATCCCCGTGGCCGGGCACAGCAGCGCCCCCCTGCTCCAGCTGGACCGCCAGGACGGGGTGATCACCGTGCGCCCCGGGGAGGGAGGCAACGCCACCCTGGGCTTGGGCGGCTGGCTCGCCCGGAGGAGCCAGGAGGCGGGACAGGCCCTGGCCCCCACGATCACCGAGCTGGTCGTGGACACCTCGCCCTCCATGCGGCACCACCAGGAGCGGGTCGAGGCGCTCACCCGCTTCCTGAGCGATCTGTACACTACCGTGGGAGCGCCGCCGCTGCGCCTGACCCGGGCGAGCATCAACGGTGCTGATCGCGATGGCGTCGGGGCGGTCGCGCCCGGGCCCGCCCCGCAGGGCAGGCGAGTGGTCATCACCGACCTCCCCCTGGAGGCCGGCGCTGCCGAGAGCATCGTCATCGGCGATCCCACCCTGGCGCAGGCGCTGCACGGACCCGGTGCGCCCTTCCTCATCCCCGACCAGGACGCCTGGCACGAGCTGCTCAGGCGGGATCCCGCCTTCACCTCCCACAGCCTGGAGGCCCTGGCCGCGCTCGCGGCATGGATCTGTCAACCCTCTCAACAATCGATGGGAGTCGCGCGATGAGCACGGCATGCCCCTACTGCTTCACGATCCTGACCACCGACGAACTGCTCCTGCGCTGCACCGGGGAGTGCCCTGAGCGGCCCGACCAGCAGGCGAGCTCCTACATCGGCTACGAGGTCTCGACGACGCCGATCTACCGCCAGGCGATCAGCGCGGAGGTCCGAACCCTGAGCCCGAGCTACCCATGCCGCCGGTGCAAGTCCATATGCACCCAGGAGGTGTGCCCCACCTGCCATCGCGATCTGCCCTCGGGCTGGAAGCAGTCCCGGGTCTTCACCATGGCCATCACCGGTCCGCGCGGTGCGGGCAAATCGGTCTACATCGCGGTCATGGTCGAGGTGCTCAAGCGTTATGCCGAGTTGCGGGCCTGCACCCTGACACCCTTCGACCAGTTGACCCGGGACAACTACGCGAGGCTGTACCACACGCCCCTGTACCGCGAGAACGCCGCGATGGGGGGCACGCAGCGGCTGCACATGACCAAGCCGCAGGGCGGTGGTGATCCGCTGATCTGGGAGGTCTCCGGGGCGGGCGTGGAAGGGCGGCTGTACCTCGTCATGCGCGATGTCTCCGGGGAGGATATGGAGCAGCTCGCCGGACGCGTGCCCGCCTTCAGCTTCCACGACCGTGCCGACCTGGTCATCTTCCTCTTCGACCCGATCATGCTGGACTCGGTGCGCCAGGTCCTCTCCGGTCTCATCCCCGACGTCAATGAGGACCGCCTGGGCTCGGCCTCCAGGGAAGTGCTGCCCAAGATCCTGGGCCTCATGGAGAGCGGGCATGCCAGTCTGGCATTGACGATCTCCAAGTTCGACTCCCTCCACAAGGTCCCGCAGGCCAACAACCCGATGGCCCCGGCACTGGCCAACCCGGCGGCGCACTTCAACCGCGATGACACCATGCGCCGCGGCGCCCTGGGCGGGCACGAGTCCGCCAAGGAGCTGGAGAGGGACCTGGCCTTCCTGGACGCCGAGGTGCGCGCCCTGTTCGACCGGATCGGGGAGCACAGCGTCACCATGATGGCCGAGCAGGCCGCTGCCAGTGGGAAGATCTCCGGCCTTCAGCACTTCACGGTCTCCGCGGTGGGGGAGTCCCCCAAGCACGACAAGCAGCTGACCGAGCGGGGCATCTCCCCCTTCCGCGTCCTCGACCCGGTGCTGTGGGGCATGGCCCGTGCCGGGATCATCCTGTAGGCCGGCCTCGTGAGCACTGTAGTCGGGGCCGGGGCGAGCCGCGGCCGGCCGGAATCGCCGGACGGCTCCGGGCAAGCGGTGTCTGCCCACGGCGAGAGCCCGCTGCGAGGAGGCCGCTGAGCCGGGAGGAGCACGTAGGCTCTCGGGGGAGGCCGGCGCCCGCCGTCGGCCGCCCCGACCGCTTCCGGAGGAGTCTTCGCCGTGCCCCTGCCCTCACGCCCAGGACAGCCGCCCGCCTCATCCTCGACCCCGGCCATGGCCGCCGGGCCGACCACCCAGGCCTTCAGCCCGGCCGATGAGACCTCGGCCTTCCCCATGCCCGGGGGAGGGCAGGGCGATGAGTCCTATGCCGAGCAGAGCGGGCACGTCGGGCAGTACACCGCGGCCCTCCCTCAGTACACCGAGGCCTTCCCCGGCTCGGCCGACCCCACCTCGGCCTTCCCGGCCCCCGACTCCGCCGGGTACGAGGCCCAGGCCGGGCACGGCGGCCAGTACACCGAGGCCTTCCCTCAGTGCACCGAGGCCTTCCCCGGCTCGGCCGACCCCACCTCGGCCTTCCCGGCAGGGGCCGCCCACACCTCGGTCATGCCCGCGGCGGGCGGCTCGGCAGTGCCCGGAGCGCCGGTGCGCACCACGGTCATGCCCACCCACCACCGGCCCGCCCGGACCCCGCCCGAGCCGGCCCGGCAGCCGGAGCCCCGGCCCGCGCCCCAGCCGGCCCCTCCGCGCTGGCGCCCTGCACCGGCCGAGCCCGCGGGCCTCCCGCCGGTGGGGCTTCCCCGGCCCCCGCAGCGACGGCGCACCCTCGCCCTGCCCCTGGGCCTCCTCATGCTCCTGGCCACCCTCGCCCTGCTGGGCTGGGGGACCTACAGCCTGCTCATCTCCCTCCACGTCTTCGATCTCGCCCAGGGGGACACCAGCAGCCTCGACCAGACCGCCGCGGGCGCGATCATCGGCGGCGCGGTCCTGGCCCTCCTGACCGTCATCACGAGCCTGGTGGCAGTCGCGCGCTCCAAGCCCAAGACCGCCGCCATCGCCCTCATGCTCGGCGCCCTCTTCCTGCCCCTGGGGGCTGTGGCCGCGGGAGGCTACTACGGCGGCCAGATCCTCAAGGACCGCACCCTGGCCCAGGCCCATGAGGTCACGGGCCAGGTCGATCCCGAGCAGATCGATGCCCTCCTGGGCCAGGTGGAGTCCGCGGGCATCGACGTGCCCTGGCGCGAGGAGCTCGTCGGCATCCTGCGGGGCGCCGACCAGGCCACCGCGCCCGCGGATGCTCCCGGCTCCGGCGAGGAGGCCGAGCAGGGTGATCCCGCCGACCCCGCCGACCCTGCCGAGGAGGGCTACTCCGGCGAGCAGGCGGAGCAGTAGCTCCACAGCTCCACTGCAGAATGCGAGTGCGGGGTGCAGAATGCGAGCACCCCATACTCGCATTCTGCACCCCGCACTCGCATATCAGGCCCGGCGCCCGCCCTCCCGCAACCGCCCCTGGCGCCCTCCTGCCGCGCCCCATCGCGCACTCGCCCATGCCCCACGGGATCCCTCCCGCACGTGCGCAGTCTCACGGGACCCAGCCGCCCGCGACTCTGGCCCGGCGCAGGACTGAACCGGTAGCCTTGCCCGCGGTGCCCGCACGCCGGTCACCGCTCTTCATTCCGTTCCCAGCCGCTGATCACCGGATCGCGGCCACGCGGGTCTGCCGCGGCGGGAACCGACGGGCCCCTGCCACGGGGCTCCGGACGCCACCGCCCCTCATGGGCCTGGCGGGCCGGCCCTCCCCGCGGCAACGTGCGCCGTCAGGCGGGAGGGCGTGGCGCAGCGCGGGCAGCACAGTACGTCCATGCACGTCAAGATGGAGAATCCATAGTGCCCACGATTCAGCAGCTGGTCCGCAAGGGCCGCTCGACCAAGCGCACGGCGTCCAAGACGCCCGCGCTGAAGTCCAGCCCGCAGCGTCGTGGTGTGTGCACCCGCGTGTACACCACCACCCCCAAGAAGCCGAACTCCGCCCTCCGCAAGGTCGCCCGTGTGCGCCTGTCCACCGGGATCGAGGTCACCGCCTACATCCCCGGTGAGGGCCACAACCTCCAGGAGCACTCGATCGTGCTCGTCCGCGGTGGTCGTGTGAAGGACCTTCCCGGTGTCCGCTACCACATCGTGCGCGGCTCCCTCGACACCCAGGGTGTCAAGGGACGCCAGCAGGCACGCTCGAAGTACGGCGCCAAGAAGGAGAAGAAGTAATGCCTCGTAAGGGTCCCGCGCCCAAGCGCCCGCTCGCCGTCGACCCCGTCTACGGCTCGCCGGTGGTCACCCAGCTGGTCAACCGCGTGCTGCTGGACGGCAAGAAGTCCACCGCGGAGCGGATCGTCTACGGCGCCCTGGAGGGCGTGCGCTCCAAGACGGATCAGGACCCGGTCTCGGTCCTCAAGCGCGCCCTGGACAACATCCGCCCCGCCCTGGAGGTCCGCTCCCGCCGCGTGGGTGGCGCCACCTACCAGGTGCCCGTCGAGGTCCGCCCCGGCCGCGCCACCACCCTGGCCCTGCGCTGGCTGGTGGACTTCTCCCGGCAGCGCCGTGAGAACACGATGACCGAGCGCCTCATGAACGAGATCCTCGACGCATCCAACGGCCTGGGCGCCGCGGTCAAGCGCCGCGAGGACATGCACCGCATGGCCGAGTCCAACAAGGCCTTCGCCCACTACCGCTGGTAATACCGGCCGCTCGCGGCTCGGCCGCGCCCGCGCCTCCCGCTGCTGCGGATCGACGGCGCGGTCACGGATCCCGCCCCACTCGCCAAGACCTCACGAACGAAGGACATCACTCGTGGCACTCGACGTGCTGACAGACCTCACCAAGGTCCGCAACATCGGCATCATGGCCCATATCGATGCCGGTAAGACCACCGTGACAGAGCGCATCCTGTTCTACACGGGCATCAACTACAAGCTGGGCGAGACGCACGACGGCGCCTCGACCATGGACTGGATGGAGCAGGAGCAGGAGCGCGGCATCACCATCACCTCCGCCGCCACCACCTGCTTCTGGAAGAACAACCAGATCAACATCATCGACACCCCCGGCCACGTGGACTTCACGGTCGAGGTCGAGCGCTCCCTGCGCGTGCTCGACGGCGCCGTCGCGGTCTTCGACGGCAAGGAGGGCGTGGAGCCCCAGTCCGAGACCGTGTGGCGCCAGGCGGACAAGTACAACGTCCCGCGCATCTGCTACATCAACAAGATGGACAAGCTGGGCGCCGACTTCGACTTCTCCGTCCAGACCATCCGCGACCGCCTCCACGCCACCCCGATCGTCCTGAACTTCCCGATCGGCGCCGAGAACGACTTCTCCGGGCTGGTCGACGTCCTTCAGATGCGGGCCATCCGCTTCCCCGAGAAGGACGCCGACGGCAAGGACACCCGCGGCTCGGTGGTGGAGTACGAGGAGATCCCCGCCGAGCTCGTGGCCAAGGCCGAGGAGCTGCGCGGCCAGCTCGTCGAGACCGTCGCCGAGGCCGACGACGCCCTCATGGAGAAGTACCTGGAGGGCGAGGAGCTCACCGTCGAGGAGCTCAAGTCCGGCATCCGCAAGCTGACCGTGGCCGGTGAGGCCTTCCCGGTCCTGGCCGGCTCCGCCTTCAAGAACAAGGGCATCCAGCCCGTGCTCGACGCCGTGCTGGACTACCTGCCCTCGCCCCTGGACGTCCCCGACGTCGAGGGCCACGCCCCGGGCAAGGAGGAGGAGGTGGTCACCCGCCCGGCCGACGAGAAGGCGCCCTTCTCGGCCCTGGCCTTCAAGGTGGCCACCCACCCCTTCTACGGCAAGCTGGTCTACGTGCGCGTCTACTCCGGCAAGGTGTCCCAGGGCGAGATGGTCCTCAACGCCACCAAGGGCAAGAAGGAGCGCATCGGCAAGCTCTTCCAGATGCACTCCAACAAGGAGAACCCGGTGGATGAGGCCCACGCCGGTCACATCTACGCCTTCATCGGGCTCAAGGACGTCACCACCGGCGACACCCTGTGCGCCCAGGGTGCCCCGGTGGTCCTGGAGTCCATGACCTTCCCCGACCCGGTCATCCACGTGGCCATCGAGCCCAAGACCAAGGGCGACCAGGAGAAGCTGGGCGTGGCCATCCAGAAGCTCTCCGAGGAGGACCCGACCTTCACCGTCTCCCTCGACGAGGAGACCGGCCAGACCGTCATCGGCGGCATGGGCGAGCTCCACCTGGACGTCTTCGTGGACCGCATGCGCCGCGAGTTCAAGGTCGAGGCCAATGTGGGCGCCCCGCAGGTGGCCTACCGCGAGACCATCCGCAAGAAGGTGGAGAAGGTCGAGTACACCCACAAGAAGCAGACCGGCGGCTCCGGCCAGTTCGCCAAGGTCCAGATGATCTTCGAGCCCCTGGTCCGCGAGGACGGCGAGGCCGCTCACTACGAGTTCGCCAACGCCGTCACCGGTGGCCGCGTGCCCCGCGAGTACATCCCCTCGGTGGACGCCGGCGTCCAGGACGCCATGCTCACCGGCGTGCTCGCCGGCTACCCCATGGTGGACATCAAGGCCACCCTGGTGGACGGCGCCTACCACGAGGTCGACTCCTCCGAGATGGCCTTCAAGATCGCCGGCTCCATGGCCTTCAAGGAGGGCGCCAAGAAGGCCTCCCCGGTTCTCCTCGAGCCGGTCATGGCCGTGGAGGTGCGCACCCCCGAGGAGTACATGGGCGACGTCATCGGCGACCTGAACTCCCGTCGTGGCATGATCGCCTCGATGGAGGACGCCGCGGGCGTCAAGGTGGTGCGCGCCAACGTGCCGCTGTCGGAGATGTTCGGCTACGTCGGCGACCTGCGCTCCAAGACGCAGGGCCGGGCCGTCTACTCCATGACCTTCGACTCCTACGCCGAGGTTCCCAAGAACGTCGCCGACGAGATCATCGCCAAGGTCAAGGGCGTCTGACGCCCCATGCCGGGGCTGCTCGCGCTCAGCGATCAGCCCCGGCGCCCCCCCCCCCCCCCCGGGGGGGGGGGGGGGGCGGGGGGGGGGGGGGGGGGCGCGGGGTTGAAAACAACAACAAGATCGAGCCGG
>NZ_JAGFOU010000008.1:34271-110914 GCF_017592395.1 Actinomyces bowdenii
CATGTTTTCGGGGTGTTGTCCCCCCGCGGGGGGGGCGGCCCGGCCCCCCCCCCCCCCCCCCCCGCCCCCCCCCCCCCCCCGGTGGGCGCCGGTGCGCCTGTCGGGGATGCCAGTCCAGTAAGATTTCCAACATCCATCAGTAGAGACTCTCGGCGTCGCTGCGGTTAGCATGTGCTAGTCGAATCACGACGAAGAGAACTACCCGAGTCCCAGGAGGGCACCAGTGGCCAAGGCCAAGTTCGAGCGGACCAAGCCGCACGTCAACATCGGAACGATCGGTCACGTCGACCACGGCAAGACGACGCTGACCGCCGCCATCTCCAAGGTTCTGCACGACGAGTACCCCGAGCTGAACCCGTTCACCCCCTTCGACGAGATCGACAAGGCTCCTGAGGAGCGCCAGCGCGGTATCACCATCAACATCGCGCACGTCGAGTACCAGACCGACAAGCGCCACTACGCGCACGTCGACGCCCCTGGTCACGCCGACTACATCAAGAACATGATCACCGGTGCCGCCCAGATGGACGGCGCCATCCTGGTGGTCGCCGCCACCGACGGCCCCATGGCCCAGACCCGTGAGCACGTGCTCCTGGCCCGCCAGGTGGGCGTCCCCGCCCTGCTCGTGGCCCTCAACAAGTCCGACATGGTGGACGACGAGGAGCTGCTCGACCTGGTGGAGATGGAGGTGCGCGAGCTGCTGTCCTCCCAGGACTACGACGGCGACGAGGCTCCGGTCATCCGCGTCTCCGCCCTCAAGGCCCTGGAGGGCGACGCCGAGTGGGCCGGCAAGATCAAGGAGCTCATGGACGCGGTCGACGAGTTCATCCCGACTCCCGAGCGCGACATGGACAAGCCCTTCCTCATGCCCATCGAGGACGTCTTCACCATCACCGGCCGCGGCACCGTGGTGACCGGCCGCGTGGAGCGCGGCAAGCTGCCGATCAACTCCGAGGTCGAGATCCTGGGCATCCGCGAGGCCCAGAAGACCACCGTCACCGGCATCGAGATGTTCCACAAGCAGATGGACGAGGCCTGGGCCGGCGAGAACTGCGGTCTGCTCCTGCGCGGCACCCGCCGTGAGGACGTCGAGCGCGGCCAGGTCGTGTGCAAGCCCGGCTCCATCACCCCGCACACCGAGTTCGAGGGCCACGTCTACATCCTGACCAAGGACGAGGGCGGCCGTCACAACCCCTTCTACTCGAACTACCGTCCGCAGTTCTACTTCCGGACCACCGACGTCACCGGCGTCATCACCCTGCCGGAGGGCACCGAGATGGTCATGCCCGGTGACACCACCGAGATGTCCGTCCAGCTCATCCAGCCCATCGCCATGGAGGAGGGCCTCGGCTTCGCCATCCGCGAGGGTGGCCGCACCGTCGGCTCCGGCCGCGTCACCAAGGTCATCAAGTGATGATCTGATCCGGTCGATACGACCACTGCCGGCCACTGAGACCGGCTCATGACAGTCCCCCGGGCCCATGAGGGCCCGGGGGACTGCCGTCTGCGCAGGACAGGGTGCCGCGTGCCGCACCCCGGTGGCGGTACCGGCCTTGCGAGGGCGCGCGCCGGGTGAGCCGTGATCCTCGCGAGATGCGGGCACGGATGCCGAGATGGCCGTGTGATACTCACGGTCGCGAATGCATATCTTTGATTGCAGAGGCATAATTATCGGTCTTCCACTCCTTCGGGTGCACTAGATTGCGGTACAGACCAAAGAGCGGGCAGGCGTCAACGACTGAGGCAGCCGCTCACCGCACCTCTTCTTATTCACCGTCGGAGCAGAATTCATGACCGGGCGATTGAGTCACCGCTCATTCCTCAAGGGCCTGACAGGCCTGCTGGCGGCATGCCTCGTCCTCCTCCTGGCGGCCCAGGGCCCCAGCCGCGTGGAGGCGGCTCCGGCCGGCGTTCCCGCCGGCGCTCTGCCCGCCGTCTTCGCCACCGGTGGTGAGGGCCGCTTCAAGGACAGCATCCAATGGCTCCAGTGGGCCGACTACTCCCAGTTCGCGGGCAGGGCCAAGCCCAATGTGCCGGTGCTCGACTACGGCCAGACCCGCAGCTTCACCAACTACCGCGACATGGGCGAGGCCGGCAGCCTCGTCACCACCTGCACCCTGTCGGACCTGACCTTCCACGGCCATGATGGCTCGGTCATCCCGCATTGGCTGGCCAAGGGCCCGCTGGTGGCCACGATCCCCGGCACCTGGGCCGGAGATGTCCTGGACAATCTCTACAACGTGGGCGGCCCGGCCACCTGGCGCAATGGCAGCGCCACATGGAGCCCGGGCCTGACCTACCCCCAGGACTACACCAACCACAACCAGATGGTGGTCGGCCTGGCCAACGGGTACGCCTACAACGGGAACAAGACCTGGAACGGCAAGCACCACTGGGAGGACGGCATCGATAGGACGCCCACGGGCGGCTACTCCGATGTGAGCGTCTCCGTCAGCTGCTCGGCCGAGCTGCGCGGTGCCGATGGGAGCAGCCGGAGCGTGCCCCTCAACGGCCTGGTCTTCGCCGATGCCGAGGCCTCCTCGGCCCAGTCCACCGGGCCCCAGGCCCACCAGGCCGAGTGGGTGCAGGCGGCTGTCGCGCCGGGAACGCCGGTGAGTTGGAGGCTGCTGGATCGGATGCGCTCCCAGGGCTGCCCCACGACCTCGCGCGCCAACTTCTGGGAGAACAGGCTCATCCGCCTCAACCCCAGTGGGGATGAGTGCGTCTACCAGAACGGTGGGGACTACCTCTACCCCAACGGTGTGGGAGGACCAGCGGCGGTGGTCTTCATGGAGGGCGCCACCGAGGCGGAGCTGCGGATGCAGGGGGGCGGCTACTCCGCCGTCGCCCTGGGCCTGGTCATCGCCACGGACTTCGGGGACGCTCCCGCCTCCTACGGCACGGCCTCCTCCCTGTTCCAGCCCACCTGGAACGGGGGAGAGCTCACCCGCGAGGGCATGGACCTGTTCACCGAGGTCGAGCCAGCCACCATGACGGGAAGCGGCACCATGCTCGGCCAGCATATCGACTCCGAGCGCGGCTCCCAGTTCAGTGACGGGGCCGATGCCGACGATGCGGCGCTGTCCCCGGACGATGAGGACGGCGTGGCCCTGCCCGACGGGGGCATCCAGACCGCCCCCGGTCAGCGCTTCACCCAGGAGGTCAGCTGCACCGGCCCGGGCCGGGCCGCCGGGTGGATCGACTGGAACCACAACGGCGTCTTCGACGCCGCGGAGAAGAGCGATGAGGTCCACTGCCCCGAGACGACCCAGCAGGTGCCGCTGACCTGGACGGTCCCCCGGGATGTGCTGCGCTCGGTGGATGGAGAGAACGGCAGCCAGTCCGAGACCTACATGCGCGTGCGGGTCACCGCGGACACCGGCGCCCTCCAGCCCACGGGCACCACGGCCTCCGGTGAGGTGGAGGACTACCGCGTCGCGGTGCGGGTGCCCACCATCGAGCTCGTCAAGGAGGTCAGCGGCGCCTACGCCGGAGACCTCCCCCTGCTCCCGGCCAAGGCCTGGACGCTGACCGCCCAGGGCGGGCGCGGCACCGCCGCCCCCAACCGGGTCCAGGGGGAGGGGCGCAGCGGGATCACCGTGGTGGGCCGGGGCACCTACACCCTGTCCGAGAGCGCGGAGGGGGCGGCGGCCAGCGGCTATGAGGCCGAGGAGTGGGCCTGCCTGGAGACGGAGGGGACGGTGCGGCCGCCGGGCTCCTCCGCCCCGGCGCCCGCACTGGGTGACAGCCTGCGGATCACCGGCACCGAGCGCATGACCTGCACCATCATCAACCGGGCCAAGCCGGCCACCCTGACCTGGCAGAAGGTCGATGAGGATGGCGCCACTCCCCTGGGCGGCAGCCGGTGGCTGCTCAGCGGCCCGGGGCTGCCCGCCCCGGTGGAGATCGAGGACTGCCAGGAGGCCGGGAAGTGCCTCTCCGGCGAGCTCGACACTCCCGTGGATGTGGATCCCGCGCCGGGGGGCTTCAGGGTCGAGCGCCGGGTGTGGGGCGTCTACACCATGACCGAGTCCCAGGCGCCCCAGGGCTATGTGCCCTTCGAGGGGACGGTGTGCTTCAACCCCGCCGCGCCCTCCCTGGAGGGCCTGGACGCCAGGACCCTGCCCGATGCCTGCACCCCCTGGCCGGAGAGCTACCAGCCCAGCCTGACCGCCACCGTTCAGGACGGGGAGGCCATCCAGGAGGGCCGGATCACCAACCGCCGCGACTCGGGGTCGGTGACCTGGAGGAAGGCCGATGAGGGCGGCGCCGCCCTGGGGGGCTCCTTCTGGACCCTCACCGGTCCTCCGGGAACCGGCATCAGCGTGGAGATCGCCGACTGCGTGGCCGATGCCGGCGCGTCCTGCCCCTTCCCCGAGGGAGCCTCCCATTACGACTCCGACCCCGCTCAGGGAGCCTTCCGGGTGACGGGGCTGCCCCTCAACGACCAGTCCTACCGCCTGGTGGAGTCCGAGGCGCCGGCGGGCTACCGCCTGGACCCCGGCTCCCACACCTTCACCATCACCGCTGCGGCCAGGGACCACGCCTTCACCGACCCCTTCGTCAACCACAAGACCTCTGTCCCCTCCATCCCGCTGACCGGTGGGCGCGGAGCGCACGTCTTCCTCATCGCGGGGGCCGTCCTCGGCGGCCTGGCCCTCGCCGCCGCAACTGTGAGGAGGATCCGCAGCCGCACAGCACAGCACTGACCCCCTGCCACCGGCGCCCCCCGGCGCCGCGCACAGGACCCGGCCCCGCCTCGCGGGGGACGGTCGTGGCACACGTATATCGATCCCTCATCCCACTCCTCGATGCGCGCCCTCCCCGGCGACGCATGACGAAAGGAATCCCAAGACATGACAACCTCCGTCTCCACCCTGGGGCGCCGGGCTGTTGCCGCAGCCGGGATCGCCGCCGTGGGCCTGCTCGGACTCAGCCCCGTGGCTGCGGCCGAAGACGCCAACTACGGCAATATCAAGGAGAATGCGACCGGCTCCCTGACCATCCACAAGCACATCCAGAACGATGGCACCCAAGGAACCGTTGACGGCCAGGGAGCCGTCGAGGGCGGCCAGCCGGTGGCTGGTGTCCAGTTCACCGCCTACCCGATCACCGACATCGACCTCACGACCGCTGACGGATGGAACAAGGTGACCGAGCTGGCCAGGGACGGCGCGATATCGGATTCCGCGTGTACCGCGCCTGGCGGGCCAGCACTGGCAAACCGCAATGTCGACAACGCCAATGGCATCACCTCGGGTGACACCAATGGTCAGGGCATCGCCACCATCGGCAACCTGGCGGTTAAGGCCTACCTCGTCTGCGAGACCAAGGTTCCCAGTGACATTGTGCAGAAGGCCAAGCCCTTCGTCGTCACCATCCCCTACGCGAACACCGCTCCGGGCCAGGAGGGCAACTGGCTCTACGATGTCCATGCCTACCCCAAGAACGAGCGCATCGCGGTCAGCAAGACCATTGAGGACCAGCGCAGGAACGGCTACGCCGTCGGCTCCTTGGTCAAGTTCCCGGTGACCTCCACCCTGCCCACCCTGGACGAGAAGGCCCACTACAAGTACTTCCAGTTCAAGGACGTCATGGACAGTCGGCTCACTGATCTGAGTGTGCCCGAGGTGACGCTCAATGGGGCAACTCTGACCGATACTTCGGACTACAACGTGTCGGTCACCGGGCAGACCGTGACAGTCACCTTCACTGCCGCGGGCCTGGCCAAGCTCAAGGCCGCTGCCGGCCAGGAGGTCAAGGCCACCTTCCAGGGCAAGGTCACCAGCGTCGGCAATGGTACTATCCCCAACACCGCTCAACTCATCAGTGACACCGTCTACGCCGATCAGCCTCCGACTCCCGAGAACCCGCCGCAGAACCCGGATACTCCTCCCACAACCCCGGAGGTCAACACCAAGTGGGGAGATCTGACGATCAAGAAGGTTGATGGTCAGGACACCGCCAGCAAGACTGGCCTCAAGGGTGCGGAGTTCCAGATCTACAACGCCGCTGCGCCGTACGCGGGTACCTGCGATGGGGCCGCTAAGGCCGGAAATCCCTTGAGTGTTAATGGGCAGACCACCCTGACCACGAATGACCAGGGAATTATCAATGTTGATGCCCTGTTCGTCTCGGACTCGGTGGTTGATGGTGCTCGTGACAACCAGCCTGGAGCCACCCAGCGCTGCTACGTGCTCGTGGAGACCAAGGCCCCTACCGGATATGTTCTGCCGAACCAGGTTGAGACCCCGGTGACCATCAAGGTCGGCCAGGTCACTGACGACAACATCACCATCGAGAACACCAAGCACGCCGTGCCCAACCTGCCCCTCACCGGTGCTGCGGGCAAGGTCCTGCTCACCGTGGCGGGTGCGGCACTGCTCATGGTCGCCATCGGCTCGGTCCTGGTCTCCCGCTACCGGGAGCGCAAGCGGGCCTCGCTGTGAGCCCTGAGGGATCCTGAGCCCAGGCCCCCGGCGGGTGCGCTCGGCGGTCGGATGATGAGTCCGGCCGCCGAGCGCGCCCGCCGGGCCCACCACCGGGGTGGCGGGTCCGGCACCCCGGCCGCATCGATCCCGTAACAAATCGCCGGCGGGGCCCTCGGCGGCCGCCCCGGGCACATCGGCCCGGGTAGCGTCCTGATCGTCCACTGCCCCGCCGGCGGGCGACCCCGCCGGTGGCCCTGACCTGCCGCGTGGCCTTCCGCCCGCACGCCCCGGGCGGGGCGCCGCAGGCCCGGGCCGCGCCGGGACGCGGCCCCGCCATGACCCGCCGGGGCCCGCGCCCATCCGTCCCATCCCATCGTCCTGGAGGAAACCGACCGTGTCCGCCCATCGGTGGCAGCGCCCCCGCGTGCTGCGGGCCCCCATGCCCCTGGAGGCGGGCGAGCCCCGCCCTCGGCCGGGCCGGGTGCTGACCGCGCTCATCCTGGTGCTCCTGGTGCTGGGCGCGCTGCCCGCCATCCTCCAGCCACTCCCGGCCCAGGCCGTCCAGGGCAACCCCGCCGGCGGCCTGGGGCGCTACCCCCAGGTCATCGACTGGGTCGACTGGACCGATGGCGGACCCGTCGTCCTGGGGGCCGGCGGCAGCTACACGCGCTGGTCGACGCCGACCAGGGCCTCCGAGAGCCCCGTTACCTGGCGCTCCTCCCAGTGCACCCTGTCCGAGGCCAGCGCAGACCTGTCCGTGGGCTATGACCCGGGCACCTGGCGCGGTGACGGGCTGGCGCGCCTGTACAACAACGGCGCTAACTACAGCAACGGCCAGAGCGGGCGCAGCACCAGGAGCGGGCTGCCCATCGGCATCGCCACCAATGGCCGCTCCTCACCCGCCAACCCCCAGACGCTCACCTTCACCGTCTCCTGCCGCACCTATCTCGTCTTCTCCGAGGCCCAGCCGGATCAGGCCACGATCGAGGCCCTGCCCAAGCGGGAGATCCCCATGGCCGGCATGGTGGTGGCCGACGCGGAGTCCTCCAACTGGGATGCGCGCCGGGGCGCGGGGGAGTCGATCACCGCCCAATCCGACGTCGGGCGCTACCGGCTGCTGGAGTCCCATCGCGACGAGCAGTGCACGACCAACTCCCGGGGCGCGTGGAACACCTTCACGGACGCGACGGGAACCAGCCGCACCGGCCTGCGCCTGCATTCCGAGAACGCCCAGTGCGGTGCACGCCGAGGGGGGTGGGGGCCGGTCTCCGTGCTGTTCGTCGACGGCGCCTCCACCGTCAGGGCTCAGATGGTCGCCCAGGGGAAGTCTGCCATGGCCTTCGGTGTGGTGGGCTACATGGACTTCGGCGATGCCCCCGAGTCCTACGGGGTGGCGGGCTCGGTCTTCCAACCGACATGGACCGGCGGCCTGGTGGGCACCGATATCCGCTCCGACGCCTGGTTCTCCACCACCTTCAACCTCACCGCGGACGCGACGGCCGGCAACGTGGCCGTCGCGGGCCCCCCGGCCACGAGGCTGGGCGCCCTGACGGATGCCGAGGCGACCGCGCGCTCCTCGGCCGATGCGGCGGGGGACGACCAGGACACCGGTGCGGTGGGCACTCCTGGGGCCAGCGACGAGGACGCCCTGGGGGCCAATGTCCAGCTCAGCGCCAGCCAGGGGCAGTCCTTCCGCCAGGAGGTGGCCTGCACCGGGCCGGGCCAGGTGCGCGGCTGGGTCGACTGGAACCGCGACGGCGCCTTCGACCCCTCCGCAGAGGCCAGCACCCAGGTCGACTGCCAGGGATCCTCGGCGACCATCGAGTGGGTGGTCCCCGCCGACGCCCTGCGCTCGGTCCTGGGGGAGGAGGGCAGCGCCTCGACCTACATGCGCCTGCGCATCTCCGACGACAAGGGGGAGGATGGCGCGCCGGCGGCACTGGAGCCCACAGGCATCACCGGCTCGGGCGAGGTGGAGGACTACACGGTCTCCGTCTTCGCCCCCGTGCTGACCCTGATCAAGAAGGTCGATGGCACCGCCGCCGGGGCCGGAGCCCTGGAGGCCTCCCAGTGGGAGCTGAGCGCCACGCCGCAGGGCGCCGATGCCCCCGTGCTGTCCGGGGCCGGTGCTGTGCCGCAATCGCCCATCGCACCGGGGTCCTACACCCTCGCGGAGATCTCCAACCACCCCATGGCCGCGGGCTACCAGCCCCAGGGCTGGACCTGCTACCAGACCCCGGGCACGATCACCCCCGAGGGCTACACCTACACCTCCTCCGACGGCGCGGTCTCCGCCCCCGGCCAGGCCACGGCCGACATCGTCATCAACAACCAGGACCGGGTCACCTGCGAGGTGGTCAACACCGCCGTGCCGGCCAATCTCACCTGGACCAAGACCGACGAGGGGGGAGAGCCCCTGGGCGGCTCGCAGTGGGATCTCACACCGGTCGACCCCCAGGGCCAGGCGCTCCAGGTGACCGACTGCGTGGGGAGCTGCGAGGCCGGCTCGCAGGACACCGACCCCGCCGAGGGCGGCTTCCGGGTCACCGGCCTGCCCTGGGGCACCTACTCCCTGACCGAGACCGCCGCCCCGACGGGCTACCAGGCGAGTGATGAGGCCAAGCGGGCCGTGGTCGACGGGCGCACCCCGGGGCTGACCGCGGACCTGGGGCGGATCATCAACGAGCGGATCACGGGCAGCGTCTCCTGGACCAAGACCAATGACACCGGCACCCCGCTGGGCGGCTCGCAGTGGACCCTGACGCCGACCGACCCCGGGGGCGCGGAGCTGACGATCACCGACTGCGTGACCGCCTGCGCCGAGAACTCCCTGGACACCAACCCCGAGGAGGGGGCCTTCACCCTGGGGAGCCTGCCCTACGGCACCTACTCCCTGGTGGAGGCCGTGGCGCCCACCGGCTACCGGCTCGACACTACCCCCAGGGCAGTGACGGTGACCACCCAGGGCCAGAGCATCGAGCTCGGCGACATCGTCAACAGGCGGATCATCGGGACCCTGACCTGGCGCAAGACCGATGAGGGGGGCGCGCTCCTGGGCGGCTCGGAGTGGCTGCTGATCATCGACGACGCCGAGCGGCGCTCGGCCAGGATCACCGACTGCGTGGGCGTGTGCGCCGGGGGCTCCCTGGACACCAACCCCGAGGCGGGCGTCCTCACCGTCGGCGGCATCCCCCACGGGGAGTACCTCCTGGTGGAGGCCGTGGCGCCCACCGGCTACCGGCTCGACACCACCTCCAGGCCGGTGTCCGTGACCACCCACGACCAGGTGGTCGATCTCGGCGACATCGTCAACAGCAAGTCGATCGTCCCCAGCATCCCGCTGACCGGCGGGCGCGGAGCCCACCTCTTCCTCATCGCCGGCGCGGGGGTCTCGTCCCTGGCGGCCCTGGCCGCCCTGGTCAGGAGGCGCCGCCACCGCCGGGAGCGGGACTGAGCCGGACCGCACCCTCCACCCCGCCGACGCGGGCCGTCCCCACTGGCCACCACCGCTCCGCCCCCAGCCCCGCACGACAGGAACGACGCATGCCGATGCGCCACCGCAACCCCCCGACCGGACGGGCCCCCGGCCGCCGGCGCCGCTGGCGCCTGTCGGCCTTCTCCCTCATCGTGTGCCTGATGGCCGAGGCCGGGATGCTGCTCCTGGCCTACCCGACTGTGGCCGCGTGGTTCTCCCAGTACAACCAGTCCCAGGTCACCGGCAACTACGAGGCCCAGGTCGCCGACGCCTTCCCCGACGCCGCCACCCAGCTGGCCCAGGCCCGTGCCTACAACGACGCCCTGTCCGTGGGCGCCGTCCTGGAGGCGGGCACCAACGTGCCCACGGGGGAGGGTGCCTCCCAGGACGAGTCCCTGGACTACAGCACGATCCTGTCGGCCAGCCCCGAGGGGCTCATGGCCCGCCTGCGGATCCCCGTCATCGACCTGGACCTGCCCGTCTACCACGGCACCTCCGATGAGACCCTGCTCAAGGGCCTGGGCCACCTGGAGGGCACCTCCCTGCCCGTGGGCGGCCCCGGCACCCGCTCGGTGGTCACCGGTCACCGCGGGCTGGCCGACGCCACGATGTTCACCCACCTGAACCGCGTGGGGGAGGGGGACACCTTCTCCATGGAGGTCTTCGGGGAGGTCCTGGTCTACCGCGTCATCGAGACCCGCGTGGTCAACCCCGATGAGACCGAGGCCCTGCGCGCCCAGGAGGGCAGGGACCTCATGACCCTGGTGACCTGCACGCCCCTGGGCATCAACACCCACCGCATCCTGGTCACCGGCGAGCGCGTCTTCCCCACGCCCCAGGAGGCGATCGACGCCGCCGGGGCCGAGCCCGACGTGCCCCACTTCCCCTGGTGGGCGGTGGCCCTGGCCGCCGGCCAGATCGTGCTGGGGCTCTACCTGTGGCGCACGGGCCGCGGCGCCGCCAGCCGCGGCCCTGGCAGTCGCGCCCCCCGTCCGGACCAGGCGGGGGCCGCCGGCGCCCGCCGCTCCGCCACCGGCGCAGCGGCTCCCATCGGCCGGGGCCGACGGGAGCCGCATGAGCGCGACACGCCCGAGCGCGGGGACCGGGTGGGCGGTCTCACAGGACTGGACCCCTCCTCCGGGTTCCAGTCCGGGGCCGGGCGCTGATAGCGTTGTTCGGCCGGTGAGGGGCTCCCCTCCTCACGGCCGCATCCCGGGCCCCGCCCGGGAGTCCAGTCTGACGGGCCGGTCCTCCGATCGGGTTCCCGTGTGTCCAGACCGGTCCGCATCCTGGAGAGCCCTCCAGGGGCACGTGCGCGTCGCAGAGCGACACGCCCGAGCGCGTGGACCGGCAGAAGCAAGTACAAGAGAGGTTAGGCGCCATGGCGGGACAGAAGATCCGCATCCGGCTCAAGTCCTACGACCACGAGGTCATCGACTCCTCGGCGCGCAAGATCGTCGACGTCGTGACCCGCGCAGGCGCGACGGTCGTGGGCCCGGTGCCGCTGCCGACCGAGAAGAACGTGTTCTGCGTCATCCGGTCGCCGCACAAGTACAAGGACAGCCGCGAGCACTTCGAGATGCGCACGCACAAGCGGCTGATCGACATCGTCGACCCGACGCCCAAGGCCGTCGACTCGCTCATGCGACTCGACCTGCCCGCCGACGTCAACATCGAGATCAAGCTCTGAGGATCGCCATGACAACGCTTCACACGCCGGCTGCCGCCGCGCCTGCCAAGGCGCTGCTCGGCATCAAGCTCGGCATGACCCAGATCTGGGATGAGGACGGGGTCCTGCGCCCCGTCACCGTCGTGCGGGTCGACACCAACGTCGTCACCCAAATCCGCACCATCGAGACCGATGGCTACGAGGCCGTCCAGCTCGCCTTCGGCGAGATCGACGAGCGCAAGGTCACCAAGCCCCTGGCCGGCCACTTCGCCAAGGCCGGGGTCGCCCCCCGCCGCCACGTCGCCGAGGTGCGCACCTCCCTGGCCGGCGAGTTCACCCCCGGCCAGGAGCTGGGCGCCGACACCTTCGAGGTCGGCCAGCTGGTCGACGTCACCGGCACCTCCAAGGGCAAGGGCTTCGCCGGCGTCATGAAGCGCCACGGCTTCGCCGGCGTGGGCGCCTCCCACGGCGCCCACCGCAACCACCGCAAGCCCGGCTCCATCGGTGCCTGCGCCACCCCCGGCCGCATCTTCAAGGGCCTGCGCATGGCCGGCCGCATGGGCCACGCCAAGCGCACCGTGCAGAACCTGAGGATCCGCGGCGTGGACGTCGACAAGGGCGTCCTGCTCGTCAACGGCGCCATCCCCGGCCCCAAGGGGTCGGTCGTCGTCGTCCGTACCGCCGTGAAGGGAGCCTGAGACCATGACTGAGGCACTCACCGTCGACATCGTCGACTCCAAGGGCGTGAAGACCGGCTCCGTCGACCTCCCCGCGGAGATCTTCGACACCGAGCTCAACATCCCGCTCATGCACCAGGTCGTCGTGGCCCAGCTCGCCGCGGCCCGCCAGGGCACGCACGCCACCAAGACCCGTGGCGCGGTGCGCGGCGGCGGGCGCAAGCCCTACCGCCAGAAGGGCACCGGCCGCGCCCGCCAGGGCTCGACCCGCGCCCCCCAGTTCGTCGGCGGAGGCACCGTCCACGGCCCCCAGCCGCGCGACTACAGCCAGCGCACCCCCAAGAAGATGAAGGCCGCCGCCCTGCGCTCGGCCCTGTCGGACCGCGCCCGCAACGGCCGCATCCACGTCATCACCGAGTTCGTCACCACTGAGGCGCCCTCCACCAAGGCCGCCCTGGCGGCCCTGCGCAACCTCACCGAGCGCAAGGCGCTGGTCGTCGTCTCCCGCGAGGACGACCTCAGCCGCCTGAGCCTGCGCAACGCCCCCGAGGCGCACGTGCTGTGGGCGGACCAGCTCAACACCTACGACGTCCTCAACTCCGACGACGTCGTCTTCACAGCCGACGCCCTGGACGGCTTCCTGGGCAAGGGCGAGGAGGAGTCCAAGTGAGCCTCGAGAAGTCCAAGAACCCCCGCGACGTCATCATCGCGCCGGTCGTCTCCGAGAAGTCCTACACCTGCATGGACCGCGGCCAGTACACGTTCATCGTGGCGCCGAGCGCCAACAAGACCGAGATCAAGCAGGCCGTCGAGGCGATCTTCTCGGTCAAGGTCGACTCGGTCAACACGATCAACCGCAAGGGCAAGCGGCGCCGCACACGCACCGGCATGGGCAAGTCGAAGGACACCAAGCGCGCGATCGTCACGCTGCGCGAGGGCACCATCGACATCTTCGGCGACGTCTCCGAGTGACCCGGAAGGTAGAGGATCGATATGGGAATCCGTAAGTACAAGCCCACGACCCCGGGTCGTCGCGGCTCCTCCGTGGCTGACTTCGTGGAGATCACCCGCAGCACGCCCGAGAAGTCACTCGTGCGCCCCCTGCACAAGACCGGTGGTCGCAACTCCAGTGGCCGCATCACCACCCGTCACAAGGGCGGCGGCCACAAGCGCGCCTACCGCGTCATCGACTTCCGCCGCCACGACAAGGATGGCGTGCCCGCCAAGGTCGCGCACATCGAGTACGACCCCAACCGCACCGCGCGCATCGCCCTGCTGCACTACGCCGATGGCGAGAAGCGCTACATCATCGCCCCCAACAAGCTGCGCCAGGGCGACGTCGTCGAGTCCGGCCCCACCGCGGACATCAAGCCCGGCAACAGCCTCCAGCTGCGCCACATCCCCACCGGCACCGTGGTCCACGCCGTGGAGCTGCGCCCCGGGGGAGGGGCCAAGATCGCCCGCAGCGCCGGGACCTCGGTCCAGCTGGTGGCCAAGGAGGGCAAGTACGCGCAGCTGCGCATGCCCTCCGGCGAGATCCGCAATGTCGAGGCCGCCTGCCGCGCGACCATCGGCGAGGTCGGCAACGCCGAGCAGTCCAACATCAACTGGGGCAAGGCCGGCCGCATGCGCTGGAAGGGCGTGCGCCCGACCGTGCGCGGTGTGGTGATGAACCCCGTCGACCACCCGCACGGCGGTGGTGAGGGCAAGACCTCCGGAGGTCGTCACCCCGTCTCCCCATGGGGCAAGCCCGAGGGCCGTACCCGTCGTCCGAACAAGTCCAGCGACCGCCTCATCGTGCGTCGTCGTCGGACCGGCAAGAAGCGCTGATAGGAGCCCGATATGCCGCGTAGCCTGAAGAAGGGTCCCTTCGTCGACGACCACCTCCAGAAGAAGGTGGACGCCCAGAACGAGAAGGGCACCAAGAATGTCATCAAGACCTGGTCCCGCCGTTCGGTGATCACGCCGGACTTCCTCGGACACACCTTCGCCGTCCACGACGGCCGCAAGCACGTCCCGGTCTTCGTCACCGAGTCCATGGTGGGCCACAAGCTCGGCGAGTTCGCTCCGACCCGCACCTTCCGCGGGCACGTCAAGGACGATCGCAAGTCGCGTCGCTGACGCCGTCGGAAGCTAAGAGAGGCAGAGAACTATGGAAGCCAAGGCGCAGGCCAAGTACGTGCGCTGCACGCCCATGAAGGCTCGCCGCGTCGTGGACGTCGTCCGCGGCCAGCGCGCCGTCGAGGCCGTCAACGTGCTGCGATTCGCACCGCAGGCCGCTGCGGTGCCAGTGCGCAAGGTCGTCGAGTCCGCCATCGCCAACGCTCGCTTCAAGGCCGAGCGCGACGGCGAGCGCTTCGACGAGAACGACCTGTTCATCATCGAGGCATTCGCTGACGAGGGCCCCACCCTCAAGCGGTTCCGCCCGCGCGCCCAGGGGCGCGCCAGCCGGATCCTCAAGCGGACCAGCCACATCACCATTATCGTCGGCGAGAAGGCCGACTCCGCACGCAAGGAAGGAGCCCGGTAATGGGGCAGAAGGTCAACCCGACCGGGTTCCGCCTGGGCATCACCACGGACCACCGCTCGCGCTGGTTCGCCGACTCCACCAAGCCCGGTCAGCGCTACCGCGACTTCGTGGAGGAGGATGTCAAGATCCGCCGCCTCATGGAGGACGGCATGGAGCGCGCGGGCATCTCCAAGGTCGACATCGAGCGCACTCGCGACCGCGTGCGCGTCGACCTGCACACCGCCCGCCCGGGCATCGTCATCGGCCGCCGCGGCGCCGAGGCCGAGCGCCTGCGCGGACAGCTGGAGAAGCTGACCGGCAAGCAGGTCCAGCTCAACATCCTGGAGGTCAAGAGCCCCGACTTGGACGCCCAGCTCGTGGCCCAGGGGATCGCCGAGCAGCTGGCCTCCCGCGTCTCCTTCCGCCGCGCCATGCGCAAGGGCATGCAGTCCGCCATGCGTGCCGGCGCCAAGGGCATCCGGGTCCAGTGCTCGGGCCGCCTGGGCGGTGCCGAGATGAGCCGCAGCGAGTTCTACCGCGAGGGCCGCGTGCCGCTGCACACCCTGCGGGCCAACATCGACTACGGCTTCTACGAGGCCAAGACCACCTTCGGCCGTCTCGGCGTCAAGGTGTGGATCTACAAGGGCGACCTCACCGAGCGCGAGTTCGCCCGCCAGCAGGCCGAGTCCGGCTCCCGCGGGCGCGGCGGCCGTGGCGAGCGCCGCGGCGGGCGCCGTGGCGATCGCGGAGCGCGTCAGAACAGCGAGCAGCAGGCCGAGCAGGCGCCGGCCGCCGAGAACGCTGCCGCCGAGCAGGGAACGGAGGCCTGAGCCGTGCTCATCCCCCGTCGGACCAAGTTCCGCAAGCAGCACCGCCCGCACCGTACGGGCCTGTCCAAGGGCGGCAACCAGATCGCCTTCGGCGACTTCGGCATCCAGGCTCTGGAGCCCGCCTACATCACCAACCGCCAGATCGAGGCGGCCCGTATCGCCATGACCCGCCACATCAAGCGTGGCGGCAAGGTGTGGATCAACATCTTCCCGGACCGCCCGCTGACCAAGAAGCCCGCCGAGACCCGCATGGGCTCCGGTAAGGGCGCCCCCGAGTGGTGGATCGCCAACGTCAAGCCCGGACGCATCCTGTTCGAGCTCGGCGGCGTTCCCGAGGAGCTCGCCCGCGAGGCCATGCGCCGCGCACAGCACAAGCTGCCGATGAAGACCCGTTTCGTGACTCGTGAGGGTGGTGACGTCTGATGGCTATCGGTTCCAAGGGACTGACCCCGTCCGACCTCGATGGCATGGACAATGAGCGCCTCGCCGAGGAGCTGTCCAAGGCCAAGGCCGAGCTGTTCAACCTGCGCTTCGCCTCGGCGACCGGCCAGCTCGAGGACCACGGCCGCCTCAAGGCCGTGCGCCGCGACATCGCCCGCATCTACACCATCGTGCGCGAGCGGGAGCTCGGCATCCGTACCGCTCCGAGCAGCCAGGAGTCCAAGTGAGCGAGCAGAACAGCACTGAGACCGTGGAGACCGCCCAGGCCCCCGAGCGCAACCAGCGCAAGGTCCGCCGCGGCTATGTCGTCTCCGACAAGATGGACAAGACCGTCGTCGTCCTCGTCGAGGAGCGCTACAAGCACTCCCTGTATGGCAAGGTCCTTCGCCGCTCCAAGAAGGTGAAGGTGCACGACGAGCGCAACGAGGCCGGTGTGGGCGATCTCGTCTCCATCATGGAGACCCGCCCGCTGAGCGCCACCAAGCACTTCCGCCTCCTGGAGATCCTCGAGAAGGCCAAGTGACCGCTGGCCGATGACCTCGGTCGGACGACGCCGCAGCCCCGACCCGGGTGCTGCGGCGTCGTTGTCATCACGCCATCCCGCGTGATCCCATCGGGTGGGAAGTGTTTGACAAATGATATGCAGCAGGGTATTGGAAATCACCGGGCGTCCGTAGACTCGTGTCAATACCCTCTGTCTCATGCAAGGACACCTCATGCCCCATATGCGCCTGACCGCTGCCGCGCTGGCAGCCCTCATCCTGTTGCCCTCGGGCCCGGCCCCGGAGGCCCTGGCGAGCCCGGCCGGGCTGGATCCCTCCACCTCCTACTGCACGCGCCGTGAGGACGGCTCCTGCTACTTCCCGGGCTTCAGGGTCTCCGAGGTCCCCGAGCTCCTCGCGGGGCGGACCGTCACCATCACAGGTGCCGGGGCCACCACGGGAGCGGCCACTGCCCCGAAGGTCCGCGGGGGCCTGGCCAGGATCGACGCCGCCGAGCATGAGGACCCCCTGGTCAGCGTCGAGGGGAGCGTGGAGGCGGACGGGACGTGGTCGGTCACCATGACGCTGCCCGACCAGGGCACCGTGGATCGCGCCGGACCCCTGAGGATCTGGTTCCAGGCCGACGGTCCCGACGAGGCGGGCGTCTACGTCCTCCACGAGATCTCCGCACCAGTCGCCCTGCCCCGCACCCCCGACCCCCAGCCCTCAGTGCCGGCGCCACAGGCCGCGGGATGGCATCGGGCCGGTGACACCTGGTTCTGGGCTGATGAGCGGGGCGTGCGGGCCAAGGGCTGGAAGCGCGTCGGCGCCAGCTGGTACTTCTTCGACACCGCCACCGCCGCGATGAGGACCGGCTGGGTCAGGGACGGCGGCTCCTGGTACTACCTGACTGGTTCGGGTGCCATGGCGACCGGCTGGGTCAAGGATGGTGGGTCGTGGTACTACCTGACTGGTTCGGGTGCCATGGCGACCGGCTGGGTCAAGGTTGGCGGGTCGTGGTACTACCTGACTGGTTCGGGTGCCATGGCCACGGGCTGGGTCAAGGTTGGCGGGTCGTGGTACTACCTGACTGGTTCGGGTGCCATGGCCACGGGCTGGGTCAGGGACGGCGGCTCCTGGTACTACCTGACCGGTTCGGGTGCCATGGCCACCGGGTGGCTGGTGGTCGATGGGCGCTGGTCCCTGTTCGCCCCCAACGGCGCCTGGCAGCACTACGGCTGAGGCTGCCGGGCGATCTGCTGGGTCACACGCATCCCGCCCGCTGACATGGCGCCATCTGGCCCAGCAGAACACGGGTCGCCCAGCGGGATGCGATCGACCCCGCGAGTCGGCCCGGCGTGCGGATCGGGGGCATCCGGTGCGCCCGGTGAGCAAAGGCACAGGTCTTCGGCGGACTCCCAGGTGTTGTGGGACGAGGCCCTTGGACTAGGCTGATCGGGTTGCGTGCGCCCTCGGTGCGCCCAGCAGAGACCTCGTGCCGCGTGCGCCTGTGTCTGCTGGGGCCCCGCGCCGCGGACCTCCCCGAGCTGCGGGCCGCCCCAGTGCGTCCGCTCACGGGGCGGGGGCACGCAAGTCCAGAAGAACGTTCGGCTAGGCTCGACCACTGGTCGAGAACCGGCTCGACGACAGGAGAACACTCAATGATCCAGCAGGAGTCGCGACTGAAGGTCGCCGACAACACCGGAGCCAAGGAGATCCTTTGCATCCGCGTGCTCGGCGGCTCGGGTCGGCGCTATGCGGGTGTCGGCGACACCATTGTCGCCACCGTCAAGGACGCCATCCCCGGTGGCAACGTCAAGAAGGGCGAGGTCGTCAAGGCCGTCGTCGTGCGCGCCCGCAAGGAGCGCCGCCGCCCCGACGGCTCGTACATCCGCTTCGATGAGAACGCCGCCGTCATCCTCAAGAACGACGGCGACCCGCGCGGTACGCGCATCTTCGGCCCCGTGGGCCGTGAGCTGCGCGATAAGAAGTTCATGCGCATCGTCTCGCTCGCCCCGGAGGTGATCTGACATGGCACGCATCAAGAAGGGCGATCAGGTGATCGTCATCTCGGGCAAGGACAAGGGCAAGACCGGCCGCGTCCTCAAGGTCCTCCCCGGCGCCGAGCGCGTCATCGTCGAGGGCGTCCAGCGCGTCACCAAGCACACCAAGGTGGGCCAGTCCTCCCAGGGCGCCCGCACCGGCGGGATCGAGACCGTTGAGGCCCCGATCCACGCCTCCAACGTCATGCTCGTTGACCCCAAGACCAAGAAGCGCACCCGCGTGGGCTTCCGCGTCGAGGAGGGCCAGCGCCCGGACGGCCGCAAGCGCACCGTGCGCGTGCGCTACGCCAAGAAGAGCGGGGAGGACCTGTGACCATGGCTGACAAGACCGCCCCCCGCCTGAAGGCCAAGTACGTCGAGGAGGTGCGCCCCGCCCTGCTCAAGGAGTTCCAGCACGGCAACGTCATGGAGGTCGCGGGCATCACCAAGGTCGTGGTCAACATGGGTGTGGGCGAGGCCGCCCACGACTCCAAGATGATCGAGGGCGCCGTGCGCGACCTCGCCGCCATCACCGGCCAGAAGCCGCAGGTGACCCGGGCCCGCAAGTCCATCGCCCAGTTCAAGCTGCGCGAGGGCATGCCCATCGGCGCCCACGCCACCCTGCGCGGGGACCGCATGTGGGAGTTCCTCGACCGCCTCGTGTCGATCTCGCTGCCCCGGATCCGCGACTTCCGCGGCCTGAGCCCCAAGCAGTTCGACGGCAACGGCAACTACACCTTCGGTCTCACCGAGCAGGCAGTCTTCCACGAGATCGACCAGGACAAGATCGACCGCGTGCGCGGCATGGACATCACCGTGGTGACCACGGCCAAGACCGATGAGGAGGCCCGCTCCCTGCTCAAGCAGCTCGGCTTCCCCTTCAAGGAGAAGTGACATGGCGAAGACCGCTCTGATCGAGAAGGCGAACCGTAAGCCGAAGTTCGGTGTGCGTGCCTACACGCGCTGCCAGCGCTGCGGCCGCCCGCACTCCGTGTACCGCAAGTTCGGCCTGTGCCGTATCTGCCTGCGGGAGATGGCCCTCCGTGGCGAGCTCCCCGGTGTGAGCAAGTCCAGCTGGTAAGAACTTACGTCGCAGGTCCGATGAGGAAACCACGACGAGGAAGGGCCAAGGCCCACTCATGACAATGACAGACCCCATCGCAGACATGCTGACCCGTCTGCGCAACGCAAACTCCGCCTACCACGACTCGGTCTCGATGCCGTCGAGCAAGCTCAAGGTCAACATCGCCGAGATGCTCAAGGCCGAGGGCTACATCGCCGGCTACGAGGTCGCCGACGCCGAGGTGGGCAAGACGCTCACCCTGACCCTGAAGTACGGCGCCAACCGCCAGCGCGCCATCCAGGGCCTGCGCCGGATCTCCAAGCCCGGCCTGCGCGTCTACGCCAAGTCCACGAACCTGCCCAAGGTCCTGGGCGGCCTGGGGGTGGCGATCCTGTCCACCTCCTCCGGCCTCCTGACCGACAGGCAGGCCGAGTCCAAGGGCGTGGGCGGCGAAGTCCTCGCCTACGTCTGGTAAGAGAAGGAACGGAGGAAAACCATGTCTCGTATTGGACGTCTCCCCGTTCCGGTTCCCGCCGGAGTGGACGTGACCATCGACGGCCAGGAGGTGACGGTCAAGGGCCCCAAGGGCACCCTGTCGCGCACCATCTGCGAGCCGCTGAGCGTGACCCGCCAGGAGGACGGCTCCATCCTGGTCACCCGGCCTGACGACGAGCGCCGCTCGCGCTCGCTGCACGGCCTGTCGCGCACCCTCATCCACAACATGGTCGTCGGCGTCACCGAGGGCTATGAGAAGAACCTCGAGATCGTCGGCACCGGTTACCGCGTGGCCGCCAAGGGCCAGGCCATCGAGCTGTCCCTGGGCTTCTCCCACACCGTGACGGTCGAGCCGCCCGAGGGCATCACCCTCACCGTGGACGGCAACCTCAAGATCAAGGTCTCCGGCATCTCCAAGGAGCAGGTCGGCGAGGTCGCTGCGAATATCCGCAAGATCCGCCCGCCGGAGCCCTACAAGGGCAAGGGCGTGCGCTACGCCGGCGAGAACGTGCGCCGCAAGGTCGGAAAGGCTGGTAAGTGATCATGGCTTACTCGATCAAGAGGGGCAAGGGCAACGCCAAGGCCATCGCCCGCAAGATCCGTCATCAGCGCGTGCGCAAGCACATCTCCGGCACCCCCGAGCGCCCGCGCCTGGTCGTCACCCGCTCCAACCGCCACATGGTGGCCCAGGTGGTCGACGACACCATCGGCCACACCCTGTGCGCCGCCTCCACCCTGGAGGAGGCCGCCAAGGGCGTGGAGGGCCACAAGGTCGGCGCCGCCCGCAAGGTCGGCGAGCTCGTCGCCGAGCGCGCCAAGGCCCTGGGCATCGAGGCGGTGGTCTTCGACCGCGGCGGCAACAAGTACCACGGCCGGGTCGCGGCCGTCGCCGAGGGCGCCCGCGAGGGCGGCCTGAAGCTGTGAGCACCACGACGACGAGAAAGCAGAGGAACATCTGATGGCTGCACCGCAGCGAGACAGGTCCGCGTCGTCCGACGGCTCGGCCCAGCGCGAGAACGACGAGCGCCGGGGCGAGGGCCGCGGCCGCCGCGACCGCAACAATGACCGCCGCGACCGTGGTCGCGGCAACGACGACAAGTACATCGAGCGCGTCGTCGCCATCAACCGCGTCTCCAAGGTCGTCAAGGGCGGCCGCCGCTTCACCTTCACGGCCCTGGTCGTCGTCGGTGACGGTGAGGGCACGGTCGGTGTCGGCTACGGCAAGGCGAAGGAGGTCCCCTCCGCCATCGCCAAGGCCGTCGAGATCGCGAAGAAGAACTTCTTCCACGTCCCGATGATCCGCCGCACCATCCCGCACCTGGTGCAGGGGGAGGACTCCGCCGGAGTCGTCCTGCTGCGCCCGGCCTCCCCGGGTACCGGGGTCATCGCCGGCGGTCCGGTGCGCGCCGTGCTGGACTGCGCCGGCGTCCAGGACATCCTGTCCAAGTCGCTGGGCTCGTCCAATGCGATCAACATCGTGCACGCCACGGTGGACGCCCTCAAGCGCCTGGAGCAGCCCGAGGCGGTCGCCGCCCGCCGCGGCCTGCCCCTGGAGGACATCGCCCCGCAGTCCATGCTGCGGGCCCGCGCGGAGGGCGAGGCCGACAAGCGCGCCGAGGCCGAGAAGAAGGAGGCCGAGAAGGCCGCTGAAGGAGTGGGTGCGTGATGGCTGACGCAACCAAGACGACCGAGCCGACAACCAAGCAGCTCAAGGTCACCCAGGTCCGCTCTGGCATCGGGGGCACCCACCGCCAGCGCGAGTCCCTCAAGACCCTGGGCCTGCGCAAGATCCGCCAGTCCGTGGTGCGCGAGGACTCCCCCAGCGTGCGCGGCCTGATTGCCACGGTGCACCACCTGGTCACCGTTGAGGAGGTCTGAGATGGCTGACACGAAGAAGCAGGCCGCCGACGCCGCGGCCGAGCAGACTGCCGAGGCGGGCCAGAAGGTGCGGGTCGTCAAGCTCCACCACCTGCGCCCAGCCCCCGGCGCCAAGAAGGCCAGGACCCGCGTGGGTCGTGGTGAGGCCTCCAAGGGCAAGACCGCCGGTCGCGGCACCAAGGGCACCAAGGCCCGCTACCAGGTCCGCCCCGGCTTCGAGGGCGGCCAGATGCCGCTGCACATGCGCCTGCCCAAGCTCAGGGGCTTCAAGAACCCCAACCGCGTGGAGTTCCAGCCCGTCAACGTCGGCCGCATCGCCGAGCTCTTCCCCGCCGGTGGCACCGTCACCGTGGAGGACCTCGTGGCCGCGGGCGCCGTGCGCAAGAACCAGCTGGTCAAGGTCCTGGGCGGCGGCGACGTCACCGTGGCCCTGACCATCACCGCCGACGCCTGGTCCGGCTCCGCCAAGGAGAAGGTCGAGGCCGCGGGCGGCACGATCACCGCGCGCTGAGCCGATGGGGCCGCACGGCCCGACCCTGCCAGCCGCGGCGGGAGCCCAAGGCATGAGGACCCCGGTCCCAGGCACGTCCTGGGACCGGGGTCCTCGGCGTCGGGGGAGCGGGCGCCCCGGTGCGCCGGTGGGCGCTCCACCCGCCCGGTGACCCGCTGTACGTGACAAAGCCCGCATTGCAAGGAGGTTTCTCCGCCCGGGCCACCAGCATGAGGCGGTAGTCTGTCCCGGGCGCGGAAGACCTGCGTCGAGTCGTGCCCGGCGCACGACCATCCACCGACGACCACCCACCCCCGAGTCCACAGGAGATCGAGTGCTCAGCGCGTTCACTCAGGCGTTCAGGACGCCAGACCTCAGGGCCAAGCTCCTCTTCACCCTGGGGATCATGGCCCTCTTCCGCCTCGGATCGGTGGTGCCCAGCCCCGGCGTCGACGTGGCCAACGCCCAGATCTGCGTGGGGCAGTCCGAGGGCCAGGGGCTGCTCGGGCTCATCAACATCTTCTCCGGCGGCGCCCTGCTCCAGCTCAGCGTCTTCGCCCTGGGCATCATGCCCTACATCACCGCCTCCATCATCATCCAGCTCCTGCGCGTGGTCGTGCCCCGCTTCGAGGAGCTGCACAAGGAGGGCCAGTCGGGCACCGCCAAGCTCACCGAGTACACCCGGTACCTGACCATCGGCCTGGGGCTGCTCCAGTCCTCCACCATCGTGGCCACCGCGGCCTCCGGCCAGCTCTTCCCCGGCTGCACCGTGCCGGTCGTCCCGGACGACTCCCCCCTGACCCTGGCCCTCATGGTCATCACCCTGACCGCCGGGACCGGCCTCATCATGTGGCTGGGCGAGCTCATCACCGAGCGCGGCATCGGCAACGGCATGTCCCTGCTCATCTTCACCTCGATCGTCGCCCAGTTCCCGGCCAACATGATCTCCATCGCCTCCGGCTCGGGCGGCATGGGCAAGTTCCTCATCGTCGTCGCCGTCGTCTTGGTGGCCACCGCCGCCGTCATCTTCGTGGAGCAGGCCCAGCGGCGCATCCCCGTGCAGTACGCCAAGCGCATGGTGGGGCGGCGCCAGTACGGGGGCTCGACCACCTACATCCCGGTCAAGATCAACACCGCCGGCGTCATCCCGGTCATCTTCGCCTCCTCCATCCTGGCCATGCCCATGCTCATCGCCCAGTTCGGCAGCCAGACCTCGGGCTGGGTGCAGTGGATCCTCACCAACCTCCAGCAGACCCACCCGGTCTACCTCACCGCCTACGCCCTGCTCATCCTGTTCTTCGCCTTCTTCTACACCGCCATCACCTTCAACCCCGAGGAGATCGCGGACAACATGAAGCGCTACGGCGGCTTCATCCCCGGCATCCGCGCGGGCGAGCCCACCGTGCGCTATCTGACCTACGTCATCAACCGCGTCACCTCGGCGGGCTCCATCTACCTGGTGGTCCTGGCCCTAGTCCCCACCCTGGCGGTCATCTGGCTGGGCCTGTCGCAGGCCCTGCCCTTCGGCGGCACCACGATCCTCATCATGGTGGGCGTGGGCCTCCAGACCGTCAAGGAGATCAACTCCCAGCTCCAGCAGCGCCACTACGAAGGGTTCCTCTCATGAGCGCACGCATGGTCCTGATGGGCCCCCCCGGGGCGGGCAAGGGCACCCAGGCCGCCCGCATCGCCGAGCGCCTGTCCATCCCCGCCATCTCCACCGGTGACATCTTCCGGGCCAACATCGCCCAGGGCACCGACCTGGGGGCCCGGGCCAAGGAGTACATGGACCGCGGCGAGTACGTCCCCGACGCGATCACCAACGCCATGGTCGCCGAGCGCCTGGGCCGCCCCGACTGCGCCCAGGGCTTCCTCCTGGACGGCTACCCCCGCACCCAGGACCAGGTCGGGGAGCTCGACGCCATGCTGGCCGCCCACGGCCAGGCCCTGGACGTCGTCGTCGAGATCACCGCCGAGACCGAGGCCGTCGTCGCCCGCCTGCTCAAGCGGGCGGGGGAACAGGGCCGCGCCGACGACACCGAGCCGGTCATCCGCCGGCGCCTCGAGGTCTACGCCGAGTCCACCGAGCCGCTGGTCGCCCACTACGCCGAGCGCGGCCTGCTGGTGCGCGTCGACGGCATGGGCGGGATCGACGAGGTCGCCCAGCGCCTCATGGAGGCCCTGGCCGCGCGCGGCATCGCCTGAGCCGCCACCCACACCGATGCTGCGGCCCGGCCGGGCCGCGAAGGAGGCCGCCGTGCCGCGCCGCGAGCAGATCGAGATCAAGACCCCCGCCCAGGTGCGCCACATGCGCCGGGCCGGGCTCGTCGTCGCCCAGATCCATGCGGCCCTGCGCCAGGCGGTGCGCCCCGGCATCACCACCGCCGAGCTCGACGCCGTCTCGGCCGGGGTGATCGAGAGGGCCGGCGCCCGCTCCAACTTCCTGGGCTACCACGGCTTCCCGGCCACGGTGTGCATCTCGGTCAACGAGGAGGCGGTCCACGGCATCCCGGGGCCGCGCGTCCTGGAGGCCGGGGACCTGGTGACCTTCGACTGCGGCGCCTTCGTCACCGATGACCGGGGCACCCAGTGGCACGGGGACGCCGCCTTCACCACGGTGGTGGGCGGCGCCTACCGCAACGACTCCGACCGGATCCTGGATGCCACCACCGAGCGCTGCCTGTGGGAGGCCATCGCCGCCCTGGCCCGCGCGGCCGCCGGCCGGGGCGGTGCGCGCGAGCTCCGGCTCAACGCCGTGGGCGACGCCGTGGAGGAGACCGTGGCCCAGGTCGCCAGCGCCGAGGGCCACGAGCTGGGCATCCTCGAGGAGTACGTGGGCCACGGCATCGGCACCCGCATGCACATGCCCCCCGACGTCCTCAACTACTCGGTGCGGGCCAGGGGGCCGCGCCTGCGCCCCGGCATGGTCCTGGCCATCGAGCCGATGCTCACCGCCGGCAGCCCCCGGGTGCGCGAGCTCGACGACGGGTGGACGGTGGTGACCTGCGACGGCTCACGGGCGGCCCAGTGGGAGCACACCGTGGCGATCATGCCCGGGGGAGTGTGGGTGCTCACCGCCCCCGACGGCGGTGCTCGGGGCCTGGAGCCCTACGGCCTGGCCCCGGTGACCATGCCCGGCTGAGGCCGCCGCGGGGCGCCTCGGCCCGCCGGGCGGATGTGTCCGGAAACACCGAGCAGATCGCGGATCCCGCATGGTGGGCGGGCGAGGTCCTGCCGTAGAGTTGGCCGTCGGACACTCCTCCGCCGATTCCGCACGCCCATGGGCCCATGTCCCGAGCGGCGCGGCGGGGGCGTCCCTCCGGGCGGCGTCGTCGCCCGGATGAACTCGAGCGAGAGAGCACCGATGGAGGAACATGGCTAAGAAGGACGGCGTCATCGAGGTCGAGGGATCGGTCGTCGAGGCCCTTCCGAACGCGATGTTCCGGGTGGAGCTGAGCAACGGGCACGTCGTGCTCGCGCACATCTCCGGCAAGATGCGGCAGCACTACATCCGCATCCTCCCCGAGGACCGCGTGGTCGTGGAGCTCAGCCCCTACGACCTGTCCCGCGGCCGCATCGTCTACCGGTACAAGTGAGAAGCCGACTGACCGCAGTCGGTGGAGGAACATCATGAAGGTCAAGCCGAGCGTCAAGAAGATCTGTGACAACTGCAAGGTGATCCGTCGCCACGGCCGTGTCATGGTCATCTGCGAGAACCCACGGCACAAGCAGCGCCAGGGCTGAGGCCCGGCGCTGAGGGCCGCCAGGCGGCGGCCACCACCAGCACCCATCCCAGCGGGCCCGCCCGGCGCAGCAGCGGCAGGCCGGGCCGCAACCCCCGGTTCTCGGAGGCCGGGGCCGCCGCCCACGGCGGGGGAGATGGGTGACGACCTCCGGGATCACATCAGGAGAACCACACAGTGGCACGCATTTCCGGTGTCGACCTGCCTCGCGAGAAGCGAGTGGAGATCGCACTCACCTACATCTTCGGGATCGGGCGCACCCGCGCCGATGAGACCCTCAAGGCGACGGGCGTCAACCCCGACACCCGGGTCAAGGACCTCAGCGAGGACGAGCTCGTCGCCCTGCGCACCCACATCGACGCCAACTACCAGGTCGAGGGTGATCTGCGTCGTGAGGTCCAGGCCGACATCCGCCGCAAGATCGAGATCGGCTGCTACCAGGGTCTGCGCCACCGCCGCCACCTGCCGGTGCACGGCCAGCGCACCAAGACCAACGCGCGCACCCGCAAGGGCCCCAAGCGCACCGTGGCCGGCAAGAAGAAGGCCAAGTAAGCAGCAGCAATCCGGGCCCCGCCCCGGACCGACGACCTCATCGCAGAAGAAGGAAGCATGCCTCCCAAGACCCGCGCCGCAGCGCGCAAGATGCGCCGCAAGGACCGTAAGAACGTCACTCACGGCCACGCCTACATCAAGTCCACCTTCAACAACACCATCGTGTCCCTGACCGACCCCTCCGGTGCGGTCATCGCCTGGTGCTCCTCCGGCCAGGTCGGCTTCAAGGGCTCGCGCAAGTCCACGCCCTACGCCGCCCAGCTCGCCGCCGAGGCCGCCGCCCGGCGCGCCCAGGAGCACGGCATGAAGAAGGTCGACGTCTTCGTCAAGGGCCCCGGCCCCGGCCGTGAGACCGCGATCCGCTCCCTCCAGGCCGCTGGCCTGGAGATCGGCCCGATCACGGACGTCACCCCCCAGGCCTACAACGGCTGCCGCCCGCCCAAGCGCCGCCGCGTCTGAGACCACGGGGGACGACGGCGCAGCCCGCTGCTGCGCCGTCGTCCCCGCCCACGCCCCGCCGTCGAGGCGAGGCCGGGGGAGCGCCGGGACCAGGCCGGCCACCCCGTTGGAGGACCGGCGTCATATAGCGGGCGCCGCGACGAAAGGAAACCACGTGCTCATTGCACAGCGACCCACGCTCACCGAGGAGGTCATCGAGGAGGACCGCCGCTCGCGGTTCGTGCTCGAGCCCCTTGAGCCCGGATTCGGCTACACGCTGGGCAACTCCCTGCGCCGCACGCTGCTGTCCTCTATCCCGGGGGCGGCCGTCACCAGCGTGCGCATCGATGGGGTGCCCCACGAGTTCCGCACCATCGCCGGGGTCAAGGAGGATGTCTCCCAGATCATCCTCAACATCAAGGAAATCGTCCTGTCCTCGGAGAACGACGAGCCGGTGGTCATGTACCTGCGCAAGTCGGGCCCGGGCGAGGTGCTGGCCGGGGACATCACCCCGCCGGCCGGCGTGGAGATCCACAACCCCGAGCTGGTCATCGCCACCCTCAACGAGAAGGGCAAGCTGGAGATCGAGCTGACGGTCGAGCGCGGTCGCGGCTACGTGTCGGCCAACCAGAACAAGGACCCCAATGCGGAGATCTCCCGTATCCCCGTGGACTCGATCTACTCGCCGGTCAAGAAGGTCTCCTACGCCGTCGAGGCCACCCGTGTGGAGCAGCGCACGGACTTCGACCGCCTCATCGTCGACGTCGAGACGAAGGTCTCCATCACCCCGCGCGACGCGCTGGCCTCCGCCGGCAAGACCCTGGTCGAGCTCTTCGGGCTGGCCCGCGAGCTCAACGTCGAGGCCGAGGGCATCGAGGTCGGCCCCTCGCCGGTGGACGAGGCCTTCCAGCAGGACCTGGCCCTCATGATCGACGAGCTCGACCTCCAGGCGCGCTCCTCCAATGCGCTCAAGCGCGAGGGCATCCACACGGTGGGCGAGCTGGTCGGCCGCAGTGAGGCGGACCTGCTCGACATCCGCAATTTCGGCGCCAAGTCGATCTCCGAGATCAAGGAGAAGCTGGCCGAGCTGGGCCTGTCCCTCAAGGGCTCCCCGGTCGACTACGTCTCGGAGGACGACTACGCCAACCCCACGTTCAGCGACGAGCCCCAGGCCTGAGCCGGCCCGTCATTCATCTAGGAGACAACCATGCCTCGCCCCACCAAGGGTCCCCGCCTGGGCGGCAGCGCCCAGCACGAGCGCCACATGCTGGCCAACCTGGCCACCCAGCTCATCGTCCACGAGTCCATCACCACCACCGAGGCCCGGGCCCGCCGCCTGCGCCCCTACGTGGAGAAGCTCATCACCAAGGGCAAGCGTGGCGACCTGCACGCCCGCCGCACGGTGATGAAGAAGGTGACGGACAAGTTCGCCGTCTACCGCCTCTTCGAGGTCCTGGCCCCCCAGTTCGAGGGCCGCGACGGGGGCTACACCCGCATCATCAAGACCATGCCCCGCAAGGGCGACAACGCCCCCATGGCGGTGATCTCCCTGGTGCTGGAGCCCGTGGCCAAGAAGGAGATCGTCGAGGACGCGGTGGCGACGGCCAAGCACGCCGCCGAGAAGGCCGTGGCGGAGGAGCCCGCCGAGGCCGAGAAGGTCGAGGAGAAGGCTGAGGCGGCCGAGGCTGAGAAGACTGAGGCTCCGGCTGCGGAGGCCGCGGGTGAGAAGGCGGAGTACGCCGGCGCGGTGCGCCTGGCGGAGGGCGCCACGGAGGCCCCGGATGCCGACCACCAGGTCAAGGGCAATGAGGACTCCATGAAGTACCACGTGCCGGGCTCGCGCTGGTACGACGCCACGGTGGCCGAGGTCTGGTTCGCTAGCGCCGAGGAGGCCGAGGCCGCGGGTTTCGCCCCCGCCGGCGGCGCCGCCGCCCAGAAGGTCGAGAAGTGAGCCGGATCTGAACCTCTCAGGCCGCTGAGCTGATTGAGGGAGGGCCCCATCCACTGTGGATGGGGCCCTCCCTTTCTTTCCTCTTGACCCGCTGCACATCTTCACCGGGGCTGCGCGCACACGATCCGCAGGATCATGCGGATCGTATCGTCGCCGCCCCTCCCGGAGGAGGCCGAAGATGTGCAGCGGTAGAGGCGCTGCACATCTTCAGCGGATCCGGTGGCCCTGGCCTCGCGCTTGATCCCCGGAATCGCGCCATTCAGCCCGGCAGCAGTGGGCTGGGATCGTGGTGAAGATGTGCAAGGCGGCTCGTAGCGATCACCGCCGACCAGGAGGAGGCCATCAGAGTCAAGGCGGCACCACATCGGCCTGGGCCCGGGGCGGAAAGCGAGTACGGGGTGCAGAAAGCGAGTGCGGGGTCCTCGCATTCTGCACCCCGCACTCGCATTCCGGCGCCGGCGGAGGGTCAGTCCTCCTCCAGTTCTTCCAGGCGGGCGCGGAACTCCTCTCGCTCCCGGCGGACGGCTGCGGCCTCCTCCTCGAGCCCAGCGGCTTCGAGCAGGTCGGCATAGAGGCTGAGAGAGTCGAGGAAGGCTTGCCCGAAGGCCCGTGGCTCGGCATGCGCCAGCTCGCGGCGGAGATCGACCACCTCCTGGACGGTATCCAGGGCCTGGGGGCGCTGGCCGTCCTCATCCAGGCGGTTGGCGAGGGTGCTCAATGCGGTGGCGAGATCGGGGTTGTAGGCAGAGGGGTTGTCCTGGGCCGGAGCGCGGCAGGCATGGCCTTGATCCTTCCTGAACATGGTGAGAATGTCGTGGGTGACCGCGAAGCCGCCGACGATACTGATTGTGGCGAGCCCGATGATCACGAAGGTAACCGCACTGATGAACCGGTTGTCGCTGCCGATATTTAAGGTCAAGATAGAGGCAGTCACCAAGCAGATGAGCACGACAATCATATTGGTGGTAGACATCGAGTATTTAAGTGTCTTCGATGCTGTCTCTTCCGAGGTCGTGGCCTCGCTAATTCGTTGGGTGGGGGCTGGTCTTAATGAGGTGATCAGGTACTTGATCCGTTTCATGGCAGGGGCGGACGCACGCGCTTTTTCGATACTGATATGCTCGGAACAGCGGCGGAGGAGAGCAGCGAGCGCGGTCGCAAGATCTGTGCTGCGCGTGGCGATGACCACGCCCTCAACGGTCTGCGTCAGTTCCTCCAGGACCTCATCGAGCGCGGAGCCGACGAGTTCCCTCACCCGGGGGTCGTCAGCGGCCCGTTCGAGCACGGTCCAGGTTCGCAGAGCGGCGGCGCCCACGCGCTCGGGTGCGAGGAGAGCGGGAAGCGCCGCCTCCAGGCTCCCGATCTCCGAGGTGATGAGGCGCTCTCCCAGGCGGTCCGGCTCCAGGTGCCCGCACCATGCCTCCTCTGCTCCCGGGCTCTGAAGCGGTGGCGGGTAGCACTACCGCAGCCACCGTGCGCATCGCGCCAGACCGGTGGCATCCAGGTCCTTGGCGGCCGGCAGGAGCCCGAGGAGCGCCAGCGCATCCTCCTCATCCTCGATCTTTGAGAGCGTGGCCAGGGCAACTGCCTGGCGGGCCAGGGCTCGATCGAAATCCCGAGCATCGGGCCAGTGCAGCTCCCAGTAGCGCTCCTCATGCGCCAGCAGCCCATCGAAGACATCCTCCTCGGAGGCCGGGGGGAGTCCGGTGCTCCGCGTCGCACTGAGGAAGGCCGTGGCGATGACGGGCAGAGGCTGGGAGTAGGACGTGCGCGACAGATTCTCCGACCGACTCGGGACTGCTCCGGCCTCATGGAAGACTGCCACGGCACTGTCGAAGAGCCTCTGGCGATCCTCCTCAGAGAGCTCCTGCTCGTTGAGGACCATGCTCATCGCTTCATCGAGCAGCCGGTTGATGCCCTCGGCCTGGGAGCCTTGCGGGCGCAGGGAATCCACCCATGGATCCGCCCTCTTCCGGGATGCGGGCAATGGTGCGGGCCTTCGCACGAGGAACAGCACCCGGATCCGCCGTCGGGAGGCGTCCCTGGCGGCTGTGAGAGCCAGATTGATGACGCGGCCAACAATGTCGGAGCGGGTCTCGGCGTAGTCCACGACCAGGAGCAGCGAGCGTGTATCCGACCTGCTGTGCGCCCCACCTGGCTCCAGACCCTCGATGCCGCGCAGGAACCCTGTCCTCCACTGCGACCTCGACCTGCGCCACCGCCTCGCTCCAGCGGTGCTGAGACGGCGGCACAGCTCCACACCCAGGCGGGTCTTCCCGGAGCCGCCATCGCCACCCAGGACGCACAGGGCGAAGGGCTCATCACTCACCGCCCACGCCTCCAGGTCCGCCAGTATCCCGGCCCGGTCCAGGAAGGGGACGGGGCTGGAGGCCGCTCCCAGGAGGCGAGTCACGCTCAGGCCGGCGGCGCCCTGCGCATGATGCTGGACGGCGTCGAGGGTCAGCCGTGCGGACGCTTCGGGGACGTTCACAACGGGGGGGTAGACCGACCTTCGGGAGCTGCTGTTGGCGTTTCCGCTGCTGCGCGGCTTTCCAGCCCCTGCGCCCCCAGTGCCATAACCAGCGCACGACGTCCCACGGTTTCTTCCCGGACGCCCAGGTCACGACGCCGAAGATCAATAGGATGAAGGTGCCAGCAGCCACCAACCAAGAGGTAGGAATGCCCTCCAACCATGTGAGAACAGTACTGGTGACATTGGGGAGCGTCATGGTCCAGGCCTCACGACGTTGGGACAGGGAGCACTCCGCATTATGCCAGGGGCGACGTAGTTCTCACGGTGCTCATCCGAGCCGGCAACTCCCGATCCCCTCCTGCGGGCCGCAGCGCCGTGGCCTCATGCCCCGACGCAGAAAGCGAGTGCGGGGTGCAGAATGCGAGTGCGGGGTCCTCGCATTCTGCACCCCGCACTCGCATTCCGGCTCCGGCGGCTCTGACGGGCCCGTCCCGCCTACTCCAGGGCCCGGATGATGGCCTCGACCGTCTCCTTGGCGTCCCCGAAGAGCATCGAGGTGTTCTCCCGGAAGAACAGGGGGTTCTGCACCCCCGCATAGCCCGCGGCCATCGAGCGCTTGAAGACCACCACCCGGCGGGCCTCCCACACGCGCAGCACCGGCATGCCCGCGATCGGGGAGCCGGGCTCCTCGGCCGCCGGGTTGACCGTGTCATTGGCGCCGATGATGAGCACGACGTCCACCTCGCCGAAGTCGTCATTGACCTCATCCATCTCCAGGACGACGTCGTAGGGGACCTTGGCCTCGGCCAGCAGCACGTTCATGTGCCCGGGCAGGCGGCCGGCCACCGGGTGGATGCCGAAGGTGACCTCCACCCCCTCGGCCTGGAGCATCTGGGTCAGCGTCGCCACCGGGTACTGGGCCTGGGCCACTGCCATGCCGTAGCCGGGGGTGATGACCACGCGCCGGGCGCTCTGCAGCAGGTGGGCCACGGAGGCGGCATCGACCTCGTCGATCGGGCCGTCCTGGCCGCCGGCGGGGGCCGAGGAGCCCTCGGTGCCGAAGCCGCCCAGGATCACCGAGGCGAAGGAGCGGTTCATCGCCTGGCACATGAGGTAGGACAGGTAGGCGCCCGAGGAGCCCACCAGGGCCCCGGTGATGATGAGCAGGTCGTTGTTGATGGTGAAGCCGGTCAGGGCCGAGGCCCACCCCGAGTAGGAGTTCATGATCGAGACCACCACCGGCATGTCCCCACCGCCGATGGCCACCACCAGGTGGACCCCCAGCAGGAGCGCGATGATCGTCATGGCCGCCAGGCAGGCCCAGGCGGCCGGCGAGCCCTCGGGCAGCAGCAGGAAGGCCACCAGCAGCGCCAGGCAGACCAGGAGGGCCGCCAGGTTGAGCAGGTTGCGCCCCGGCAGGGTGATGGGGCGCCCCGGCACCCGCCCGGCGAGCTTGAGGGCCGCCAGGATGGAGCCGGTGAAGGTCACCGCCCCCACGAGCACCCCCAGGTAGACCTCGCCCAGGTGGAAGGCCCCCAGGGCCTCAGCGGCGGGCTCGGGGGAGGCGTAGGAGTTCAGGCCCACGATGACGGCGGCCAGGCCCACCAGGCCGTTGAGCACGGCGATGAGCTGGGGCATGCCGGTCATGGCCACGCGCCGGGCCAGGGTCATGCCGATCGCGGCCCCCAGGCCCAGCGCCAGGGCGATGAGCACGGCCGTGACCACCACCCCCTGGCCGGGATCGGAGGTCAGGGCCATGCCGATGGCCGCGGCGACCGCGACCCCCATGCCGATCGCCCCGGCGATGTTGCCCGCCGCGGAGGTCTCATGGCGCGAGAGCCCCGCGGCGGCCAGGATGAACAGGATCGCCGCCGCGATATAGGCCAGGGCCACCGAGGAGGGCAGGGCGGGCAGGGCTGCGGCCGGCAGTGGTGCGACGGGCACGGCCTGCGCCGTCTGCGCCCCGGCGGGCCCCGCGAGTGCGATGAGCGTGGCAGGCATCGTCTCAGTCCTTCCTGAACATGGTGAGCATGCGGTGGGTGACCGCGAAGCCGCCGAAGACGTTGATCGTGGCCAGCACGATGGCCACGAAGCTGACCGCGCTGATGAGCGGGTTGGCGCTGCCCACCTGGGAGATCGCGCCCACCAGGATGATCCCGGAGATCGCATTGGTCACCGACATCAGCGGGGTGTGCAGGGCGGGGGTGACATTGGAGATGACGTGGAAGCCCAGGATGACCGCCAGGGTGAGCACCACGTAGTGGCTGGCGGCCGCCGCCGGCGTCACCAGCACCAGGGCCGCCGCCAGGGCCGCCACCAGGGCCAGGCCCGCGGTGCGGCGCCGTCGGCTGCGGGCCCGCTGGGCGGCCTCCCTCTCCCGGGACTGCCGCAACTCCTCGGGGGAGGGGCCCGCGGGGGCCGACGGCGCGGCCGAGACGCTGATGGGCGGCGGGGGCCACAGCACCGCGCCGTCATGGGCCACCGTCACCGAGCGCAGGATCTCGTCATCCAGGTCCAGGGCGAGGGCGCCGTCCTTCTCAGGCGTCATGAGGGCCAGCAGGTTGACGATGTTCTGCCCGTAGAGCTGGGAGGCCTGGGCGGGCAGGCGCCCGGCCAGGTCCAGGTGCCCCACGATGGTCACCCCGCCGGGGGTGCGGACCACCTCGCCGGGCACGGTCAGCTCGGTGTTGCCGCCATTGGCGGCCGCCATGTCCACGATCACCGAGCCCGGGCGCATCGCCTCGATGGCGGCGCGGTCCAGCAGCAGGGGCGCCTGGCGGCCGGGGATGGAGGCGGTGGTGATGACGATGTCGGCCTGGGCCGCCTGCTGGGCGTACAGGGCCCTGGCCGCCGCCTCCTGGTCGGTGCCCAGCTCCTTGGCGTACCCGTCGGAGGAGACCTCCTGGGCGCCGGGCAGCGCCACGAACTGGGCCCCCATGGAGCGCACCTGGTCGGCCACCTCCGGGCGCACGTCGCTGCCGCGCACGATGGCGCCCAGGGAGTGGGCGGTGCCGATGGCCGACAGCCCGGCGACCCCGGCGCCGATGACGTAGGCCTGCGCCGGGGGGAACTTGCCGGCAGCGGTGACCTGGCCGCTGAACAGGCGCCCGAAGTGCGCGGCGGCCTCGATGACGGCCCGGTACCCGGCCAGGTTGGCCTGGGAGGAGAGCACATCCATGGCCTGGGCGCGCGAGATCCGCGGGACGGCGTCGAGCGCCACCCCGGTCAGGCCCCGCTCGCGCAGGGACTCCAGCAGCTCGGGGCGGCGGGCGGGGTCGAGCCGGCCGAGGATCATGGCGCCCCGGCGCATGAGGTCCAGGTCCTCGGCGCCGGGCGCGCCGGTGCTCAGGACGATGTCGCAGCCCCAGACCTCGGCCCGGTCGGCCAGGCGGGCGCCGGCCTCCTCATAGGCCTCATCCGGGGCGCTGGCCCTCAGGCCCGCACCGCGCTCGACCAGGACCTCATGGCCCAGGCGCGAGAGCCTCTCGGCGGTCTGCGGGGTGGCGGAGACCAGCGGCCTGTCCGGTCTCTCGCAGGGCACTCCAATGCGCACGGCGCCTCCTCGGGGTGGGTGGGAGCGTGTCCCGTCGGTTGGTGGGGAAACTGTACGGGCAGGGAATAAAGTCGACAAGATGTCAATAGCTGGAACAGTCAGACCCTATCGCTCGAGTGTGACAACGATGAGTCGGAGGCAGCGGGCCGGCGGGATGGCGGGACGGCGGTGGTTCGGCAATGGGGCGGTGGCCATGAGAGCCGGCGCAGTGCACTGGCGGCGTCGGCCACGGGGCGGCGCGATGGCCCCCACGGGGCGGCGGCCCGGGGCCAGGGGCGGCTCAGGGGCGGGCCATGGCCCAGCAGCGCGCCCCCCCGGTCATGCCGGCCTCATTGGGTACCACCACGACGTCCTCCCCGATCCGGGCCAGCTGGTAGCTGGTGATGCGCCGCGAGTTCCCCCCGCCCAGGTAGAGGCGGTCCCACAGGTACATCGGGCGCAGGGCGTCCACGACGCGGCGCACCCGCCGCGACCAGTGGGCATCGCCCAGCCGCAGCCGCTCATGCTCCCCGATGTAGTCGTCGTAGGTCAGCCCCCAGCGCACCGGGCCCTGCGAGACCTCCACGTGGGGGGCGAGCACGCCGTTGTCGAAGACGGCGTTGCCCAGGCCGGTGCCCAGGGTGACGATCATCTCCAGCCCGTGCCCGGTGACCACCCCGGCGCCCGCGACCTCGGCGTCGTTGAGGACCAGGGCGGGGGCCCCCAGGGCCTGGCTCACCGCCCGCCCCATGTCGAAGCGGGCCCAGGCCTCCACCAGCTCAGGAAGCACCTTGGAGCGCGGGCCGTCCCGGGTGATGTAGTGGGGCGTGGCCACGACCACCCCGTGGCGGAGCATCCCCGGCATGCCTACTGTGATGCGGTCGGCGGCGGGCAGCTGCTCGGCCAGGGAGACGATGGTCTCGACCAGCTTGCCGGGGGGCAGGGGGTAGGGCGTGGGGGTGCGCACCGCCCGCGAGATGATCGCGCCCTCGGAGTCCAGGACGGAGGCCTTGATGCCGCCGCCGCCGCAGTCCACCGACAGGGTTGTTGGAGAGGTCACGGGGCTGACGCTACCGCCTCCGGGGCCCGGCGTGGCGCGGTTGGGGAGTCCTGGAGGTCCTGGAGGCGCCAGGGGCGCGCGCCGGGCCACGGGCGGAGCCGGGTGGGCCATGGTCGGGCGCGCGCCGGGCACGAGTCGGGCGCGGCCCGGAGTGCGGCACCGGCGGGGTGCTGCGGGGCGTGGTGAGATAGGCGCATGGCAGAGGCAGACCGGGCATCCCAGGCAGACCGCGCGGACCGTGCGGATCAGGCGTGCCGCGCCGTCGGGGCGGGCGGTGCCGAGAAGGCGGGCGGCGCCGCTGAGGGGCCCCAGGGCGCCGCGGGCAGTGGCGCGAGCGGCGACACGGGCAGTGGGACGGTCCGCATCCGCCTGGACCTGGCCTATGACGGCGGGGGCTTCAGCGGCTGGGCCGCCCAGCCCGGGCTGCGCACGGTCGAGGGCGTGCTCACCGACGCCCTGACCACGGTGCTGCGCGCCCCGGTGAGGCTGACCGTCGCCGGACGCACCGACGCCGGGGTGCACGCCGCCGCCCAGGTCGCCCACCTCGACATCCCCCTTCAGGCCTGGCGCCTCCTCCCGGGCCGCTCCCAGCGCCCGCCCGGCCAGGCGCTCCTGACCCGCCTGGCCGGGGTCCTGGCCCGCGAGTCCCAGCAGTGGTCCCGCTCAGCCGGGCTGAGCCTGCCGCGCGGCGCCAGCGACATCGTCGTCCACCGGGCCCGCCGGGTGACCGGCGACTTCGACGCCCGCTTCTCCGCCCTGGAGCGGCGCTACGCCTACCGCATCGCCGACGCCGCCTCCCCCCGGGACCCGCGCCGCCGCGGCCACGTCCTGTGGCTGCCCGAGGAGCTCGACGCCGGGGCCATGGATGCGGCCTGCGCCCCCCTGCTGGGAGAGCACGACTTCCTGTCCTACTGCAAGCCCCGCCAGGGGGCCACCACCATCCGCACCCTGACTGCGCTGCGCTGGCGGCGCGTGCCCCAGGAGGGGGCTGGGCCCGACGGCGGGCTGGTCACCCTGGAGGTGGCCGCCGACGCCTTCTGCCACTCCATGGTGCGCTCCCTGGTGGGGGCGGGCCTGGCCGTGGGGCTGGGGCGCCGGCCCCCGTCCTGGCCGGCCGAGCTGCTGGCGGCGCGCTCGCGGGAGACGGCCGCCCCGGTGGCCCCGCCCCACGGGCTGACCCTGGAGGCGGTGGCCTACCCGGAGCGCGAGGAGCTGGCGGCCCAGGCGCAGCGGGCCCGGGTGGTGCGGCGCCTGGAGTGCTGAGGCGCCGTCGTCGGCAGGACCGCGGGGATCGCCGTCGGCCCGGCCGACGACGGCGGGGCGCGGCCGGCCGTGCCGCGGCGCCGTCCCCCCCCCACCCGTCGGGATGGCACGCACCGCCGGCGTGGTGGGACTCACGGTGCGTCAGGGGGCGCATCCTTTGACCCTTCTTGGCGCCTGCCGGTAGGGTGCCACTGTCGTGCAGCACGTGGAAGCGTCCGCGGTGCCGTCCCACTCGCCCCGGATAGCCTGTGCTCCGACCGCTCACCTGACCATGGTGGTCTCGCCGATCCGCGCTGCTTCACGCGATTCGGCGTGTCCACTCGCCAAGAGAAACGAAGGCAACGCCCGTGCGCACGTATACACCGAAGCCCGGCGACGTCGAGAAGAACTGGTACGTCATCGACGCCACCGACGTCGTCCTCGGCCGTCTCGCGGCCCAGGCCGCGACCCTGCTCCGTGGGAAGCACAAGCCCCAGTTCGCCCCCAACGAGGACTGCGGCGACTACGTCATCATCATCAACGCCGACAAGGTCGCCCTGACCAACGGCAAGGCCGACAAGAAGATGGCCTACCGCCACTCCGGCTACCCCGGCGGCCTGCGGTCCATCTCCTACCGCGAGCTGCTGGCCACCCGCCCCGAGCGCGCCGTGGAGAAGGCGGTCAAGGGCATGGTGCCCCACACCAAGCTCGGCCGCGCCCAGCTCAAGAAGCTCCGGGTCTACACCGGGGCCGAGCACCCGCACGCCTCGCAGAACCCGCAGACCTTCGAGATCACCCAGGTCGCCCAGTAAGCGCTCAGCGCTCGGCACCTCGCGACAAGCAAAGGACATATCGTGGCTGAGACCACTGTCGACATTGACGCGCTGGATGAGGAGAGCTACCCCTCCAGCTACACCACCGAGACCGACGGCTCCGGCGAGGGCCGCGGCCAGTCCATCACCGCCCCCGGGGCGGGCCTGGGGCGCCGCAAGGAGGCCGTCGCCCGCGTCCGCCTCGTGCCCGGCACGGGTCAGTGGACCCTCAACGGCCGCACCCTGGAGGACTACTTCCCCAACAAGCTGCACCAGCAGCTCGTGCGCGCCCCCTTCACCATCCTGGACCTGGAGGGCCGCTTCGACGTCATCGCCCGCATCCACGGCGGTGGCGTCTCCGGGCAGGCCGGTGCGCTGCGCCTGGGCATCGCCCGCGCCCTCAACGAGATCGACCGTGAGGCCAACCGCGCCACCCTGAAGAAGGCCGGCTTCCTCACCCGCGACTCGCGCATCGTGGAGCGCAAGAAGGCCGGTCTGCACAAGGCCCGCCGCGCCCCCCAGTACTCCAAGCGCTGAGCCCCTCACCGCTTCCTCGACGCCCCGTCGCCCCGCCCCGGTCCCGCACCGGGCGGAGGTCGGCGGGGCGTCGTCCTGGGCGGGGGGAGAGAATGGTGGATCGGCACAGCCCCGGCAGGATGCGGTGGCGCAGCTGGCGCTGCACATCTTCAAGGAGCGGCTGGTTGGTGGATCCGCATGATTCCGGGCTTCCCCTCGCCTGGATCCCGCGGGCGGGGCGTGAAGATGTGCAGCCAGGCGGTCGTTGCACATCTTCGGCACCGATCGGTCCTAGGCAGTGGCGGGATTCTGCGGGAGGGCCGGGTCAGGCGGAGGGGTTGGGGCTTGAAGATGTGCAACGGTGCGGGTGCGCGGCACCGGGAGCCGCTCCCCGGCGGCCTGGCCCCTCCGCCGCTTCCCCCTGGGGCTCCCCTCCTCCGCCGGTGTGCCGGCGCCGCCAGCCAGCGGGCGGCCAGTGAGCATGGCAGGATGTGGGGTGCTTTCCGCTCTCGACAGGAGGATCCCCTATGGCTCGTCTCTTCGGCACCGACGGTGTCCGCGGCCTGGCCAATGACCTGCTCACCCCGACCCTCGCCGTCCAGCTCGGCGAGGCCGCCGCCCGCGTCCTGACCCGCGACGCCTCGGCGCCGGCGTCGCGCAGCGGCCGCCCCCGAGCCATCGTCGGCCGTGACACCCGGGCCTCCGGGGAGTTCCTCGACCACGCCCTCAGCGCGGGCCTGGCCTCCTCGGGCGTGGATGTCACCCGCGTGGGCGTCCTGCCCACCCCGGCCATCGCCCACCTGACCGCCACGCAGGACATCGACCTGGGCGTCATGATCTCCGCCTCCCACAACCCCTTCCCGGACAACGGCATCAAGTTCATCGCCCGCGGCGGCTACAAGCTGGCCGACGCCGTGGAGGACGAGATCGAGGCCCTCCTGGGCAAGGTCGAGGCCCGCCCCACCGGGGCCGAGGTCGGCCGGGTCATCAAGGGCGAGACCATCGCCGACCAGAACTACATCAACCACCTCGTGGACTCCGTGGCCACCGACCTGGCCGGCCTGCGCATCGTGGTGGACGCCTCCAACGGCGCCGCCTCCACGGTGGGACCGGCCGCCCTGCGCGCCGCGGGCGCCGAGGTGATCGTCATCAACGCCTCCCCCGACGGCCTCAACATCAACGACAACTGCGGATCCACCCATCCCGAGCAGCTCCAGAGCTATGTCACCGCCGTGGGCGCGGACATGGGGGTGGCCTACGACGGCGACGCCGACCGCTGCCTGGCCGTGGACGCCGAGGGCCGGCTCGTCGACGGCGATCAGATCATGGGCATGCTCGCCATCGGCATGAAGGCCGACGGCACGCTCGGCTCGGACACCCTGGTGGTCACGGTCATGAGCAACCTGGGCCTCATCCTGGCCATGCGCGAGCACGGCATCCGCACCGTCCAGACCGGCGTGGGGGACCGCTACGTGCTGGAGCGCATGCTCCAGGGCGGCTACACCCTGGGAGGGGAGCAGTCAGGCCACGTCATCGACACCGTCCACGCCACCACCGGTGACGGCGTGCTCACCTCCCTGCACATCGCCGCCCGCGTCAAGCGCACCGGCAAGACCCTGGCCGAGCTGGCCTCCGTGGTCACCCGACTGCCCCAGACCCTCATCAACGTCAAGGGCGTGGACAAGGGCGCTGCGGGTACCAACAAGGCCGTTCAGGATGCCGTGGCGGCCGCCGAGAAGGAGATGGGCGAGACCGGGCGGGTCCTGCTGCGCCCCTCCGGCACCGAGCCGGTGGTGCGCGTCATGGTCGAGGCCGCCACCCAGGACGAGGCCGACCGGGTCGCGGGCTCCCTGGCCGCCGTCGTCAAGGACAACCTGAGCCTGTGATCCGGCTCCGGTGAGCGCGGCTCCCTCTGGCTGGAGCCGGCCGCTGGCGCAGCCGCCCGGGCGGTGGCGCGTGTCGCGGCCGGCTCCAGTCTGCCCGCTCTCGCCGTTGTGGTGCGCATCCGGTGCGCCTGCAGGACGTATCCTTCCTCTACCTCCCCGACCGATGCCCAGGAGTGGCCGTGAGTTTGAGCCTGTCTCGACGGTGGTTGCGGTGACTGGGCTCCTCGAGCACCGGACATTCGGCTTCGGGGCACGCTCCTGCCACCTCGGTGGGCACTGGCGCCATGTCAGTGATCGCAGTGGGAGGCCCTATCTGACTAAGGCGATGAGCGAGCTTCGAGCGGGCTCCATCACCGACGACGAGTGGCAGATGCTCCTGGCGGAGATGGACGCCCTGCTCAAGGACGCTGAAGCGGGCAGACTCAACTTCGACACCACCTACACCAAAGGCGTCGTCTGCAAGGCCGCCAGTGCGAGCGACGTGTTCGAGGCGCGCCTGGACCTGACCGTTACCCTCGATGGCGAGCGGAGGCTTCTCAGGCTGTACTTCAGCGAGCCGGATGATGAGGAGGACCTGCTGCTCTCCCTCAGCTTCCGTCATAAGCGAAGTGGGAGGCTCGGGCTGGCGGAGCAGGATGGGCATATCGCCGAGGCGCAGGAGCGCTTCGACTCATGGGTGCGGGCGCGGGAATGAGATGAGACGCTGACGTCGTGCAGGAGCGCCCGAAGGGGTCTAGTATGTCTTCACCGACATATCCTTGAAGGCGGTGAGAGCATGGACATCTACGAGCTCCTCGGTGAGAACCCCGACGATCCCGGCCACAGGCACGCCCGCGACCTCGTTGCCGCTGATCGTGCCATGGTCCGCGATCTGGTCGCCGTCCGCGAGCGCTATGGCATGACCCAGGCCGATGTCGCGCGCGCCATGGGCACTAACCAGGCCTCCATCTCCCGATTCGAGAGTGGGCACTCCGACGCGCACCTGTCCACGGTGCGGCGCTACGCCAAGGCGGTGGGCGCGCTCATCCGACATGAGGTGACTGCCGTTGATGAGGACAGGATTCGCCTCACCGCCCACGCTGCTGGGATCGACAGCTACAACTGGGACTCCTCCGTCATCGTGGCAGCACGGCGGGTGCCCGGAGGTGAGGTGGTGGGCTCATGACAACTGCCCCTGATCCGGGCACTTCGAGCGATCGGGCCTTATCGCCGCGTTCTGCCGCCGTCCTCCAGCTTCGGACCTTTCGTGTCATCTGCCAGCCCCAGGATGTGGAGGATGACTCCTTCCGGTGGCAGATCAGTCCCGTGGAGGTGCAGCGGCTCTCGGAAGGCGCTCCACCCGCCTACGGCCTGATCGGTGATCTCGCTGTCGAAGCAGGGGAGTGGTTCGTTGGCGCGACGGCCAGCATCGTGTTCACGGCTCCTAGCGAAGGGGTGCACGACACCACGACGCCAGAAGGGCTCGCCGCTGTTGTTGAGGACTACGGCCCCTGGGCCTCGCAGGTCCTATGGGAGCATGTCTCGAGTGCTGCGCGGACGGCTGCGGCCCTGTGCCCGGAGAGCGCAGATCATATCGACATCCCCAGGCGCATGCCGCCGGGTGTCGTCTACGCCCTTCCCGAGTGATCCCCCTGACTCGCGCGGCGAGCCCGTGGGGGCCGAAAGAGCGTCACTTCGCGACAAGTGCGTCGCTTCGCGGAAAGGACGACACCTGGAAGGTACGTCCATTCCGCGAAGCGACGTCGAATCCGCCAAGTGACGCTCAATCCGTGCGCCGCGCGTGCCGCTGCGTCTCAGCGACCCGGCGCCGGGCCCCGGCCGCCCCCGCTGCCCTCGCCGCGCAGGCGGCCGGCCGGCTCACTGCGCGGGGCGGAGCACCTCGGTGGGCAGGGACTCGATGAGGCGCAGCCAGATCTCACTGGCCGTGGGGAAGGCGGGCACCGCGTGGCGCAGCCGCTCCACCGGGACCTGGCCGACGATCGCGATGGTCGCGGCGTGGATGAGCTCGCCGGCCTCCGGGCCCACGAAGGTCGCGCCCACCACGGTGCGCGCCGCGCGGTCCACCACCAGTTTGGCCTGCCCGTGGGCGTCGTCGCGCAGCAGCGCCGCACCGGCGGCGGAGGTGTAGCCCAGCTCGGCGGTGACCACTTCGAGGCCGGCATCCCTGGCCTGCGCCTCGGTCATCCCGGTGGCCGCCACCTGCGGGTCGGTGAAGACCACCCGCGGCACCGGCACCATCTCGGGCGCCTCCTGCGGGGCCCGGCCGGCCGCCAGGGCCGCGATCCGCTCGCCCGCCACCCGGGCCTGGTACTTGCCCATATGGGTCAGCGGGGCCCCAGTGCTGGCATCCCCCACGGCGTAGAGCCACTGCGGCAGCCCGCCGGAGGCCACATCCTCAGGCGACAGGCCCACCGACTCCAGGCCGATGCCCTCCAGCAGGGGGCGGCGGCCAGTGGCCACCAGGATCTCATCGGCCTCATGGACCTCCTGCCCGCAGGTCACGCGCACCGGCCCTCCGTGCAGGCGCCCCAGGACCGGCTCGGCCTCCACCTGCGGGCGCTGGCAGTCGCCCACCTGGGCACCGGTGATCACCCGAACGCCCGCCTCGGCCAGGGACTCGGCCACGATCCGGGAGGCGAAGGGCTCACTGGTGGACAGCAGCCGCCTGCGCACCAGCATCGTGACCTCGCTGCCCAGCGCCGACATCCACGTCGCCGCCTCACAGGCCACCACGCCGCCGCCCACGATGAGGAGCCGCTCGGGCACCTCCTGCACCGCGGTGACATCACGCGAGTCCCAGGCGGCCGCCTGGCTCAGCACTGCGGGCACCGACGGGCGCGAGCCGGTGGCCAGCACCACCGCCTGGCGGGCCTCAAGCACACGCCGGCCCTCGGGCCCGCTGACGGCGACGCGGCGCTCGCCGTCCAGGCGCCCCCACCCGCGCACCACCGTGATGCCGGCCCCCTGGGCCCAGCGGACCTGGCCGGCGTCGTCGTAGTGGGAGGACCACGCATCGCGGCGCGCCAGCAGTGCGGGCACATCCAGCTGCGCGGGCCGCAGTCCCGGCAGGCCCCGGGAGGCCGCGGCGACCTCCAGGGGGCGCAGCAGCGCCTTGGAGGGCATGCAGGCGTAGTAGGAGCACTCACCGCCCAGGAGCTCGCCCTCGACGACGGCCGCGGTCATGTCCGTGCCCTGGATCGCGTACTGCGCGGCGTTCTCCCCGGCCGGCCCGCCCCCGATGACGACGACGTCGTAGACCTGGGCGGGGCCCTCGGGACCGGCGCCTGCCTGCGCGCTGGCCTGCGCGGCCTGGGCCGCTGCAGTGGTCATCCCGGTGGTGGTCGTGCTCGTTGTCGTGCTCATGGCCCCAGATGGTGACACACCGGCCTGGACGCCGGCCCCACCGGGCCCGGTCCCCGGCTGGACGGGGCTCAGGCCTTGCGCAGCAGCACCCGGCTCATGCGGTGCTCGGCGTCCTTGTGCAGCACGAGGGTCGCCCGCCCGCGCGTGGGGGCGATGTTCTCCCGCAGGTTGACCAGGTTGACGCTCTCCCACACCTGGGAGGCCGCCACGGTGGCGATGTCGTCGGGCAGGGCGGCGTAGCGGCGGAAGTAGGACCTCGGATCGGTGAAGGCCGTGCGCTTGAGGGTCAGGAAGCGCTCCAGGTACCAGCGGCGGATATCGGCCGGATCGGCATCGACGTAGATGGAGAAGTCGATGAAGTCGCTGACCGCCAGGGTCGAGGCCCCCGGGCGCCTGCCGCGCGGGGCGGGCTGGAGCACGTTGAGGCCCTCCAGGACCAGGACGTCGGGGTGCCGCACCTCCACCCGCTCCCCGGGCAGGATGTCGTAGCGGGTGTGGGAGTACACCGGCGCGCTGACACTGGGCGCCCCCGACTTCACCGCCGCCACGAAGTCCAGCAGGGAGCGGCGGTCGTAGGACTCCGGGAAGCCCTTGCGCGCCAGCAGACCGCGCTCCTCCAGCACGGCATTGGGCAGCAGGAAGCCATCGGTGGTGACCAGGTCCACACGCGGTGTCGCCGTGAAGCGCCGCAGCAGGTGGGCGATGAGCCGGGCCGTCGTGGACTTCCCCACAGCCACCGATCCCGCCACCGCCACGATGAAGGGCGTGGGGGCCTCATCGACGCCCAGGAAGCCGGAGGTGCGCCGCGCCCGCTCGCGGGTGGCGGCGATGTAGTCCTCCAGCAGGGCCGTCAGCGGGCGGTAGACGGCGTCGACCTCCGCCAGGTCGGTGGGATCGCCGAGCCCCCGGAGCTTCTCGACATCGGCCTGGGTCAGGGGAAGGGGGGCGGAGGAGGCCAGGGCCGCCCACTGGTGGCGGTCCAGCTCGATATAGGGCGAGGGGCCCTGCGGTGAGATCACCGGGACAGTGTGGCAAATCCTCCGGCCCGCCCGTCACCCGCGGGTCGCGGGACGTCACGGATCACATCGGATCATCCATGCGGCGCATTGGCATGATCGCCGCGGCCGTGATTCGATCATGACATGTGTGGAATTGTCGGCCACGTCGGCCCCCTGACGGAATCCGGATCCGATCGCTCCCTGACAGTGCTGCTCGACGGCCTCAGCCGCCTGGAGTACCGGGGCTACGACTCGGCCGGCGTCGCCCTGGTGGGCGATGAGGAGATAGACACGGTCAAGGCCGCGGGCAAGCTCGAGGGCCTGCGCACCGCCCTGAAGGAGACTCCCCCCTGCCTGGCCACCGCCGGGATCGGCCACACCCGCTGGGCCACCCACGGCGGCCCGACGACGGCCAACGCCCACCCCCACCGCGCCGGGCGCCTGGCCGTGGTGCACAACGGCATCATCGAGAACTTCCGCTCCCTGCGCGAGGAGGTGGAGGCCGCGGGCCGCGTGCTCGAATCGGACACCGACACCGAGGTGGTCGCCCACGTCCTGGACATGGACTACTCCGAGCGCCTGGCCCTGGCGGGGGAGGGCGCCGACGCCGCCTCCATCCTGGTGGCCTCCATGCGCGCGGTCTCGGCCCGCCTGGAGGGCACCTTCGCCCTACTGGCCGTGACCGAGGACGCCCCCGGCGCCATCGTGGCCGCCCGCCGCTCCAGCCCCCTGGTCATCGGCCTGGGGGAGGGCGAGAACTTCCTGGGCTCCGACGTCGCCGCCTTCGTGGCCTTCACCAAGCGCGCCGCCGAGGTGGGGGACGACCAGGTGCTCCTGCTCACCGCCGACGAGGTCCGCGTGTGGGACGGCGAGGGCCGGGCCGTGGAGCCGGCCACCTGGGAGGTCTCCTGGGACGCCTCGGCCGCGGTCAAGGGCGGCTACGACACCTTCATGGACAAGGAGATCCACGACCAGCCCACGGCGGTGGCCGATACGCTGCGCGGGCGCTTCGACGAGCGCGGGGAGCTCCAGCTCGACGAGATGCGCATCGACCCGGCCGTGCTGCGCAGCGTGGACAAGATCATCGTGGTGGCCTGCGGGACGGCCGCCTACGCCGGGCATGTGGCCAAGTACGCCATCGAGCACTGGTGCCGGGTGCCCGTGGAGGTCGAGCTCGCCCACGAGTTCCGCTACCGCGACCCGGTGGTCTCCGAGAAGACCCTGACCGTGGCCATCTCCCAGTCGGGGGAGACCATGGACACCATCCAGGCGATCCGCCACGCCCGCGAGCAGGGGTCCAAGGTCCTGGCCATCGTCAACACCTACGGCTCGACCATCGCCCGCGAGTCCGACGCGGTGCTCTACACCCACGCCGGGCCCGAGGTGGCGGTGGCCTCCACCAAGGCCTTCCTGGCCCAGATCACCGCCTGCTACCTGCTGGGGCTCTACCTGGCCCAGCTGCGCGGCACCAAGTGGGCCGAGGAGGTCACCGACTACCTCGACAAGCTCGGCCAGATGCCCGAGCGCATCCAGCGGATCCTCGATGAGCAGGAGCAGAGCATCAAGGACCTGGGCCAGGCGATGGCCTCGCAGCGCTCCTTCCTGTTCCTGGGGCGCCACGTGGGCTTCCCCGTGGCCCTGGAGGGGGCGCTCAAGCTCAAGGAGCTGGCCTACGTCCACGCCGAGGGCTTCGCCGCCGGCGAGCTCAAGCACGGGCCGATCGCCCTGGTGGAGGAGGGCCTGCCGGTCTTCGTCATCGTCCCCACCCCGCGCCGCCCGATGCTGCACGGCAAGGTCATCTCCAACATCCAGGAGATCCGCGCCCGCGGGGCGCGCACCATCGTCATCGCCGAGGAGGGGGACACCGCGGTGGAGCCCTTCGCCGACCACATCATCCGGGTCCCGGCAACCCCCACCCTCATGATGCCGCTGCTGACCGTGGTGCCCCTCCAGATCTTCGCGGCCGCCCTGGCCGCCGCCAAGGGCCTGGACGTCGACCAGCCCCGCAACCTGGCCAAGTCCGTCACCGTCGAGTAGCCGGGCGTCCCGGCCGGGGCCGCCGCCCCGGCGCGCCCCGGCCGGGCTCAGGCGGCGGCGATGACGAAGGCCAGCGCCATGCCGCCGTCGTGTCCCAGCGAGAGGTACCAGTGGCCGATGCCCGCCTCCGCGGCGATGGCGGCGGCCACGCCGTGCAGCCGCAGGCGCGGCGGGGTGCCGGGGGGCGAGACGACCTCGACCTCGCGGTAGGACCAGCCCTGCGGTGCGGCGCGCTCCTGCTCGGCGCAGGCGCTGCCCAGGGCCTTGAGCACCGCCTCCTTGGCGGCCAGCCGCGCCGCCAGCGACTCGGGCCGGCCGGCGCAGGCCTCCAGCTCGCCGGGGGTGAAGAGGCGCTCCTTGAGCCGGTGCACCCGATCCAGGTAGCCGTGGAGGCGGGCGATATCGACCAGGTCGGTTCCTGCAGCGCGGATCACCGTGCCATTGTGCCGGAACTGTGACCCTCCCGCGGCCCGAGCGGCCCGGATGCGGGACGGCGCCGGGCGCGGGCGGGACAATGGGCGCCATGAGCCCCACCCTCGCCGCCGACGAAGCCTGGCCGGCCGCCCTCATCGCCGCCGCCGAGGCCCCGCTGACGGCGGGCACCGACCGGTACATGAGGGCGGCCGCCCACGCGGTGGCCGCCGCCGCCCTCCACGAGCTGGGCGAGCACCGCGGCGGTGCGGCCGGCGCCCGGGTCCTGGCCCTGGCCGGCGGCGGCCACAACGGCGCCGACACCCTCCTGGCGGCAGCCGCCCTGGCCCGGCGCGGCTGCGCCGTCAGCGCTGCCCTGGCCACCGACCATCCCCTGCCCGGGGCCCTGCACCGGGCCCGGGCCGCGGGCGTGCGCATTGCCGACAGCCCCCGGGAGGCGGTCGGCGGCTTCCTGGAGGCCGGGGGAGACCTGGTTCTCGACGGCCTGACCGGCATCGGGGCCAGCGGCGGGCTGCGCCCCCGGGCCGCCGCCCTCATCGCCCCGCTCCTGGACCGCACTGCCGGGAGCGCCGCCGGTGCCAGAGCCGGCGGCCGCCCCTTCCGCGTGCTGGCCGTGGACCTGCCCAGCGGCACCGGCGTCGACGACGGGACCCTGCCCGGCCCCGTCCTGCCGGCCGACCGCACCGTGACCTTCACCTGCCTCAAGGCCGCCCTGTGCCTGCCGCCGGCCTGCCGCCTGGCGGGGCGGGTGGAGGTGGTCGACCTGGGGCTGCCGGTGCCCCAGGGCCCGCCCATCGTGGTGCGCCCGACCCGGTCCCGCCCCGCCCTTCCCGCCCCCGGCTCCGAGGACCACAAGTACACCCGCGGCGTCGTCGGGCTGTGGGCCGGGAGCGAGTCCTATCCCGGCGCCGGGCTGCTGGCCGCCTCCGGGGCGGCCAGGGCCGGGGCGGGCATGGTGCGCCTCCACGCCCCGCGCAGGGTCGAGGACCTCGTCCTGGCCGCCCGCCCCGAGGTCGTCCCCGCCCCCGGCCGCTGCCAGGCGGCGGTCCTGGGCCCGGGGACCGACCCGGCCGACGAGCCCCGCGCCGTCGAGCTCAGAACGGTGCTCAGCGCCTGCCTCGGCGAGGGGGCCGCCCTGCGCGCGGGCGCGCCCGCGGTCATCGACGCCGGGGCCCTGCCGCTGCTGGCCGACCTGGTGGCCCGGGGCGGGCGCTGCGGGCCCCAGCACCTCCTGACCCCTCATGCCGGTGAGGCCGCCGCCGTGCTGAGCGCCCTGGCCGGTGCCGGGCGCCCCGACTGGGACCGGGCCCGGGTGGAGTCCGATCCGGGCCGCGCGGCCCTGCGGCTCAGCGAGCTCACCGGGGCCACCGTGCTGCTCAAGGGCTCGCCGACCCTCATCGCCTCCCCGGGCCGGCCGCTGTGCAGCGTGCCGGCCGGTCCGGGCTGGGCGGGGACCGCGGGCAGCGGGGATGTCCTGGCCGGGATCCTGGGGGCCCTCCTGGCCGGGGCCGCCGTCGCCTGGGAGGAGGGGGACCGCGCTCCCGGCGCCCATGAGGTCGTGCCCGTGGCCGCCGCGGCCGTGCGCCTCCACTCCCGGGCCGGGCGCCTGGCCAGCGCCCAGGGGGGCCTGAGCGCCCCCATCGTGGCCATGGATATCGCCGACGCCGTCCCGCGCGCCTGGGCGGCCCTGCTGGCCGGGTCGTGAGGCCGGCTGATCGGCGTCCCCGGCCCGCCGGGGAGCGCCGCTCCTGGGCATCGGCGCCCGGGGAGTGCGACAATCGCACCGTGAGTACGCGGCTGGAGGCGATGACACAGGGCGCTGCGGGCACTGATCCCGCCACGGGCGGACCAGCGGGGGGCCCCGCGGCCCCGGGCACCGGCCCCGATCCCTGCGGCATGGCGGCCACCGCCCGCGCCGTGGTGGACCTGGAGGCGATCGCCCACAACGCCGGGGTCCTGGCCGCCCGCGCCGCCACCCCCTGGATGGCCGTGGTCAAGGCCGACGCCTACGGGCACGGCCTGGGCCCGGTGGCCACCACCTGCCTGGGGGCGGGCGCCACCTGGCTGGGCGTCGCCCAGCTCGCCGAGGCGCTGCAGCTGCGCTCCCTGCTGGACCGCGCCGGCATCGCCCGCCCCGAGCCCGGGCCCGAGGCGCTTCCCACCCCTGAGGCGCCCCGCCTGCTGACCTGGATCGCCCCCGTGCTCAGCGCCCGCCGGGCCGCGGCCCCGGGATCGGCCCTGCGCGCGGCCCTGGAGGCCGACCTCGACCTCTCGGTCAACTCGCAGGCCCAGTGCGAGGCGATCAGCGCCGCCGCCCATGCCCAGGGGGTGAGCGCGCGCGTGCACCTCAAGGTCGACACCGGCATGTCCCGGGCCGGGGCCGTGGCCGAGGACCTGCCCGGGCTCGCCGAGGCACTGGCGCAGGCCCAGGACCAGGGGCGCATCTGCGTGGTGGGCCTGTGGTCCCACCTCTCGCGCGCTGATGAGCCCGACTCCGGCTCCACCGAGGAGCACCTGGCCAGATTCCGCGCCGCCGAGGAGGTGGTGCGCCGGGCGGGGCTGCGCCCGCGCATCCTCCACCTGGCCGCCACCGGCGGGCTCCTGTGGCACCCCGAGGCGCGCCTGGACCTGGTGCGCGCCGGCATCGGCCTGTACGGCCTGAGCCCCGATCCGGCCCTGGCCTCCAGCACGCAGCTGGGCCTGCGCCCGGCCATGAGGCTGGAGGCCGCCCTCCTCCAGGTCAAGCGCATCGAGGCCGGCCAGGCGGTCTCCTACGGCGGCACCTGGAGCGCCCCCACCCCCCGCTGGGTGGGCCTGGTGCCCCTGGGCTACTCCGACGGGATCCCCCGCGCCGCCTCCTCCTGCGGACCGGTGGCGGTGGGGGCGATGCGCACCACCATCGTCGGCAGGGTCTGCATGGACCAGGTGGTCATCGACCTGGGCCCCGCGATCGACGACCACGGCGCCCCCCTGCCCGCCCCCGCGCGGGCCGGAGACCTCGCCGTCCTGTGGGGCGACCCCGCCGACGGCGCCGAGCCTGCTGACGGCGCAAGCAGCGGCCCGCAGGCGGCGCCGGTGCCCAGCGCCGACGACTGGGCCCTGGCCTGCGGCACCATCAACTACGAGATCGTGACCCGATTGGGGCCGCGGGTACCGCGCTGCTACACGCCCTAGGACCCGGGGTCGGCTAATCTCAGCCCTGTCCCCCACCCGATGAGGAGCAGTCGTGAGTGCCCAGCACCATCCCCGCGCGTTGCCCGACCCCGTCGGGCTGCCCCCGGCCCCCGCCGAGGGCGGGACCGCGCCCTCACCGCGGGCCGACCCCGCCGAGGACGGGGCCCTGACCCTCACCTCCTCCGACGCCGAGGACACCCGCGCCCTGGGCGCCAGGCTGGCGGGACTGCTGCGCGCCGGGGATCTCGTGCTGCTCTCCGGGGACCTGGGAGCGGGCAAGACCACCCTCGCCCAGGGGATCGGAGCCGCCCTGGGGGTGCGCGGCCGCGTCTCCTCACCGACCTTCGTCATCGCCCGCCACCATCCCGCCCTGGGGGAGGGGCCCGACCTCATCCACGTCGACGCCTACCGCCTGGAATCCCTGGAGGAGGTCGACGCCCTGGACCTGGACTCCTCCCTGGAGGAGTCGGTGACCCTGGTGGAGTGGGGGCAGGGCAAGGTCGAGGCCCTGGCCGACAACCGCCTGGAGGTGGAGGTGCGGCGCCCCCACGGCGGCCTGGAGGCGGAGGCTCCCCAGGCCATCGGCCCCGCGCAGGCCACCGATCTGGAGCGGGCCGACGACGGGCGCCGCGAGATCATCGTGCGCGCCCTGGGGCCGCGGTGGGCGGGCGCGCGCCTGGAGGGACTCGGCGGGCTCCAGGAGCCCGGTGGCTCCGATGACTGACCGGCGGCGGCCCGGGCCCGGCGGCGGGCTGCGCGCCCTGATGCTCACCGCGACCACGGCGATGCTCCTCATGGGGCCCGGCCCGGCCCTGCCGGCGCTCGCGGCCGCCGATCCGATCGAGCCCTCCCCCTCCCAGCCCACGGGCACGGCGGCCGAGCCCGCGCAGCAGGCGCCGGCCCCGGCCCAGTCCGCGCCCTCCCAGGAGGGCGCCCCGGGCGCGGGCGACCCCCGCACCCGCGCCCAGGAGTGGATGAACCAGGAGGGCATCACCCAGGTGCGCCAGCACACCGGGGAGCAGGGTGAGGTGAGCGTGGGGGAGCCCGTGGCGGTCCACGCCTGGGACCCGGGCTTCCTCGACGGCAGCCGGCCGGAGGCCCGGCCGGTGGCCACGGGGTCATGGGCGGCGCCCGTGACGGCCGGGGGGGAGCCGGCGGGCGTCCTGCTGGTCTCGGTCGATGGGGAGCAGATCACCGGGGAGGTCGAGGAGGACAAGACCCTGGCGATGGACATGGCCGCCGCGACCACCGGCATCGTCGTCCACGACTCCAGCGCCGACGCCTGGTACTCGGTGTCGGGCCAGACCGTGACGGCCCTGGGGACCAGGGCCGCCAGCCTGCTGGCGGGCCCGGTGGACCTGGTCGAGTACGGGCACGTCCTGCGCGAGCGGGCCGAGGCCCATCCCACGGCCTCCCCGCCCCCCGCCGTCCGGCCCGAGTCCGGGGACTGGGCCGTCTGGGGGCCCGTGCTCGGCGTCGTCGCCGTGGGCGTCATCACCGTGGTGGTGACCATCCGCCACGAGCGCAAGGTCACCGCCCCCCTGCGCCAGCGCCCCGCCACCCCCGTGGGGGCCGACACCATCCCCGAGAGCCACATCGACATCTCCAGGCTCTCGTGAGCCCCGCCGCCCGGCAGCGGGCCGCTCCGGGCCCAACGCACCCCGCCCGGCCGCGGGCCCGCAGCGGCCCGCGCCTGTCCTAGGCTGGCCCCGTGCGCATCCTCTCCATCGACTCCTCCCTGGGCACCCAGGTCACCGCTCTTGACGCCGGCCCCGCGCGGGGCGACCGGGCTCCCGAGGTCCTGGTGGCGGTCGGCCAGGACAGCCCGCGGGCCCACGCCGAGTCCCTGGGCCCGATGCTCGCCCAGGTGCTCGGCCACCCGCGGGTGGCCGACCGTCCCCTGGACGCGGTGGTGGCCGCCACCGGTCCCGCCCCCTTCACCGGCCTGCGCGCCGGCCTGGTGGCCGCCCGCACCGTGGGCCGGGCGCGCTCCATCCCCGTCCACGGGATCCCCAGCCTCGACGCCGTCGCCCGCCTGGCCCTGGACCGGCTCGGCGCCGAGCAGGCCGCGGGGCGGGACGCCGGGAGGGGCGCCGCCAGCGCCCCGGTGGTGCTCGTGGCCACCGACGCCCGCCGTGGGGAGGTCTACGCCGCCCGCTACCGCGCCCGGGGCGCCGACGACGTCGAGCGCCTCGACCCGCTGTCCGTCCTGCCCCCGGCGCGGGCCCTGGAGCTGGGCCCCTTCGACCTGGTGGCCGGATCGGGCTGCGCCCTCCACCCCGAGCTGGGCCGGGCCCCCGCCGGGGCGCCCGCAGCGGCGGTGCTGGTCTCCGGGGACGCCGCCGCCCAGGCGCGCCTGGCCCTGGCCCGGCTCGACCGCGGTGAGCAGCTGGACACCGAGCCGATCTACCTGCGCCACGCCGACGTGCACATGCCCTCCTCGCGCAAGCGGGTCTCGTGACCGGCCCCGCGGCCTCGGGCGGGCCCGGCGCCGCCGGCACTCCGGTGCCCGGCCCCGCCGGGAGCGCCGCGCCATGACTCTCATGCGGGACATGGCCGGCGCGGACCTGGCGCGCATCGCCCTCATGGAGGCCGAGCTCTTCGGCGGCGAGGCCTGGAGCCTGCGGCTGCTGGAGGCCGAGCTGGAGGCGGCCGGCGCCGAGCACCCCGACCGGCGCTACATCGTGGTGGAGGAGGGCGGCCATCCCGTGGGCTATGCCGGCATCTACCACGCCGGCGGGGCCGCCGACGCCGACCTGCTGACCATCGCCACCCTGCCCGCCGTGCGGGGCCGGGGCCTGGCCCGCCTCATGCTGGAGGAGCTCGTGGGCACCGCCCGGGCCCAGGGCTGCGGAGCGGTCCTGCTGGAGGTGCGCCGGTCCAACACGGGTGCCCAGCGCCTCTACCTCTCCCAGGGGTTCGAGCCGATCGGGCTGCGCCGCGGCTACTACGCGGCCCCCCGCGAGGATGCGGTGGTCATGCGCCTGGGGCTGCGCGAGCCCCTCGGCCCCGTGGGCGCGGAGGCGGTGCGGGACGTGCGGGGAGCCGGGTGAGATCGGGCAGGCGGCCCGGGCCCAGGAGGGATCGAATCGATTTGTCTGACGTCCCTGTATCGAAAACGTCAGCCGTGTGCCGCCCGGCCGGCCTCCCGCCGTCGTCCCGGCAGCGGCCGGCGGTACGGCCCAAGGCGCGGGATGGCGCCGATCCCTGAGCAGGTCGGAGCGGGTGCGCCCTGGTGGGACCAAGGGCGCCCCGGGGTTCGTTAGCCTTGCGCCGTGGCCAAAACACCTGCTCCCTCCAGGAAGAGGCGGACCGCCTTCAGGACGACCGTCTTCATGAAGCGCATGATGGCGCTGTCCGGAATCGTCTTCCTCTTCTTCGTCATCTTCCACGCCTACGGCAACCTCCACTACTTCGAGGGCGAGATCGCCTACGACCACTACGCGTACTTCCTGCGCGAGCTGCTGGTCCCGATCCTGCCGCACAGCGGTGTGCTGTGGATCCTCCGAGTGGTGCTGCTCCTGTGCCTCCTGGCCCATGCCGGCAGCGCCTTCCACCTGTGGCACCGCAACCGCAAGGCCCGGGGGCAGGACAAGTACGCCGTGAAGAAGGCGGGGGCGGACTATTTCGCGTCGCGCTACGCCATGCGCACGATGCGCTGGGGCGGGGTCATCCTCCTGCTGTTCATCGTCTGGCACATCCTCCAGTTCACCACCCTGCACCTGACCCCCGGGGGCGAGTATGTGCATGGCAAGGCCTATGCCAACGTCTACTACGGGTTCCAGCTGTGGTGGGTGTGGCTCATCTACGCCGTGGCCATGGTGGCGCTGTGCCTGCACGTGTGGCACGGGGTGTGGTCGGCCCTCCAGACCCTGGGCGCGGTGCGCGGCAACACCATCCCCTTCATCCGGCTCATCGCCTTCGTCGTGGCCTTCGCCCTCTTCGCGGCCTTCATGATCGTGCCCACGGCGGTCCTGTTCGGCCTGACCCCCGAGCCCATGAGCGCGGCCGAGTACGCGATGAAGGCCGCCGAGGCCGGTATCGGATCTTCCCACTGAGAGTGAACGACCATGACTGAGCTCATTGACGGCCTGTACTACGAGGGCGAGGCAATCGCCGACACCAAGGCCCCCCACTCCGTGCCCATCGAGCGCCGCTGGGAGCAGCGCAAGTTCGAGGCCGCCCTGGTCAACCCCGCCAACCGGCGCAAGCTGGACATCATCGTGGTGGGCTCCGGCCTGGCGGGCGGCGCCGCCGCCGCCTCCCTGGGCGAGCAGGGCTACAACGTCAAAGTCTTCTTCTACCAGGACTCCGCCCGCCGCGCCCACTCCATCGCCGCCCAGGGCGGCATCAACGCCGCCAAGAACTACCGCAACGACGGCGACTCCACCTATCGCCTCTTCTACGACACGGTCAAGGGCGGGGACTACCGGGCCCGGGAGGACAACGTCTACCGCCTGGCCGAGGTCAGCGCCAGCATCATCGACCAGTGCGTGGCCCAGGGCGTGCCCTTCGCCCGCGAGTACGGGGGCCTGCTGGACAACCGCTCCTTCGGCGGCGTGCAGGTCTCGCGCACCTTCTACGCCCGCGGCCAGACCGGCCAGCAGCTGCTCATCGGCGCCTACCAGGCCCTGGAGCGCCAGGTCCACGCCGGCACCGTCCAGGAGTTCCGCCGCCATGAGATGGTCGAGCTCATCGTCGTCGACGGCCGCGCGCGCGGCATCGTCACCCGGGACATGGTCACCGGTGCCATCGACACCCACCTGGCCGACGCCGTCGTCCTGGCCTCGGGCGGGTACGGCAACGTGTTCTTCCTGTCCACCAACGCCATGGGCTGCAACGCCACCGCCATCTGGCGCGCCCACCGCAAGGGCGCCTACTTCGGCAACCCCTGCTACACCCAGATCCACCCCACCTGCATCCCCCAGTCCGGGGACTTCCAGTCCAAGCTCACCCTCATGAGCGAGTCCCTGCGCAACGACGGGCGCATCTGGGTGCCCAAGCGCGCCGAGGACTGCGACAAGGACCCACGCGACATTCCCGAGGAGGCGCGCGACTACTACCTGGAGCGCATCTACCCCGCCTTTGGCAACCTCGTGCCCCGCGACATCGCCTCGCGCCAGGCCAAGAACATGTGCGACGAGGGCCGCGGCGTGGGGCCCGCTATCAAGGAGCGCGACGCCGCCGGCAACGAGCGCATGATGCGCCGCGGTGTCTACCTGGACTTCTCCGAGGCCATCAACCGCCTGGGCAAGGACGCCGTCTCGGCCCGCTACGGCAACCTGTTCGAGATGTACCAGCGCATCACCGGGGACGACCCCTACGAGGTGCCCATGCGCATCTACCCGGCCGTGCACTACACCATGGGCGGGCTGTGGGTGGACTACGACCTGGAGTCCAACATCCCGGGCCTCTACGTGGCCGGGGAGGCCAACTTCTCCGACCACGGCGCCAACCGCCTGGGGGCCTCCGCACTCATGCAGGGCCTGGCCGACGGCTACTTCGTCCTGCCCGACACTATGAACGACTACCTGGCGCAGATGCTGCGCGAGGGCAAGGTCGACCCCAGCGCCCCCGAGATCGCCCAGGCCAAGCGCGATGTGGAGGAGCGCATCGCCCGCCTCATGGCCCTGCGCGGCACGCGGAGCGTGGACGACTTCCACATGGCTCTGGGGCGCATCATGTGGGAGTACTGCGGCATGGAGCGCTGGGACGCCGGACTGCGCGAGGCCATCACGCAGATCCGGGCCCTGAAGCAGGAGTTCTGGCGCGATGCGCGCCTGACCGGTCAGGCCGACGAGCTCAACCAGGCACTGGAGAAGGCCGGGCGCCTGCTCGACTTCTTCGAGCTGGCCGAGCTCATGTGCATCGACGCCCTGCACCGCCGCGAGTCCTGCGGCGGCCACTTCCGGTCAGAGTCCCAGACCCCCGAGGGCGAGGCCATGAGGCACGACGACGAGTTCCTCTACGTGGCCGCCTGGGAGTGGGGCGGTGAGGACCGGCCCCCGATCCTCCACAAGGAGGCCCTCGTCTACAAGGACATCGAGCTCAAGCAGCGGAGTTACAAGTGAACATCAAGCTCAAGATCTGGCGCCAGCAGAACCAGGACTCCCCGGGGCACTTCGAGGAGTACGCCATGAGCGGCATCGAGGAGCACATGAGCTTCCTCGAGGTCCTTGACCTGCTCAACGAGCAGCTCTTCGCCGAGGGCAAGGAGCCGGTGGCCTTCGACTCCGACTGCCGCGAGGGCATCTGCGGGCAGTGCGGCGTGGTCATCAACGGCCAGGCCCACGGGCCCATCCGCTCCACCACCTGCCAGCTGCACATGCGCCACCTGGCGGAGGACCCCTCCTTCACCGACGGCTCGACCATCACCATCGAGCCCTGGCGCTCCACCGGCTTCCCGGTGCTGCGTGACCTCATCGTGGACCGCTCCGCCCTGGACCGCATCATCCAGGCCGGCGGCTACATCTCGGTCAACACCGGTGGGGCGCCCGAGGCCCACGCGGCCCCCGTCCAGAAGGAGAAGGCCGACGCCGCCTTCGAGGCCGCCGCCTGCATCGGCTGCGGTGCCTGCGTGGCCGCCTGCCCCAACGCCTCGGCGATGCTCTTCACCGGGGCCAAGATCGCCCACCTGGGCCTGCTCCCGCAGGGGCAGCCCGAGCGGCTGGCCCGCGTGGTGAGCATGCTCAATCAGCACGATGAGGAGGGCTTCGGCGGGTGCACGAACATCGGTGAGTGCGCCGCCGTCTGTCCCAAGTCCGTGCCCCTGGAGGTCATCTCCCGCCTCAACCGGGACCTGGGCCACGCCCTGTGGAAGGGCCAGCACGCGCACTGAGCGCGCCGCACGGCTCACTGGGGCTCTGCATGAGCGGCGGGCCGCCCCGCGTGGGGCGGCCCGCCGCTCGCGCTCAGGGCGGAGCGCGCCGGGCGGGGGCGCGGCGCGCTAGGCTGGCCGCCGTGAGCGAGCCCCTGATCCTCGGTATTGAGTCGACCTGCGATGAGACGGGCGTGGCGCTGGTGCGCGGCCGCGAGCTCCTGGGCGACGTCGTGGCCACCTCGATGGATGAGTACGCGCGCTTCGGCGGCATCATCCCCGAGATCGCCTCCCGTGCCCACCTGCAGGCCTTCGTCCCCACCCTGGACGCCGCATTGGACAGGGCCGGCGTGGCCCTCGCGGAGGTGGACGCGGTGGCCGTCAGCGCCGGGCCGGGACTCATCGGCTCCCTGACCGTGGGGATCTCCGCCGCCAAGGCCCTGGCGGTCTCGCTGGGCAAGCCCCTCTACGGCGTCAACCACGTCATCGGGCACCTGGCCGTCGATGAGCTGGTGGACGGGCCCCTGCCGGAGCGCTTCATCGGGCTCATCGTCTCCGGGGGGCACTCCAACCTCCTGAGCATCCGCGATATCGCCACCGACGTCGTGGAGCTCGGCGGCACCCTCGACGACGCCGCGGGGGAGGCCTTCGACAAGGTCGGCCGGCTCCTGGGCCTGCCCTACCCCGGCGGCCCGCACGTCGACCGCCTCTCCCGGGCCGGCCGGGCCGAGGCCATCCGCTTCCCCCGCGGCCTGGCCGCGGGCAAGGACAAGCACCGCCACCGTTACGACTTCTCCTTCTCCGGGCTCAAGACGGCGGTGGCCAGGTACGTGGAGTCCGTGGAGGACACCGGGGGGCAAGTCCCCCGGGAGGACGTGTGCGCGGGCTTCTCCGAGGCGGTCAACGACTCCCTGACCGCCAAGGCGGTCCAGGCCTGCCTGGACCACGACTGCGGCACCCTGGTGGTGGGCGGGGGGTTCTCCGCGAACTCCCGCCTGCGCGAGTTGGCGGCCGAGCGCTGCGCCGAGGCGGGTCTGAGGCTGAGGATCCCGCCGCTGCGCTACTGCACGGACAACGGCGCCCAGATCGCGGCCCTCGGCGCGGCGGCGGTGCGCGCCGGGGTGGCCCCCTCACCCCTGGACTTCGCCCCGGACTCCTCCATGCCCCTGGGCGTCACCGTCGCCCACTGACCCCTCCTTCTTTTCGACAATTTGCATGAGATCGTACTTTTCCGGCACTGGAGAAGTACGATCTCATGCAAATTGTCGAAGGGTTGGGTGGGATGAGGGAGGTGCTGCGGCTCAGGACGGGGAGGCCGAGGCCAGCACCTCGGTGGGCCGCAATGGGCGCCCGGCGCGGGCCTCGGCCAGCAGCAGTCGGACCGCCGCCTCCTTCATCCCCCCGGCGGCGCCGGTGGCCGCGATCTGCCGCTGGTAGGAGGCCCCCGCCTCCAGGGTGGCCCGCACGCCGTCGAGCTCGGCGCCGCATCCCAGGTCCGCGGCCACCGGGGCCAGCTCCTCGAGCATCCGCTCGACGGTATCGGTGACCAGCTCCTCCTCGCCCGCGGCGTTGACGATGAGGATCGCCTCCATGCCGTAGCGGGCCGAGCGCCACTTGTTCTCCGCCACGTACCAGTCCGGCATGGCCTCCAGCTCCAGCCCCGCATCCAGCTGCCGGGAGAAGTGCTCGACCAGGCACTGGGTCAGGGCCGCGATCCCGGCCAGCTCGGTGAGGTTCGTGGCGGCGTCGCAGGAGCGCACCTCGATGGTCCCCAGGCGGGGGGAGGGGCGCACATCCCAGCGGATCTCGGAGAACTCCTCGATGACGCCGGTGTGGATGAGGTCCCCGGTGTAGGACTCCAGCTCCTCCCAGGACTCGAACTGCTCGGGGGCGCCGGCCGTGGGCAGCTGCTGGAACATCATCGCCCGATTGTCGGCGTAGCCGGTGTCGGCCCCGGCCCAGAAGGGGGAGGAGGCGCTCAGGCACTGCAGGTGGGCGGTGCGGGTGAGCAGGGCCCGCAGGATCGGCAGCACCTTGGCCCGGTCCTCCACCCCGACATGCACATGCGTGCCGAAGATGAGCATCTGGTGGCCCCACAGCCGGGTGCGGTCCACCAGCCGCGCATAGCGCTCGGCATCGGTGACCTTCTGCACCAGGGGGTCTGCGAAGGGGTGGGTCCCGGCGGATCCCAGGTCCACGCGCAGCGGGTCGGTCACCGGCAGCACCCGGTCGAAGGCGAAGGCCAGGTCCTCCATGCACTGGTGCACCGTCTGCCGGGCCCCGGAGACCAGCTCGACGGTGTTGAGCATCATCTCCCCGTGCACATGCGGATCCTGCCCGACGGCGGCCAGCACCTCCGCCGCGCACTGGCGCAGATCCAGGCTGTCGCGGTCGATGAGGGCCAGCTCCCACTCCACTCCCAGCGTCGATCGGGGAGAGGGCGCGAAGGAGATCGGCTGGCGGTGCGGCCTGGGCCGTGGGGCGTGCATACTCATGACTCGTGTCCTTCGGTCCGGGGGCAGTGTCTATGGGCGAGCGGTGAGGGCGGGCCCCGCACGACTGGGTCCGCGGCGGCCCTACGGGGCGGGCTGGGCAGCGGCCTGTGCGGGCTCCAGGGGCTCGGCGACGATGACCGCGCCCCTGGCCTCGGGGCCCAGGCGGGTGAGGATCCACGTCTCGCCGGCCTCGCCGCTGAGCCTCAGGGAGGCGCGCAGGGCCTCGGGGGAGACCTCCACCCCGCGCTTGCGGATCTCCAGGCGGCCGATGCCGCGCTCGCGCACGCGGGCGCGCAGCGCCTTGAGCCGCAGCGGCAGGACCTCGGTGACGCGCCAGGAGCGCAGGAAGGGCGCCAGTGGCGCCTCGGGCGCGGAGTCGCCGGTGAGGTAGGCGAGGCGCGGGGCCACCGGGCGCGCCCGCAGGGCCTTGGCCAGGTGGGAGACCAGGCCGGCGCGGATGACGGCGCCGTCGGGCTCGTGGATGAGCTCGGCCAGCCCCTCGGGCGAATCGAGGCAGTCGGCCTGCTCGGGGGGCTGGGAGGGGTCCTCGACGGCGGGGTCGGACAGGGTGGAGGCCCGCACCTCCCCCGAGGGCTGGGACTGCAGGAGGAGGGCTGAGCGCCCGCTCCCCTCCACCGCCAGTGGCCCGCACCAGATCGCCGCCTCCACGAGCTGGCCATCGACGCTCACCCATTGCACATGGGCCTGCGGGGGCAGGAGCCCGTGATCGATGCCGGGGGCGACCTTGACGCCCAGCGCCGGGACGCGCTCGCGCAGGGCCAGCACCCGGCTCAGGGGAGGGGACCACTGCTCGGGGTCGGTGATCCGCCTGCCCTGCGCGCGGCGGGCGGGATCGGCGAAGACGGCGTCGACCCCGGCCTCCTCCAGGTCCACCTCCAGGGCGTCGGCGCATCGGACCTCGGCGTGGGGGAAGTGCATGAGATTGACCGTGGCCAGGGCGGCCGTGGCCTCATCGCGCTCGATGGCCAGGACCGGCAGGTCCAGTCCCGCCAGGGCGATGGCGTCGCCCCCGATGCCGCAGCCCAGATCGGCCACGCGCTGCGCCCCCGCGGCGGCGTAGCGGGCGGCGTGACGGGCGGCCACCTCCAGGCGCGTGGCCTGCTCCAGGGCATCGGGAGTGAAGAGCATGGAGGCGGCGAAGGGGCCGAACTTGGCGGCTGCCCGGGCCCGCAGGCGCTGCTGGGTCAGGGCGGCCGCCACCAGGGCGGGGGAGTGGCCCTCGCGGCGCAGGCGCTGAGCCAGCTCCAGGGCCCGGTCCGGGTCGTAGGGGGGAAGGGAGCCCAGGAAGGCCCAGCCCTGCGGCGTCAGCAGCAGGGCCGTGTGCGAGGCGGTGTGCGAGGCGCGGGAGTCAGCCATCGCCGCTGATCATTCCATGCCCGGAGCGCTGGAGGGGCGCGGCCTGGCTGACGCCGTGGGCGAAACCGGGACACGCATTGGCACTCGCGTTGACTGAGTGCTAACGACGTCGTAGATTTCGGTGCGGGCGCATGAGTGCTCCCCATCCGTGTGCCGGCCCAGGTCGGCGGGTGGGCGCGCCGTGCGACTCGCACTCCGAGCAGTGCCGGGCCGACCCCCGCGACGGCGGTCGGGCGCGATGCGGGTGCGATCAAGCCGTTCCACTGCAACGCTGAGAAGCGAGAAGGGGAGGTCCGCAATGTCGATCTCCATCAAGCCGCTGGAGGACCGCATCGTCGTCCAGACGGTTGAGGCCGAGCAGACCACCGCGTCGGGTCTGGTGATCCCGGACACCGCGCAGGAGAAGCCGCAGGAGGGCAAGGTCGTGGCTGTGGGCCCGGGTCGTGTCGACGACTCCGGCAACCGCATCCCGGTCGACGTCTCCGAGGGCGACGTGGTCATCTACTCCAAGTACGGGGGCACCGAGGTCAAGTACGCGGGCGAGGAGTACCTCATCCTCTCGGCCCGTGACGTCCTGGCCGTCGTCACCAAGTAGTCGATCCCGGGCCGCTGCCATCGGCGGCGCCCGGGGCGGGCCCCGGTATCGCCGCCCCCGGGCGGCCCCGGGTCCTCATCAGGGGCGGGCATCTGCGGGTGCCCGCCCCTGAGGCCTGCCTGGGGGCGGGCCGGCGCCGAGGGCGCCGGGCCTCAGGCGGGCTCGGTGGAGATGCGCCGGCCGGCCTGCTCGTGGTAGGCGCGCCGCTCGTCCTCGCTCATGCCGCCCCAGACCCCGTAGGGCTCGTGAGTGCGCAGGGCGTGGCTCCGGCACTCCTCCAGCACGGGGCAGCGCCGGCACACCGCCTTGGCCCGCTCGTCCCGACGGCGCCGTGAGCTGCCGCGCTCGCCCTCGGGGTGGAAGAAGGTCGAGGAGTCCATGCCCAGGCATGCTCCGCGGTACTGCCACTCCCACAGGGCGGAGATCGGCCCCGGCAGGCGAGAAGCATCATGCATGAATCGATTCCCCCTTTGGAAGCAACTCGACGGAACGCCATCGGCGACTCACACATAACAGTATGATCGCAGGGCCGGCAAATCAAGAAGATATGCCCGGTTCGTGACGAATGCCCGCGCTTTAGGGGGCATGGCTCGACGTCATTCTTATCTGGAAACGACCGTCACATCGCGTCGCCGGTTTGATGCTCCGATGCGGGCACGGCCATGGAGTTATTGCATCAGCCTATGCCCGGGGGCTGCCGAGGATTGCCGTCGATGTGGTGAATGTCTCGCGGGATGCGGATTACCGACTCCCCGGTCGAATTCGCGATGCCGCCCGGCAGGCGGCGGTCGACCGCCGCCTGCCGGGCGGCGCAGCGCGGTGGCGATATGCGCCGGGGCGCGCAAGGGCCTTACGATGCTCGTGTGAGCGACTCGATCACCAGCCCAGACCTCTTCGCCCCCACCGGACTGACCTACGACGACGTCCTGCTGCTGCCCAGGCTGACCGACGTCGTGCCCTCGGAGGTCGACACCACCTCCCGCCTGACCCGGGGCATCAGCCTGTCCGTGCCGCTGCTGTCCGCGGCCATGGACACCGTCACCGAGGCGGAGATGGCCATCGCCATGGCCCGCCAGGGCGGTATCGGCATCCTGCACCGCAATCTGTCCATCGAGGACCAGGCCCAGCATGTCCGCCGCGTCAAGCGCTCGGAGTCGGGCATGGTCACCGATCCGGTCACCGTGGGGCCGCGGGCGACGATCTCCCAGGTCGACGAGCTGTGCGGGCACTACAAGGTCTCCGGTCTGCCCGTGGTCGATGACGAGGGCGGCCTTGTCGGCATCATCACCAACCGGGACCTGCGGTTCGTGCCCCCCGAGCGGTGGGGCGCCATGGAGGTGCGCGAGTGCATGACGCCGCGCGAGCGGCTCGTCACCGGCAGCACCGGGATCTCCCGGGAGGATGCCAAGGCGCTCCTGGCCGAGCACCGCATCGAGAAGCTGCCCATCATCGACGACCGGGGCCGCCTGACCGGGCTCATCACCGTCAAGGACTTCGTCAAGACCGAGCAGTACCCCTCGGCCACCAAGGATGAGGCCGGCCGCCTCGTGGTGGGGGCCGCCGTCGGGTACTGGGGCGATACCTGGGACCGGGCCGCCGCCCTGGCCGAGGCCGGGGCGGACGTCATCGTGGTGGACACCGCCAACGGCGGCGCCCGGCTCGCCCTGGAGATGATCTCCCGGCTCAAGAGCGATCCCGCCTTCGGCGGCGTGGAGATCATCGGGGGCAATGTGGCCACCCGCGAGGGGGCCCAGGCCCTCATCGACGCCGGGGCCGACGCCGTCAAGGCGGGGGTGGGGCCGGGATCCATCTGCACCACCCGTGTGGTGGCCGGTGTGGGCGTCCCCCAGGTCACCGCCGTCTACGAGGCCGCCCGCGCCTGCATCCCCGCCGGCATCCCGCTCATCGCCGACGGCGGCCTGCAGTACTCCGGCGACATCGCCAAGGCCCTGGTGGCCGGGGCCGACACCGTCATGCTCGGCTCCCTGCTGGCCGGGTGCACCGAGTCCCCCGGGGACCTGGTCTTCGTCAACGGCAAGCAGTGGAAGCGCTACCGCGGCATGGGCTCCCTGGGCGCCATGAGCTCGCGCGGGCGCGCCTCCTTCTCCAAGGACCGCTACTTCCAGGCAGACGTCTCGGGCGACGACAAGCTCATCCCCGAGGGCATCGAGGGGCAGGTCCCCTACTCGGGGGCCCTGAGCGACGTCGTCTACCAGCTGGTGGGCGGGCTCCACCAGTCGATGTTCTACGTCGGCGCCCGCACCATCGCCGACCTCAAGGAGCGCGGGCAGTTCGTGCGCATCACCAGTGCGGGACTCAAGGAGTCCCACCCCCACGATGTCAAGATGACCGTCGAGGCCCCCAACTACACCGGGCGCCAGGAGTCCTGAGGCCCCTGTGGGGCCCGCATCGCCCGGGCCTCCTCAGGAGGGGAGCGGCCAGGAGGTCCGTGCCCCTTCGCGGCCGGGGTTGGCCCGGCTCAGCCACTCGTTGAAGCTGCGCGCCCACTGGCGGTGCGCCCGGGCCTGCCAGGGGACCAGCTCCTCGACGGCCAGCCGGCCGACCTGGGGGTACGCCTCCACCAGCGCCTCCAGGACATCCAGGGTGGCGGCCACATCCACCTCCGCGGTGTGGAGGTCGGCTCCCGCCTCCACGCCGTAGACCGCGCACAGGTCGCTCAGGCGGCGCTTGCCCCTGCGCCACCTGTCGACGCTGCGATCGATGACCAGGGGGTCGGCGATGGGTCCCAGCTCGCGCCTCAGGCGCTGGCGCATGGTGGGCAGGCCGTGGCGGGAGAGCTCGGCCTCCAGGAGCGTGAGGTCGTAGGAGCTGTTGAAGGCCACCACTGGGGTTCCCGCGCTCATCGCTGCGACGAGCCTGTCGCTGACCTCGGCCAGCACCTCTCCCACCGGCCTGCCCTCGGCACGGGCCCGCTGGGTGCTCACCCCATGCACGGCCGTGGCGGCCTCGGGGATCTCCACACCGGGGTCGGCCAGCCAGGTGCGGGTCTCCTGGGCGCGCGTGCCGTCGGGCAGCCGGGGGCCGCGGGCCACCAGCGCGGCGGTGACCAGGCGGTCCCGGCAGGGGTCCACCCCCGTGGTCTCGGTGTCGAATCCCAGGAGCGGGCCCTCCAACCAGGGGGCGGCGGTGGGTGCGGCGCGGTGGGGCTCCGGGTGGCGGGGGGCGTCGGGGCGTGCGTGGCTCATGGCAGGAGCATGCCACCGGCCTGTGACACCGATGCGGGACCTGCCGGGGCCGGGCGCAGGCGGTCGCCTAGGATGCCCGCATGAGCTCAGAGATCGAGATCGGACGCTCCAAGCGGGCCCGCCGCGCTTACTCCTTCGACGACATCGCCCTGGTCCCCGCCAGGCGCACCCGCGACACCGCTGAGGTGCGCGTGGGCTGGCAGATCGACGCCTACCACGTGGACCTGCCCGTCATGGCCTCGCCGATGGACTCGGTGATGAGCCCCCGGACGGCGATCATGGTCGGCGAGCTGGGCGGCATCGGCGTGCTGGACCTGGAGGGCCTGTGGACCCGCTACGAGGATCCCGCCCCGGCCCTGGAGCGCATCCGCCAGGCGCCGCCGCAGGAGGCCACCCGCGTCCTGCAGGAGGTCTACCGGGCACCGGTCAGGCCCGAGCTCATCACCGAGTGCCTCAGCCGCATCCGCCAGGCGGGCGTCGTCGTCGCCGGGAGGCTGAGCCCGGCCCAGACCCAGCGGCACTGGCGCACCGTGGTGGAGGCCGGGGTGGACCTGCTGGTCATCCGCGGCTCCTTCGTCTCGGCCGAGCACGTCTCAGGGGCCTTCGAGCCGCTCAACCTCAAGCGCTTCATCTACGAGCTCGACGTCCCGGTCATCGTGGGCGGGGTGACGACCTACACCGCGGCCCTCCACCTCATGCGCACCGGAGCGGCGGGGGTCCTGGTGGGGCAGGGCGGCGGGGCCTCCTCCTCGGTGCGCCAGGTCCTGGGCCTGCACATGCCCATGGCCACCGCCGTGGCCGATGTCGCAGGGGCGCGGCGCGACTACCTCGACGAGTCCGGGGGCCGCTACGTCCACGTCATCGCCGACGGCTCCGTGGGCAACTCCGGCGACGTGGTCAAGGCCATCGCCTGCGGTGCGGACGCCGTCATGCTCGGCGCCGCCCTGGCCCGCGCCCAGGAGGCACCCGGGGGCGGCTACCACTGGGGCGCCGAGGCCAGGCACGAGCGCCTGCCGCGCGGCTTCCGCAGCCACGTGGGCACCGTGGGCACGATGGCCGAGATCCTCAACGGCCCCTCGGATCGCGCCGACGGCACCTTGAACATCATGGGGGCCCTGCGGCGCACCCTGGCCACCACCGGCTACAGCGACGTCAAGGAGCTCCAGCGCGTGGAGATCGTGCTGGCCCCCTACGAGGCCTCCTGAAGCGCCCTCCCGCGCGGCTCGTGGGGCCTCGACGCCGCGCCGCGGCTCCGGGCCGGGCCCGGGTCCGGGCGTCGAGTGCCGCGCCGGGACGCCCTGTGCGCCCCGGCGCTCAGGCCGCTCAGGGGCCGCGATCCTGGTGGGACGCGCTCTTCGGAGTATTCATGGCGCAGATTGGTGCACCGGGCGGGGAATCTCCGGTACTGTCTTGCCCAGGCAGTCGCCGCGCTGCTGCGTACCGGCATACGGGGGCCTGACACATCCTCCATGCCGATCCCTGCACCACAAAGGAGTTCCACATGGCCCAGGTCACCGCCACCATCGCTTCCAAGGTCGGTCTGCACGCCCGTCCTGCCGCCACCTTCGTCAAGGCCGTCGCCGAGAAGGGTGTTCCCGTCACCATTGCCAAGGAGGGCGGTGCTGCCGTGGACGCCTCCTCGATCCTGGGCGTCATGACCCTGGGGGCCGGCTTCGGCGATGTGGTCACCCTGGCCTCCGAGGCCGACGGCGCCGAGGCCGCCCTGGAGGAGCTCAAGGCCCTCCTGGAGACCGACCTCGACGCCTGAGTCGGGCAGGCCCGGCAGTGGGGGCGCGTCCCGGAAGGGGGCGCGCCCCCACTGCGCCATCGGGCTCACCGCGGATCCGCCGTCGGGCCGAGTGACGGCGGCGGCGCGGCAGGCTGCTGGCCGCCGGGGGGCGGGGCTACTGCCCGTCCCCGCCTGAGGGGCGTCCCGGCACGGGGCGCACCAGCCACCACAGCCCCATGCCCACGGCGATGGCCAGCAGGCCCAGCCCGGACCACAGATTGGCGTTGTAGCCACCGGTGCGGGCCATCTGCCAGGCATCGGTGGCCAGGAAGGCGCAGGCGAGCAGGAAGACGCCGATGAGGCCCAGGGCCCCGGCGATGACCACTCGGATGTCGGTCAGGGAGCGCTTGTTCATATCCGTTCCTGTCTGCTCGTCGCGGTGGCGCTGTGTCAGTGGAAGACGCTGTTGAGGGTGATGACCAGGCCCCCGGCGATGATCGCCAGCGGGATGGGCCGGCGGTACCAGGGCAGCTCGTGGAGGTGCGGGTCGGTGCGCTCGCTCCTGGGCGTCAGCGAGTAGACGAAGCCCTTGAGCTCGGCCTCGGGCTTGGGCCGGGTGACCATGGTGACCGCCACGGTGACCACGACGTCGACGACGAAGGCCACTCCGGCGGCCAGGAAGGCTCCCCCCTGGCCCGGCATGGACAGCACCTCGGTCCACAGCAGGATGTTGACTGCCAGGGCGCCGAGGGTCCCGGCCACCAGCCCCATCCAGCCGGCGGCGGCCGTGGCCCGCTTCCAGAACATCCCGATGATGAAGGTCGCGAACAGGGGCGCGTTGAACATCGAGAACAGCGTCTGGAGGTAGTCCATGAGGTTGGAGTAGTGCGAGGCGATGAGCGCGGTGAGGATCGCGATCGCGGAGGCGGCCAGGGTCGAGAGCCTGCCGATCCTGAGGTAGTGCGCGTCCTCGGCGCTCTTCTTGAGGTAGGCCTGGTAGATGTCCACCCCCCACACCGTGTTGAAGGCCGAGATATTGGCCGCCATCCCCGCCATGAAGGAGGCCAGGAGGCCGGTGATGGCCAGGCCGAGCAGGCCATTGGGCAGCACATCGCGCATGAGGTAGAGGATCGCGTCGTTGTACTCGTAGGCGCCTGTGGCCCCCGCCTTGAGCTGCTGGACCTCGACGACCAGGACGCCCGCGACCATGCCGGGCACGATGACCAGGAAGGGCACCAGCATCTTGACGAAGGTGCCGATGATCGGGGTGGACTGGGCCGAGGAGATGGAGTCGGAGGCCATGGCGCGCTGGACCTCCACGAAGTTCGTCGTCCAGTAGCCGAAGGAGAGCACGAAGCCCAGGCCGAAGACCAGGCCCGCCACGGACAGCGCATCGGAGCTGAAGCCGGAGATGGCGTTGCCCGGCCAGGAGTGGAGCTGCTGGGCGGGATCGGAGCCCGTGGCCAGAGCGCTGCGGGTGATGCGCGCGGTCAGCCCGCCCCAGCCGCCCACGCGGTGCAGGCCGATGATCGTCAGGGGCAGCAGCGCCGCCACGATGACGAAGAACTGGAGCACCTCGTTGTAGATGGCCGCCGACAGCCCGCCCATCGTGATGTAGGTGTAGACGATGACGGCCGCGACGATGAGCCCCACCCACAGTGGCCAGCCCAGGAGCCAGTTCATGATCTTGCCCAGCAGGAAGAGGTTGATGCCCGCGATGAGCAGCTGGGCCAGGGCGAAGCTCAGGGAGTTGACCAGGTGGGCCGCCACGCCGTAGCGCTTGAGCATGAACTCGGGCACGGAGCGGACCTTGGAGCCGTAGTAGAAGGGCATCATCACCAGGCCCAGGAAGAGCATGGCCGGGATGGCGCCGATCCAGAAGTAGTGGAAGGTCGGCATGCCGTACTGGGCGCCGTTGGCCGACATGCCCATGATCTCCACGGCGCCCAGGTTCGCCGAGACGAAGGCGATGCCGGTGACCCATGCCGGCAGTGAGCGGCCTGAGGTGAGGAACTCATCGGCGGTGGTGGCGCGGGCGCGGACCATGAGGCCCACTCCGATGACGAAGGCGAAGTAGATGATGATGGGGACGTAGTCGTACCACTCGGCCTCGATGAGCGTGGCCGAGGCTGGAGCCAGGGTGGAGGACATCGATGTACCTCAGCAATCCGGGAGGGGATGGCGGACGAAGATCACGTCTTTGTCACAGCCTAGCCCCTTCATGCTAGCGGGGAGAAACGCTGAGTGCCCCGCTGGGAGGCCGATGGCACTCCGGCCCGCCCGGTGCGTGATATGGAGGCCCGCGGGGCGCGCGGTGCGGTTGCGGAAGGCCTGGGGCAGGGCGCCGGTAGGGTGGGCGCCATGACGATCATCGCGGCGGCGGACGGATCCGCCCTGGGCAACCCCGGCCCGGCGGGCTGGGCCTGGTATGTGGATGAGGGCTGCTGGGCGGCCGGGGGGTGGCCGAGCGCCACCAACAACCGAGGCGAGCTCACGGCCGTCCTGGAGCTGCTGCGGGCCACCCGGGCCGCGGGGCTGGAGGGGGAGGACCTGCTCATCCAGTGCGACTCCCAGTACGTCATCAACTCCCTGACCACGTGGATGGCCGGGTGGAAGAGGCGCGGCTGGCGCAAGGCCGACGGCAAGCCGGTGCTCAACGCCGATCTCATGCAGGCCCTGGACGAGGCGCTCGCGGGCCGCGCGGTGCGCTTCGAGTGGGTGCGCGGGCATGCGGGCCACCCCATGAACGAGGCGGCGGACTCCCGTGCCCGGGCCGCCGCCACCGCCTACCAGCGCGGGAGTCAGGTGCCCAGCGGGCCGGGATGGCCCGGGGCGGGCGACGGGAGTGGAGGGCCCGGGGCCGAGGCACCGGACTCCGCGGCCGGCGGCCCCGCCGTCGGATCCTTGGCGGCTGATGGCGGCGTCGTCCCCGGGGCGACCGCCGCCCGCCGCGCCCGACTGCGCAAGGAGAGCGGCACGCTGTTCTGAGCCGGCCCGGGCCCCGTCCTGCCGACCGCGTCGTCGGTTGGGCGCGGGCCTCGCCCGTCTTCACAGATCGGGCACAGGGTGGTCATGTCATCGGCATAAGGCGGCTGGACAGGCTTGAGCCATGACCGCAAGCGCCGCCCTGCCCCTCACCCCTCACAGCATCTCCTTCAATGGCCTGGCCGTTGTGCGTCAGCGGCTCCCCACCGCGGTGCTCTTCGCCGCCTCGTCCCTGTCCAGCTGGGTGGTGGACTACATGCTGGTGCTCGCCCTGAGCACCATGACCGGGTCGGTCCTGGGCGCGGTGGTCAGCGCCCGCCTCGTGTCGAGCACGATGAACTTCCTGGTCAACCGGAGCCTGTTCGCCTCATGCGAGGAGGACCCCGCCTCCCTGGGGCGTGCCGTGACGGGCTATGCCACCGTGCAGGCCTGCCTCATGAGTGCCTCCTACCTCGCGCTCGGTGCCCTGACGGTCATGGGAGCGCCCCTGTGGCTGGCCAAGATCCTGGCCGACTCCACGCTCTTCGTGGTCAACTACCTGGCCCAGTCCCGCCTCGTCTACCGCTGACCTTCGACAATTTGCATGAGATCGGCCTTTTCCAGCGCTGGAAAAGGCCGATCTCATGCAAATTGTCGAAAGGAAGGGTTAGAGGAGGGTGAGGGCCTGGCGGGCGATGGCCAGCTCCTCATTGGTGGGCACGACCAGCACGGTCACCGCGGAGCCCGGGGCTGAGATGATGCGGGCCCCCTCAGCGCGCTCCTCATTGGCCGCCTCATCGAGCTCGATGCCCAGGAAGGCCAGGCGCTGGCACAGCTCGCGGCGCAGGCGGGCGTCGTTCTCCCCGATGCCCGCGGTGAAGGTCAGGGCGTCCAGCCCGCCCATGACCGCGGTGTAGGCGCCCACGTACTTGGTCAGACGGTGCAGGTAGACATCCATGGCGTCACGGGCCTCCTGCTCCCCGGCGGCCACGCGCTTCCACACCTCGCGCATGTCGTTGTCCCCGGTCAGCCCCTTCATGCCCGAGCCGCGGTTGAACAGGTGGTCGATCTCATCGATGCTCATCCCGGCCACGCGCGCCAGGTGGAAGACGGCCGCCGGGTCGATGTCGCCGGTGCGCCCGCCCATGACCAGGCCCTCCAGGGGGGTCAGTCCCATGGAGGTCTCCACGGCGTGCCCGGCGAGGACGGCGGAGGCCGAGGCCCCATTGCCCAGGTGCAGGACGACCTGCTTGAGGTCGTCACGGCCCAGGATCGAGGAGACCTCGCCGGAGACGAACTGATGGCTGGTGCCGTGGGCCCCGTATCGGCGGATGGAGTAGCGGTCGGCGACCTCGCGGTCCAGGGCGTAGCGGGCCGCCTCCTCGGGCAGGTCCTGGAAGAAGGCGGTGTCGAACACGGCCACGTGGGGCACGTCGCTCAGCAGGCTGCGGCCCACCTCGATGCCCTTGAGGTGGGCGGGGTTGTGCAGCGGGCCCAGTGGCACGAGCTCCTCGATGAGGGCGACGACGCCGTCGTCGATGAGGGCCGGGCCGGAGAAGTGGCGCCCGCCCTGGACGACCCGGTGCCCCACGGCAACGATGTGGGACTCGGCCAGGGAGGGGCCCTGCTCCTCGAAGAGGCGCAGCACCTGGGCCAGGCCGGTGCCGTGGTCGGGCACCGCCTGGGTGATCTCAGTGGTCCGGCCCCCGTGCTTGTGGATGATGGCACCGGTCTCCTCCCCGATGCGCTCGACCAGCCCGGAGGCCAGGGCCCGGCCGGAGTCGGGGTCGACGAGCTGGTACTTGATGGAGGAGGAGCCGGAGTTGATGACGAGGACGGTGCGCTGGGTCTGCTGGGTCACGAGGGGGCCTTTCAGTGGTGGACGGGGGAGCCGGGCCGCTGCGGACCGGCGGGTCCGCAGCGGATGCGGGGCGGCGGGGCGCGGGCCCGCTCAGCCCTGCGCCTGGACGGCGGTGATGGCCACGGTGTTGATGATGTCCTCCACCAGGGCGCCGCGCGAGAGGTCGTTGACCGGCTTGTTCAGGCCCTGGAGGACGGGGCCCACGGCGATGGCGCCGCTGGAGCGCTGCACCGCCTTGTAGCCGATGTTGCCGCTGGACAGGTCGGGGAAGATGAGGACATTGGCGCGCCCCGCCACCGCCGAGTCCGGCGCCTTCTTGGCCGCCACCGTGGGGTCGACGGCGGCGTCGTACTGGATGGGGCCGTCCACGGCCAGTTCGGGGGCCTTGGCGCGCACCAGCTCGGTGGCCTCACGGACCTTGTCCACGTCCGCGCCCTGGCCGGAGGTGCCGGTGGAGAAGGAGAGCATGGCCACCCGGGGCTCGACGCCGAACTGGACGGCGGTGGCCGCCGAGGAGATGGCGATGTCGGCCAGCTGCTCGGCGGTGGGCTCGGGGTTGACGGCGCAGTCGCCGTAGACCAGGACCCGGTCCTCCAGGAGCATGAGGAAGACCGAGGAGACGATGGAGGTCCCCGGCTTGGTCTTGATGATCTGGAAGGAGGGGACGATGGTGTGGGCGGTGGTGTGGGCCGCCCCGGAGACCATGCCGTCGGCATCGCCCATGTGCACCATCATGGTGCCGAAGTAGGACACGTCCTGGACCTTCTCGCGGGCGTCCTCCAGGGTGACGCCCTTCTTGGCGCGCAGGCGGGCGAACTCGGCGGCGTACTTCTCCAGCAGCTCGGGGTCCTCGGTGGAGACCACGCGGGCGGCGGCGATGTCCAGGCCCAGCTCGGCGGCGCGGGCGCGCACGGCGGTCTCATCGCCCAGGAGCACCAGGTCGGCGATCCCCCGGCGCAGGATCGCGTCGGCGGCCCGCAGGACCCGGTCGTCGTCGGGCTCGGGCAGCACGATGGTCTTGCGCTCGGTGCGGCTGCGCTCGACCAGCTCGGCCTGGAACATGATGGGGGTCACGACGCCGGAGGGCTCGACCTCCAGGGCCGCCAGCAGCCCCTCGACGTCGGCCTCCTGCTCGAAGGTGGTCACGGCGACGTCCAGCTTGCGCTCCGAGCCGTGGGCCAGCAGGCCCCGCAGGGAGCCGGACCGGGAGGCCGCCTCGAAGGTGTCCAGGGGGGAGGCGATGACGGGGATGGAGATGCCCAGGCCCTCCAGCAGGCGCATGGCGTGGGGGGCGACCTGGAAGCCCCCGTTGAGGACCAGGCCGGAGAGCACCGGGAAGCTGGAGGAGGCCTGGGCGGCGGCCAGGGAGATGAGGACGGCGGAGCGGTCGGCCGGCACGATGGCCAGCTGGCCCTCGCTCAGGCGCTCCAGGACGTGGGAGACGTCCATGGCGCACACCAGGACGGACTCGGCCTCGCGCTCCAGGAGGGCCGGGTCCCCGGCGATGAGGGTGCCCTCGACATTGGCCATGACCTCGCGCACGGAGGGGGCGGCCAGCAGCGGGACCTCGGGCAGGGTGGTGGAGGCCACGCCCTCGATGCCGGCCAGTGCCTGGGCCACCGCCTGGCGGGTCTCGGGGCGGCACTTGTTGGCCACGACCGCCACGGTGCGGGCGTGGTTGTCGGCGATCTCGGCGATGGAGACCTCGACGCTGCCCACGACATCCTCGGGGGTGTGGGCGCCGGAGACGACCAGGAGGATGGGGGCATCGATATTGGCGGCCACGCGGGCGTTGATGGCCAGCTCGGGATTGCCCACGACGTCGGTGAAGTCCGAGCCGTCGATGATGACGACGTCGTGCTCGCGGGCCATCGCGCGGTAGGCCGAGACGATCCGCGACAGGGACTCCTCGGGGTCGGCGTGGAACTCGTCCCAGGTGGCGCCCACGCACTGCTCGGGCGGGGTGGTCGAGCTCGCGCGGGCCAGGAGCAGGTTGAGGAAGTCGTCATTGTCGCGCGACTCCACGAAGGGGCGGAAGACGCCCACCTTGGCGACGACTTTGGTCAGTGAGGCCACCAGTCCGAGTGCCACCGTCGACTTCCCGGTCCCGGCGTTGGGGGAGGCGATGTAGATACTGCGCGCCACGTTGGGTCCTTTTCGCATCTGTGCTGTGGGCGGGAGCCGGCGGGACGTTCCGCCGCTCCTCACCGCCCCAGTCTGCCCTGCGAACCGTTCCTTATGCGACCAAGGTCCGTGTGAGTTGTGGAATCGGTGTGAAGAGCCGCATGATTCTGCGGATCGTGGGCGACGCGCGGATCCGCCCGCTCGGCGGGGAGCGGCCGGACATGACGGTCGAGGGGCGCTCGGGGCCCGCGGCAGGGGCGTCAGCCGGTGGGCTCCGTGGCCGTGGGGCGCAGGAGCGCGACGATCCCGACGGCGCCCAGGATGAGGAGCGCTATCGCGGGAAGTGTGACCTCTCTCATGTGATCCAGGTGAAGTGAGGGGTGCGGGTGATCGTCCAGATCCCGCGGAGAAGGCCCAGGCTGGCCGCGCCGGCGAGCAGGGCGCGCGCTGCGAGGGCGCCGATCGTCCCCGCAGTGGTGCAGGAGGCGACCAGGATGCCGTCATCCCGGGTCAGGCGGGGGTGGTCGCGCTGCCATCGATCGACGTCGGAGAAGATCCTCTGGGGAACTCGTCCAGGCTTCCTAGAGCCATGTTCTCACCCCTCTTGTGCGGGAGATCGGCCCCTTTGACGGCGCGAGGCTCACCCGTGCGGTCGTGGTCCGCAGGTCCTCGTGCATGCCCCATCCCTGAGACCCGAGGCTCTTTCACCGTAAGATGCCTCTGGGGGCACGTCAATCCTGGAGAATTCTGATGGCCTGGATTTCTGGTCCAGTGGGAATTGTCTAAATGGAAAGTTATTTAGGGGTTGGTGTAGACGTGCAGGGCTGGGGTGGCTGTGATGGTTTCTTTGAAGGTGTCCAGGGGTCTTCTGTAGTTGTGGGATGGGATCTTCCAGGATTTTATGTGTGCGATGGTTCGCGCGACGACGTATCGGATTTCGTTCAGTGCTTTGTTGGCCTGCTTCTGGGCCTGGGTGAGCTCACCGTTGGGGTGCGGTGATTCCGGTTTCGGTGTAGCCCTTATCCGTGATGCACTGGGAGGGATCGATCAGTTCCAGGATACCGGAGGTGGCGATGGCCTTGGCGTCGTGGACGGAGCCCGGTAGGGGGTCGCAGGTCCACAGCAGCCGCCCGCCCAGGCCCACCATGATCTGCAGGTTGACCCCGGTGCGCTTGTGCTTGCCCGAGGACAGGCCTTGCTGGTCCTTCCAGCTCCAGCAGGGAAGAAGCGTGCCGTCGATGATGTGCGCGCCGGTGCGGAGGACCTGCTCGGCGGTGGCCAGCAGTGGGCCCAGGACCCTGGCGATGATCCGGATGACCACCGCGATCACCCGAGAGATCGTGGGCTGGGAGGCCCCCATGACCTCGGCGATCGCCTCCTGACCGGTGTTGGTGCGCAGATGCATCAACATTGCCTGCAGCGCCTGGAACGGGTCTAGAATGATCTTTGGCGCCAGGGCGTTCTGCTCATTTTGATCCTGCATGGTTCTATGATATCATTAGTGATGATGATTCGTTCCTGAGAGACTCTCGTTTGCGGTCCAGTTCTTTCGGATAAATGAGTCATCAATCAGTTAATACACCGACCCCAGTGCTCCTGGAACAAGCCTCGGAACAACTTTAATTACGCAATGAAAGGGGACTTAATGGAAGTCGTGGCCGTCCTAATTTCTTTAGTGGCGTTGATTGTGTCCGCACTGGCTGCAATAAGTGAACGACGGGCCTTAAGTAACGCTAACACGTTAGTTACAGTAGATCTTCTCAGGGAACATGGTGAACCGCCTTTTGTTAAAGCAAGATTCTATATCGTACGTCAAAACCTTGAGGGTGCTGACATATCTAAGGGACTGCAAGGAATTCCGGACAATCAGCGCCTGCAGGTCATAGAGTTGCTAGCGTTCTATGACCTTATCGCAGCACTCCACGTCCATCGAGTTATCAATACGAAGCCTATTGATAACTATATCGGCGGTGCTGCAATTGGCGTTTATCGCAAGATGGAAGAATGCATTGAGGCGGAGCGAAAAATTCGCGGCTACAAGTATTTGGATCATTTCAAGAAGTGGGTGGGTCATATGAATTCACAAATCCCGAAGTCGTACATAAGCTGAAACTTCAAACTTATTCCGGGGTTCGTTCTTAGGGGTGCTGGGGTCGTTGTATTAACTGAGCGATGGCTCATTTGATCTGAAAGGATCGGATCGCAAACGAGAACCTCTCAGGAATGAGCCGTCATGACCAAGCGTGTCGCGGGCCTGGAGGGGTGCAGTTGAGTCGCCTGGTGGAATTGGCTGTTGCCGAGGTCATGAGAGTGTCCTAGTCCACTATCTCACGGATGATCACGGTGATCACACGGATCCTCGCCAGAGCCCTGGGCCCGATCTCGGCTACCGTCGAAGAGGCCTCCGCACCGGCCTCAACCTGCAAGTGCTGGGCAGTCCCACCGGGCGCCTGCTATGGGTATCCGATCCCTTGCCGGGGGCTGTCCACGACGTCAAGGATGTCACCATCTCCGACAGCCTGGAGGGGAGTGTCCCCTCCGGTTGTATCGCCGATAAAGGCTACACCGGAGCAGGAATCACTGCTACCCTACAAGAAACCGCCCAACGTTGAGTCCATCCAGGGTAGGAAGTAGGGAAACAAATCCCTTAACAAAATGGCTCTTCGTGTTTGAGGGTGTGGTAGGTGGGGCTTATCGGCGCTTTTAGGTGGTTGCGAGGTGGTCCTTGAGTCGTCCGGCGTGGATGAGGCTGCGGGTGGTGTAGTTGGTGAGGTTGCGGAATCC
>NZ_JAGFOU010000009.1 GCF_017592395.1 Actinomyces bowdenii
CCCATGACGCCAAGGCCATCACAGCCTCGGGCGTTCTGGAGGGGCTCGACCTCGCCTGCTGCATCGGTGATAAGGGCTACGTCGGTACAGGAATTACCGTCCCCTACAAGAAACCACCCAACGGCGATCTCACCAAGGCCCAGAAGCAGTCCAACAAATCCCTGAACAACATCCGATACGTCGTCGAACGAACCATCGCACACATCAAATCATGGAAGATCCTATCCCACGACTACAGGCGCCCGCTAGAAACCTTCAAAGAAACCATCACAGCCACCCTAGCCCTATACACCTACACCAACCCCTGAATAACCTTCCTGGAAACCCAGATCGCCAAACCGAAGACCGCAGCTTATGACTATCAACGCAGAGTCCTGGGAACGGACATTGAAAGAAAACTAGTAGCGGATGATGGCAAAACTTCAGTCTTCGCCGACTCCGTCACCCCCGACGGAACCGCCTACACCGCATGGGACGCCAAGCACAGCGGCGGCGGCTCCAAGGCTATGCACGAAGGAAACGCAACATCATTCGTCCAGGATCGTGGCATGGCAAAATTCGACGAGAACATGAGGAAGTATGCAGCAGTCATCCAATCGCCGGGAAATCCCGTCAGCAAACTAGTCATCGTCACCAACACACCCGAGGCTCAGGCTTATCTCACCCAGCGACTCCAAAACATCCTAGGGGCAGACATCCCCTTTGAAGTACAACTCACCCCCTAATATACAATGAGGAGAGCAGAATGGGAACCGGCTACATGATCATCACCATGGACCCCAATCAGACCATCTTCGATGCCAACACATTCATCGCGGAGGCTCAGCAACAGTGGCCTGGATGCCAGACATACAGAAAAACAGAATACTTCATTGCTGATGCGGGAGCGAACATTAGCCTCCTAGATTCCTCGTCGTTTATGATCGACCATTTTCCCGATAATCACATGATCTCCGTAGATGGCACTCCCGAGCATGCTGCCGAAGTGGCGGCCTGGGTTCGCTCCCTCTTCCCGGATCCTAACCATATCCTATGGCTCTTAGATGGCGTCCTGAGCGGACATACCGTTCTATTTCCTGGGATCACACCACAAGAGGTCCTTGATAATTGGGTCGATCACCGTGAGCACGACCCCTACATCGAGTACCCCCAGTACTTCCATTAACACTGCCTGCTCTGCAGCACATCGAAGGGCGCATTACGGCAGCTCACTCCATACGATCACCCATACAAAACGAAACACCGACCGCCCACCTTATAGTCATCCAACAAATCTGATCAACACGCCACCCTGAAGCAGTCAGCGGCATCCAAGCACTCAAGCCCGTCGACGCTGGGGCCGATGCGCGCCGCGGCGCTAACGGTCAGGCCGGCTCCAGCCCCTCGGGCAGGGTCGGGGGCTCGGGCGCCAGCGGATCGGGCCGCGGGGGCAGTGGGCATGGTGGGGCCGGTCATGGCGGCCCAGGGGGATCCGGATCCGCGGGCCACTCCGGTGGCCGCGGAGGATCCGGCGGGGCCGACGGCGGAGGCGGGGCTCCCCCACCCGGATCGCACCCCGACTGGAACGACCCGGTCGCTCGCCAGAACTGGTTCAACAACCTGGAAACCCAGATCGCCAAACCGAAGACCGCAGCTTATGACTATCAACGCAGAGTCCTGGGAACGGACATTGAAAGAAAACTAGTAGCGGATGATGGTAAAACTTCAGTCTTCGCCGACTCCGTCACCCCCGACGGAACCGCCTACACCGCATGGGACGCCAAGCACAGCGGCGGCGGCCCCAAGGCAATCCACGAAGGAAACGCAGAACCGTTCATTCAGAACAGCAGCATGGCAAAGTTCGACGACCAGATGAGGAGATACGAGGAGGTTATCCAATCACCAGGAAACCCCGTCAACAAACTAGTCATCGTCACCAACACACCCGAAGCTCAGGCTTTTCTCACCAAAAGGCTCCAGGGTATTCTCAATCCGAACACACCCTTCGAAGTGCAACTCATTCCCTAACACTCAATAAGGAGAAACAGGATGGGAACTGGCTACATGATCATCACCATGAACCCCAACCAGACCATCTTCGACGCCGAAACATTCATCGAGGAGGCTCAACAGAAATGGCCGGAATGCCAGACCTACAAAGAGACGAGGAGGGACATGAATTCCGATGCAGGAGCAAACATTGACCCTATAGACGCACCTTCATTCATGGTACATCATTTCTCCGGAAACCATATGATTGACATCGATGGAAATCCATTCAATTCTGCCGAGGTCGCCGCCTGGATCCGTGCCACAAATCCAGATCCATCTCTAGAGCTATGGTTCACAGACGAGTATTTCTCTGGTCATACAATCCTTTTTTTTGGCATCACACCACAAGAGGTCCTTGATAATTGGGTCGATCACCGTGAGCACGACCCCTACATCGAGTACCCCCAGTACTTCCATTAACACTGCCTGCTCTGCAGCACATCGAAGGGCGCATCACGGCAGCTCACTCCATACGATCACCCATGCTAAAAGAAGCACCGACCGCCCACCTTATGGTCATCCAAGAAATCTGATCAACACGCCGCCTTGAAGCAGTCAGCGGCATCCAAGCACTCAAGCCCGTCGATACTGGCGCGGACGCCCGCCGTGGCACTAACGGCCAGAGTGGCTCCGGGCCCTCGGGCAGGGGCGGGGGCTCGGGCGCCAGCGGATCGGGCCACGGGGGCAGTGGGCATGGTGGGGCCGGTCATGGCGGCCCAAGCGGATCCGGATCCGCGGGCCATTCCGGTGGCCGCGGGGGCTCCGGCAATGGCGGAGGCCGCTACGGCCCCGCCGGAGCAGAGGATCCAGACGAGGGCAGCCACAACAATCACGGGAACCGCGGGAGTTATGACGCCTCTCGCGAGCCAGACACGCAAGAAGATAGATCTCACCAGAATTCTGAAACCAGCACCGGCCGCTACTACAATAGGGACGACAAAGGCCATTTCACCGACGGAAACGGGGGGTCCCAAGATTACGAACTCAGCGAGCAAGCCGGAATGGAGGAACTCCAAAGAAAGTTAAAAAAGAGAGACATAGGAATTTCGAGAGAAATATCGAGCAAGCATCGCGCAAGCATCGAAGGCGTTAATCATGGCAGATTCTATGATAGACTCGTTCAATTAGACGATGGACGATGGATCGGCCTGGAAGTCAAGTCTGGAAGCGCATCACTAACACCTCAACAGAAGGCATTTGACAAACTCGTCTCCGCAGACAATCCTGCAGAGGTGACGCTTGGCGACGGCACAAAGATCAGCATCGTAGACGTTGAGGTTGTTGAAGTGCCAAGACAAGAGTTCCCACCCGCACAGTGAGACGAAAGGAAAAGGAAATGCGAAAGTTCGTCATATGGGACATTGACGCCGAAGATGGGGTTTTCAAAATATTCAAAGTCAATCAAACCCCGGAGAGAATATTCACAGAAGTTTCGCACGACCTGACGAATCCTAAGTACTTTCGGCCTGGAGCGGTCTTCACCTACGCCGTTAAGCCCCTCCCTGAGGGCATTGATTTTCCTGACGACCTTCCTGCCGACAACCCGGAGCAGTATTCGTATATGCAGGTTTCTGGTTCGTCTCAGGCGTTGACTATCGAGGTCAGGGTCCCCAACGCGAAGGAGGACTATACCCATTATGTGGTGGCACGTGAGCCCGTCCGGGATCCGGACGCCTGGGTGCCCTTGTCTTGGGAGAACGACAAGACACAGATCGTCACCGTCAAGCGCCACCCCGAGGAGATCTTCACAGGCCAGCAGGCCATCCCAGTCTTCGGCGACTACATCATCAACAACCAGCTCCCACCAGCACATCTACTGCGCCGCATCACCGTCCCACCCAGCAGCTGGCCAGGCCTGGAGCAGGGCGCCATCACACAACCACGCTCACTAGTCACCCCTATCCCACCAGGACAACGACGATTCACCACCTGGACCGCATCCAAAGGACTGGGCATCAGGCGCTCCTTCATGAACCCCCAAACCCCACAGGAAGTCGCCGACAAGATCACACATGACCTGAACGACCCGACCTTCCTAAGCGATGCACGCCACTTCGCACTCGGCGTCGAACAGTTACCAGAGGGCATCAACTTCCCCGAAGACATGCCCCCAGACCCACCCGAGCAGTACTACATCCAAGCAGGCGGCTCCCATGACGCCATGACCCTAGAAATCAGAGTACCCCACCCCACCGACGGCTACCGGCAGTACACAGTGGCACGCGAGCCCATCCACACCCCAGACGCCTGGATCACCCTCAGTTGGGACAACGGCGGTAAAGAACCCTTCACCCTCCACCTCCACCCAGAAGAGATCTTCACCGCAGAACAAGCCACCCCGATCTTCACCAACTTCATCCTCAACAACCAATTACCACCCAACAACCTCCTCCGCCAGATCGACGCATAGGCGCGAGCCAATCTCAACTCCATGAATAGATGGCGACTACGCTCAGATTAATCAGGCCCAGTTCATTTAGCGACCAGAATGATCAAGTTTTACGCCAGAACTGGTTCAGTAGTCTCAAAACAAGACGAATCACACCCTACAGCTGAGCATATGAGCACCAAAATCGAACCCTAGGGAGCGATATCGAACGAGAACCCACCTAAGACCATCCTGAGCCCCAGCATTCTATTCAAAGTCCAGCTCATCCCCTAAACAAAAGAGGATTCAAAGCATGGGCGTCAGACGCATAGTTTTTACCATCCACCAGAATCAGACAACATTCGATGCCACTACTTTTTACCGCGACACATAAACCAGAAGGAAACCCCATTGACGTACACACTACAATCTCTTTTCCTCATGCGCCAACATTATTGATATATCATTTCCGCGACAATGATATGATATCTATTGATGGACTCCCGGAGCAGTCGACAGAAGTTGCGGCATGGGTCCGCTCCATACACCCAGACCCGGACCTCACCCTGTGGTACACCGACAACTCCTTCAGCGGGCGCACTGTCCTCACACCCGGGATTACACCACAAGAGGTCCTTGATAATTGGGTCGACCACGACGAGCACGACCCCTACATCGAGTACCCCCAGTACTTCCACTAACACTGCCTGCTCAGCAGCACATCGAAGGACATATCACGGCAACTCACTCCATACGATCACACGTACGGAACGAAGCGCCGACAGCCCACCATATTCCGCAGTACACAGGCACCACCGCTTCCAAGAACCCAATATCAGGCCCCCACCAACCTGCACCTGCCGAGAGGAAGAACCCGATGAGCTGCCACTACTACTACTCGTTCAATCTCCCCCTGCGCGATCACCTGCCCGCATCAACGCTGCGGGTGCTCACCGCAGTGGCCAACGGCGACCCCGCGGACCCAGGAGATCTTGACGAGCTCTCACACACCCCGCGGCACTACCTGCAGGATCCCAGCCGGTTTCTGCCACCAACACGATGCAGGTGCCCGCCCCATGATCGCCACCGCAGAAGGAGTGGAGATGGACAGCGACGCATCCTCCCAATCATGGGAGTGGTGGGCACTCGATAAGGCGATCACAAGGAGTACGACTAACGCCCGCCCCGAGCGCCCCGCTCAGCCCTGCGCTGGTGGCCCCGCCAGGCAGACGACCACCGACCACGCGGCCACCGACTGCCTTCCGCTGAGCACCTCGCCCGTGCCCTCGCGCCAGCAGTTCGACTCCCGCTCCGCCCACGCCGCGGTATCCACCAGGCGCCGCCACACCCGGCCCCCACCGGCCTCAGGCAACTGGAAGTCCACCGACTCCCCAGCCATGTTGACCATCACCCAGAAGGCCTCCCCGGGAGCATCGATATGGATCGCCAGCGCCCGATCCCCCTCCTGCGGCGAGCCGGCCCCATCAGGGGCACGGAACAGGTAGGACACATCATCGCCGCCGACCTGGTCATCGCCCCAGTTCGCCTGGTGCAGCGCGGGATGCTCATGGCGCAGGCGCATGAGGAAGGTCGCGAAGCGGAAGAGCGGGTTGACCCGCGCGCTCTCAGAGTCGAAGGCGCCGAGGTTGTCGTGGTAGGCGGCCCCCGATCCGTCCTCCACACTCACGCGCTGCGGGGCGCTCGTGGCCACCATCGCGTAGTTGTTGAGCATCGCCACCGTGTCCAGCGCCCAGGGGTTGTTGTTCCCGTTCTGGGTCCGCCCCATCTCGTCCCCGGCCACCACCATGGGCACGCCCCGCGAGAGCAGGAGGATCGCCCACAGGTTGCGCAGCCGCTGCCGGCGCAGCGCCTGGTCACCCCCCGAGTCCCAGGACATGTTGTCATCGCTGCCGCCGTCGGAGGGCCCGAAGGGCGCCGGCTGATCATTGACCTTGGCCTGGTAGCTCACCAGGTCGGCCATATTGAAGCCGTCATGGGCCACGATGAAGTTCACCGACTTCTGCGGCCCGCCGTTATCGGCGAAGTGGTGGTAGTCGCCGTTGACCATGTCGATGAACTCGCCGGTGTTGCCATCGCCCTTGGTGAAGCGGCGCACGGCATCGCGGTAGCGGCCGTTCCACTCCCCCCAGCCCCGCGGGAAGTTGCCCACCTCATAGCCCCACAGGTCCCAGGCCTCGGCGATGACCTCCACATGCTCCTGCTCGGCCAGCTCGGCGATCGCCGTCAGCAGCGGATGATCACTGAAGAAGCGCTTGAGATTGCCCCAGTCATCGGGCTCGGCCTCCCCCGGCATCCTCCCCAGCACCGTGGCCAGGTCGAAGCGGAAGCCGTCGACGCCCATCTGGGAGCACCAGTAGCGCAGGGAGTCCAGCACCAGCTGCCGGGCCGCGGGCGAGGAGAAGTTCACCTGGTTGGAGGTGCCCGTGGCGCCGTCGACCAGCATCTTGTCCCGGGTGAGCTGGTAGTACTCGGCGGTGGCGAACCCGCCCAGGCTGGTGAAGCCGGTGGTCGTCACCTCGCCGTTCCAGTTGCCGCCCTCGGCCGTGTGGTTGTAGACGACGTCGAGGTAGACCTCCATCCCCGCGGCATGGAAGGCGTCCACCATCTCCTTGAACTCCCGGGTGGGCCCGCCCCAGCTGCGGTCCGCGGCGTAGCGCCGGCTGGGGGCGAAGAAGGCCAGGGTCATGTACCCCCAGGAGTTCGTGGCACCCGAGCGCCCCGACTCCGAGGCGTTGGTCTCGTGGACCGGCAGCAGCTCCACCGTCGTCACGCCCGCGGCCTTGAGATAGGGGGCGAGCATCCCCGCGCCCCGGTAGGTGCCCCGGTACTCCTCGGGGATGTCCACCACGTCCTCGAAGCCCGACTCCCCCGCCAGCAGCTCGCTCAGGCGGGCGGCCGAGGGGTGGCCGGTCAGCTGCCGCACCCCGGCCTCATAGATGATCGCCTGCTCGGCCGGGATCCGCGGCTTGGGGATGCGGCCCCCCGCCCCGGTCTCCTCCACCACGATGCCCTTGGGCGCGTAGGGGCCGGTGTCGATCTGACGGCGCGGCACGCCGTCGACCAGATCGCCCCCCGTCCCCAGCACGCCATCATTGACGCCCAGCTCCCCCAGCGCGTCGGTGAAGGCGCTGTGGGTGATCTCCCGGGAGTAGGGGTCGAACAGGACCTTGTTGGGGTTGAAGCGATTGCCGTCCTCATCCAGGTCGGCGATGAAGCCCGCCGCGGAGCCTGGCACCCAGGCCTCGTCGAAGGGCCAGTTGGGGCCCCACACGCGCCAGCCCAGCAGGGCCCCGGCCCCCAGGCCCCCGATCCTGGCCCGCCACACGCCATCGGCGCCGCGGGCCGGCAGGAAGACAGCGGAGGCCCCCGCCCCCAGGGCCTCGGGGTAGACCTCCAGCTGGACGCGGGTGGCGGCCGGGGCGCAGACCGCGACGGTCACGCCGTCGGGCCCCAGGTGGGTGCCGAGCGGCCAATCGGCCTCGGCCCAGGTGGACTGCTCAAGCGGGAACGGCGACGGCGCAGAGGAATCAACAGGCATGGCCGCGAGCCTGGCACCCGAGCCTGATAGCGGGCTGGGCACCGCGCTCCCCTGACCATGCGCGCGCCCGGCCCTGGGGCCCTGTGGGCGGGGAGGGCGGCGGGCGCAGCACGAGGACGTCGGCACTCAGCGCCATGCGGGACCCTCGTCCCAGGCCCCACTAGACTGGCCGGGTGAAGCCACTCGACCCTCGGCTGCTGCGCCACGCCCGCGCCGCGCGCCGGTACATCGTCATCACGACGATCACCGGCATCCTCACCGCGGGCCTGGTGGTGGCCCAGGCCGTCCTCATCTCACGGGCCATCGCCCCGGTGATCCTGCAACCGGGGGCCACCGGCCGGGTGGGGGCCATGGCGGCAGGGCTGATCATCGTCGTCGCCACCCGCTGCCTGGTCCTCTACCTCCAGGAGGCCCTGGCCCACCGGGCCGCCACCCGCACCATCATCGAGCTGCGCCGCGCCGCCCTGGAGCACGCCGCCGCCCTGGGCCCGCGCTGGCAGGCCGAGCACGGCGCCTCCACCGCCACCGTCCTGACCCGTGGCCTGGAGGACCTGGAGCCCTACTTCACCCGCTACCTCCCCCAGCTCCTCCTGGCCGCCACCGTCACCCCCGCCACCATCGCCGTCCTGGCCACGCAGGACCTCCCCTCCACCATCACCGTCATCCTCACCATCCCCCTCATCCCCATCTTCATGATCCTCATCGGCCGGATGACCCAGAGCTTCTCCCAGGAGCGCCTGGCCACCATGGAGCGCCTGGGCAGCCAGGTGCTCGACCTCATCGCCGGCCTGCCCACCCTCAAGGCCCTGGGCCGCGAGCGCGGCCCCGCCGATCGCGTGCGCGCCCTGGGCCGGGACTACCGGCTGGCCACCATGTCCACGCTGCGTGTCGCCTTCCTGTCCGGGGCGGTCCTGGAGTTCCTCACCACCCTGTCAGTGGCGATCATCGCGGTGGCCATCGGCTTCCGCCTCATCTACGGCACCATGGACCTGCCCACCGCCCTGCTGGTCCTCATGATCGCCCCCGAGGCCTACCAGCCGCTGCGCCAGGTCGGCTTCCACTTCCACGCCTCGGCCAACGGCGTGGCCGCGGCGCAGGCCGTCTTCGAGATCCTGCAGGCCCCGCTGCCAGCGCGCGGCACCCGGCCCGCCCCCGCCCTGGGGAGCACGGACATCCACCTGGAGGGCATCGGGGTCCGCGCGCGCGGCCGGTGGGCCCCCCACCGCCTGAGCGCCCGGATACCCGCCGGTGGCATCACCGCCCTGGCCGGACCCTCTGGCGCGGGCAAGACCACCACCGCCCAGGTGGTGCTGGGCCTGCTCGCCCCCGACGAGGGCCGGGTCCTGCTGCGCCCCGCCGGCCAGGATGCGGGCACCGGCCCGGCCGGCACCGACCTGGCCGAGGTCGAGCCGGGCGGCTGGTGGGAGCAGATCGCCTGGGTGCCCCAGCGCCCCGTCATCGTCCCGGGCAGTGTCCTGGACAACGTGCTGGGCGCCTCCGCGGACGCCGCGCCGGGCTCCTCCCCGGCCGCCGGCGACGTCCCCCATGCCCTGGTCGAGGCCGCCCGCATCACCGGATTCGATGAGGTGCTCGACCAGCTGCCCGGGGGCTGGCACACGATGGTGGGCCAGGGCGGGGTGCGCCTGAGCCTGGGGCAGCGCCAGCGCCTGGCCCTGACCCGGGCCCTGGCCAGCCCTGCGCCCCTGGTGGTGATGGATGAGCCCACCGCGCACCTGGACGCCGCCAGTGAGGCCCATGTGCTCGACGGCGTTCGCGCCCTGGCCTCCCAGGGCCGCACCGTCCTGGTCATCGCCCACCGCGCCGCGCTCGTCGCCCTGGCCGATCACGTCATCGAGGTCCGCCCCGGCGCGCCCGACGGCGCCGCTGCCGACGATGGCGCCCGGCCATCGCCGGCGGCGCGGCCCGGCCCGGCCCGGGCCGGGGCACTCCCCCGCTCCCAGGAGTCACCGGGCCCCGCCTCCCCGGCCGGTCGGGGGGTGGCGCGATGAGGGGCATCCTGTCGGCTCCAGAGCGCCGTGCGCTGCGGCGGGCGGTGGCCCTGCTGGACCTGAGCAGGGCCAGGGCGGCCGCGGCTGTCGCGCTCGGTGCCACGGGCATGGCCAGCGCCATCGCGCTGGCGGGGGTGGCGGCCTGGATGATCGCGCGCGCCGCCCAGGTGCCGGAGGTGGTGGCCCTGGGCGTGTCCCCGGTGATGGTCCGGCTCTTCGGCATCTCGCGCTCCGTGCTGCGCTACTGCGAGCGCCTGGCCTCCCATGACACCGCCCTGCGGGGCATGGGGGAGCTCCGGGCCCGCCTCTACGAGATCCTCGCCTCGGCGCGGGCCGACACCGTGGCCGGCCTGAGACGGGGGGATGTGCTGGCGCGCGTGGGCACCGACGTCGATGCCGTGGGTGATGTGGTGGTGCGCGCCTACCTGCCCATGGCGGTGGCCACCGTCCTGGGGGCGGGCACCGCCCTGGCGATGGGGCTCGTCTACTGGCCCGCCGGGCTCATCATCGCCGCCTGCCTGCTGCTGGCGGGGATCGGGGGCCCGCTGCTGTCCATCCGCTCGGCGCGCCTGGCCGAGTTGGCCCGCCAGGAGGGCGCCACCGACCTGTCCGCCGCAGTGGTGGCCATCACCGAGTCCGGCTCCCAGCTGGCGGTGGACTCGCGCCTGGACCAGGCGCTGGGGGCCCTGGAGCGCCTGGAGCGCGACCTGGGGCGCACCCGGGACCTGGCTGCCCGGCCCGCCGCCATGGCGGCCATGATCGACACCCTGGCCCTGGGCCTGGCGGTCCTGGGCAGCCTCCTGGTGGGCATCCCGGCGGTCGCCTCCGGGCAGCTGGGAGGGCAGTGGCTGGCGGTCATCGTCCTGCTGCCCCTGGCCGCTTTCGAGGCCACCGCGGCCCTGGGGCCGGCCAGCGTCCAGCTCGTGCGCTCGGCCGGAGCCGCCGGGCGCATCATGGAGCTCATCGACGGCGCCCGGGCCGCCGCGACCGCCCCGGCCAGCGCGGGCGTCACCGCCGGCACGGGTACGGCCCCGGACCGCGATGGCGCAGCATCCTGGGCCCCGCCGGCCTCCCCCGCTGGCCCCGCCGGCGGATCGGGCCCCCGCCTCACGGCGCGGGGCCTGGCGGTGGGCTGGCCCGGAGGGCCGATCCTGGCCTCGGGCATCGACCTGGACCTGGCCCCGGGCAGCCGCCTGGCACTCGTGGGCCCCTCGGGCATCGGCAAGACCACCCTCATGCTCACCCTCGCCGGCCTGCTGGAGCCCCGGGGCGGGACCCTCCTGCTCGACGGCACGCCGCCGTGGTCCATGAGCCGCGAGCAGGCGGCCCGGCGCATCAGCCTGACCGCCGAGGACGCCCATGTCTTCGCCACCACGGTCCTGGAGAACCTGCGCGTGGCCCGCGGGGATGTCACCGCCCAGGAGGCACGCGAGCTGCTGGGCCGCGCCGGGCTGGGGGCATGGCTGGAGGGCCTGCCCCAGGGCCTGGAGACCCTCATCGGCACCGGCGGCTCGACCCTGTCCGGAGGTGAGCGCCGTCGTCTGCTGCTGGCCCGGGCCCTGGCCGCGCCCGCCCCGCTCATGGTCCTCGATGAGCCCGGTGAGCACCTGGACCCCGCGACCGCCGACCGTCTCGTCACGGATCTGCTGACGGCGGGCAGCGGCGGGCAGCGGGGGGTGGTGCTCGTCACCCACCGTCTCAGCGCCCTGGACGCCGCCCAGGAGATCATCGTCCTGGGCCGCCCCGAGCAGGCCGGGCCCGAGGCGCCCGCCCGCATCATCGCCCGCGCCGGCCACGAGGAGCTGGTGCGCACCCATGAGCCCTACCGCTGGGCCCTGAGGCAGGAGGACAGCGATGCCGCATCCGCCGCGCGGTGAGCGCACCGGCCCCGCAGCACCGGGCGATGGCACGGCCCCCGGTGGGCCCGGCGGGGCCATGAGGCCCGGCGCGGCCCCGGCCGGGGCGGGGGAGATCCCCCTGGCCCTGCCCGGCGTGCCCGACGACCTGGCCCTGGAGGTCCCCACCGGCCCCAGCCCCGATGACCCGGTGGGGGTGCGCCGCCTGGCCTACGCCGTCCACGCCGACCAGCTGACCTCCACGCGCCACCGCCCCGAGGAGCCCGGGCGCCGGCCCTGCCTGGACGGGGGCACCGTCGAGCTCATCCAGGCGGCCCTGCGCCTGACCGGCTCCCTGCGCGTGCCCGAGGCACTGCGCCGCCTGGTGGAGTCCGCCTGCTCCATCACCGGCGCCGCCTGGGGCACGATCGCCGTCCTCAGCCGCGCCGATGCCGCCAGCGGGTCGCCCACGGGCAGTGCGGGCACCACGGTCTCCAGCGGCGCCCCCACCGCCTCCGCCGACGAGCTCGCCCTGCTGGCGGGCAGGGTCAGCCCCACCGGCCCGCAGGGCTCCGACGTGGTCATCGACAACGACCTGTCCGGTGCGGCCGCCTTCACCGGCGCCATCGAGGACGAGGAGGCCGGCAGCCTGCTCAGCGCTCCCCTGCGCGTCCACGGCCAGGTCTACGGCCGCCTCTACCTGTGCGACAAGCCCGGGGGATTCGGCCCCAGCGATGTCGACGCCGTCCTGACCCTGGCCGAGGCCGCCGCCGTGGCCGTGGAGAATGCCCGCCTCTACCGCGAGGCCCGCGACCGCGAGCAGTGGATGTCGGTGTCCCAGGAGCTGACCACCCTGCTGCTGTCGGGGGCCGAGGAGGACGACGCCCTGACGCATATCGCCCGCCGGGTCCGCGAGGTCGCCCACGCCGACACCGCCGCCCTCATCCTGCCCAGCGTCGCCGATACCTGGATCTGCGAGATCGCCGAGGGGGAGCACGCGGAGGACCTCATCGGCACCTTCTTCCCGCCCCAGGGCAGGGCCCTGACGACCCTGTCCCAGCGCACGGGCATGGTGGTGCGCTCCCTGGCCGCGGCCTGGCAGCGCGGGGACCTGCGCCTGCCCCAGCTGGCCCGCTTCGGCCCCGCCCTCTACGCCCCCATGATCCACCGGGGCCGGGGGGTGGGGGTGATGCTGCTGCTGCGCGCCCAGGACGCCGCGCCCTTCACCGACAAGGACCTGGAGATCGCCGAGCTGGTCGCGGGGCAGGCCACGATGGCCTTCGAGCTGGCCGACGCCCAGCACGCCGAGGAGATGGCCACCCTGCTCGACGAGCGCGCGCGCATCGGCCGGGACCTGCACGACCTGGCCATCCAGCAGCTCTTCGCCACCGGCATGCAGCTGTCCTCGGCCCAGAGCCGGCTGCGCCAGGCCGAGGAGCTGGACCGCGAGACCGTCTGCTCGGTGCTGGCCTCGGCCCTGGAGGCGGTGGACGACTCGGTGCGCCAGATCCGCTCCATCGTGCGCTCCCTGCGCGACCGCGACGAGGATGTCAGCGTTGTCGAGCGCCTGCGCCGGGAGGCCTCCCTGGCGCGCACCGCCCTGGGCTACGCCCCCTCCCTGCTGCTCAGCGTCGACGGCTCCGGCCTGGCCCAGGCCGGGCGCCAGGAGGAGGACGAGCTCATCGCGGCCGTGGAGGCCGCGGTGGATGCCGATCTGGCCGACGACATGGTGGCGGTGGTGCGCGAGGGCCTGAGCAATGTGGCCCGCCACGCGCACGCCTCCTCGGTGACCGTGGATATCAAGATCGACGGGGTGCTGCCAGGGCGGGCCGCCGGCCCCGCCCTGGGGCCGGCCTCCGGGAATGCGGCTGCCGACGACGCCCCCGTGGTGGAGATCGTCTGCCGCGACGACGGCGTGGGGGTCGACCCGGGGGTGACGCGCCGCTCGGGAACGGCCAATATGGCGGAGCGGGCGCGCCGTCACGGCGGATCCTTCGTCATCGGCCCGCGGGCCCGCTCCGACGGGGCCCGGCGCGGGACCTGCTTCACCTGGAGGGCCCCCCTGGAGCGGCCCTGAGCCGCGCTGCGGGAGCCGGGGATGGCCCCGCCCTCCCCTGGGGCTCCTGGGGCTGCACATCTTCACGCCCGGCCCAGATGAGCGATCGGCGCGATCCCGCCGATGCCCCCATCACAGGAGTCCCCCAGAGGCACGAAGATGTGCAGCTCCGTCCGCGCTGCACATCTTCATCCCGCTGACGCGGGCCCGAGCCCCGGAATCACGGCCATCCCCGCACTGAGGACTGCCCACCGAGGCCTGAAGATGTGCAACCGCCACCTGCCCCGGGCGGGCCGGCGCAGGGGAGCCGGCTCAGCCGCGGCGCCAGCCCGAGGCGCGCTGCCCCGCCACCCAGGCGGCCACCTGCGTGCGCCGCTGGAGGCCCATCTTGGCCAGCAGGGAGGTGATGTGGTTCTTCACCGTCTTCTCCGCCACGCCCAGGCGCTCGCCGATCTCCCGGTTGGACAGTCCGTCGCCGATGAGCTCCAGGACCTTGCGCTCGGCATTGGTCAGGTCGGCGGTGGGGTCGTCGTGGTCGGCGCGGCGGCGGGTGACGGTGCGCTCATCGAGCAGGACCCGCCCCGAGGCCACGGCCCGCACGACGTCACTGATCTCGGCGCCGTGAACGGTCTTGAGCAGGTAGGCCCGGGCACCGGCCTGCAGCGCCTCGGCCAGGGCCTCGTCGTCGTCGAAGGAGGTCAGCACGATGGGCATGGCCTCGGGCACCGACTCCCCCAGCTCGTGCATGAGCTCGATGCCGGTGCCGTCGGGGAGCTGGAGGTCCACGAGGATGACGTCGGGGCGCACGAGCTCGGCGCGGCGCACCGCCTCGGCCCGTGAACCGGCCTCGGCCACGACATCCAGGCCGTCGGCCCTGTCGATGATCTCGGCGATCCCGCGGCGAACGATCTCGTGGTCATCCACGATCATGACGCGGACTCTGTCCGCTGCAGGGGCGTTCGGCATGGCCTGAAGACTACCAGCGCTGGGGATCAAGGTCACAAGCACCGCGTGATCCCGGGAGTGGGACAAGGGGCGATGCTCAGGCTTCAGGGTCCAGGATCGCCATGCAGTGGACATCCACCCACTCGCCGTCGAGCAGGAGGGCCTGGCGGCCGGTGCCCTCATGGATGAAGCCCACCTTCTCGTAGACATGACGGGCCCGGGGGTTGATGTCATAGACCTCCAGACTGATGCGGTGCAGGCCCATGGCGCCCAGGCCGTGCTCGACGATGAGGCGGGTGGCCTCCGTGCCCAGCCCGCGCCCACGGCCCTGCTTCCCGATGAGCGCCCTGAAGCCGCAGGACCGGTTGGCCTCATCCCAGTCCAGGAGCACGCGCCGACCATCCGCCCGCTGGAGTTGTCGATGACGGCCAGCACGAGGCGATCCTCCGCCTGGGCCCACCTGCCGTAGATGCCGCGCAGCTCCTCGATGCCCACGCCCACGGGGATGCCCACGCCCATGGGCGGCTCGGTGGAGGAGTGGACCGACCCTGTCAGGATGCTGATCTCGGGATCAGTGCGGATGAGGGCGTCGATGGTGTCGGCGTCCTCGGCCCGGATCGGCCGCAGCGTGACCAGCTCGCCCACCAGGGTGGGCTTGGTGGCGAAGGGTGTGGGGGCCATGGCGCAAGGATGCCGCATGCCCCCGGACCCGCAGTCTGCCGTCTGCCAGCCAGGCTTCCCGGGTGCCGGTGAGACCGGGTGGGCCGCATGCCCAGCGCCGACACGCAGCGCATCGGCTGGCCGGCCCTCCGAGTGGCGCCGACTATCCCAGGAGCGAGCTCTGCGTCGGTGCAACGAAGCCGCTCATAGCGCTCGCTTCCTCAATTGCCATCTTGAAGTCCCGCTCGGAGACCGACTGCAGCAGGTCGACCGGCGATCGATTCGAGCCTTCCGGGCCCTTCGGCAAGCCAGGATACGGCGTCTGCCACCAGTCCAGCAGCGCCGCGGCGACCAGTGTCGGCTCCACGTCCTCGCAGACTGCTGCGAACACCTTGTTGATCTCCGCGAGAGCGTCGATAATCTTGCCGTCGCGGAATTGGAAAGCGGGATAGTGCCTGGTCTTCCCCAGTTCAACCTCGATCAAGACCCGGTGCTTGAGATAGGTCCGCAGCAAGCTGCGCTGGGCTGCCTTCATTGCTCGCTGCGCTTGCTCCGGGGTTCGATCGCGCTCGGACTCGGTGACATCCGCACATGTCAGCGCGGTTCGCGTCTCAGCGGCTGTCCGGCAGTCAACTCGGTCGAGCAGGCTGGCTGCCAGCATGGACGAGGGATCGAGCGTGAAGTCACGATCCCATAGCGGGCTGCTCCGCCAGCCGTCGGGAAACCCGAGCTGGTTCATGGAAAATCCGATGTCCTGCGAACTGTCCTCGATGAAATCTGCCACGTCGACCACATCGGGACGCTCCGGCGCGATACTCAACAAGAGATGGCGCAGGATGAGCATCACACCGTAAAGCTTGTTGCCCACCCCGCCGTCGGCGAGCGGGGCCAGGAGATCGCTCGCGTCCCTGCGCGCCCGCCCGGGTGCGTCGATGACCACGTCGAACGTGCGGTTCCATAGTCGACCGTAGTGCGCGCAAATGTTCCGGACGTGCCGGAGGTTGTTGAGCCAATTTTTCAGAGCGCCGCGGTCGCCCCTGTCGTTGGCGGTGCGGATCTGGAACCGCGCGGCCAGGATCTCCTGGTCAGCCTGGGGCATCAGGTTGTAGAGGCCGCTCAGCACACCGAAGGACATGACCTCCGTCGCTACCCAGATCGGCAGGTGCGGGCCATAGACCTCGCGGAAGTGCACGACGAAGTCGCCTCTCGCCCGCCTCTCGTGACGCTCGTACTCCTCAATCCACTCGAGATAGGCAGTGGTCGGCTCGGGCGATGTGCCCGGGTCCGACTTCCTGAGCGCACCGAGCTTCTCCGGATGCCGGTGCGCGAACCGATCTTCCTTACCGAGCCGGTGTCCGATGTGGAAGCGGAACGCCGTCTCGACCATGCTGATCGCACGACCCAGGCGGGTCCGGAGCTCATGGTCGAACTCATACAAGGCGACCACCTGCCGGAGAGTGGCTCCCGGCTGGAACGAGTCCAGACGGATCTCGCGGCCGTCCTCGTCGAAACGAGGCGCCGGTGGCTCTGGCCGAGCTCGATGGAGGTGCCAGTACCCCGACAGTCGGTAATAGCCATAGCGCTCAAGGACGCCTGACGCGAACGAGTCTGTACCGCAATCCATGCCCCGCTCACGCAACCGCCGGATCTGCTCAGGAATCGTCAGGAACGGCTTGGTGTAGGTACTGTCCAGTGCGCTCATGCGTTCTTCGTCCTCGCCTCCCCAGCACTGGGAAACAGAAGAACAGGCTCGCGTCTCATCTAGAGAAGCGGGCCTGCCATGTTGATACGAGTGTACGAGGTATCTGCACGCGGGTCAAGCGTCACGACCTCGTCCCGAGCGGCACACAAGGTCCTCGCCGCTCTGATCGGCTTAAGGAGTAAGGAGGCGCCTGCTTATCAGTGGGATGCTCGAAGCCGCCATGGGCCGGCAGGCCCTCAGGAGCGGGACGCGCCATAGCGGGGCTCCCTCATCAGGCGCGGCCGGGTCTGGCAGCGGGGGCAGAAGGTGTGGGAGCGCCCGCCGATGACCTCCGAGCGCAACTGCGCCCTGCAGCGGCGGCACTCCTGGCCCGAGCGCCCGTAGACGGCCAGCTCGCGGGCGAAGTACCCGGCGGCCCCCTCGGCATCGACGTACAGGGCATCGAAGCTGGTCCCGCCCACCGCCAGGGCCCGGCGCATCACCTGGGCGACCGCCTCCAGGAGGCGCCCGCTCACCCGCGGGCCCAGGGCCGTGCCCGGGCGCAGGCCGTGGATGCCCGCACCCCACAGGCCCTCATCGGCGTAGATGTTGCCCACGCCCGAGACGATCCCCTGGTCCAGCAGCAGGGACTTCACCGCGCGCCGCGAGGACCGCATCCGGGCGATGGCACCACGGCGGTCCAGGGCCTCATCGAGCAGATCGCGGGCGATGTGGGCAGCGCCGGCGGGGAGCAGCGCCGCCCGGTCCCCCACTCCCCCGGGCGCCCCATCCGCGGTGGGGACCAGGTCGTCAACCCACAGCCCGCCGAGCATGCGCTGGTCCACCAGGTCCAGGGCCGCCCCGGTGCCGGGGTCCTGGGGCTGTGCGCTCAGCTGCAGGCGCGCGCGCAGGTGCCTGGGACGCACCGACAGCTCGCGCACCAGGCTCGGGGCCCGGGTGGCCGTCATATCGACCCGGGGCCCCTGCGCCGCCCCCAGGAAGGGCGCGGGATCCGCCCCGCCGGCGACGGCGGGCGCCTCCCCCACCCGCTCATCGCCCGCCTCCGCGGCACTCCGGCCGGGGCCCGGGGCGCCGGTCCCGCGCACGAGGAGCTGGCCGCTCATGCCCAGGTGGGCCGCCAGCGCCCGCCCATCGTCCAGGGGCAGCCACAGGAACTTGCCGCGGCGCACCGCCGCGGTGATGACCCGCCCGGTCAACTGGTCGCAGAAGGCCCTCGGCCCACCGTCCTGACGGCGCAGGGGCCTGGGGTCGAGCACCTCGACAGCGGTGATCGTGCGCCCGGCCAGGTGCCGGGCCAGGCCCGCGCGGACGGACTCGACCTCCGGCAGCTCAGGCATCGCCGGCCGGGCCCCGCCCCCGGCGGTCCGCCCGCCCCGCCCGCTCCTCACCGGCCAGGTGGGCGCTGAGGTCGGCGCGCAGGGCGTCATTGACCCCGGGCAGGTCCAGTCCCCCGTCCCCATGGGAGGCCAGGATCGCGGCATAGGCGGCCTCGGCGGCCTCATGCTCGGCCACCTTCTTCGATGAGCCCCTGCCCGAGCCCATGGCCCGGCCATCGACGATGGCCCGGGCGGAGAAGACCCGGTGGTGGTCCGGGCCCTCCCCGCTGACCTCGTAGGAGGGCGAGCCCAGGCGGTGGGCGGCGGTGAGCTCCTGCAGGCTGGTCTTCCAGTCCAGCCCCGCCCCACGGGTGCGGGCCGAGTCCAGGAAGCGCGAGACCAGGCGGGTGACGACGGCGCGCGCCGTCTCCAGGCCGTGGGTGAGGTAGGTGGCCCCGATGAGGGCCTCGACGGTGTCGGACAGGATGGAGTCCTTGTCCCGGCCGCCCGTGAGCGCCTCGCCCTTGCCCAGCTTGATGAACTCCCCCAGCCCCAGGTCGCGCGCGACGGCCGCCAGGGCCGGCTCGGAGACGGTGGCGGCGCGCATTCTGGCCAGCTGGCCCTCGGGGACCTCGGGGTGGGCGCGGTAGAGGTGCTCGGTGACGATGATGCCCAGCACGGAGTCCCCCAGGAACTCCAGGCGCTCGTTGGTGGGCAGGCCGCCGTTCTCATGGGCCCAGGAGCGGTGGGTCAGGGCCAGCTCCAGCAGCGGCGCGTCAATGGCGGGGCCCCAGCGGTAGACCAGCGCCTCGGTGTCGGTGCGCGCGGGCGGGGCGGTGCGGCGCCGGGCCATCAGGCGCCCTCGCCCCGGTGCCGCCCGCCACCTGGCTCCCCGCCGGGGGCATGGCCCGCGGCGTCGTCAGCACCGGCCTCGGAGCCGGGGCTCGCGGGGCCGGCGGCCCGGTCCACGAATCCGGCCAGGGCCGCCCAGCGGGGGTCGATGACCTCGTGGTGGTGGTCGGCGGGCAGGTCCTCCAGGCGCTCGCCGCACTCGGGGCACAGCCCGGGGCAGTCGGGGCGGCACAGCGGCCGCAGGGGCAGCGTGGGGATGATCGCGTCGCGCAGGGCCGGCTCCAGGTCCAGGGTGCTCTCCCCCAGCTCCAGGAGATCCTCGGCCTCCTCATCGCCCTGGGCGCGCTGGGCCTCGATGGCCTCGGGCAGGAAGTAGAGCTCATCGATGCTCACGGTGCGCTCCTCATCGAGGTCGCGCAGGCAGCGCACGCATTCACCATGGATACGGCACTGGGCCCGGGCCTGGGCCAGAACCCCCTCGTCCATCGAGGTCAGGGTGACCTCGATGTCCAGGCCGCTGCCCTCGGGCACGCCGATGACCTCATTGCCCAGCCGGGCGGGTGCCGGCGCGCTCAGGCGCAGGCGCTTGACCGAGCCCGCGGGGCGGGGCAGGTCCACGATGTCGATGACCAGTCCGGGCATGTCTTCTCCCCAGGGTGCGTGGTGGTCGGTGGGGCGGGGCATTCAGCGCAGAGGGCCGGGGTCGACCGACCAGCTCGCCCGACGGCGCACCGGCTCCTGGACCTCCCCGACGGCGGGCTGGGACAGCGGCTCGCCCTCCCAGGTCTCCAGGCGGGCAGCCAGGACCTCCCGGCCGGCGCGGACCTGCTCGGCGATCTTGGCCACCTCCCCCTCCAGGGCCGCCAGGGCCTTGTCGGAGTACTCGTCGGCCCCGTGGCGCAGCGCGGAGGCCTTGTCCTCGGCGGCGGTGATGATGGCATCGGCGCGGTCATTGGCCATGCGCACGATGTTCTCCCCGGCCACCAGGCGCTCGGCCTCCTGATGGGCGTGGGTGACCAGCCGCTCGGACTCCTCGCGCCCCTGGGCCAGGACGGCATCGGCGTCGGCGACGATCTCCTCGGCCCGGTGCACCGCGGTGGGCACGGAGCGGCGGGCCCGGGCGATGAGCTCCTGGGCGGCCTCGCGGTTGACGATGGCTGAGGCACTCATGGGCATGGAGCGGGCCGAGGCGATGAGCTCGTCGAGCTCATCGAGGATCCTCAGCAGGTCGTCTCCGGCGTCACGGCTGGTCGTCACGGTTCTTCCTCTCGATTCGCGGGTTTCAGGGTACCGGGTGGCCCTGGCGGCGCATGGCATGGGCCAGGGCGTGGGCGACGGCGCCGGGCACCAGGCCGGAGACATCCCCCCCGAGGGCGGCGACCTCCTTGACCAGGGAGGAGGAGATGTGGGCATGGGCGGGAGCGGCGGTCAGGAAGACGGTCTCGGGGGCGCCCAGGTCCCGGTTGAGCAGGGCCATGGGCAGCTCGGCGTCCAGGTCGGTCCCGCTGCGCAGCCCCTTGACGATGGCCGAGGCGCCGCGCGAGCGGCAGTAGTCGGCCAGCAGCCCGGGGACGAGGTCGACCTCCACGCCCCCCATATCGGCAGTGGCCCGGCGGGCCAGGTCCAGGCGGTCCTCGGCGCTGAGCAGGTGACGGCCCGCCTTGGAGGTGTTGTGCGCGACGGCGATGACGACGGTCCCGAACAGGGCGGCGGCGCGGGCGGCGATATCGAGGTGCCCCAGGGTCAGCGGGTCGAAGCTCCCAGGGTAGACGGCCAGGCTCATGGGCTCACGGTAGCGGCGCGGTGCGCAGCGGGGCGGGACGCACGCCGGGATCACGCTGGGATCACACCTGGCCGCCGGGCCCTTGCCGCTGCGCCTCCCCGGCGCGATGGCGCCGGGCGGCCGGGCACGGCGGGTAGGGTCGGGCCCATGACCAGGATCGTGGCGGGCAGCGCCGGGGGGCGCAGTATCGAGGTGCCGCGCACCGGGACGCGCCCCACGTCCGAGAGGGTCCGCGAGGCGCTCTTCGCCCGGCTGGAGCACTACGGGGTCATCGAGGGCGCGCGCGTGCTCGACCTGTGCGCGGGCTCGGGCGCGCTGGGACTGGAGGCGGCCAGCCGCGGGGCCGCCGAGGTGGCGCTGGTGGACTCGGCCCGCGCGGCCGTCCAGGCCTGCCAGCGCAATGCGCGGGCCCTGGGGCTGCGGGGAGTGCGCGCGGTGGGCGCGAAGGCGGCCACCTACCTGGCGGGCCCCGCCGGAGCCCCGATCGACCTGGTGCTGCTGGATCCGCCCTACGACATGGGCCAGGCCGATCTGGCGGGCATCCTCGCCCCCCTGGCACGGGACCAGGACCCGTGGCTGGCGCCCGGCTCGGTGGTGGTGGTCGAGCGCTCCTCGCGCACGCCCGAGCCGATCTGGCCCCCCGGGCTCCACTGCTTCTCCTCCAAGAGGTACGGCGAGACCCTCCTGTGGTTCGCCGAGCCCGAGGCCTCCTGAGGCCCTCCCGGCGCGGGCCCGGTCGCACGTGCTCCACGGCATCCCGGAGGCTCGACAGGCGGCGCCCCGGCGAGCAGATCAGCCCCACCAGGCCCGCCATCCCGGCTGTCCCACGAGCACCTGGCTCACGGCCGCAGCGCCTCCCGCGCCCGACCGCATCCACAGCCTCCCGGGGAAGGGGGTCTAGGAGCGCTCCAGGTAGGCCTGGGACTCCTCGTCGAGGCGGTCGGCGATGGCGGCCGCGAGCGCCCGGTGCTCATCGAGCCCGGGATCGTCCGCCACGATCCTCTCGGCCTGGCGCCGGGCGGTGGCGATGAGCTCGGCGTCGCGGGTCACGCGCAGCAGGTCCAGCCCGGAGGAGCGCCCCGACTGGGAGGCGCCCAGGACGTCGCCCTCGGCCCTCAGCTCCAGGTCGGCCTCGGCCAGGGCGAAGCCGTCGGTGGTGGAGGCGAAGGCCTTGAGGCGGTGGAAGGCGGGGCTGCCGACCTGGGCCCCGGTGACGGCGGTGCACAGGGACTCGCGCCGGCCCCGGCCCACGCGCCCGCGCAGCTGGTGGAGCTGGGACAGGCCGAAGCGCTCGGCGTCCAGGATGACCATCATCGAGGCCTCGGCGACGTCGACGCCCACCTCGATGACGGTGGTGGCCACCAGAATGGGGGCGCGCCCCGAGGCGAAGGCCTCCATGGCCTCCTCCTTCTGGGCGCTGGTCATCCTGCCGGTGAGGGTGGCCACGCCGATGCCCTCCAGGGCGGGCTCGGCGCGCAGTCGCCCGGCCCAGTCCTCGACGGCGGCCAGGGGCCGGGCGGGGGCCGGGTCGCCTCCCTCCCCGCCGTCCCGGCCCCCGCCGTGTGGCAGGGGGCCGGCACCGTGCCCGGCCCCCTGCTCCTCGGGCCCCGCGTCATCCTCCCCGGCGTCGATGCGCGGGCACACCACGTAGACGCGCCCGCCGGCGGCCACCTCCCGGGCGGCGCGCCGCCAGATGCCGGCCACCCAGGTGCTGCGCTCCCAGGGCACCAGGTGGGTGGTCACCGGGCTGCGGCCGGCGGGCGCCTCGTCCAGCACGCTGGTGGCCAGGTCCCCGAAGACGGTCATGGCGATGGTCCGCGGGATGGGGGTGGCGGTCATCACCAGCAGGTGAGGGGTGCGGCGCTGCCCGGTGGCCGGGTCGGCCGCCCCGCCGCGCTCGCGCAGGGCGTCGCGCTGGGCCACGCCGAAGCGGTGCTGCTCATCGACCACGACCAGCCCCAGGAAGGGGATCTGGACGGTGTCGGACAGCAGGGCGTGGGTGCCCACGACGATGGCCCCCTGCCCGCCCGCCAGCTCGGCCAGGATGGCACGGCGCTGGGCGGCGGGGGTCGAGCCGGTCAGCAGGTGGATGCGGGTGGCGCGCTCGGCCCCGCCCAGCATGCCCGCCTGGCCCAGGGGCCCGAGCATGGCGCGCAGGGAGTCGCAGTGCTGGGCGGCCAGGACCTCGGTGGGGGCCAGGAGGGCCGCCTGCCCCCCGCCGCCCACCACCTGGAGCATGGCGCGCAGGGCCACCACGGTCTTGCCCGAGCCGACGTCGCCCTGGAGGAGGCGCTGCATGGGCACGGTGCCGGCCAGCTCGGCGGCGAGCCGGTCCCCGACCCGCTGCTGGCCGGCGGTCAGCTCGAAGGGCAGGGCGGCGTCCAGGTCGGCGCGCAGGGAGTCGGGCCCGGGCCGGGGCCAGGCGACGGCGGTGCGGGTGGCCTCGTGGCGGGCGCGGCGCTGGGCCAGGGCGACCTGGAGGATGAGCGCCTCCTCGTGGCGCAGCCGGGCGCGGGCGGCTCGCCACTGGTGGGCGTCCTGGGGGCGGTGGGCCCACTGGTAGGCGGTCAGGGCGTCGATGAGCCCGGCCTGACGGCGGATATCCTCGGGCAGGGGCTCGGGAACGTCGTCGGGGCCGAGCTGGTCCAGGACGGTGCGCACGGCCTTGGCCACCCGCCAGGAGGGCAGGGCGTCGGTGGCCGGGTAGATGGGCATGGGGCGGGCCAGGAGCGCCTCGCGCTCGGCCCGGTCGAGCTCGTCGAGGACCTGGAACCTCGGGGAGGCCAGCTGCTTGCGGCCCTGGTGCAGGCCGACCCTGCCGCTGAGGAGGACGGTGGTCCCGGCTCTGAGCTGCTCGGCACTGGCCTTCATCTGGCCCGGGGAGCCGAAGAGGACCATGCCCATGGTCGAGGCGCCGTCGGTGACGGTGGCCTCCATGAGCGCCGGGGGGCGCCCGGAGCGGGTGCGGCGCGAGGCCGAGCGCACCACCTGGGCCTGGATGGTGGCCTGCTCGCCGTCCTTGAGCACGCGCAGGTCGGTCAGCTCCCCCCAGGTCTCGTAGCGCCGGGGAAGGTGGCGCAGCAGGTCGGCCCCGGTGCTCAGGCCCTGGGCGGCCAGCTGCTTGGCGGTGGCCCTGCCGACGAGCCGCTCCAGGGGGCGGTCCAGGAGCGGCAGGGCGCCGCGCCGCGGCGCTGCGGAGGAGGGTGGTGCCGGTGGTCTCATGCGCGGTGATGGGTTGCGGCGGCTCTACTCGATGGCGATGAGGACGTCGGGCGACTCCTGGCCCCCGGCGTGGACGGCGACCTCCAGCCCGCCGGCGGAGGCCGACCCCTCGATATCGGCCTCGAGGACCCCGCTGACCGCTCCCGCGGCACCGGCGGCCAGGACGCCCACATCGCCGCCGGCGTGGCGGCCGGTGATGACGGTGAGGAGCTCGTCATCGGGGCGCAGGGCCGAGGCGATGGTGCGGGCCACGGCCTCCGGCTCGGCCTGCGCCCCGCTCAGGCCGATGGTGCGCAGCCTGGCCGAGGCGCTCCAGGCCCGGCGCGCCAGGTCGGAGACCTCGGTCTGCCCCGAGCGCCCGGCCACGGCGACGGCGGCAGCCAGGACGCGGGCCTCGTCGTCGGTGTCGCAGACGAGCAGCTGGATGCCCTCGGGCTGCTGGGATCCGCTCTCCCCCACCGCGTGCGCGGCCGCGGCGTGGCCCGGGGCGGCGGGGCGGCCCGCTGAGGCGGCGGCCGAGCGGGCGGCCAGGAGGCGGGCGGCCTCATGGGCGGCCTCGGTGCAGGCCGGGTCGCAGGGCAGGACGATCGCCTGGGGCGCTCCCAGATCCCCCGCCGCGCGCACGATCCCGTCGCGGTCGGGGTCCATGACCACGGCGGCGCCGGAGCGGGCCAGCTGCTCGATGAGCCCCGGGGCCCGGGTGCAGGCGATGACGCCCACGCCCTGATCACGGGCGGGGGCGGCGGGCAGGCCGGCCGCCCCCGCCCGGGCGGCGGCCGGGACCGGGGGGGCCGGCCGGGGCATGGCCGCCTGGGAGGGGTGGGTGCGCACCGACTGGGCCTTGCGCTCGGCCCTGCGGGCGGCCAGGCGCTCGAAGGACACCACCCGCCCGTCGGGCCCCGAGGAGTGCGGTCCCCAGGGGGAGGGCGGCTCGGCGGTGGCCATCACCAGGGCGGTGGGGTGGAGGTGGTGGATGCAGATCTGGCGGGCGCTCCCCTGGCGGGGCAGCGCCGCCCGGGGGGTGTCGGTGTGGACGTGGACCTGGTAGAGGCCCACGCCCAGGGCATCGGGGGTGCCCACGACGCCCACCGAGTCGCCCAGCGCCTCCAGGTCGTGGCGCAGCTGCTCCGCCTGCGCCGCAGTGGCCTCCAGCAGGTACATGACCTCGAACTCGCCGCTGGACACGCCCCGGGCCGGCGAGGCCGGGCCGTGCAGGGCCCCGCCCTCGGCCAGGTCGGCGATCATCTGGCGGGCCACCGCCGTGTAGGGGGCCCGCGTCCACAGGCCCTCCTCCCCCCGGCCGGCCGGAGGCCCCGAGCCGATCCCGTCCGTGCTGGTCTCGATGGTGTCGGACAGGCAGGTCAGCAGCAGCATGAGGGCCGCCCCGCCGGCGTCCACCGGCCCGTGGCCCAGTCCCGCGGTCTCCACCACCGACTCCTGGGCGCCGAAGGCCGCGGCCGAGGCGATGGAGCCCACCGTGGCCGGGGCGGAGGGGGCCGACTCCTCCATGCCGGCCCGGGCCGCTGCCGCGGCATCGCGGGCAACGCTCAGCAGGGTCCCGGTCACGGGGCGGGAGATGGCCGCCCAGGTGGTGGAGGCCATGCGCTCGTAGACGGCCACGAGCTCGACGGGGCGCAGCCGCGAGGGGTCGGGGGCCTGCGCGCAGATGTCCGCCAGTGCGGCCAGGGCCTGGGAGATGAGCAGGCCGGAGTTCCCGCGGGCGCCCCGCACGGCGCCGTCGGCGGCGGCGCGGGAGACCTGGGCGGCGTCGGCGGCGCGGGGCAGGCGGGCCAGGGCGTCGCGGGCGGAGCGCAGGGTGAGCAGCACATTGGTGCCGGTGTCGGCATCGGGCACGGGGAAGACGTTGAGGGAGTCCACCAGGTCGCGCACCTCGGCGGCGACGTCCTCGGCCAGGGCCAACCAGCGGCGCAGCACGGCCCCATCGACGGCCTCGGGCACAGCACGGGGCAGGACCGGGCCGCTTCCGTCAGGCTGGGCCATCACCGCCTCCTCACTCATTGATCTGCGCCGGGTACCGGGCCGCAGCCACAGTCCCCGAATATTCAGGCTACCCGGTAGATTCCCGCTTGTCCCATCGGGGCTGGTCAGCACCATGGGCCCGCACGGCACTCATGTGCCTGAGCACACGCCCACGGCGCTTGGGGGCGCTCGGCGGCGTCCGCTATTGTATGCGGGTTGCCCGGCGCCTCTGCGCTGGGCGGTGGACCTAGCGCCGGGCCGGTCGGCTCGAGTGCTCAAGCATTGAAGATCAGGAGTGAGACCGTGGCTGCTGTGTGCGACGTCTGCGGCAAGGGCCCCATCTTCGGCAAGAGCGTCTCGCACTCCCACGTGCGGACCAACCGCCGGTGGAACCCGAACATCCAGCGCGTGCGTGCTCTCGTGGACGGTGCTCCCAAGCGCCTCAACGTGTGCACGTCCTGCCTCAAGGCCGGAAAGGTGACGCGCAACATCTGAGCGCCCGCCTCCGACCGGCAGCACAAGGCCGCCGCCTCCCCTGAGGCCGGCGGCCTTCGTCATGCCCGGCCGATGGCCCGGCCGCCCCTGCCCTGGAGCCCGGCTCAGGCCCGGGGCGCGGGCGGGGGAGGCAGGGGCCGCATGAAGCACACCGTCCCCTCCTGCTGGGCACTGACCAGGCCCACCGAGCGGTAGAAGGCCTCGGTGCCCTCATCGGCATCGGTGAGCAGCTGGAACTGGCGCACATGGGAGAAGCGCTCCAGGGCTGCGCGCAGCAGCAGGCCTCCCAGGCCCTGGCGCTGGGCCTCGGGGCGCACGAGCAGGTCCTGGAGCCAGGCGATGCTCACGTCGTCGCCCACCACGCGCGCCAGGCCGAGCAGGCGCCCCGTGCCCGCCTCGCGCAGGGCGCCCAGCCACAGGCTGGCGCGCACCGCCGCCTCCAGGCGCTCCGGGTGCTCGGTGTAGGGGCGCCACCCCACCGAGTCGTAGAGATCCACCAGCTCCTCACGGCGGGGAGCCGTGTGCTCCAGGCAGGTCTCGATGCTCATCGATCGCCTCCAGTCCTCCCCCGGCATCGGCCCGTGATCGCCGCCGCGCCCCATTCTGCCAGGCGCCGCGGGAGCCGGCGAGGGCGCGCCCACGGGCCGGTGGGCCCGGCCGGCTCAGCCGAAGTGATCCCATCCGGCGCCCGGGCCCGGCTCGGCGCCGTCGATGAGGAGGCGGGCGCCCTCACCACCGCGCGGGGCCCGCACCGAGCCGATGACACGGGCGCCGTCGGGGAGGTCCGGCACCGCCTCGGGCGGCACGGTGGCCAGCAGCCCGTGGTCCTCTCCGCCCGTGAGCACCCACCGGCGCGCCAGGGCGCGCGGATCCGGCTCGGGCGGGACCGCCGGCAGGCCGGCCAGCTCGGCCGCCACGGGCTCCAGGGCCTCCAGGTCCCCGGCCAGAGCGCCCCTCCCGGGCTCCTCCAGGTCGATGACCACCCCGGAGGCCCGGGCGATGCGTCCCGCATCGCGCAGCAGGGAGTCCGAGACATCCATCATCGCCCCGGCCCCGCAGGCGGCCAGGGCGGGCCCCGCGGCCAGTGGCGGCCGGGGCGCGCGGAAGACCTCCACGCACTGCCGCCCGACGGGGCTCAGCGCCCTCGCGGCGCCCTGGGCCGCAGCGCCCGCGCTGAGCAGCGCCAGGCCCGCCGCGCTGCGGCCCAGGGTGCCCGCATGCACCACGGCGTCACCGGGCCTGGCCCCGCTGCGCAGCACCGGGGCCCGCCCCTCCAGGTCGCCCAGGACGGTCACGGCGATCACCAGGGACTCCCCGGCGCTCAGGTCGCCGCCGACCACCCCGGCACCGCAGGGCGCGCAGCCCTCTGCCAGGCCGGAGGCCAGGTCCTCCACCCAGCCGGCCCTCGTCGTCATCGGCAGGACCAGTCCCACCACCAGGGCCGTGGGCCGGGCCCCCATGGCGGCGGCGTCGGCGAGGTTCTGGGCGGCCGCCCGGCGCCCCACGTCCCGGCCAGTGGACCAGGCGGTGCGGAAGTGGTGGCCCTCGACCAGCACATCGGTGCTCACCACCGCCCGCGCGTCGGGCTGGGACAGCACCGCGCAGTCATCCCCGCTGCCCACCAGCTCGCCGGGGGCGTGGGGCAGCCTGGGGGCGATGAGCGCCAGCAGGCCCTCCTCCCCCAGCTCGGCCACGGTCCGGGCGCGCAGGGCCTCAGCGGTTGACATCCGTGGAGCGCTCCAGGGCCAGCTCGATGAGCTCGGTGACCAGGGAGGTGTAGTCCAGGCCCGAGACCCGCCACATGTAGGGGTACATGGAGAAGGGCGTGAAGCCCGGCATCGTGTTGACCTCGTTGACCACCGCCTGGCCCTGGGGGGTCAGGAAGAAGTCCACGCGGGTCAGGCCCTCGGCGCCCAGCGCCTCGAAGGCCCGCGCGGCGGTGTCCATGACCAGTTCGCGCTCCCGGGGGCTGATGCGGGCCGGGCAGACCATGGCCACCGCGTCATGGGCCAGGTACTTGGTCTCGTAGTCGTAGAACTCCCCCGCCCCCTGGGAGGCGTCCATGACGATCTCACCGGGCTCGGCCACCCGCGGCGGGGCGCCATCGCGGCCCTGGAGGACGGCCACCTCGATCTCGCGGCCCTCGATGCCCGACTCCACCAGCACCTTGGGGTCCACCTCCCGCGCCGCCTCGATGGCGGCCACCAGGTCCCCGCCCCGCTCGACCCTGGTGATGCCCAGGGAGGAGCCGGCGCGGGCCGGCTTGACGAACAGGGGGTGGTCCAGCGCCTCGCAGGCCTCCAGGACCCGCTCGCGCTCACCGGCCCAGCTGCGCGCACTGACCGCCACATGCGGTGCGGTGGCGATCCCCGCCGCCCCCAGCAGCACCTTGGTCACCTGCTTGTCCATGCCCGCCGCCGAGGCCAGCACCCCGCAGCCCGCATAGGGCAGGCCCAGCATCTCCAGCATTCCCTGGATGGTGCCGTCCTCCCCGTAGGGCCCGTGGAGCAGGGGCAGGACGACGTCGACCTCCTCCAGGGCCCGGGTGCCCGTCGAGGTGCGCACCACCATCTCGCCACCGCCCAGCGGCACCGACAGCTCGCCGCGCCCCAGGCCCTCGCGGGTGATCCGCACCGGCGGGCGCGCGTCGCTGAGCTCCAGGGCGGCGGGATCGTCGTCGACCAGCACCCACTGGCCCTCGGGGGTGATGCCCACCGGCACCACCTCGTAGCGCCGGCGGTCGATGGCGGAGAGCACCCCTGCCGCCGTGGCGCAGGAGATCGTGTGCTCGCCGCTGCGCCCGCCGAAGACGACGGCGACGCGCGGCCTGCGCGATCTGGGAGCTCCTGGGGCGCTGGGGGCGCTGGCAGGTGGGGAGGCGGGGCTGTGCTTACGTGGCATGCTCCCACGCTACCGCCTCAACCGGCCTTATCCTGGCGCCGCCAGCGCATCCAGCGCATGATCATGGGATATTCAGGAGACACGATGAATCAGCAGCCCCCTGCAGCCACTGGCACGGCGCTCCCGCCCCAGCCACTGCCCGGCCGTCTCCTCGGGCGCCGCACGGTCCTCCCCGCGGCGGCGCTGCTCCTGGGCGGAGCGGCTATGAGCGCATGCGGGGAGGGAGCCCGTCCCCCGGCCCCCTCCGCCGCCGGTTCCGCCACCACCGCGCCCGGGCAGGCAGGCCCGGCAGGAACGGCCTCAGGCGGGCCGGCCCCCTCCGCCGGCCCAGCCACCGCCACCGGGTCCCTCAGCGGCAGTGATGAGACCGCCACCGCCGGGCTCCCCGCCTGGGGCGCGGGCGCGGAGGGCAGCCCGGCCTCCGAGGGCGCCGCGCTGGTCATCACCGACGTGCGCGTGGGCACCCACGACCAGGAGGGCTACGACCGCCTGGTGGTCGAGTTCTCCGGTGAGGGCGCCCCCGGCTGGCTGGCCCCGCGGTGGGCCCAGGAGGCGACGACGCCGGGCAAGGGCGAGCCCATCGAGGTCGGGGGCGATCATCTGCTCCTCATCACCGGCACCGGCGCGCTCGGCGCCCCCACCCCCGAGCAGCAGGCCCGGATGCGCAGCGGCCCCCTGGACTTCAGCGTCCAGGGCCGGGGCATTGCGGGGGCGCATGTGGACATGCCCTTCGAGAGCGAGTTCCAGGTGGTCCTGGGCACCAGCACCCAGGACTACCGGGTGCTGGCCCTTCAGGGCCCCACCCGCCTGGTCATCGACGTCGGCCACCCCGATGGGGAGGGCTGAGCCCCGCCCTGCCACTGGGGCCCGCCACAACCCGGCCCCGAGCACGAGCGGGGCCCGCCCGGCCCTATTGCTGAGGGGCGGCGTGCACGCCCTCGGCCTTGCGGGGGCGGGCCAGCAGCGCATCGGTGACCTCGGCGACGCTGGCGGCGCCCTCGACGACGGCGACCACCCCCGCCGTGATCGGCATCTCCACGCCGTGGGCGGTGGCCAGGTCGAGCACCGCCCGGGCGGACTTGGCGCCCTCGGCCACGCCCCGTGAGGCATCCGCCGCCTGCTGGGGGCTCATGCCCTGGCCCAGGTGGCGCCCGAAGGCCAGGTTGCGGCTCAGCGGCGAGGAGCAGGTGGCCACCAGGTCCCCCATCCCCGCCAGGCCGGCGAAGGTCTCGGGCTGGGCGCCCAGGGCCATGCCCAGGCGGGTGATCTCCACCAGCCCGCGGGTGATGATGGTGGCCCTGGAGTTGTCCCCCAGGCCCTGGCCGCTGGCCGCCCCCACGGCCAGGGCGATGACGTTCTTGACCGCCCCGCACAGCTCGACGCCCAGGACGTCGGTGTTGGTGTAGGGCCGGAAGGAGCCGGTCGCGCACAGGGAGGCCACGCGGGCGGCCACCCGGGGGTCCTGGGCGGCGATGACGGTGGCGGTGGGCTGGCCCGCGGCGATCTCGTCGGCCAGATTGGGGCCCGAGACCACGGCCACGCGCCCGGCCTCCAGGCCCAGGGCCTGGGCCAGGACCTGGCTCATGCGCAGACCCGTGCCCAGCTCGACGCCCTTCATCAGGGACACGGCCACCGCCTGATCCGCCAGCGCCCCGGCCAGGGGCGAGATGATGGCGCGCGCCTGCTGGGAGGGCAGGGCCACCACGACCAGCACGGCTCCCTCCACCGCCGCGCTCATATCGGTGGTCGCCCGCACCCCGGGGGGCAGGCGGTGCCCGGGGACGTAGCGCTCATTGGCCCCGGCATTGATGTCGGCGGCGATCTCCTGGCGCCGCGCCCAGATGGTGGTGGGCGTGCCCGCCTGGGCCAGGACGGAGGCGAAGGTCGTGCCCCAGGCGCCCGAGCCGATGACGGCCGCCCGCTCAGGGGCGGGCGCGCTGAGGACGGCGGGTGCGGCGACGTCGTCGGGCGCGCCGGCGCCGCCGGCCGCCCCGGGCACCATGCTCACGGGGCCTCCCCGTGCTCGGGCTCCTGCGGCTCGGGATCCGGCCGGCGCACCCCGATCTGGCCCTTGCCCGGGTCGCCGTCGTACTTCATGTCATAGGGCCGCGGCGCCCTCTCCCCGCGCAGCTGCTCGACCAGGGCGGTGATGGCGCTCATGATCTCGGCGGTGCAGGCGCGCACCGCCTCGTGGTCGGCGGTGTCGGTGCCGAAGCGCGTCAGGTCCAGGGGCGGGCCGATGAGGACGCGCACATCCTTGCGGGGGAAGGGCCGCAGTCTCTTGGAGTAGCCATCGAGGATGAGGTGGGCCCCCCACTGGCCCATGGGCAGGACGGGGGCGCCGGTGGCCATGGCCAGGCGGGCCGCGCCGGTCTTGCCGGTCATGGGCCACCGCAGCGGATCGCGCGAGAGGGTGCCCTCGGGGAAGACCATGATGGACTCCCCCGCGCGCAGCACCCGCTCGGCCTCACCCAGGGAGGAGGAGGCCGCGGAGCTGGAGCGGTGGACGGGGATCTGCCCGCCCGCCCGCAGGATGGAGCCCAGCACGGGCACATCGAAGAGCGTGGACTTGGCCAGGGAGTAGACCGGGACGTCCTGGTCCACCAGGGCGCGCATGGCCGTCAGGGAGTCCAGCTCGGTGAGGTGGTTGGCCACGGCGATGAAGGCGCCCTGGGAGGGGATGTTCTCCACCCCCTCCACCCGCTGGCGGGAGACCGCCTTGAGGAAGGGGATGATCGCCCCGCGGGAGGCGAATCGGTAGAACGGGGACATGCGTCGCGTGGTGGGCACGGCCCGAAGCCTACCGGGTCCCCAGGGGCGGCGCGGCCCCGCGCCCGACCCCAGCCAGGGCGCGGGTGGGCCGCTCAGGCCAGGCGGGTGACGGCGGCCTCCAGGGAGGCGAGCTTGAACATGAAGTTCTCGTAGCCGCGGTCGATGAGGTTGACGCCCTCGACCCGGCTGGTGCCCTCGGCGGCCAGGGCCGCGATGAGGTGGGAGAAGCCGCCGCGCAGGTCGGGCACGACGATGTCGGCCCCCGTCAGCGGGGTGGGCCCGGAGATGACGGCGGAGTGGTAGAAGTTGCGCTGGCCGAAGCGGCAGGCGGTCCCGCCCAGGCACTCGCGGTAGACCTGGATGGTGGCGCCCATCTTGCGCAGGGCACCGGTGAAGCCGAAGCGGTTCTCATAGACGGTCTCGTGCACGATGGACAGGCCCGCGGCCTGGGTCAGGGCCACCACCAGGGGCTGCTGCCAGTCGGTCATGAAACCGGGGTGGACATTGGTCTCCACCACGATGGACCTCAGGTCGCCCCCGGGGTGGTAGAAGCGGATGCCCTCGTCCCGCACATCGAAGGCGCCGCCGACCTTGCGGAAGATGTTGAGGAAGGTGGTCATGTCGCTCTGGTGGGCCCCGCGCACGAAGATGTCGCCGCGGGTGGCCAGGGCGGCGGAGGCCCATGAGGCGGTCTCGATGCGGTCGGGCAGCGCCAGGTGGTTGTAGCCGGAGAGCTCCTCGACGCCCTCGACATGGATGGTGCGGTCGGTGTCCACCGAGATGATGGCGCCCATCTTCTGCAGGACATCGACCAGGTCCATGATCTCGGGTTCGACGGCGGCTCCGCGCAGCTCGGTCAGGCCGTGTGCGCGCACGGCGGTCAGGAGCGTCTGCTCGGTGGCGCCCACCGAGGGGTAGGGCAGGTCGATGACCGTGCCGTGAAGGCCGTCGGGGGCGGTCAGCCGGATGCCCTGGACCTGCTTGTCCACGCTGGCGCCGAACTGCCTCAGGATCTGCAGGTGGTAGTCGATGGGGCGGTCCCCGATGCGGCAGCCGCCCAGGTCGGGGATGAAGGCCTCGCCCAGGCGGTGCAGGAGGGGGCCGCAGAAGAGGATGGGGATGCGCGAGGATCCCGCGTGGGCATCGATATCGGCGACGTGGGCGGACTCCACCCGGGAGGGGTCCAGGCGCAGGACGCCCTCGGCCGGGTCGTGGTCGATGGAGACCCCGTGGAGGGTGAGCAGGCCCGAGACGACGTCGACGTCCCGGATGACCGGCACGTTGCGCAGCACCGAGGGCGTGGCCCCCAGGAGCGCGGCGACCATGGCCTTGGGCACCAGGTTCTTGGCCCCCCGGACCGTGATCTCCCCGCTGAGCGGGCGGCCGCCCTCGACCTGGAGCAGACCGTCGACCATGCGTACCTCCATCGTGTGCTGTGGAAAACTGCCACCGCCGGGGCTGCCCCCGGCCGCGCAGCTGTCCCAGCATAAGCGCACCGGCTGTGGCGGGACGCCGCTCGGGCGCCCGGGCACGGGTGGCCTTGGCCTCAGGACCCAACCCTCAGCGGCGCCCTCACCCCCGGGGGCTGCTGGGCGCGGCTCCCGGGCGCACCGATGGCAGCGGCATGTGGACCACGGGCATCTCGGCCGAGCGCGCGGGCACGACCTCCTCCTTGGGCAGGTGCCTGGCCGGCAGGGTGCGGGGCTTGTAGGCCGGGCGGCGCTGCTCGTAGGCGACGATCTCCTCCTCGTGCTGCAGGGTCAGGGAGATGTCGTCCAGGCCCTCCATGAGGATCCAGCGCACGTAGTCGTCGATCTCGAAGGAGCAGCGGAAGACCCCCGCCTCCACCGTGCGCGACTCCAGGTCCACGGTCACCTCGGCCCCCGGCTCGGTCTCCAGGATCTTCCACAGCTGCTCGCAGTCCTCCTGGCCGATGATCCCGGCCACCAGGCCCTGCTTGCCGGCGTTGCCCCGGAAGATGTCGGCGAATCGCGGGGCCAGCACGACGCGGAAGCCGTAGTCCTTCAGCGCCCACACGGCGTGCTCGCGCGAGGAGCCGGTGCCGAAGTCGGGGCCCGCCACCAGCACCGAGGCGCGCTTGTAGGCCTCCTGGTTGAGGATGAAGTCGGGCTCCCCGGCCCGCCAGCCGGCGAACAGGGCGTCGTCGAAGCCGGTGCGGGTGATGCGCTTGAGGTAGACCGCCGGGATGATCTGGTCGGTGTCCACAGCGCTGCGGCGCAGGGGGGCGCCGATGCCGGTGTGGCGGATGAACTTCTCCATGATGCGACTCCTTCGTGCTCAGGCCACGGCGACGGCCGACGGCGCCATGCGGTCCGCGGCCGCGCCGCCCTCATCGAGCGGGGGCAGGTCCGCGGGGGTGGACAGGGCCCCGCGCACGGCCGTGGCCGCGGCCACCACCGGGGAGACCAGGTGGGTGCGCCCGCCCTTGCCCTGGCGGCCCTCGAAGTTGCGGTTGGAGGTGGAGGCCGCCCGCTCCCCGGGGGAGAGCTGGTCGGGGTTCATGCCCAGGCACATGGAGCAGCCCGCATTGCGCCACTCGGCCCCGAAGTCCTTGAAGACCCGGTCCAGCCCCTCGGCCTCGGCCTGCAGGCGCACGCGCGCCGAGGCCGGCACCACCAGCATGCGCACCCCCTCGGCCTTGCGCCGACCGCGGATGACCTCGGCGGCCGCCCGCAGGTCCTCGATGCGCCCGTTGGTGCACGAGCCCAGGAAGACGGTGTTGACGGCGATCTCGCGCAGCGGGGTGCCCGGGGCCAGGTCCATGTACTCCAGGGCCCGCTCGGCCGCCAGGCGCTCGGTGGCGTCGGCGATCAGCTCGGGGTCGGGCACGGCGGCGGAGATGGGCAGCCCCTGGCCGGGGTTGGTGCCCCAGGTGACGAAGGGCTCGATGTCGGCGCCCTGGAGGACCACCTCGGTGTCGAACACGGCGTCGTCGTCGGTGCGCAGGGAGGACCAGTACTCCACGGCCGCGTCCCAGTCCTCGCCCCGGGGGGCGTGGGGGCGGTCGGAGAGGTAGTCGAAGGTGACCTGGTCGGGGGCGATCATGCCGGCGCGGGCGCCGCCCTCGATGCTCATGTTGCAGATGGTCATGCGGGCCTCCATCGACAGCGCCTCAATGGCCCTGCCGCGGTACTCGATGACGTGGCCCTGGGCGCCATTGGTGCCGATCCTGGCGATGATGGCCAGGATGATGTCCTTGGCGCCGCTGCCCGGGGGCAGGTCGCCCTCGATGGTCACGCTCATGGTCTTGAAGGGCGCGATGGGCAGGGTCTGGGTGGCCAGGACGTGCTCGACCTGGGAGGTGCCGATGCCGAAGGCCAGGGCGCCGAAGGCGCCGTGGGTGGAGGTGTGGGAGTCGCCGCACACCACGGTGGTGCCCGGCTGGGTCAGCCCCAGCTGGGGGCCCACGGCGTGGACGATGCCCTGGTCGGCGTCCCCCAGGGAGTGGATGCGCACCCCGAACTCCTCGCAGTTGGCGCGCAGGGTCTCGATCTGGGCCCGGCTGGTGACATCGGCGATGGGCAGGTCGATGTCCAGGGTGGGGGTGTTGTGGTCCTCGGTGGCCAGGGTCAGGTCGGGGCGGCGCAGCCTGCGCCCGGCCAGGCGCAGGCCCTCGAAGGCCTGGGGGCTGGTGACCTCGTGGACGAGGTGCAGGTCGATGTAGAGCAGATCGGGGGCGCCGTCACTGCCCTGGGACACGATGTGATCGCGCCAGACCTTCTCCGCGAGGGTCATTCCCATCGCACGCACTTCCTTCCGTTGACAGGTCGTTGACAGGCCGCTCGAGCCGCCCCGGCCCCGACGGCGGGCCGATCGGCCCCGGGGCTGAGCGGGCGCTGCGCGTCGGCCACCATTAGCATGGTGGCCAGGATGCTGACACCGCGCCACCTCTAGTTGGAGGAGACTACTTGAGGTCTCACCTCCTGGAATGGGAGTATCAGAGTATGGACAGTTCGATCGAGAGCGAGAGCAGTGGCGTCGGCGTCATCGACAAGGCCTGCCTCGTGCTCAACGCCCTGGAATCAGGCCCGGCCACCCTGGCCCAGCTCGTCACCACCACGCACCTGGCGCGCCCCACCGCCCACCGCATCGCCGTGGCCCTGGAGTTCCACCGCCTGGTGACCCGCGACGCGCACGGCAGGTTCACCCTGGGGCCCCGGCTCAATGAGCTGGCCGCCGCCGCGGGCGAGGACCACCTCCTGGCCGTGGCGGCCCCGATCCTGGCCGCGCTGCGGGACAAGACCCACGAGTCCGCGCAGCTCTACCGGCGCCAGGGGGACGTGCGCATCTGCGTGGCCAACGCCGAGCGGCCCATCGGCCTGCGGGACTCCATCCCGGTGGGCGCCACGATGTCCATGCAGGGGGGCTCGGCGGCCCAGGTGCTCCTGGCCTGGGAGGAGCCCGACCGCCTCCATCGGGGCCTGGTGGGCTCCCGCTTCAACGCCACCATGCTCTCAGCGGTGCGGCGCCGCGGCTGGGCCCAGTCCGTCGGCGAGCGCGAGCCGGGCGTGGCCTCGGTCTCCGCACCGGTGCGCGGCGCCGGGGGGAAGGTGGTGGCCGCCATCTCCATCTCGGGCCCCATCGAGCGCATGGGCCGCCAGCCCGGGCGCACCCACGGCCCCGTGGTCATGGCGGCGGCCCGGCGCCTGTCAGAGGTGCTGCGCAACGAGGACTGAGCGCGCACGGGGATGGGGGCTTGACGGCCGGAGAGGCAGCCCGGCCGGCCTGCGCCCCCGGCGTTCCGCGCCCCACCACCGCGGCGGGCCATCGGGAGGCGCGCCTCAGCGGCGGCGCAGGGCGATGGCGCGGCGGTAGGCCTCCACATTGCGCTCCACGACATCGCCCCACTGGAGCGGGGGCGCGACGGCGTAGTTGTGCTCCTTCATGCGCGCCAGCAGGGCGGGGTCCTCCAGCAGGGCGGTCAGGGCCGAGGCCAGCCCCGCGTCATCATCGGCGAGCAGGCCCTCCACGCCGTCGGTGATGAAGTCGGCCACCCCCGAGGAGCCCAGCGCCACCACGGCCAGGCCGGCGGCGCGGGCCTCCAGGACACTGATGCCGAAGGAGTCGGCCGGGGAGGTCTGCAGGTAGATGTCGGCCCGGGTGAAGGCGCGCGCCAGCTCGCTGCGCTCCAGGCGGCCCACCAGGGTGATGCGATCGGCCACGGGGCTGTCGGCGGCCTCCTGGGCGAGACGGTCGCGCAGGGGCCCGTCGCCGTACATCTCCAGGACCGCATCCGCGCCGCTGCGCTCCACAGCCGCGGTGAAGGCCCGCACCACCTGCAGGGGGCGCTTGCGCTCGATCCAGCGCAGCGAGGCCACCACCCGCAGTGGCCGTGGGCCGTCCGGCCCGTCTGGGCGCTCCAGGCGCCAGTGGTCCAGGGTGATGCCGTTGGGCAGGACCGTCACGCCCCCGCGCGCCCCGGCGCGCTCCACCTCGCGGGCCAGCATGGAGGACACCGCCGTGATGTCGGCGATGCCCCGCCAGCGGCTCACCGGGCTCAGGGGGCCCAGCGCCGCCCCGGCGCGGGCCCAGGGCCCCAGGACGCAGTGGAAGGTCACCGCCAGGGACAGGCCCTGGCGCCGAGCCGCGGCGATGCCCGACCAGGCGAAGGGCGAGACGATCCCGACGTGGGCATGGACGACCTCGGGCCGCCAGCGCTCCATGACCGCCTCGATCTCCCGGCGACCCCGGGGATGGACGGGCAGTTCGCCGGGAAGGGGCACCGTGGTGCGGAAGACCGGGAAGCCGTCGGGGCCCTCCACGCTGCGGCCCCGGCCCGGGCCGTCGGGGGTGGCGGTGACGACGGCGGGCTCGTGGCCCGCGGCCAGGAGGTTGCGGGCCAGGTCGCGCACCTGGGTCTCGATCCCGCCCAGGCGCGGCGCATAGCAGTCGGAGACGATGAGGACTCTCACGCCGCCAGTGTGCCACGCGCCCGCGGCGACCCTGGCCGCACCCGCCGCTCCCGGCTGGGCTCAGGCGGGCTCGCCCCGCCCGCCCGCGCGCAGCTCGGCGATGGCGGCCTCGAAGTCCTCCAGGGAGTCGAAGGAGGAGTAGACCGAGGCGAAGCGCAGGTAGGCGATCTGGTCGAGCTCGCGCAGGGGACCCAGGATCGCCAGGCCCACCTCGTGGGAGTCCACGAGCGCCTGGCCCCCGGCCCGGATGGACTCCTCGACCTTGTGGGCCAGCAGGGCCAGGTCGTCATCGGAGACGGGCCGGCCCTGGCAGGCGCGCCGCACCCCGGTCATCACCTTCTCCCGGCTGAAGGGCTCCACGGCGCCCGAGCGCTTGCACACCGACAGGCCGGTGGTCTCCAGGGTGGTGAAGCGCCGTCCGCACTGCTGGCACTGGCGCCGACGGCGGATGGAGGCGCCGTCCTCGGCGGTGCGGGAGTCAACAACGCGCGAGCCGTCATGGTGGCAGAAGGGGCAGTGCACGCGGACATCCTCCGATTTCATGGCCTCGCGGTCACTGGGAGGTTAAACGCCCACCTCCTCCAATAGCAAGGGGCCGGTCATAGGTGGGCGGGAATTGATCACCAGGGGCTCCCGCGCGCCTCGCCCGCTGCCGCCGCCCGGCCCGGCGGCCCGGGACCGAAGGACCACGCGGGGCGCGCAGGGCGCGGGAGCGGAGCACGCGGGTGGGCGCCATGGCGCACCATCAGGGGGCGGAGGCTGTTGGCGGACGGAGCCAGCACGTAGGCTGGCCCCGGGCGGGCGACAGCACAGTCCGCCAGTCGATCCCATCGAGGAGTATGAACCGTGTCCGACCGCATCACCAACACTGCTGAAGGCTCCTACCCGACCTCCCGCTCCGGTCGCCCCTCCAAGGTCGCCATCATCGGCGCAGGAGCCGTCGGCTCCACCCTCGCCTACGCCTGCGTCACCAAGGGCGTGGCCCGTGAGATCGTGCTGCAGGACATCGCCAAGGAGAAGGTGGAGGCCGAGGCCCTGGACATCGCCCAGGGCATCCAGTTCACCTCCGCCGGGGCGGTCTCGGGCTCCGATGACCCGGAGATCTGCCGGGATGCCGATGTCATCGCCATCACCGCCGGGGCCAAGCAGAAGCCGGGCCAGTCCCGCCTGGAGCTGGCCGGGGCGACCGTGGGCATCATGGAGAAGATCCTCCCCAAGCTCGTCGAGGTCGCCCCCCACGCGATCTTCCTGCTCGTGGCCAACCCGGTGGATGTGGTCACCTACTGCGCCAAGAAGATCACCGGCCTGCCCGAGAACCAGATCTTCGGCTCCGGCACGGTGCTGGACACCGCCCGCATGCGCTACCTGGTCTCCCTGGAGACCGGCACCGCCACCCAGAACATCCACGGGTACATCGCCGGTGAGCACGGCGACTCCGAGGTCCCGCTGTGGTCCTCCACGGAGATCGGCGGCGTTCCGATCACCCAGTGGGGCGCCACCCTGGACGGCGGGGAGTTCGACGAGGCCAAGCGCGAGCGCATCGCTCACGATGTCGTGCGGTCGGCCTACCGGATCATCGAGGGCAAGGGCGCCACGAACTACGCCGTGGGCCTGGCGGTCCAGCGGATCATCAGTGCCGTCCTCAACGACGAGCAGCGCGTGCTCACCATCTCCCCGCTGCTGGAGGACTGGCACGGCATCTCGGATGTGTGCATGGCCGTTCCCACCATCGTGGGCCGTGAGGGCGCCGGTCGGCGCCTGGAGCTGCCGCTGACCGACGGGGAGCACGAGGCCCTCAAGGCCTCCGCGGACCACCTGCGCGAGGTCGCCCGCGGCCTGGGCTACTGAGGAGGCATCCAGCGGCCATCGGCGGCTGACGAGCCTTTGACGAGCCTTCGACGAGCCTTCGACCATGACCGCAGACGGGGCCCGGACGCCTTCCGCGTCCGGGCCCCGTCGATGACCGCCCAGGCCTACAGGGAGCGCAGGACGGTGACGACCTTGCCCATGATCGTCGCCCGGTCGCCGTCGATGGGGGCGTAGTCGGGGTTGCGCGGCAGGAGCCACTGGTGGCCGTCGCGCCGGGAGAGCACCTTGACCGTGGCGCTCGCACCATCGACGTCCTCGATGAGCGCGGCGACGATCTCACCATTGGCGGCATCGGCCTGGGCGCGCACCACCACCCAGTCGCCGTCGCAGATCGCGGCGTCGATCATGGAGTCGCCGTGGACCTCGAGCATGAACAGATCCCCCCCGCCGGTCAGGCGCCGCGGCAGGGCCATGACATCGGCGACCTCCTGCTCGGCCAGGATCGGGCTTCCCGCAGCGATGCGCCCGACCAGCGGCACCGCCACGGCCTGCCCCGCCTCGACGCCGGGCAGGGCGTGCAGCGCGCCTGAGCGCCGGCCCTGAGATCCAGGCCCACCGGGGCCCCGGGGCGGGGCGGGGGGCTCCTCCCGCCCTCCCGGCAGCGGAGGCGCCGGGGAGGGGGAGACGACCTCCATGGCCCGCGGGCGCTTGGGGTCGCGGCGCACCAGGCCCAGCCGCTCGAGCTTGTCGAGCTGGTGCTTGACCGAGGAGGGGCTGGTCAGGCCCACCCGCGCACCGATCTCCCGCAGCGAGGGCGGGTACCCGCGCACCGAGACGGCCTCGCGCACCGCCTCGTAGACGGCCAGCGCCCGCTCATCCAGGTCGCTCAGGATCTCGGCGACGGCGGGCGCGGCCATCCCCCCTGCCGCTCCCTCATCCACTGTGGCGCTCATCTCCCCGCCTTCCCCGTCCTGCCCCGGCCATGTCGCCCCTGAGCGCGACGACGGCGCTCGGAGCCGTGCTCTCGTGTCGGTTTTCGTGTCGGTGCCCCGTGGTGGTCTTGACGCATCAAGCCTAGAGGCTGGACGGGCGCAGTTCAAACACCTGTTCGAAGAGATGCTGGACGCCCCCGCCTCCAGGCAGTAGTCTATCGAACAGATGTTCGTCGAACATACGTTCAGGAGGAAGACATGAGCGCCATCATCGCCCCGCCCCGGCCCACGAGGCGGCTCGACTCGGACCGCATCTCCCCCGCCCTGCCCAGTGCCGGGAGCCCCGCGGAGTCCTCCTCCCACAGACCCGCGCTGCGGCTCGTGCCGGGCACCGGGGCGCAGGAGTCGGCAGCCCCGGGGGGCGCAGGAGCACTGCCCGGCCCGGTGCCGCACCCGTGGGGCGGCAGCCGCCCCACGCGCCACCTGCGCCTGGTCGCCACTGCCGCGATCGGCACCATCGCCGGCGCGGGAACCGGAGCGGTCGCCGAGGTGCGGCACGCGGCTGCGGCCCCGGTGCCGGGCGACCCGCGGCCCTCGCGCTCCCCCGCAGCCCCACTCCCAGCCAGTGCCGCCTCGCCGCTGACGCCCGCCGGGGCCACGGCGCCGGTCCACCGGGCCGGGCCGCCCCGACGCCCCGGCCCGCCCCTGCCCCTGCGCGAGCGCGGCCCCCGCCCGGCGGGCGACGGGCGCAGCGGCGCGCGGCACAGGAGCGCCGGGCAGGGGGCCACCGGGATCGACTCGCGCCCCGACCAGCCGCGCAGGACCCCGGCCACGGGCCTGCGGGAGGGCTCCCGGAGGGCGGTGGCCGGCAGCATGGCGGAGGCGGGCAGGGCGGCGCGCCTGGCCCCCAACCACCCCGCGGTGCGCTCATCCAGGCGCCGATCCCAGCAGGGCCCCGCTCTCAGCGCCCGGGGCGCGCGGGCACTGCCCGGCTGCGAGCAGCGCAGGCCGCCGCACTCCCCCGCCGCCCAGGCTCCCGCCCTGCCCCGGCCGGTGCGCCGCTTCATCGCCGCCCTGGGCGCCTGCCTGGTGGCCATCGCGGTGATCTCCTCAGGACTGGCCCTCTCCGGCCTGGTGGGCACCGAGCCCATGCGCACCACGACGACGGTGGTCCAGCCCGGGCAGTCCCTGTGGGAGGTGGCCTCGGCCACCGGCTCCCCGGACGTGGCCCAGACAGTGGCCACCATCGTCGAGCTCAATGATCTGGACAGCCCCACCATCCGCGCCGGCGAGACCCTCACCATCCCGGTGCACTGAGGCGGCCGCGCCCCACCGGGACGGGGCCGCATGCGGCAGCCGGGGCTCAGTCCTGGGCGGCCAGGCGCTCCAGGGCGCCGCGGACCACCGCAGGGTCCGTCGTCGGCCACAGGGCGGGCATGGAGCGGGTGAGGAATCCCGAGTAGCGGGCGGTGCGCAGCCGGGAGTCCAGCACCGCGACCACACCGCGATCACTGGCCCGGCGGATGAGCCTCCCGGCGCCCTGGGCCAGGAGCAGGGCGGCGTGGGTGGCCGAGACGCTCATGAATCCGTTGCCGCCCGCAGCATTCACAGCCTCGGTGCGCGCCTGGGCCACCGGGTCGTTGGGACGCGGGAAGGGAATGCGGTCCATGACCACCAGGCGGCAGGTCCTCCCGGGCACATCCACCCCCTGCCACAGGCTGAGCGTGCCCACCAGGCAGGCCCGCTCATCGGCCGCGAAGGCCTCCACCAGTGCGGGCAGGCTGTCCTCCCCCTGGGCGTGGACCGGCAGATCAGTACTGCCGCGCAGCACCTGCGCCGCCTCCTGGGCCGCCTGCCGCGAGGAGAACAGCCCCAGCATGCCGCCCTGCGAGGCCTCGGCCAGGGACAGCATCTCATCAAGGGCCGCCTCGGAGATCCCCGCGGCGGGCCGGGGCAGATGGGCGGCCACATAGAGGATGCCCTGGCGCGGGTAGTCGAAGGGGGAGCCCACATCGAGGCCCTCCCAGGGGTGGCCCGCCAGCGCCAGCCCCAGGGATCGGGCCACCGGGTCGAAGCTGCCGCCCAGGGCCAGGGTCGCCGAGGTCAGGACCACCGCCCTGTCCGACAGGAGGGCATCGGCCACCGGCCGTGCCACATCAATGGGTGCGATGAGCAGCCGGGCCGGGTCATTGCCCATGCGGGGCCGCTCCACCCAGGCCACATCGCGGCCCTCGGCCACCGAGTCCGAGACCATCCTCTCCACGGCATCCAGCAGATCCCCCACCGCGGTGCGGGCCAGTGCCAGGCCACCGGCACCGGCCGCTGCCTCGGCCCCGCCGCGCTGGCCGGCGGTTCGGGCCTGCTCGCGCACATCCGCGGCCACCCGGCGGGCGGCGGCCTCCAGCACCACGAGGGCATCCCCCAGGACCGCGGGCACCCCGCCCTCCAGCCGGCCCTCCGGCATCCCGGCCAGCACCAGCTGGAGCTGCTGGCCGGCGGCCTCCAGCTCTGAGACCAGCACCGAGGCGTGCTTGCGCGCCGTGGCGGCAGTGCGGGCCACCGCCGCCGCGGAGAGCATCACCGTGCCCTGGGAGCGCACCCGGTCAGCCAGCTCATGGGCCTCATCGACCACCAGCACCTCGTGCTCGGGCAGCAGCCCCGGGTTGCCCGCCGCCACGACCCCCAGCATGGCGTGATTGGTGATCACCACATCAGCCTGGGCGGCCCGGGCCCGGGCCGCCTCCGCGAAGCAGTCCCGCCTCAGGGGGCAGGAGGCGCCCAGGCACTCGCTCCTGGCCACCGAGACCTGGGCCCAGGCCCGGTCCGAGACCCCGGGCACCAGATCGTCGCGGTCACCGGTGCTGGTGCGGGCCGCCCACTGCCGCAACCGCACCACCTGCTCCCCCACGCCGGCCTCACCGCCCTCGCCGACCGCCGGCCGGGCCACCGCCAGCCCGGCGTCGAACAGAGCGCCGTCATCCTCGGGGTACCCGCCCTGGAGCCGGTGGAGGCACAGGTAGTTCTGCCACCCCTTGAGCAGCGCCGTCACCGGGCGGGTGCCGCTGACCCGCTCCACCGCCTCGGCCGCCAGCGGGGCGTCCTTGACCAGGACCTGCCGCTGAAGGGCCAGGGTCGCGGTGGAGACCACCACCCGCTGCCCGCCGGCCACCGCGTGGACCATGGCGGGAACCAGGTATCCCAGGGACTTGCCCGTCCCGGTGCCCGCCTGGACCAGCAGATGGGAGCCCTCCTCGATGCTGCGGCTCACCCGGGCGGCCATGGCCGCCTGCCCCTGGCGGGGGCTGCCGCCCAGGCGCTCGACGGCGGCCTCCAGGGCCCCCAGCACCTGCGGCTCGTGCTCCCCGGGCGGGGGCGCCGTGGTCGCCACCGGATTCTCAGGCCTCCGCCGGTGGGGCGCCGGCCGACTCGAGCTCGGCCGCCAGGGATGCGCCGACCCGGGCCACGAGCCTGGTGCCGTGGTCGGAGTACTCGATGGTGTCGATCTCGCCCTCGGCATGCACCCGGGAGACCAGGTCGCCGCGCGAGTAGGGCACCACCAGGTCCACCGTCACCTCGGGGCGCGGGAGCATCTGGTCGATGCGCTCGCGCAGGGCCTCGATCCCCTCCCCGGTGCGCGCCGAGACCGCCATGGCACCGGGCAGGCGCGTGCGCAGGGCGGCCAGGGTGACGGCGTCGGCCAGGTCGGCCTTGTTGAGCACGATGAGCTCGGGGACCTCCAGCGCTCCCGGGATCTGCGAGAGCACTGTGCGCACGGCCGCGACCTGGCCGACCGGGTCGGGGTGGGCGGCGTCGACGACGTGCAGGAGCAGGTCGGCACCGGCCACCTCCTCCAGGGTGGAGCGGAAGGCCTCGATGAGCTCGTGGGGCAGGTTGCGCACGAACCCGACGGTGTCGGTCAGGGTGTAGACGCGCCCATCAGCGGTCTCGGCCCGGCGCACGGTGGGGTCCAGGGTGGCGAACAGGGCGTCCTGGACCATGATCCCGGCGTCGGTGAGCCGGTTCATCAGCGAGGACTTGCCGGCATTGGTGTAGCCGGCGATGGCCACCGAGGGGATCCCCCCGCGGCGCCGGGACCCGCGCTTGGCCTCCCGGGAAGGCTCCATGGCCTTGATCTGCCTGCGCAGCTTGGCCATGCGCTCGCGGATGCGGCGCCGGTCCAGCTCGATCTTGGTCTCGCCGGGGCCGCGCGAGCCGATCCCCTGGCCCCCGGCCACGCGCCCACCGGCCTGCCGGGACATCGACTCCCCCCAGCCGCGCAGGCGCGGCAGGAGGTACTCCAGCTGGGCGAGCTCGACCTGGGCCTTGCCCTCCCGGGATTTGGCGTGCTGGGCGAAGATGTCCAGGATAAGGGCAGTGCGGTCCACGACCTTGACGCCCACGGCATCCTCCAGGGCGCGGCGCTGGGAGGGCGCCAGCTCGCCGTCGACGATGACCGTGTCGGCGCCCGAGGCCGCCACCATCTCCGCCAGCTCGCGGGCCTTGCCGCTTCCCAGGTAGGTGGCCGGGTCGGGGTGGTCGCGCCTCTGGATGAGGGCGTCGAGGACCTCCGAGCCCGCGGTCTCGGCCAGGGCGGCCAGCTCGCGCAAGGAGGTCTCGGCGTCCTGGGAGTCCTGCTCCTCGCGGGCGGTGGTGGGGCCCGGGCCCGGGGCGGCCCGCCGGGCGGGCAGGTCCAGGCCGACCAGGACGACCCTCTCCAGGCGGACCTGGCGGTACTCGACCTCGGAGACGTCCTCGAGCTCGGTGGACAGCCCGGCCACGCGCCGCAGGCCGGCGCGCGCCTCGCGCTCGATGGCACCGTCGTCGACCTCGCCCGGGCCCTGCCGCCCCCTGGGCGGGACGGCGGAGGCGGTGGACTCCAGAGCGGTGCCCGTGCGCGACAGGACACGGGCGACGATGTCCTCGGCCGTCGTCGCGCGTGCCGGGACCGTGGAGTCGGTGGAGTCGGCGGAGGCCATGGGCATGACGGGGTCAGGGGTGGGGCGGTGGGTCACGGGGGGTTCCTTCTCATGAGCAGGTGCGTCGGCCCGCTCCCGGGCGGGAGGGGGCGGCCCGGGGGCCGTCGGGCCGGCAGGGGGCCGGGGGTCGTGTGCCTGCGGCGTCACAGGCCGCTCAGCGCATGCGAAGGATCCACATGGGGCAGGACTATAGCCCCCCGGCACCGCAGGAGGCCAGTCCGGCCCGGGCGCGCGCCTCGAGGCGCTGGGGCGGCTCGATACCCTGGGCGCTGTGAGTCACGCCCCCGCCGCTGATGAGCGCTCGTCCGCCCCCGCACCCTCCCTGCGCAACACCCTGGTCACCCGCCAGGGCCACCTGGTGATGGCCATGCTCGTGGTCGAGCTGCTGGCCGGGATGCAGATCTACATCAACCAGACCGTCCTGCCCCTGCTGGCCACCGAGCTGCACGCCCGCAGCCACTACGGGCTGGTGACGGCGGCGGCTCAGGTGCCCACCTTCCTGACCATGCCGCTGGGCGGGGCGATGCTGGCCCGCTGGCGGGCCGATCGGCTCATGACGGCGCTGACGGCCCTGCTGGTGGCGGGGGCGGTCCTGGGCGCTCTGGCCCCGGGCATCGAGGTGTACGTGGCGGGGGAGATCCTGCGGGGCCTGGCGGCCGGGGCGCTGGCCACCGTGTCGATGGGCGTGCTCGTGGCGGGCCTGCCCGATGCCTGGCGGCGCCTGTTCCTGGCCGTGGGGTCGGCGACCTGGGTGGTCTCCTCCCTCCTGGGCCCCGCCTACGCCGCCACCATCTCCGAGCTCTACGGCTGGCGCTGGGCGCTGGTGGCCTACATCCCCCTCCTCATCGGGGCGAGGCTGGTGATGTCCCGTGAGATCCGCGGCCTGCGAGTGGGCCAGGAGGAGGGCGCCACAGCACCATGGCCGGCGGCGCTGGCCCTGGCGGGCGGGGTGGGGGCCATCGGGGTCCTGCCCGCGGCCAGCCCCTGGTTCTGGCCGGGCTGCGCCGTGGGGGTGGCGGCGGCACTGTGGGCCTGCGCGCGGGTCTTCCCACCCGGCACGCTGCGCCTGGCCCCGGGGCGACGGGCCGGGATCGCGACCCTGGCCTGGGTCTGCACCGCCTACCTGGCCCTGGACTACCTCGTGGCCCCCGCGGCCCACGACGTCCTGGGCCTGGACGCGGACATGATCGGCTGGGCGCTGACGACGGCGGGGGTGGCCTGGTCCGTGGTGGCCATGTGGAGCGGCTCCAGGCCCGCCCGGGCGCCTGGCCGCTACATGCGCAGGATCCGCCTGGGAGCGGTGTGCTTCGTCGTCGGCGGGCTGGTCATGGCGGAGGCCTTCCACGGGCAGGCGCCCTGGTGGTGCCTGCACGTGGGCTTCACCCTGGCGGGGGCGGGCATGGGCCTGACCCACCAGGACACGATCATCCGCTGCGTGAGCCAGCCCCCGGCGGAGGGCGACCGGGCCGGGGACGGCATCTCCGAGGCCCGCTCCGCCACCTCGGTGACCATCGCCTCGGCGGCGGGCGCCGCCACCCTGGGCACCCTGGCGGCCGCCTTCGTGGCCCCCACCGATCTGGGGGTGGAGCAGGACCGGCTGGTGGGGATCGTCCTCGTCCTGGTGGTCCTGCTGGCGGCCACCCCGCTGCTGGCGCGGCGGGCGGCCTGAGCCACCCCGCCCCTCCTGCTGCACATCTTCACCGGCCGGCCTCCTGCAGGAACCGCATGATTCCGGCAGTGCTGGGCCGGCTCGCCAGCTGCAGGGCCGTGAAGATGTGCAGCACGGGGGCCGTTGCACATCTTCGGACCCGGATCCGGCCCAGGACCCCGGGTTCTGCGCATGATGGCGTTGGGGGCCCGGTTGAAGATGTGCAGCGCGGGAATGGCGGCGGATGGGGGGCGGTAGCCTGGCGGGTGTGAGCGAGCAGCACTACTTCAGCCCCGCGCCCCCGGCTCCCGCGCAGGAGCGATCTCACCGCCTCCTCATCAACGGCCACCACTACGAGGTGGTCACCGCCTCAGGCGTCTTCAGCGCCGATCGCCTGGACAAGGGCACCCAGGTGCTGCTGGACCATGCCCCCCTGCCCCCGCAGGAGGGGACCCTGCTGGACCTGGGCTGCGGCTGGGGGCCCATCGCACTGGCCCTGGCGCAGGCCTCCCCCGGGGCGCAGGTGCTGGCCGCTGATGTCAACGAGCGCGCCGTGGAGCTCACCGCGCGCAACGCGGAGCGCGCGGGCCTGGGCAATGTCAGGGCCTGCGCGGCCGATGACCTGCTCGACGAGCTGCGGTCCTCTGGCCGGAGGGTGGACCTCATCTGGTCCAACCCGCCGGTGCGCATCGGCAAGGCGGCCCTGCACGAGCTGCTGGGCACCTGGCTGGCCCTGCTGTCACCGGGCGGCGAGGCCTGGCTGGTGGTGGGCAGAAACCTGGGCGCTGATTCCTTGGCGCGGTGGTTGACCGGCCAGGGCTGGCCCACGACGAAGGAGGCCTCCTCCAAGGGCTTCCGGGTGCTGCGCGTCGCCCGTCCCGAGGGCTGACGCCGGCAGCCCCCTCAGGCCCTGCGCTGCGCGCGCTTGGCGATGCGCAGGTCGGCCGCCGCCACCGCAGCCGCCAGGGCGATGATGAGGATCTCCACGGCCAGGCCCACCTGGGTGGCCGCCCCCCAGCCCCAGCGCTCGGCGACGGCGAAGGCCAGGCCGGTGATCATCGCGATGCCGATGGAGGTGCCGATCCGCTGACCCGTCTGCATGACGCCTCCGGCGGCTCCAGCATGCTCCACGGGCACATCCGCCAGGGACAGCGTCTGGTTGGGGGTGACCACCAGCCCCTGGCCGATGCCCAGGATGCCCAGGGTCACCGCCATCCACCAGGGGCTCCACCCGGCACCGGCCTGGAGGCGGACCGCCCCGATCGAGGCGGCCATCCCCATGATGGCCAGGGCCATGCCCCACATGACCATGGCCCGGCCCGCCCGGGTCGCCCTCCGGCCGGCGGCCGCGGAGGAGGCCCCGCTGGCCAGCGCTGCGGGCACGGAGATGAGCCCGCTGGCCAGCGCACTGAGGCCCAGGCCGCTCTGCACGTACTGGACGATGATGAGCCACACCGCGGTGTACCCCATGAAGTAGATGGAGATCGCCAGGCTGCCGAAGGCGAAGGAGGGGATGCGGAACAGCTCCAGGTCCACCATGGGGGACCTGCCGCGCCCGGCGTAGCGCCGCTCCCATGCCACCCAGGCCAGGATGACCAGGAGGCCCACGACGAGGATCGACCAGATCCACCCGCCGTGTCCGGCGGCCGTGAAGGGCGCCATGATGAGGACGGTGCCCATCGTGAGCAGGAGCATGCCCACCGGGTCGAGATCGGGACGGGCGCGTCGGGAGGGGCCCTGGGCGGACCGGGGCGCCGCGCTCCCCCGGCGGCCTCCGCCCGCGGCATCGACGGCGGTGGGGCCGGCGCCGGCCGAACCGCCCCGCCCCGCCCGGCTCCAGGCGCTGGCGGGTAGGGCGCGCCAGGCCGCCCAGGCGCCCGCCAGGGCGAAGGGAACGTTGATGAGGAAGGAGGACCGCCAGCCCCACTGCGGGCCGAGCCAGCCGATGAGCACCCCGGCCAGGATCGGCCCGAGCGCCACCGAGATGCCGATGATGCCGCCGAGCAGCCCGAAGGCCCGCCCTCGCAGTTCCCCGGCGAAGTACTGCTGGATCATGCCGGTGACCTGCGGGTTGAACAGGCCCGCGCCGATGCCTGTGAGCAGGCGCGCCAGGTTGAGGGTGATGATGTCGGGGGCCAGTCCCGAGGCCAGCGAGCCCACTCCGAAGACGAGCAGCCCGATGATGAACAGCCGGCCGCGCCCCAGCACGTCGCCGGCCCGGCCCGCGGGCACCAGGAGCACCCCGAAGACCAGGGCGTATCCGGAGACCAGCAGCTGCAGCCCGCCGCTGCCGGTGCCCAGGCCGCTGCCGATGGCGGGCAGGACGACGTTGATGCTGGAGACCGCCAGCAGCGAGACGAAGGCCGGGATGAGGACGATGGCCAGGAGGCTGCGCTGCCCGGGGGTCATGGCGGGGCGGCCGGATGAGCGGTCCGCGGGGGCCGCCGGGCCGGTGGGCTCGGAGGAGTCGGAGGAGTCGGAGGAGTCGGAGGAGTCGGAGGAGTCTGGCAGTGCGGGCACCGGGCGAGGCTATTCCTCCGGGCCCTCGGTCGTACAGCGCCGGGGCCCTGCGCGGATCATGACTCGGGGCACTGCTCGGCGGGCGCCTGCGCGGGCCCCCCGGGGGCCGACCAGCGCCCGCGGCGCCGGTCGATGACCAGGCCGATCCCCAGGGCGAGCAGGGCCGGCAGGATCCATCCGGTCGAGGCGCTCCAGGCCCCGGTGCGCGCCAGGGCCTGGCCGGGGGCGGACCAGCCGAGCTCCTCCAGGGCGGAGACGGCCCCCAGCACTCCGGCCACGGCGACCGGCCAGGTGTAGGCGGCCCGCAGGCGCCCGGGGATGAGGGCGTCCAGGAGCGTGACCACCACCAGGCTGATCGTCATCGGGTAGAGCAGGAGCGTCAGGGGCGAGACGATGGTCAGGATCGCGCCGAGCCCGAGGTTGGCCAGCGCCGTCGCCAGGGCGGCGGCGCCCAGGAGCTGGCGGTTGAAGGGCACCGCGGGCCAGGCGGCGTAGGCGTATCCCGCCCAGGCGGCCAGGAGGCCCACCACCGTGGTCAGGCAGGCCAGGATGACGATGGCGGCGAAGATGACGACGCCGAGGGCCCCCAGCGCCTGGGCGGCTGCGGTCCGCAGGAGGGCGGCGCCGTCGTCGGCGGGCCCGGGGGTGCGGGCGCCCACGAGGGCCAGGCCGATGTAGACGCAGGCCAGGAGGGCAGCGGCGATGAGGCCCGCCGCTGAGGTGGCCCTCAGGATCTGGCGGGGCCGCCTCAGGCCCCGCTGGCGCAGGGAGGTGATGACGACGATGCCGAAGACGGTGGCGGCCAGCACATCCATGGTCAGGTAGCCCTGGGTCAGGCCGGTGCCCAGGGGCGCCTGGGCGTAGGGGCCCTCGGCGGGCCGGGGTGTCCCGGGGGCGGTGAGCAGTATCGTCCCGCACAGGAGGGCCAGCAGGGCCAGGAGCGCGGGCGTCAGCCACCGGCCGATGGAGTTGGTCATCGTCGTGGGCCGCATGGCGATGAGGAGGGCCAGGCCGAGGAAGACGACGATGTGGAGGGCCAGGGCCCAGCCCCCGGGCCTGAGTCCCGCCAGCTCCAGGACCGGGCGGGTGGCCAGCTCGTAGGCGACGGTGACCACGCGGGGCACGGCGTAGAGCGGGCCGATCGACAGGTAGACGGCCAGGGGCATGAGCACCCCGAAGCGCGGCCCCACCCGGCGGGCCAGCCCCAGGATGCCCTCCCCGGAGGTGGACACTGCCATGATCGCCACCAGTGGCATGAGCACGCCGGTGGTCAGGAAGCCCACCAGCACGGCCGGCAGCCCGCTGCCCGCCGAGGCCCCCAGGACCGGGGGGAAGATGAGGTTGCCGGCGCCGAAGAAGAGGGCGAAGAGCATGAGACCGGTGGTCACGGTGCTCAGGGCGCCCGCAGCGCTCCGGGGCTGCGAGGACGGCGCTGTCCTGTCGATGGATGGGTGGCTCACGGTGTCTTCTCTTGGCTCGTGCCGGGACATTCGGGTCGCGGCAAGCGGGTCATGGGTCGATGGCTCGGGGCTCAGGGCAGGCGGACACGGGCGGTCAATCGCGCCGGCCCGGTGAGCAGCACGCTGGCATCGGGGGCCAGGGGGTCGGCTCCCACGTGCACGCCCAGCTCTCCGCCGGGCACGAGCAGCCGGTAGTCCTGGGGGGCGGGCCCCGCCTCCTCCCCGCTCCAGATGCTCAGGGCCACGGCAGCGGCGCAGCATCCCGTCCCGCAGGAGCCGGTCTCCCCCACGCCCCGCTCCAGGATGCGCAGGCGCGCCACGCCGACGCTGCGGCCCGTCCGCGGGTCGGCCTCCTCGCCCAGGGGGACGACCAGCTCCAGGTTGGTGCCGGCCTCGGGGCGGGGGTCGTAGCGCACCGGCTCGTCGGAGCCGCGCAGGCCCGCGAAGTCGGCGGCCTCCAGCTCCTCCTCGTCGGCCAGGGCGACGACGGTGTGCGGGTTGGGCATGCGGACGCTCAGGGCCGCCCGGGGCCCTTCCAGCCCGGGGACGACGACGGCGGTGTCCCACCCCTCCTCCTGGGCCCGCTGGGGATGGGCCAGGCGGGCGGGCCCCATGTCCACCGTCCACAGGTCGCCCAGGCGGGTGATGGCACGGGCGCCTCCGCGCGTGCCGATGGTCAGGCTCTGCCCGTCGGGGATGGCGGCCAGGCCCTCGGCGTCCAGGACGTGGGCGAAGAGCCGGGCGGCGTTGCCGCACATCTCGGCCACCGTGCCGTCGGCGTTGTAGTAGTCCATGAACCACTGCGCCTCCGGGACGGCGTCGGCGAAGCCCCGGGCCCCCGGCAGGGCCTCGGTGCGAACGACGCGCACGAGGCCGTCGGCGCCCACTCCTGCGCGCCGGTCGCAGATCGCGGCGATGTCGTCGGCGCTGAGCGCCACCCGGCAGTCGGGGTCGATGAGCAGGAGGAAGTCGTTGAGGGTGGCGTGGCCCTTGAGGAGCTCACGCCCCTGGAGGCCCATGGCGCTGCCCTGGCTGGGGCCTGAGGTGTCCGGCATGGGCCCCAGCCTAAGGGACGGCCGGCCGTCCCCGGCCATCGCCGTCGTGCCCGGGCCGGCTGGGCCCGCCCCGGATGGGGCCTGCGGGCCTCATCCGGCCCGCGCCTCTCAGAGGCGCTGGGCCAGGAGGGGGTTCAGCAGGCGCATGGCGGCCTCCAGCGCCCGGCGTCCCGCAGCCCGCGACGGCGGGGCGCCGGCACTGTCGGCGGCGCTGTCGGCGGCACTGTCGGCGGCGAGGTCGATCCAGTGCACGCGCGGGTCGCGGCGGAACCACTTGATCTGGCGGGAGGCCAGGGTGCGCGTGGCCTGGGCGGTGCGGATGATGGCCTCCTCGCGGTCGATGAGGCCGTCGAGCAGGTCCAGCGCCTGGCTGTAGCCGATGGCCCGGGGGGCGGTGCTGCCCCGCCGCAGCCCCCGGCCCACCAGGTGCTCGACCTCCTGGAGGAGCCCGGCCTCGAACATGGCCCGGGCTCGGGCGTCGATGCGGGTGTTGAGGGCCTGGCGCTCGGGGCGCAGGGCCAGGTGGAGCGTGGGGGCGGCGTCCCGGTGGCCGGGCAGGCTGGCCGAGAAGGGCCGCCCGGTGATCTCGATGACCTCCAGGGCCCGCACGATGCGGCGGGTGTCGCCCGCCTCGATGCGCTGGGCCGCCAGGGGGTCGCGGCGGGCCAGCTCGCGCCGCAGCGCCGCCGGCCCCTGGGTGCGGGAGCGCTCCTCCAGCGCCGCGCGCACCTGGGGGTCGGTGCCGGGGAAGTCGATGTCGTCGGTCAGGGCCCGCACGTAGAGCCCGGAGCCGCCCACGATGATCGGCAGGTGGCCGCGGGCCTCGACAGCGGCCAGGTCCTGACGGGCGTGGCGCTGGTAGGAGGCGGCATTGGCCTCCTCATGGACCTCCAGCACGTCGATCTGGTGATGGGGCACGCCCCGGCGCTGGCCGACGGGCACCTTGGCGGTGCCGATGTCCATGCCCCGGTAGAGCTGGGAGGCGTCGGCGTTGATGATCTCGGCGCCGCGGCCGGCCGCGCCCAGGCGCTCGGCCAGGTCCAGGGCCAGGTCGGACTTGCCGGTGGCGGTGGACCCCACCACGGCGATGCGCAGGCCCACTCAGATCTCCGGCAGCAGCGGGCCGACGGCGCTGAGGGCCTGGGTGCAGGCCGACAGGGCGGTGTTGAGGTGGAGGCGCAGCTGGGAGTTGGTGATGCCCGAGCTCATGTCCATCATGTAGGTGGCCCGCACCCGCGGCCCCACGGGGCTGTCCAGGATGCCCACGGTGGGGAAGAACTTGTCGCGGTTCCAGTCATTGGCGCTGGCGGCGATCTCGTCGCGCTGGGAGACCGGGGCCGGCTCCTGCCAGTCGCCTGAGACCAGGAGCCAGCCGTCGTGACCCTGGGGGATCTCGATGACGAAGGGGAAGTCGTCCCAGGTGCCCAGCAGGCAGGCGTGCCCGTCCTCGTCGTGGCGGCGCACGGAGTAGCCCATGGTGCCGGTGATGGTGCGCTCGACGCGATCGAGGTCGAGGTCGCCGATCGCCTCGGGCCCGCCGAGGACCCGGCCGGTCCCCGAGGCCCCCTGCGCTCCGAGGATGCCGGCGCTCCTGGCGGAGCGCGCCGGGGCCGCCGGGGCCGTGGAGCGCGATGAGGCGGCGGAGGGCGCGGGCTGCGCGCCCCTGGCCCGGCCGGCTCCGGCGGCCTGCGCGCCGGTGGCGTCCGCGCTGCCGTTCCCGGCCCTCTGGGGGCCAGGTGGGGAGGAGGCCCGCTCAGGGGCGGAGGCGGTACCGGGCCCCATGGGATCGGCCGAAGCCTGCGGGGCGCCGCGCCTGCGGGGGTGGGGGCCCGGGCCGCGCCCGGCGGGGGCCTTGGATCCCCGGCCCCTCGGGCCGGCCTGGGGGCCCGCGGCACCCGCCGGTGGGCACGGGTCGGGGTCCTGCGGGGGCAGGGCACGCTGGTCCCAGCCCTTGCCCAGGAGCCTGAGGATGAAGTCGGTGAGGCGGTTCTTGCGTCGTGCCATCAGGGCTCCAGGCTACCGCGCAGCGGGTCGGGGAACTGGTCCTCGGCCTGCCTCATGAGGGCGATGATGAGCCGGCACCCGGTGAAGATGAAGTCGGAGAGCTGCTGGTCGGTCATGCCCGCCCCCAGGGGGTAGGTCACCTCGCCGTGGAGGCGCACGACGCCGTTGTCGGAGATGGTCAGGTAGGCCTTGGGGCCGATGCGCGTGATGTTCCAGTCCTCCACCAGGTCGCGCAGGGCGGCGAGGGACTCGGTCTCGGCGATGCGGTGCCACACGCCGCGCAGCTGGACGGCTCGCGTGTCCTGGAAGACGACGTGGACGGTCACCAGCCTCCAGGGGATGCCCACGTCCCCCTCGTCGTCGACGAAGTACCTCAGCCCGAGCTCCTGGACGCAGGCCCGCACCCGCTCGGCGTCAACCGGTGAGGGCGCCGCGGGCACGGGGGCATCGGATCCGGACATGGCGTCCAGGGTAGGCGGTCAGGGCATCGGCCCGACGGCGCCTCCCGGGGCGCTCCACCATGAGCGCAATGCCCTCCCGCCTGCGCCCCGGTCTGCGCCCCTGCGGGCCCGTGGGCTCCGGTGCGCCTCCGCCGCGGGACGCAGTGGGACGCAGTGGGACACAGCGGGAATAGCAGCGGTGGGGACTCGGTTGACACAGGCGACCCACCCATAGGAGGGATGGGCATGAACACTCTAGATCCATAGGGGATATCATGAAGTTTGCACGTCAGCACCGCCGCCCCCTGCTGATCCTGGGGGCCCTGGGCCTGGTCGTCCTGGCCGCCGGCCTAGCGGTGTTCAAGCCATGGCTGCTGCTGGTCGACGTCGAGGTCGACGACGAGGTGCCCGTGGTCGCTGCGGCTGCGCCCAGTGCCCCGGGTGGCGAGGACGGCGCCGCTGACCCCGCTGCCGCCCAGCAGGACCCCGGCGCGGCGGTGGTGGTCTCCAGCGGGACGTTCATCTCCCACGAGCACGAGACCAGCGGCACGGCCAGCATCGTGCGCCATCCCGATGGCTCCCACCAGCTGGTCCTGGAGGACCTGGAGACCTCCAACGGCCCCGATGTGCGCGTGTGGCTGAGCGCCGGCCCGGTGGTCGAGGGCAGGGACGGCTGGTTCACCGCGGGCCAGCACGAGCACCTCGATGTCGCCGCCATCAAGGGCAACCGCGGCAACCAGGTCTACGACCTGCCCGAGGGCTTCGACCCGTCCTCGTGGCCGACCGTGGACCTGTGGTGCGAGGACTTCAGCGTCTCCTTCGGCGCCGCCGCTCTGGAGCAGCCCTGATCCGGCCCCTGCGGGCCACCAGTCCCGACCGTGCCGCGGTCCCCGGGCCCATCGCCCGGGGACCGCGGCACTTCCCGTCTCTCGTCCCGTCTCGTCCCAGTCTCGATCACAGTCCCGTCCTCAGCCGGGCTCCTTCTCCCACATCCCGTTGAGCGCCTCGGAGAAGGTCCAGCGGTTGAGCAGGTGCTCGAATCGCTCACCGTCGATGTAGACCACGGGGCCGCCGCCCTCGGTGAGCCCCTCGACCTCCAGGGCGTCCTTGAGCACCTTGGGCTCATCGATCCCGGAGTCGATGCGCTCCCACAGGGCGTGGGGATCCAGGCCGGCCTCCTGGGCGGCCCGGGTGATGGTCCTCGGGGTCACCTGCCCGCACAGCCTGGCCAGGGCGTCGTGGAAGGGCCACAGGCGGGACTTGTCCTGGTGCCTGGCGGCCTCCAGGGCCAGCGCGGCCAGCAGGCTCTCGGGTCCGGAGAGCTTGTGGCGCAGGACCAGGCGCACCTGGCCGGCGTCGCGCAGGTGGGCGATGCCGTGGAGGGCCTCCATGAGGCGCCAGCGGTCCTCGTCGCTCATGTCGGCGTAGTTGATGAGCGTGTGGGGGGCGCGGGGATCCCCCGTGGTCAGGTCCACGCCCTCATCGACGCCGCGGCGCAGCCGCTGGCCCGGTGACGGCGGCAGGGGGCTGAGGTAGTCCGAGATCCGGAAGATGAGCGCGGCCAGGGCCAGGGCGGCGGCCGAGGCGCACAGCACGCCGATGCGGGCCTGATCGCGCACCGCCTCCTCGTCCAGGGCGATGCCGGCCACCAGGAGGGAGATGGTGAAGCCCATCCCCGACAGGGCCCCGATGCCCATGATGCGCGGCAGGTCCAGGCCGGGCAGGCGCGATGAGGGCACCATGTGCAGCACCAGGGCCGCACCGAGGGTGACCCCCACGAGCTTGCCCAGCACCAGGCCGATGATGACCGCCCAGGTGATGCGCGAGGCGAAAGCGGCGTCCAGGGACTGCGCACTCAGTGTGACCCCGGCATTGGCCAGGGCGAACAGGGGCACGACGACGTAGTTGACGTAGGGCAGCAGCAGGAAGGACATCCGCTGGTTCATGGGCATGGAGTAGGCCAGCGCCTCGCGCAGCAGCGCGGCGGTGCCCGGGGCCGGGGACTGCCGGTAGAGCCGGGCGAGCTCACCGGCGCCGTTGACGTCCTCACTGCGCACGGAGTAGACCGGCAGGAGCATGGCGATGAGGACGCCCGCCAGGGTCGGGTGCACCCCGGAGCGGTGGAGGGCGTACCAGATGACCCCGGCCAGGACCAGGTAGAGGGGCGCGCGCCATGCGCCGCAGCGGGCCAGGGCCCACACGCCCGCCAGGCCGAGGGCCGCCACTGCCAGGGCGATCAGGTCGAGGGAGGCGGTGTAGAACAGCGCGATGACCACCAGGGCGCCGATGTCGTCGATGACGGCGAAGGCCAGGAGGAACAGGCGCAGGCGCGGGGCCCGCTTGGGGCCGATGAGCGCCAGCATGCCCAGGGCGAAGGCCGTGTCGGTGGAGATCACCGATCCCCAGGCGCCCAGACCGGGTGTGCCCATGGCGATGATGAGGTAGATGAAGGCGGGCACCACCAGGCCCCCCACGGCGGCCGCCGCGGGCAGCAGGGCGCGCCCCGGCAGGCGCATCTCCCCCAGGGTCAAGTCCCTTCTGACATCGAGGCCCACGAGGAAGAAGAAGACGGTCATCAGCCCCTCGTTGACCCACTCGTGGGCGGTGAGGTCCACGCCCAGGGGGCCGACGCTCAGGGACAGGCGCGTGCCCCAGAAGGCGTGATAGCTCTCACCGGCATTGGCCCACACCAGGGCCGCGAGCGTGGCCAGGGCCAGCGCCGCGGCGGCGTGGGTCTCGCTGGTGAGGACGTCCCGCCAGCGGCGGCGACGACGCAGATAGGCGTCAACGGACTCGGCGAGGCTTGCGGAGCCGGACCGTGCAGCAGAGTTCACCTGCGCTCCTTCCTGGCGGACGGCCTGCGGCGTCTGGCAGCGCACCCACCAGCCGCGGCCCGGGACGAGTAGCCATGATGGTAGGCGCTCCGGGACCCCTCATGTGGCCGCTCCAGCGCCTGAGCAGGCCCGATCCGCGTGCCCCGCAGCACGCGGCAGTGGTGGCGCTCACCGCCGACGGCGGGCCCGGCCGGCTCAGCGGCCCCGGCCCGCCGGGGCGCCCACGCGGATGGCCGGCATGCCGATGGCCACCGGCGCGGTGTCGGGCTCCGGGGTGGAGCAGGCCTCGGCCTGCCGGCGCTGCCAGGCCTCCCCGGCCCGGGTGCGGCGCACCTGGAACAGGGCCGGGCCGTCGTCGAGCCACAGGCGGTCCCCGGGTGATCCCGCGGTGCCGGCGGCGCCCACGGGTCCCCCGGCGCCGCACAGGGCCGAGTCGGCGATGAGGTGGTGGGGGGCGCCGTGGGTCACGCGCACGCTGACCATGTCGCCCGGGCGGGGGGCGCCCCCGGCGTGGTCCCGGGGGTCCAGCCCCGGGGGCAGGGCCAGGTGCACCAGGCGGTTGTCCTCGGCTCGCCCCGAGATCCGGCAGGTCGTGGCATCGCGGCGCCCCTCCCCCTCGGCCACGAGCACCTCGACGACGCGCCCCTCCTGGGCCGCGTTCTCCTCGTGGGTGATCCGGCGCACGAGCTCGTCCAGGCGGCGGTAGCGCTCCTTGACGACCTCCAGCGGCACCTGGTCCTGGCGATCCGCCGCGGGCGTCCCCGGGCGCGGGGAGTACTCGAAGGTGAAGGCCGAGGCGAAGCGGGCCTGCTCGACCACCCGCAGGGTGTCCTCGAAGTCCTCCTCGCTCTCCCCGGGGAAGCCGACGATGATGTCGGTGGTGATGGCCGCGTGGGGCAGGCGGGCGCGCACCCGCTCCAGGATCCCCAGGAAGCGCTCGGAGCGGTAGGAGCGGCGCATGGCCCGCAGGACGGCGTCGGAGCCGGACTGCAGGGGCATGTGGAGGCTGGGCATGACCGCGGGGGTGGTGGCCATGGCCTCGATGACGTCGTCGGTGAAGGCCGCCGGGTGGGGGCTGGTGAAGCGCACCCGCTCGATGCCCTCCACGGCGCCGGCGGCCCGCAGGAGCTTGGCGAAGGCGCCGCGGTCCCCGAAGCCCACGCCGTAGGAGTTGACGTTCTGCCCCAGGAGGGTGACCTCGATGGCGCCCTGGGCGGCCACCGCCTCGATCTCGGCCAGGACCTCGCCGGGGCGCCGGTCGCGCTGGCGGCCCCTCAGGGAGGGCACGATGCAGAAGGTGCAGGTGTTGTTGCAGCCCACGGCCACCGAGACCCAGGCGGCGTAGGCGGACTCGCGGCGGGTGGGCAGGGTGGAGGGGAAGACCTTGAGGGACTCCTCCAGCTCGACGGCGGCCTCGGCGTTGTGGCGGGCCCGCTCCAGCAGGGCGGGGAGCACATCGAGGTTGTGGGTGCCGAAGACCACGTCCACCCAGGGGGCGCGCTCGACGATCCCCTGCCCCATCTGCTGGGCCAGGCAGCCGGCCACGGCGATCTGCATGCCGGGGCGCTCGCGCTTGACCGCGGCGAGCTGGCCCAGGTTGCCGAACAGGCGGTTGGCGGCGTTCTCGCGCACCGAGCAGGTGTTGAGGATGACGACGTCGGCTCCCCCGTCGCCGGCGCGGGTGGCCCGGGCGGCGGCCTCGGGCACCTCCTCGGCGCGCCGGTATCCGGCGGCCTCCAGAAGGCCGGCCATGCGCTCGGAGTCGTGGACATTCATCTGGCAGCCCAGGGTGCGCACGTGGTAGGTGCGGGCGGGCCCGCCCGGGCCGCCGGCGGCACGGGCGTCGAGGAGGGGCGCGCTGGCAGCGCCGGGGGCCTGCGGGGCCGGTGGGGCTGCGGAGGGGGTGATCGTCATCGCGCGCGATTCTAGGGCCGCGGGCACGATCAGCCCAGCGGGCCGCCCCACTCGTGACCGGAGGCACGGGCTGCCCGGGACGGCGGGTCCAGCCCCAGGAGCGCCCGCCGTCCCGGCAGCCACGCTCCCCCACGTGATCCCCGGGCCGGCGGATCTGCGTTTATGATGACAGGCGTCTCATGACCCCGGAGGTTCTCATGGCCCATCGACGTGCCGATCGGGGCGCCACCGCCCCGGCCCCCTTCGTCTCCCGCCACCTGGGCACGGCGGGCCCGGAGATGGCCGCGATCCTCCAGCGCCTCGGCATCCAGGACCGCCCTGGGCGGGCTGAGGCGGCGGACGCGGGGAGGGCCGGCGGGGCGGGCTCCGAGGCCGGCCTGGAGGCCCTGGCCGCGGCCGTCATCCCCGCGGGCCTGGCGGTGCTGGATCCCCCCGGGCGCGCCCACCCGGCCAATGCGGGCAGCGGCGGCCTGAGCGAGCCGGAGGCCGTCCAGGCCCTGCGCGGGCTGGCCGCCCTCAACGACCCCCACATCGAGATGATCGGCCAGGGCTACCACCCCTGCCACACCCCCGCCGTCATCGCCCGCGACATCCTGGGCAACCCGGCCTGGACCACCGCCTACACGCCCTACCAGGCGGAGATCTCCCAGGGGCGCCTGGAGGCCCAGCTGCTCTTCCAGACCGTCATCAGCGAACTGACCGCCCTGCCGGTGGCCTGCGCCTCCCTGCTCGATGAGGCCACGGCCGTGGCCGAGGCGGCCATGCTCATGGCCCGGGCCTCGCGCCGTGCGGAGGGCACCGTGGTGCTCGACGCCGGGCTGCACCCCCAGTGCCTCCAGGTGGCCCGGGCCCGCTGCCGGGCCCTGGGCCTGGACTGCGTGCTCGCCGACGTCGAGCGGATCACCGGCGGCCTGCTGGACTCCCCGGCCGCACCGCCCCTGCTGGGGGCCGTCCTGGCCCACACCACCACGCGCGGAGCGATCCAGGATCTGGCCGCCGCGGTGGAGGCCGTCCACGAGCGCGGCGGCCTGGTGGCCGTCGACGCCGACCCCCTGGCGCTGACGGTGCTCAGCGCCCCCGGGCACATCGGCGCCGATATCGCCGTCGGCTCGGCCCAGCGCCTGGGTGTGCCCCTGCTCTTCGGCGGCCCCCACCCCGGGTACATGGCCGTCAGCCAGCGCCTCCAGCGCCAGCTGCCCGGGCGCATCGTCGGGGTCTCGCGCGACGCCGAGGGCGCCCCGGCCTACCGGCTGGCCCTGCAGACCCGCGAGCAGCACATCCGCCGGGAGAGGGCCACCTCCAATATCTGCACCGCCCAGGCCCTGCTGGCGGTGGTGGCGGCCATGTACGCCGTCCACCACGGCCCCGAGGGCCTGCGGGCCATCGCCCAGCGGGTCCACGCCCGGGCCGCCCAGATCGCCCTGGGGCTGCAGCGCGCCGGGCTGGAGCTGGAGCACGAGGACTTCTTCGACACTCTGAGCATCCGCCTGCCGGGCCGGGCCGCCCGGGTCCTGGAGCGGGCCGCGGCGGGCGGGTACAACCTGCGGCTGCTGGACGCCGACCACCTGGGCCTGTCCACCAATGAGACCACCACCGGGCAGCACGTCGAGGAGCTCCTCGCCCTTCTCACCGGCCAGGACGGCCCGGGAGCGGGGCGGGCGGAGGGCCGGGCGGTGGGAGCGTCCCCCGATGAGGCCGAGGCGGCCGGGGCCCTGCCCCTTCCCGCGGGCCTGGAGCGCCAGGGGGACTGCCTGACCCACCCCTCCTTCCACCTCTACCGCTCCGAGGCCGCCCTGGTGCGCTACCTGCGGCGCCTGGCCGACCGCGACCTGGCCCTGGACCGCACGATGATCCCCCTGGGCTCGTGCACCCTCAAGCTCAATGCCGCCGCGGAGTCCGCGCTGTGGCTGGAGCCGGCCCTGGCGGGCATCCACCCCTGCGCCCCGGCCGACCAGACCCGGGGGTGGAGGCTCCTGCTCGCCCAGCTCTCCGAGCGCCTGGCGGGCCTGGCCGGCTATGACCGGATCAGCCTCCAGCCGGCCTCGGGAGCGCAGGGCGAGCTCACCGGGCTGCTGGCCATCGCCGGCTACCTGGAGTCCATCGGCCAGGGCCGGCGCGACACCTGCCTGGTGCCGGCCTCGGCCCACGGGACCAACGCGGCCTCCGCGGCGGGGGCCGGGATGCGCGTCGTCGTCGTGGCCACGGCCGCCGACGGCTCCATCGACGTCGACGACCTGCGCGCCACGCTGGAGGCCAATGAGGGGCGGGTGGCGGCCATCATGCTCACCTACCCCTCCACCCACGGGGTCTTCGAGCCCCAGGTCTCCCAGGTGGCCCGGATGGTGCACGACGCCGGGGGCCAGGTCTACATCGACGGAGCCAATCTCAACGCCATGTGCGGGCTCCTGCGCCCCGGCGACCTGGGCGGGGACGTCTCCCACCTCAACCTGCACAAGACCTTCGCCATCCCCCACGGCGGCGGCGGCCCCGGGGTGGGGCCGGTGGCGGTCAAGGAGCACCTGGCCCCCTTCCTGCCCGCCGGCCCCCGGGGCAGTGCGCCGGCCGAGCCGGGCGACCCCGACGCCGGGTTCCAGGGAGCGCCCATGGCCGGGGCCCGCTTCGGCTCTGCGGGGGTGATGCCCCTGGCCTGGTCCTACCTGGCCCTCATGGACGACGCCGATCTGCGCCGGGCCTCCCTGAGCGCGATCGCGCATGCCAACTACATCTCCCGGGAGCTTGAGGACTGCTTCCCCACCCTGTACACCGGCCCCGGGGGCTGGGTGGCCCACGAGTGCATCCTGGACCTGCGCGGGCTGACCGCCTCCACCGGGGTGAGCGCCGAGGATGTGGCCAAGCGGCTCATCGACTACGGCATCCACGCCCCGACCCTGGCCTTCCCCGTGGCGGGCACGCTCATGGTCGAGCCCACCGAGTCCGAGCCCAAGGCGGAGATCGACCGCTTCATCGCCGCCATGCGCTCCATCCGCGCCGAGATCGACCAGGTGGGCTCGGGGCAGATGGCCCTGGAGGACTCGGTGCTGCGCCGCAGCCCCCACACCCTGGCCCAGGTGGCGGCCGATGAGTGGGAGCGCCCCTACCCCCGCAGTCAGGCGGCCTTCCCCCTGGAGGGCATGCAGCGCGACAAGTACTTCGCCCCGGTGGCCCGTATCGACAACGCCTACGGGGATCGCAACCTGGCCTGCACCTGCCCGCCGCCCCAGGCCTTCGACGACGGCGCCCACACCTGAGGAGAGAGATGAGCGACCCAGCCCCGATGAGCCCCGAGCCCCGCCGCACGCCCCTGCACTCCGTCCACCGCGAGCTGGAGGCGGTCTTCACCGACTTCGGTGGCTGGGAGATGCCCCTGCGCTACGGCTCGGACCTGGCCGAGCACCGGGCGGTGCGCACCAGCGCGGGCCTGTTCGACCTGTCCCATATGGGCGAGGTCAAGGTCGAGGGCCCGGGCGCCGACCAGGCCCTGGACCACGCCCTGGTGGGCCGCATCTCCGCGGTGGCGGTGGGGCGGGCCCGCTACTCGATGATGGTCACCGACCAGGGCGGCATCATCGACGACCTCATCGTCTACCACGTGGGCGATGAGGAGTTCCTCGTGGTGCCCAATGCCGCCAATCGGGAGCAGGTGGCCGCCGAGCTGGCGGCGCGCTGCGCCGGTTTCGAGGCCGCTGTCTCCGACATCTCCCTGAGCACGGCGCTCCTGGCGGTCCAGGGCCCGCGCGCCGAGGAGGTCCTGCGGGGCGTGGTGGAGTCGGGCGCCGGGATCCCGGCCGCCCTGAGGCCCGAGCCCGGGCAGTCCCAGGATGAGGACTGCGGGGCCGACGTGCTGTGCGGGCCGGGGATCCTGGCGCGCCTGCGCTACTACGCGGCCGTGCGCGCAACGGCCGCCGGGCACTCGATCCTGCTGGCCCGCACCGGGTACACCGGGGAGGACGGCTTCGAGCTGTTCTGCGGGGCGGAGGACGCCGAGGACCTGTGGCGCGTCATCACCGCCAGCGCCCAGGGGCTGGAGGCGTCCCCGACCGGCGGCTCCCAGGACGATGGCGGCCTGCCGGTGCTCACCCCCTGCGGGCTGGCCTCACGCGACTCCCTGCGCCTGGAGGCGGGCATGCCCCTGTACGGACACGAGTTGGAGCGCACCATCACGCCCTTCGATGCCTCCCTGGGCGCCATGGTGGTCCTGGACCGGCCCGGCTTCGTGGGCCGCGCGGCCCTGGAGGAGCGCAAGGAGCGGGAGGGGCAGGAGGGCACCGAGGTGCTCGTGGCCCTGGAGGGCCAGGGGCGGCGGGCCGCCCGGGCCGGGTGCCCGGTGCTGGACGACTCGGGCAGGCGCCTGGGCACGGTCACCTCCGGCCTGCTCTCCCCCACCCTGGGCCGCCCCATCGCCCTGGCCCGCCTGGCGCCGCACTCCCCGAAGGAGCCCGCCTGGCCGGTGGGCACCGAGCTGAGCGTGGAGGTGCGCGGCCGTCTCATGCCCATGAGCGTCGTCGCCGCGCCCTTCTACAGGCGCCCGCGCTGACCGGCCCCGATGGGGCCCGGCCCCGGCCCTCCCATTCCTGGAAGCCCGACTCAACCGACTGGAAGGACACCCGCCATGGCGCGTCAAACCGTTCGACCCGATCTGCGCTACTCCGAGGAGCACGAGTGGATCGACTCCTCCTCCCCCGCCCGCGTGGGGATCACCGCCGTGGCCGCCGATGCACTGGGCGAGGTGGTCTTCGCCGAGCTGCCCGAGGCGGGCAGTCAGGTCAGCGCGGGGCAGGCCTGCGGCGAGCTGGAGTCGACCAAGGCCGTCTCGGACCTCTACTCCCCGGTGAACGGCACCGTCGTCGCCGTCAACGAGGCCCTGGAGGAGGACCCCTCCGTCATCAACACCGACCCCTACGGGGCCGGCTGGCTGTTCACCGTCGAGGTCAGCGGCGAGGGCGAGCTGCTCAGCGCCGAGGACTACGCCGAGCGCTTCGACGCCGAGGTCCTGGCCGACTGAGGCGGCTCGCGCAGCTCGCCGGGCCCGCCCGTGCTTCGCAGAATCGTCTGCAGTTCGCAGGGATTGTCAGCAGTTCGGACCCCTGGGAGACCACTATTGTGCAGACATCCCCTGCAATCCGCAGACATGCCCGCGTTCTGCGCACACACCCCACGCCGCCTCCCCATCGGGGCCGGCCTGGAGATGTGCCACCGACCTCCGCTGCACATCTTCAGACCCGTCCAAGCCGTCCCCGGCCAGCGCAACCGCGGAATCACGCGGATCCACCAGCCGGACCATCCTTGAAGATGTGCAGCACAGACCGGGCGGCCAACCAGCGCCCGCCACCAGCACCGCCGCTCAGGCGCCCTTACGGCGCTCGGCGATCCTGGCGTCATTCTGGGCCGCCTGGGCGAAGGCCGCCCCCGGCCGGGCCACCGATCCGAAGGACGCCAGGTCACGGCGGAAGACGACCGCGGCGAACCAGTCCATCATGATGCGCACCTTGCGGTTGACCGTGGGCATCGCATAGACGTGGTAGCCCCGATGAGCGGTCCAGGCGGTGAATCCGCGCAGGTTGCGGCCCATGATCCGGGCCACGCCCTTGCCGATGCCCAAGGAGGCCACCGTGCCCAGGTTCTCATGGGCGTAGGCGGTCAGCGCGGGCTCCTGGTCATCGGGGGCCGTCAGGGTGGCCACGAGGTTGTCGGCCAGGAGCCGGGCCTGGCGCACCGCGTGCTGGGCGGTGGGGGCGCAGGTGGCGCCCTCCTGGTCGCTGGTGATGTCGGGCACGGCGGCGCAGTCACCGGCCGCCCAGGCCCCGGGGATCACGACGCCGTCGCGCGCGATCTGCAGGGTGGGCAGGGTGGTCACGCGCCCGCGGGCCTCGATGGGCAGGTCGGAGTCGGCCAGGACCGGTGCGGCCTTGACGCCGGCGGTCCACACGATGGTGTCGGCCTCGAACTCGCTGCCGTCGGACAGCACCACGTGGCCGTTCTCGCAGGAGTTGAGGAAGGTGTTGAGGCGCACGTCGATGTCGCGCTCGCGCAGCTGCTCCAGGCCATAGCCGGAGAGCTCCTCGGTCAGCTCGGGCAGGATGCGGCGCGAGCCCTCCACCAGGATGAAGCGCACATCCTCCTGCTCCACCGAGTCGATGGAGGCCACGAAGGCCCGGGCCATGTCCTCCAGCTCGGCGATGGCTTCCACGCCCGCGAAGCCCCCGCCGACGAAGACGAAGGTCAGCAGGCGCCGACGGCGCTCCTCATCCCAGGTGGAGGCGGCGTCCTCGATGCGGGAGAGCACGCGGTTGCGCAGGGCCAGGGCCTCCTCGACCTGCTTGAAGCCCAGGGCCTGCTCGGCCAGGCCCGGGATGGGCAGGGTGCGGGCCTCAGCGCCCAGGGCCACCACCAGGTGGTCGTAGCCGATGGTGTAGGGCTCGGGGGCCTCATGAGTCGACTCGGGCATCGGCGGGGTGATGGTGATGCGCCGCGAGGCGTGATCGATGCCGGTGACCGATCCGGTGAGGATCGTGCAGCCGTCCAGGGAGCGGCGGTGGGCGGCGATGATGTGCCGGGGCTGGATGGAGCCGGCCGCCACCTCGGGCAGGAAGGGCTGGTAGGTCATGTAGGGGCGCGGGTCGATGACGGCGATCTCGATCTGGTCGGTGCCCAGTCGCGCGCGCAGGGCGCGGGCGGTGCAGAAGCCGACGTAGCCGCCGCCGGCGATGACCACGCGCGGGGGACGGTGGCCGCCCTCCCGGGTGGGAAGGTGGCTGACGGCGGGGCGGGCGGGGCGGTTGGCCAGGGCGAGGGCGGCACCGGCGGTCAGCAGTCCGGCGGCCGACAGCACGAGGGCGGTACGACGACTCATGCGCACAATCTAAGGGCACCCTTAGTGATTGCCACAGCCGCGCCCTGGGTCCCCAGTCATGGTTCGCGTCACACCGCCGTCGGAGCGCCGCGCACACCGGGCCCGACGGCGCCCAGTGGTGCCCCGGATCGCCCACCGCCGCCCGGCAGCACCCAACCGCGCCCGGTGGCGCTCGCCTCCCCGGTCAGGCGCACCGGCTCAGCGCCCGCCCACCGACTCCGCCCAGCTCTCGACGGCCAGGGCAGCGGCGCCCCGGGCCCACTCATCGAACTCGAAGGGGCGCAGCCTCACAGGGGCCGGGTGGGACATCCAGTGCCGCAGCCGTGAGACCTCCTCGTCGAAGGCCTCGCGGTGGGCCTCGACCACGCCGACGGCCTCCCCCGAGACCACGGTCAGCTCGGGCTCGACGAAGGCGATGAGGGTGCCGACCAGGACCCCCGCCGCGCGGGCGGCCCGCCTCAGAATGCCCTGGACCTCGCGGTCCTCTCTCAGCGGGGGGCTCAGGGCCTCCTCCAGGCCGACCTCGCGCCCCAGGGCCGATGCCAGGGCGGCGCAGATGCCGTGGGTCGAGGCCAGGGCCCGGGCGCATCCGGAGTGCCCCATCTCGCAGCTCGGACCCTCGGCGGCCACGGGCAGATGCCCGACCGAGCCCGCGGCCCCCCGGGCCCCTGAGACCACCTGGCCGCCGACCACGATGCCGCAGCCGATGCCCGCCCCCAGGGTGACCAGGGCGAAGGGGTCCTTGTCCCGCCCCGCCCCGAACCAGGCCTCGGCATAGGCGAAGGCGCGCACATCATTGGCCACGGTGCAGGGGATCCCCGTGGCGGCCTCGACCCCGGCGGCCAGGGGGACCTCGCGCCATCCCAGGAAGGCGGCGCGGTTGACGGTGCTGCGGTCCACCACCGAGCCGCCCAGGGAGATGCCGATGGCCTCGGGGGGTGCGGGGCGCTGCGAGGCCAGGCGGGTGACGGCCGAGGCGATGAGGGCCACGACACTGGCCGCGTCGGTGTCCTCCAGGGGCAGGACGTCCTGGGCCAGGACCGTGCCCAGGGGGTCGGTCAGGACCGCGTAGAGCCGGTCAGCGGTGAGCTTGATGCCCAGGAAGGTGGCGCTTGCGGGGGCCAGCGCCAGCAGCATGGTGGGCCGTCCGGGCCCGTTGCGGACCCGGGCGGGGTGCTCCTCGACCAGGCCCGCCTCGAGCAGGGGGCGCACCGTGCGGGTCGTCGTCGGCGGGGACAGACCCAGGCGCTCCCCCAGATCGGCCCGGCTCATCGGGCCGTGTGCGACCAGGGCCAGCAGTGCCCGGGAGCCCAGGCCCCGGGTGCGCCCGGGCACGGGCCGGGCGCCCCGCGTCCCCACCGGGGTCGGTGATGCCGACGGCACTGCGACCGGCGAGCCCTGTGACAACCCTGCGGGCACCGCTTCTCCCTCCTCATGCGCTGGTGGCCCCGCCCCACGCCGGCCAGCGGCCGCGGCGGATGAGCGGGAGCGGCACGGCGGCGCAGCCGTGCCCTGCGATCCTCCGAATAGTACGGGTCTTGCGCCACGCGGATCCATCAGTTATTTTCACTTGACAAGAAATGACGGCCCGCCCTGCCGTTCCCTGGAAGGACAACGATGACCATCCATCTGCGCCATGCAGGCACCTCCCTGGTGCTCGACCTGCTGCCCGACCGCCTCCCCGTGGTGCGCCACTGGGGCCCGGACCTGGGCCCCGTCCCCGAGGAGGACCTCGCCGACCTCCAGCGGGCCGGCGCCAGCTCGGCCGGCCGCAACGCCCACTGGCTCACCAACGACCTGCCGATCCTGCCCCTGGCCCACCTGGGATGGAGCGCCCGGCCCTCGGTGCTGCTCTCGCGCGCCGACTCCTCGGCCTTCTCCCCCCACCCCGAGGCCGTCGAGCATGAGAGCACCACCGAGCAGGGCCCGGCGGGCACCACTCACATCCTGCGCTCCAGCGGACGGGATGCCGGCAACCTGCTGACCCTGGGAACCGAGCTGCGCCTGGAGCCCAGCGGCCTGGTGCGCCTGCGCGCCTGGGTGCGCGACGACCGCCCCGAGGGCGGCCCGCACGGAGCGGGCACCGGCGCGGACTCGGACCTTCTCATCGGCGAGATCACACCGGTCATGCCCCTGCCCCAGGAGGCCCAGGAGGTGGTCGACATGAGCGGTCACCACTGCCTGGAGCGCACGCTCCAGCGCACCCAGCTGACCCCCGGCACCAGGCTGCGCGAGTCCTGGGAGGGCAGGCCCGGGCACGACGCCGCCACGTGGATGGCCGCAGGCACCACGGGCTTCGGGTGGCGCAGCGGGCGCGTCCACGGCGTCCACCTGGCCTGGTCGGGCAATGGCAGGTACCTGGCCCTCCACACCGCCTCGGGCCGCAAGCTCCTGGGGGCCGGCGAGCTGCTCCTGCCCGGGGAGGTCCGCCTGGGCCCCGGCCAGACCTACACCACCCCCTGGGCGGTCTTCTCCTGGGGCGAGGGGCTCGACGCCCTGGCCCACCGCAGCCACGCCTGGCTGCGGTCCCTGCCCTCCCACCCCTCCCGCCCGCGCCCGGTGCTGCTCAACACCTGGGAGGCGGTCTACTTCGACCACGACCTGGACAAGCTCAAGGCCCTGGCCGACGCCGCCGCCCAGGTGGGCATCGAGCGCTACGTGCTCGACGACGGCTGGTTCGGCTCCCGGCGCGATGACACCTCCGGCCTGGGCGACTGGCAGGTCTCCCCCGAGGCCTGGCCCCAGGGCCTGGAGCCCCTGGTGGAGCACGTGCACTCCCTGGGCATGGAGTTCGGCCTGTGGTTCGAGCCGGAGATGATCAACCTCGACTCCGACCTGGCGCGCGCCCACCCCGACTGGGTGCTGTCCGACGCCTCGGGCGGCGCCCCCGAGCACCGCAACCAGCGGGTCCTGGACCTGTGCGCCCCCGGGGCCTGGGACTACCTCTACGAGTCGATCTCCTCCCTGGTCGAGCGCCTGGGCATCGACTACATCAAGTGGGACCACAACTCCCCCCTGCTGGCCACCGGCCATGCCGCCGCCGAGCCGACCTGCGGGCGGCAGGGGGCGGGCGCCGTCCACGACCAGACCCTGGCGCTCTACCGGCTCCTGGACGCACTGCATGAGCGCTTCCCGGAGCTGGAGATCGAGTCCTGCGCGGGCGGCGGGGGGCGCATCGACCTGGGCATCCTAGAGCGCACCCAGCGCGTATGGGCCTCGGACTGCATCGATGCCCACGACCGCCAGGACATCCAGCGCGGCACCAGCCTGCTGCTGCCCCCCGAGCTGGTGGGCACCCATGTGGGGGCCGGGCGCGCCCACACCACGCTGCGCGAGCTGGACCTGGACTTCCGCGCTGGCACGGCCATCTGGGGCCACATGGGGGTGGAGTGGGACCTGACCCGGGCCGACACCGCCTCCCGCGAGCGCCTGGCCGGCATCATCGCCCTGCACAAGGAGCTGCGGCCCCTGCTGCACCAGGGGGATGTCGTCCATGCCGACCTGCCCGAGGACGAGGTGCTGCGGATCGAGGGCGTCGTCGCCCAGGACGGGTCCCAGGCGCTGTTCCAGATCGCCTGCCTGGGCCAGCTGCCCACCTGGCCCACCAGCGCTCGGCCCCTGCCGGGGCTGGACCCGCGGCGCCGCTACCGCGTGCGCCTGGCGGCCCCCGCCTACCCCGAGCTGGCGCTGCGGGCGCCGTGGATGGAGGGCGAGGGGGTGGTCCTGCCGGGCTCCTACCTGTCGACCACCGGGCTGGCCCTGCCGGTCCTGCACCCCGACCACCTCATCCTGCTGCGCCTGAGTGCCGTAGACTGAGCCGTGCCGCACTGCCCGCCCGCGCCCGAGATGCTCGCCTCCCCAACCCGTCTCCGCCTGGTCACTATCGTTTTGGAGACCCAATGTCAACGTCCTCATCCTTGACTGCGCCCAGCGCCGGTCGGCGCCCCCGCACCGACACGGCGCTGGGCCTGGCCTTCATCCTGCCCGCGGCGATCGGCCTCATCGCCTTCTACATCTGGCCGCTGCTGCGCGGCCTGTACCTGTCCGTCACCGAGTACAACCTGCTGACCCCGGAGGTCTTCACCGGGACCGCCAACTATGAGCGCATGTTCCGCGATGCGATCTTCTGGAACGCGGTGAAGGTGACCGTGCAGTACGTGGTCATCAACATCGGCATCCAGACGATCCTGGCCCTGGCCATCGCCGTGCTCATGCAGCGCCTGACCCAGTCGACGCTGGTGCGCTCGATCGTGCTGACCCCCTACCTGGTCTCCAATGTGGTGGTGGCGATGCTGTGGCTGTGGATCCTGGACAACACCCTGGGCATTACCAATGAGCTCATCGAGGCGCTCACCGGTGAGAGCGTCAACTTCTTGTCCTCCACACTGGCCATCCCCACCATCGCCCTGATCAATGTGTGGCGGCACGTGGGCTACACGGCCCTGCTCATCTTCGCCGGGCTCCAGGCGATCCCAGGCACCGTCTACGAGGCGGGCAAGGTCGATGGGGCCAGCGAGTGGACGATGTTCTGGCGCATCACCGTCCCCCTGCTGCGCCCGATCCTGGCACTGGTGCTCATCATGACGATGATCGGCTCCTTCCAGGTCTTCGACACGGTCTCGGTGACCACCCAGGGCGGACCGGTCAACGCCACCCGGGTCCTGCAGTTCTACATCTACGACATGGCCTTCGGCCGCTTCCAGTTCGGCTACGCCTCCGCCATGGCGGTGGGGCTGCTGGTGATCCTGGCCCTCATCACCGCCCTGCAGTACCGGCTGACCCGCGCCGGCCAGACCGACCTGGACTGAGAGGAGACGGCCATGACCTCCGCATCACGCGCCACCATCACGCCCACCCGCACCACCCCGGCCTCCGGGGCGAGCGCCGCACCCGGGGTCCGCAGGCTCAACGTCGGCCGCATCCTGGCCTGGGCTGCGATGATCCTCATCATCGTGGTCACCGTCCTGCCCTTCTACTGGGTGCTGCGCACGGCACTGTCGTCCAACGCGGGCCTGGCCTCCAACCCCACCTCCCTGCTGCCGGTCGACGCCAACCTGCGCGGCTTCCAGCGGGTCTTCGGCATGCAGAGCCCCGAGGAGGCCATCGCCGACGGCGGCTCGGGGGCCTCCTTGAACTTCTGGATCTACCTGCGCAACTCCGTCATCGTCTCCACCCTGGTGACCGCGGGCCAGGTCTTCTTCTCGGCCATGGCGGCCTATTCCTTCGCGCGCCTGCGCTGGCCGGGGCGCGATGCCATCTTCGGCGTCTTCCTGGCGGCCCTCATGGTGCCCACGATCTTCACCCTGCTGCCCAACTTCGTGCTGGTCAAGGAGCTGGGCCTGGTGGACTCCCTGCTGGGGGTGGCGCTGCCCACCATGTTCATGACGCCCTTCGCGGTGTTCTTCCTGCGCCAGTTCTTCATGAACGTCCCCCGCGAGCTGGAGGAGGCGGCGCTGCTCGACGGCGCCTCGAAGATCCGGGTCTTCTTCCAGCTCATCTTGCCCATGGCCAAGGCCCCGATCTCCACCCTGGCGGTCCTGACCTACATCACGGCCTGGAACGACTACTTCTGGCCCCTGCTGGTCTCCTACACCGACTCCTCCCGGGTCCTGACGGTGGCCCTGGCGGTCTTCAAGTCCCAGGCGCCCCAGACCGGTCCGGACTGGTCGGGCCTCATGGCGGCCACGCTCGTGGCCGCTCTGCCCATGCTGCTGCTGTTCATGGCGGCGGCCAGGCGCATTGTCAACTCCATCGGTTTCACCGGGATCAAGTGAGGAGCAGCCCCATGACCCCCGCACTGTTCAACCACTCCCGGCCGGCCCGCCCCGTCCTGCCCGCGAGGGCCTCCGGCACCCCGGGATCCGGCCCCGGCTCGGCACCGGGCGCCGGTGCTAGTGGCCTGCGCGGCCCGCTCCTGACCCGCCGGGGCACCCTGGGCGCCCTGGCGGCCTCGGCGGCGGCACTGACCCTGGGCGCCTGCGCGCCGCGATCCTCCCAAGGGCGGGCCGACACCATCGACTACTGGCTGTGGGACGCCAGTCAGCTTCCCGCCTACCAGGCCTGCGCGGATGCCTTCCGGGAGGAGAGCGGCATCACCGTGCGCATCACCCAGATCGGCTGGGACGACTACTGGACCAAGCTGACCGCAGGCTTCGTGGCCGGGACCGGGCCGGATGTCTTCACCAATCACATCGCCAAGTTCGCCCAGTTCGTGGACCTGGAGGTGCTGGTGCCCCTCGATGAGCAGGACGCCTGGGCCGACGTCGACCAGTCCGCCTTCCAGCCGGGCCTGATCGACCTGTGGAAGGGCGAGGACGGGCGCCAGTACGGATGCCCCAAGGACTGGGACACCGAGGCGGTGTTCTACAACAAGGACATGGTGGCCCAGGCCGGGCTGAGCGAGCAGGACCTGGCCACCTGGGAGTGGAACCCCCAGGACGGGGGTACCTTCGAGAGGATCCTGGCGCGCCTGAGCGTGGACCGCAATGGCGTGCGCGGCGATGAGCCGGGATTCGATGCGGCGCATGTGGCCACCTACGGCCTGGGCATCCAGAGCGCGGGGGCCGGTGATGGGCAGACCCAGTGGAGTCCCTTCACCGGCTCTGTGGGCGAATGGCGCTACACGGATCAGGAGACCTGGGGCACCCGCTACCGCTACGACGACCCCGACTTCCAGCGCACCCTGGACTGGTACTTCGGACTGGTGGACAAGGGCTTCCTGTGCCCCAACGGTGCCTTCTCCGATGCCACGAGCACCGACGTCCAGCTCGGCTCGGGGGCCGTGGCCATGGCCATCAACGGCTCGTGGATGTTCAACACCTTCGCGGGCCTGGAGGTCAATGTCGGCGTCGCGGCCAATCCCCGGGGCCCCAACGGCACCAGTCAGTCCCTGTTCAACGGGCTGGGCGACTCCATCGTCAAGCAGTCCACGAAGATCGAGGCGGCCTCGAAGTGGGTGGCCTTCCTGGGCACTGCGAGGGCACAGGACATCGTGGCCTCCCACGGGATCGTCTTCCCGGCGATCTCCTCCTCCAGCGACAAGGCCATTGAGGTCTTCGCCAGGACGGGGCTTCCCACTGAGCCCTTCACCCGGCATGTGGAGGACGGGACGACCTTCTTCTTCCCACTGACCTACTTCGGCGCTGACGTCACGGCGATCATGACGCCCGCCGTCGAGGCGCTGTGGGCGGACCGGGTCCCGGCCTCGACGCTCACCCGGTACAACGAGCAGGTCAATCTGCTCTTCGAGACCTCCACCCACGATTAGGCGCGCAGCCCCGCGCTTTTCCCCTTCTGGACGCGGATTCGCCCTGTCCAGCACGGTGATTCTGCGTCCAGGGAGGCCGATCCGCGCCCGCTGCGAGCCGGGGCCCACTATCGGGCTCGCAATCGACGACGGCGGTGGGCACCCTCAAACCAGCGGTGGTGCCACCGCGGTGGCATAAGGGCATGAAGCTCAGTGCCAGTCTGCCCGATCGCGACGTGGAGATCAGTAACGCCTATGCGCGCTCAGCCGGCCTGCCCTCACGCTCGGCCGTCATCCATCACGCCGTCAACCGGCTGCACGACGCCGACCTGGAGCAGGCCTGCACCGTATCGATGCGGCCCTCAGGCTCCATCTCCAGCTCTGAGCGGGGCCTTCTTCAGCGCAGGCCCAGGATCTCGCCGGTGGCCGTATCGACGTCGATGCGCTCGGCAGCCGGATGGGCGGGAAGACCGGGCATGGTGGACAGGCTCCCGCAGATCGCGTAGATGTAGCCGGCGCCGGCGGCCAGGCGCACCTCGCGCACGGGCAGGCGCCAGCCGGTGGGCGCGCCCTTGAGGCCGGGCTCGGCCGACAGCGACAGGGGCGTCTTGGCCACGAGCACGGGCAGGCCCCCGAAGCCGTCTGCCTCATAGGCATCCAGAAGCCGGGCGGCGGCCGGGGTGAAGTCCACGCCGTCGGCGCCGTACATGGCGGCGATGGACCCGATCTTGGTGCGCAGGTCGTCCTGCGGCCGGTACAGGGGCTGGAGCACGGTGGGGGCGTCGGCGGCCTCCTGGCAGGCCTCGACGACGGCGCGGGCCAGCTCGGTGCAGCCGGCCCCGCCCCGGTCCACCGGGTGGCAGGCGGCCACCCGAGCCCCGGCCCGGAGGGCGATGGCCTCGATCTCGGCGATCTCACTGGCGTGGTCGGTGGGGAAGACGTTGATGGCCACCACGGGGCTCAGGCCCAGGCCGCGCACGATCCCCAGGTGCTTGAGCAGGTTGTCCGCCCCCTCGCGCACCTCCTGGGGGCTCTCGTCGAGCATGCCCTCGGGCAGGTCCTTGCCCGGGGCCAGGCGGTGGCGGCCGCTGTGGGCCTTGAGGGCCCGGACGCTAACCACCAGGACGGCGGCGCGGGGCCGCATGCCCGAGACGGCGCACTTGAGGTCGACGAAGCGCTCCAGGCCCATGTCGGCCCCGAAGCCGGCCTCGGTGAGCACGTAGCCGCCCCGGCGCATCCCGTGGGCGGCCAGGCGGTCGGCGATGACCGAGGAGCAGCCGGTGGCGATATTGCCGAAGGGCCCGGTGTGGAGCAGGACGGGGATGCCCTCGGCGGTGCGCACGAGGTTGGGCTCCAGGGCCTCGCGCAGGATCGCGCACATGGCGCCGGCCGCGCCCAGGTCCTCGGCGCTCACCCAGTCTCCCCGGCGGTCGCGGCCGATGACGATGCGCCCCAGGCGCTGGCGCAGGTCGGCCAGGTCCGTGGCCAGGGACAGGATGACCATGACCTCGCTGGCCGGGGTGATGTCGAAGGAGGCCTGGCGGGTCACGCCGTCGGCCTTGGCACCCAGGCCGGTGACGATGTGCCGCAGGGCGCGGTCGTTGACGTCCAGGACGCGGGGCCAGGTGATCGAGCGCTCCTCGATGCCCAGGGCGTTGCCGTGGTGGAGGTGGTTGTCGATGATGGCCGACAGGAGGTTGTGGGCGGCGGTGACGGCGTGGAAGTCGCCGGTCAGATGCAGGCCCACCCGGTCCGCGGGCAGGAGCCGGGCCCGACCGGACCCGCCGGCCCCGCCCTTGATGCCGAAGGTGGGCCCCATGGCGCCCTGGCGCAGGGTGAGCACGGCCTGCTCGCCGATGGCGGCCAGTCCCTGGGCCAGCCCGATGGCGGTGGTGGTCTTGCCCTCGCCGAAGGGCGTGGGGGTGATAGCGGTGACCACGACGTAGTTCGCCCCCTCCGCGGCGCCGTCCCCCGCCCGGCCCTCACCGGCGCCCGTGAGGGCGCCCAGGTCGATCTTGGCCACGTCGCGCCCGTGGGGGATGACGTGCTGCGCGGCGATGCCGGCCCGGGCCGCCAGGCCGGTGAGGAGATCGCCGTCATCGGGGGTCGCGCTGCTGTCAGGGGCGGAGTCGCTCATGGCCTCAAGCCTAGGGGCGCGTGACGGCCTTGGCGCGGCCGGAGCGGCTCCACCCGCTCAATCCTGCCCGGCCAGGGCCTGCTCGACGGCGCGCAGGGAGGCCTCCTGGCCGTAGCCCTTGCGGCCCAGCATCGCCAGGAGGCGCCGGCGCCGCGCCTGAAGGGGCACTGCGTGCATGGAGGCGAGCCTCTTGCGGGCCAGGGCCAGGGCGGCTGCGGATTCGTCCTGGGATCCGATCTGCTCCAGGGCCGAGGCGATGGCCTCCTCCCCCAGGCCCTTGCAGCGCAGCTCCTCGGCGATGGCGCGCCGCGCGGCGCCCTTCTCGGCGAAGCGGGTGCGGGCCAGCCGGGAGGCGTAGGCGGCGTCGTCGATAAGGCCGGCCTCCTCAAGGCGGTCGAGGACCTCCGCGGCGATGGCGGGGTCCACCTCCTTGCGCTCCAGGAGCTGGGCCAGGGCGGCCCGGGGGGCCGCGGAGCGGTCGAGGCGGCGCAGGACGATCTCCCGCGCTTCCTCGACCGCCCGGGCATGAGCGTCAGGGACGAGCCAGGGCATCAGAACCCACCGGCGTCCTCACCGAAGATCGAGTCGGCCTCCGCAGCGGCATCCTTGGCCGCCTTGCCCGCGGAGTCCTTGGCGGCCTTGGAGGTCTTGCGCCCCCGCGCCCGGGCCGTCTTGACGGCGCCCGCGGCCGCCGCATCGGCGCTCGGGGTGGCCGCTGCGGCCACAGCGGCCTCCGCGGCGGCCGCCTCCGCCTCCTCCTTGGCCCTGCGGCCGGGCTCGCCGATGCCCAGGGCGGCCAGGATCTTCTCCTCGATCTCCCCGGCCAGCTGCGGGTTGTCCTTGAGGAAGGTGCGCGCGTTCTCCTTGCCCTGGCCCAGCTGGTCCTCCCCGTAGGTGAACCAGGCGCCGGACTTGCGCACCACGCCGTTGTCCACCCCAAGGTCCAGCAGGCTGCCCTCGCGGGAGATGCCCTGGCCGTAGAGGATGTCGAACTCGGCCTGCTTGAAGGGCGGGGCCATCTTGTTCTTGACGATCTTGACCCGGGTGCGGTTGCCCACGGGCTGGTCACCGTCCTTGAGGGTGGCGGTGCGCCGCACATCCAGGCGGACCGAGGAGTAGAACTTCAGGGCCTTGCCGCCCGTGGTCGTCTCCGGGTTGCCGAAGAAGACGCCGATCTTCTCGCGCAGCTGGTTGATGAAGATCGCCGTGGTGCCGGTGGAGGACAGGGCGCCGGTGATCTTGCGCAGCGCCTGGCTCATCAGCCGCGCCTGGAGGCCGACGTGGGAGTCCCCCATCTCCCCCTCGATCTCGGCCTTGGGCACCAGGGCCGCCACGGAGTCGATGACGATGATGTCCAGGCCGCCGGAGCGGATGAGCATGTCGGTGATCTCCAGGGCCTGCTCCCCGGTGTCGGGCTGGGAGACCAGGAGGTTGTCGATATCCACCCCCAGGGCCTTGGCGTAGACCGGGTCCAGGGCGTGCTCGGCGTCGATGAAGGCCGCGTTGCCCCCGGCCCGCTGGGCGCTGGCCACGGCGTGGAGCGCCACGGTGGTCTTGCCGGAGGACTCCGGCCCATAGACCTCGATGATGCGCCCGCGCGGGAGCCCGCCGATGCCCAGGGCCACGTCCAGGGCGACCGAGCCGGTGGGGATGACGGCGACCGGAGGGCGGGTGTCGTCCCCCAGGCGCATGACAGAGCCCTTGCCGAAGCTCTTGTCGATCTGTGCGAGGGCGGTGGCCAGGGCCTGGGACCGGTCCTGGGTCTGGGATGCTGCGGGCATTGCTCTACCTCCGGTTCGGGCGGCTCTCAGCCGCGGTGGGCATGGCTGGTCGTGGAGCAGACCCCCTCTCCGGGGCTCTGGGACGACGGTAGGCCCGACCACTGACACATTCGCGCGCACCCGGACCGCCCTGTGGAGGAGGGGTGCAGCGCCGCCGTCCGGGAGGAACAGTACCCGAACACCTGTTCGATGACCGCATCATCGCCGCCCGGCGCGTCAGATGAGCCCGGTCACGCCCCGTGCGGGCGCAGGAGACGGCCGGCATCACCGGCCCGCCCTCCTACCAGACGCGACCGCCACGACCCACCGCCCCTGGCGCGCTAGCCCCTGGCGCGGCGCTCGCCGTCACGGCGGATGACCCAGCGCTCAGCCTCCGAGAGCTCGGTCTCCTCGCACAGGGCGCTCCACACCCGCCGGGGGGCGATGCCCGCCTCAAGGGCCTGGGCGCCGGTGGATCCCAGCGCCCCCAGGACGAGGTCCTGCACCAGGGACCTGCCGTGGGCGGGGCCGAAGACCTCGTCCACGGCCTGCCAGAACTCCGAGTGCTTCACCGCACCTGCCTCCCCTGTGAGCCGTGAGCGCTCTTCATGCCGTCCGTGCCGGCCATGCCGGAGCACGGCGATCCGGTGAGCCGGAGATGACAGCATCCCCGGCACGTCGGGGACGACCGGGGATGCATGGTGATGTGGCGGTGGCCCGCCGGGCCTCAGCGCAGGGCGATGCCCTGCTGGCGGATGAGCTCGTCGGGGACCGTGTCCGGGATCGCCACGCCCTCGTTGAGGGCGATCCGATCCGAGACCTCGCGCAGGACCATCGACAGCGGCGCGTCGAGGGCCTGGCAGATGGAGGCCAGCAACTCGGAGGAGGCCTCCTTCTGCCCGCGCTCGACCTCGGAGAGGTATCCGAGGGAGACGCGCGCCTGGGAGGAGACCTCTCGGAGCGTGCGCCCCTGGTGCTGGCGGACGCTGCGCAGGACTTCGCCGATCTCTCGGCGCAGGAGAACGTTCTCGTGCTTGGTGGTGTCCACGGTGGCACCATACCCTGCGGCAGGCGCCTGACGCACTGGCATCCTGTTGATCGGACGGGTGGTGCGGGGGTGAGTCGCGTTGTTCATCGTCTGGCACAACCATTCACGTCGTGGATTCATTCCCGCCATTGGAGACCGCCCCCAACGGCGCTGAAGCGATCCTCAACGACAACCCTGAAAGGAACCTTGAAGCCTCCTAGGTTCGCGCCCAGTCCTCATTGAGCCCCCGGCGGGCCCCGGCCCCTCCCCCGCCCGCGGCGGTCATGTGCCGATCCCGCACACCCCCCGGCGGCTCAGGCAGGTGTGTCAAGAATCTCAGCCAGGAGGCTCAGGGCGGCCTCGGCGGCAGCGATGCGGACCTCATCGCGCCCACCGGGCAGGAGGAGCTCGCGGTGCCCCCGCGCCCAGGGGGCGCAGGCAGCGATGTGGACCGTGCCCGCCCGGTGCCCGTCGGCGGGGCCGGGGCCCGCGACGCCAGTGGTGGACACGGCCGCCTCGGCGCCCATGAGGCGGGCGGCCCCGGCGGCCATCTGCTGGGCCACGAGCGCATCGACCGGGCCGGTGCGCTGCAGGTGGGCGGCGTCGACGCCGAGGACCTCGGCCTTGATGCGGGTGGCATAGGCGACGACGGCCCCCACGAGGACGGCGGAGGAGCCGGGCACCTCCACCAGGCTGGAGGCCACCATCCCACCGGTGAGGGACTCGGCCACGGCCAGGGTCGTGCCCCGGCGGCGGGCCAGGCCCAGGACGCGCTCGGCCGGTGCGCGCAATGGGGAGGCGAGGACCTGCGGACGGTTCACGGCGCCTCCCAGTGGCGGGACAGCATCGTTCAAGGGCATGCAGCGGCCATGTCGGTGGCCGCTCAGCGGCCGTTGCCGCGCGCCAGGCGCAGCGCCTCGCGGACATAGTCCAGGCCCGTGACCACAGTGACGATCAGGGCGGCGGCGATGATGAGGTAGGCGCCCCATACGAGCACCTGCGCCAGGCCTGCGGGCAGGATGAGGCCCCAGGGGGTGAGCAGGCCCACGAGGCCCGCCATCTGCAGGGCGGTCTTGAGCTTGCCCCCGCGCGAGGCGGCCATGACGGCGCGGCGCAGCATGAAGAAGCGCAGCACTGTGATCCCCAGCTCGCGCACGATGATGATGATGGTCACCCACCACCACAGGAGCCCGTTGATGCTGAGCAGCAGGAAGGCGGACAGTGTCAGGGCCTTGTCGGCGATCGGGTCGGTGATCTTGCCGAAGTCGGTGACCAGGTTGCGCGAGCGCGCCAGCTGCCCGTCGAGCCGGTCGGTCAGGGCCGCACCGCCGAAGACCACCACCGCGGCCAGGCGCATGAGGCTGCCGGGCTGGAGCATGAGCCACACGAAGACGGGCACGAGGAGGAGCCGCAGCACGGTCAGCGCGTTGGCGATGTTCAGCACTGGCGCATGCTGCTTCTCCTCGGGCCCGCCAGGGACAGTTGTGGCATTCATCAGTCACGATGGTAGTCGCTCCACTGCCGCTTGGGGCGCAGGAGCGGGACGAGCCGGGAGCCTCCCCGGGCGCCCATCGCTGGAGGGGGCCTCGCCTTCACCGGTTACTCAGGTCACAGCCCTACCCTGAGGGTGTGTCCTCCTCCACATCGTCAGGCCAGCCCAGTTCCGACAATCCTCACCAGGCCGACGGCGCGCCACCCACCGCCGCGCCGGTGCTCGCGGGCCAGTCGAGCCGGGGCCGGCGCCTGTCCTCGGCGACCGCAGTGCCTCACCGGAGGCGCTGGCGCCGCGCGGCGGCGGCCACCGCGGCCCTGGCGGTCATCGCCCTGACGGCCTGGGCCGTGACCGATCACCTCCACACGGGCCGCCCCGGGGGATCGGATACCAGCCTGCACTCGCCCCTGGCTCAGAGGGCCACGACGCCGGCGCTTGCGGAGGTGTCCTTCTCGGTCGGCTACGCCGGGGATGTGCTCATGCACATGCCGGTGCTGGAGTCCACCCCGCAGGGCTCGGGGGACATCTCCTCCCTCGTGGCGGCCCAGACCCCCTGGGTGGAGGGCGTGGATCTGGCCCTGTGCGGGCTGGAGGTCCCCGTGGCGCCCGATGGCATGTACTCGGGCTACCCCTCCTTCGGCATGCCCGGGCAGGTGGTCACCTCCCTGGCCGGCGCGGGCTGGGACGGCTGCGCGACGGCGTCGAACCACAGCGTGGACCGGGGCCAGGAGGGCGTGGAGGCAACGCTCGATGCCCTGGAGGCCAACGGCATGGGGCATGCGGGCACCTTCCGCTCCGCCGAGGACGCCGGGACCCCGTTCCAGCTCTACGACATCGAGCGCGGGGGCAGGACCATCACGATCGCCCAGATCGCCACCACCCATGACCTCAACGGCTATGAGGATCCCACGGGCTCCTCGGTGGGGATCAATGATGCCGAGGCGGTCAAGCAGGCGGCGATCCGGGCGCGGGCGGCGGGGGCGGATCTGGTGGTCGCCCACGCCCAGGTGGGGCCGGAGTACGACTCGACCCCGCATCCCGACCAGATCCACTACGCCCAGGCGCTGGCCAACACCGCGCAGATCGATGCGGTCTTCGGCGCCCACCCGCATGTCCCCCAGCCCTCAGTCAAGCTGGAGGGCGGTGTGGAGGGCCGGGGCATGTGGGTGTCCTACTCGGCGGGCAACTACATCTCCAACCAGGATGAGGAGGCCGCGGGGCTGCTCAGCGACGTCGGGCTCTTCGTGTGGATCGATGTCACGGCCCATTCCGATGGGACGGTCACGGTCGATGGCCTGAACTGGCGGCCCTTCACCATGGATACCGCGGCCGGCCATCTGGTGCGAGACCTGGCTGCGCTCCATGAGGGCCAGCGGCCCGAGGGGCTGCAGATCAGCGAGGAGGAGATCGAGCGCCGCTGGAGCGCGCTCATGGGGTTCATGGATCCAGCCACGATGGCCCAGGCCCCGGCAACCCCGTCGGGCCCGGTGCCCGTGGTCCTCACCGAGGAGCAGATCCGCTCCAGGGCCGCCCAGGCGTCCGCGTCCCCGGAGCCGAGCGCCCCGGCGGAGGAAGCGGGCTGATCAGGGGCCCGCTGCGCCGCAACCATCCCCCGGCACGTGCTGCCACACCCACGCCACCCGCTGGCGAGGGGCTACCAGGAGGGGCCGCGGCCGGTGAGGGACCAGGCGTCCTGGGAGTCCTCCTCGGCCGACTCATCCTCCCAGGGCTCGGACTCCGGCAGGCCGGGGTCCTGGGCCAGGGGGTCGGCCTCGTACCTGTTGGAGGGAAGGGAGACGGTGCGCGGCACCCCCGCGGCGCCGTCGGCGTCGGCCGCCGGGCCCTCCTCCCCCGTGAGCCCCTCGACCATCGCGGCCTCATCCTCAACCCGGTCCGGAGCGCCCGAGGGCGCGGCGCCCTCGCCCTTGATCCAGGCCAGGGTCTCCTCCAGCTGCTCGGGCTGGACCAGGACGTCACGGGCCTTGGAGCCCTCCGAGGGGCCCACCACCTCCCGGGACTCCAGGAGGTCCATGAGGCGCCCCGCCTTGGCGAAGCCCACCCGCAGCTTGCGCTGGAGCATCGAGGTCGAGCCGAACTGGCTGGAGATGATGAGCTCGGCGGCCTGCAGCAGCAGGTCCATGTCGTCGCCGATCTCCTCATCGATCTGCTTCTTGACCTCCGGGACCACCACGTCCTCGCGGTACTCGGGGGTCAACTGTGCCTTGACGTGCTCGACCACAGAGCGGATCTCGGTCTCGGTGACCCACGAGCCCTGGATGCGCACCGGCGTCGAGGCGCCCGGCCCCAGGTAGAGGGCGTCGCCCTGGCCGGTGAGGGTCTCGGCCCCGTTCTGGTCCAGGATGACGCGCGAGTCCAGCTGGGAGGCGGTGGCGAAGGCCAGGCGCGAGGGCACATTGGACTTGATGAGCCCGGTGACCACCTGGGCCACGGGCCGCTGGGTGGCCAGGACCAGGTGGATGCCCGCGGCACGGGCCAGCTGGGTGATGCGCTGGATGGAGGCCTCGACGTCCTTGGGCGCGGTCATCATGAGGTCGGCGAGCTCGTCGACGACGACCAGCAGGTAGGGGTAGGTGCTGATCTCCCGCTGGGAGCCGGGCAGGGGCTGGACCTCCCCGGCGCGCACCGCCTTGTTGAAGTCGTCGATGTGCTTGTAGCCGAAGGAGGCCAGGTCGTCGTAGCGGGCATCCATCTCCCGCACCACCCACTCCAGGGCCTCGGCGGCCTTCTTCGGGGAGGTGATGATGGGGGTGATGAGATGGGGAATGCCCTCGTAGATGGTCAGCTCCACGCGCTTGGGGTCCACCAGCACCATGCGCACCTCCTCGGGCGTGGCGCGCATCATGATGGAGGTGATCATGGAGTTGACGAAGGAGGACTTCCCCGAACCGGTCTGGCCGGCCACCAGGAGGTGGGGGGTCTTGGCCAGGTTGGTGACCACGTAGTCGCCCTCGACGTTCTTGCCCAGGCCCACCACCAGGGGGTGGGCCTGCTTCTTGGCCGCCTGGGAGCGCAGGACGTCGCCGAGCTTGACCATCTCGCGGTCGGAGTTGGGGATCTCGATGCCGATGGCGCTCTTGCCGGGGATGGGGGTCAGCAGGCGGATCTCGTCGGAGGCCACCGCGTAGGCGATGTTCTTCTCCAGGCCGGTGATGCGCGAGACGTTGACGCCGCGCCCGCGGGCCACCTCGTAGCGGGTGACCTGGGGCCCGCGGGTGTAGCCGGTGACGGTGGCATCGACGTTGAACTCGGCGAAAACGTTCTGGAGGGCCTCGACGACGGCGTCATTGGCGGGCGTGCGCGTGGAGTGGGCGGGCCCGGGGCCCAGCAGCTCGTCCTCGGGCAGGGTATAGGTCGAGCCGTCGGGCAGGGACATGTCGCTCAGGGCGATCTGGTCGGCGAAATCCGCCTCCTGCGGGCCGTCCTGGTCGACCTGCGGGGTCTCGGCCGTGATGGCGTCGAAGTCGCTGCCCCCGGCCGGCTCGATGGGCCCGGGCGACCCGGCGGGAGCCTCGGGGGTGCGGGCGCTGCGGGGCCCGGTGCGGCGCGGCTGGCGCGGGCGCGCCGCAGCGCCGACGGCGGGGCCGGCCGCCTCCTGCCCCAGATCGGGCAGGGGGTCCTCGCCCCACTGCGAGGGATCGGCGTCGGGCAGCAGTGAGGTGGTCTCGTCACTGGCCAGGTCGAGGGCGGGGTCCAGCGGGAGCTGGTCGCGCTGGGACGAGCGCTTGCGCCGCCCACTGCCCCGGGGCCGGGCGGGCTTGTCCTCGGTCTCCAGGGCGGAGCGGAAGGCCTCGTCGCCGTCGTAGGAGTCCAGCACGGTGGTGCGCTGGGCCTCGGGCCCGGCCCCGCGGCTGCCGCGCATCCGCCCCAGGGCTCGCTGGGCCAGGGAGTCCTGGCCGCCCTCCCCCGCCATCTCGGCGCGCCGCTGGGAGACCCGCTCGCGCAGCTCGGCGATGGTCAGCCCGGAGAGCACCAGGGCGGAGAAGGCCAGCAGGAGCAGGAAGAGGATGAAGGCGCCGACGGCGGAGAACAGGGAGGCCAGGGGGTAGCCCACGAGCCAGCCCATCAGGCCCCCGGCATCCTCCAGGCCCTCGATGCCGTCGGTGAGGCGGGGGTTGCCCGAGCCGACCTGGATCATGCCGGTGACTGCGGCCAGGATGCCCAGGCAGCCCACGGCCACGCGGGCGTGCACCGCCCCCAGGCTGTGCACGCGCAGCATGGCCACGCCCAGTGCCCCCAGGAGCAGGGGCACCACGATGCCCAGGACCCCGACGGGGCCGGCGGCGATGTGGTGCAGGACGCCCCCGGCGGCGCCGGAGATCCCGAACCACTCGCGCAGGCCCAGCATCCCGGCCAGGCCGATGAGGGCGAAGGCCCAGGCGGTGCGGCGGTAGCGGGATCCGGGCAGCCCCTGGGTGGCGGTGGGCGCCCCTGAGGAGCCGCGGGCGCCCTGCGCCCGGCCCCGGGACGGCCCCGCGGAGGGGGAGTGACTTCGCGTGTGACGACGATTGGCCATGATGACCTGAAACTATCGGATTCTGCCCCGCCCGGGGCCTGCCACGCCGCCGGGGCGGGACAGGAACAGGTCACGTCGTGGGCTGCGGGCGCGGGCGCGGCTCAGGACCGGCCCGCCAGGAGCGCATCGATCTCGGCCCGGCTGGGGGCGCGCGCCGGGCCGATGCGGGCCACGGCCTCCGAGGCGGCGGCATTGGCGCGGCGGGCGGCTGCCACCGGGTCCAGGCCGTCCATGAGCCCGACGACGAGGACGCCGGTGTGCGTGTCCCCCGCCCCCGTGGTGTCCACCACCCCGCGGGCGAAGCCCGGGACCTCAACGGCCTGGGAGTCCACCTGCCCCAGCACGCAGCCGTGGATGCCGGTGCGGCGCACCAGCAGGGCCTGGGGGCAGGCGTCCCGCAGCGCCCGGGAGCCGCCGAGCCGGGCGATGAGCCGGGTCATCTCCAGGTCGTTGCCGGTCAGCAGGGAGCAGCGGCGCAGCAGGGGGGTGAGGACGGCGTCGGGGATGTCGGGCTGGACGGGGCCCAGGTCGATGGCCAACCCGACGCCCTCGGGCATGGACAGCAGCCACTCGAACAGGACGGGGCAGCTGGTGGGGTGGGCCAGGTCGTAGCCGGTGGCGTAGACCCAGTCCCCCGCCATGAGGTCGATGCGCTCGAGGTCCTCGCGCTGGGGCTCGGCCTCCACGCCCTCGGTGGTGATGAAGGTGCGCCGGCCGGTGGGCTCGATGAGGGTGGTGCAGGTGCCGATGTCGCCCACGAGCTCCTCGACGAGCAGCTCGACGCCGTCCTGGCGCATGGCCTCGCGCACGCGGGCCGAGTTGGGCCCGGTGCCCAGGGTGGCGGCCAGGGCGGCGGGCAGGCCCTGGCGGGCCACCGCCGAGACCACCGTGTAGCCCCCGCCGACGACGGGGCCCGAGGAGACCCCGGTGATGGCGCCGCCCGGCGCGGGCACCCGCCCCACATGCAGCGGCAGGTCGATGAGGACCGAGCCGGTGGAGATGAAGCAGGCGGGCCGGTGGAGCGTCATCGCGCGGCCGCCCTCAGGCCTCGATGACGACGGGCACGATCATGGGGCGGCGCTTGAGCCTGCGGCCCACGTAGCGCCCCAGGGTGCGGCGCATCACCTGGGCCAGGGAGTGGGAGTCGGCGTTGCCCGAGGCCAGGGCGGCGGCCAGCGACTCGGTGACCTCGGGGAGGATCTCGTCGAAGACGGAGTCGTCCTCGGCCATGCCCCGGGCCTGGATGTGGGGGCCGGCCAGGATGGTGCCGGTCTTGGTCTCCACCACTGCGTAGACCGAGACGAAGCCCTCCTCGGCCAGGATGCGCCGGTCCTTGAGCTCGCTCTCGTCGATCTCCCCCACCGAGGCGCCGTCGACGTAGATGTAGCCGCAGGGGATCTGCCCGGCGATGCGGGCCACCCCGTCCTTGAGGTCCACGGCCACGCCGTCCTCGCACAGCACGACGCGATCGGGGTCGATCCCGGTCTTGACGGCCAGCGCGCCGTTGGCCACCAGGTGGCGGATCTCGCCGTGGATGGGCATGACATTGCGGGGCTGGACGATGTTGTAGACGTGCAGGAGCTCCTCGGAGGAGGCGTGCCCCGAGACATGCACGGTGGCGTTGCCCTGGTGGACCACGCGCGCGCCCAGTCGCATGAGCTGGTTGATGACCCGGAAGACGGAGTTCTCGTTGCCGGGGATGAGGGAGGAGGCGAAGATGACCGTGTCGCCCGGCTCGATGGTGACCGTGCGGTGCTCGGAATGGGCCATGCGGCTGAGGGCCGCCATGGGCTCGCCCTGGCTGCCGGTGACCATGAGGACGCGCTCCTCGGGCGGCAGGGAGGTGACGTCGCGGGGGTCGATGAGGACGCCGTCGGGCACCTTGAGGTGGCCGCGCTCGGCGGCGATGCCCATGTTGCGCACCATGGAGCGCCCCACCAGGGCCACGCGGCGGCCATGGAGGACGGCGGCGTCGAGCACCTGCTGGACGCGGTGGACGTGGCTGGCGAAGGAGGCGACGACGATCTGCCCGTCGGACTCGGCGAAGACCTGGTCCAGCACCGGTCCGATCCTGCTCTCGTGGCCGATCATGCCGGGGACCTCGGCGTTGGTGGAGTCCACGCAGAACAGGTCCACGCCCTCCTCGCCGAAGCGGGCGAAGGATCGCAGGTCAGTGATGCGCCCGTCGATGGGCAGGGAGTCCATCTTGAAGTCGCCGGTGGCCAGGACGCTGCCGGCGCTGGTGCGGATCATGACGGCCATGGCGTCGGGGATGGAGTGGTTGACCGCCACGAACTCCAGGTCGAAGGGCCCGTAGTCGACCCTCTCGTGCTCGGTGACCTGGCGCAGGACGGGGGTGATGCGGTGCTCCTTGAGCTTGGCCTCCACGAAGGCCAGGGTCAGGCCGCTGCCCACCAGGGGGATGTCCTCGCGCAGCCGCAGCAGGTAGGGGACCGCGCCGATGTGGTCCTCGTGCCCGTGGGTCAGGACCAGGGCGACGACGTCGTCGATGCGGTCCTCGATGGAGGAGAAGTCGGGCAGGATGAGGTCGACGCCGGGCTGGTGCTCCTCGGGGAAGAGGACGCCGCAGTCGACGATGAGGAGCTGGGAGTCCAGCTCGAAGACGGTCATGTTGCGCCCCACCTCCCCGAGCCCGCCCAGGGGGGTGATGCGCATGGTGCCCTCGGCGAGGGGCCCGGGTGCCTTGAGTGCGGGAAAGTACGTCACGCGGGCAGTCTAACCAGTGACGGGGGCCGGACCGCCGCGCCCGCGCGGCATCGGGCGCCGCTCTGCGCCCGCGGCGCGGCGGAGGGCCCGGGGCGTCCCGGAGCAGGAGCACGGATCGGGGCCCGAGCCGGTGATGGCTCGGGCCCCGAGATGGTACCCCCAGCCGGATTCGAACCGGCGCCGCCGCCGTGAGAGGGCGGTGTCCTAGGCCGCTAAACGATGGGGGCCTGATGCGGGAGCGATCGCTCCACTGATGGGGAGGACTACCCTGATGGGCCTGCCATCCATCCGTACCCCCAGCCGGATTCGAACCGGCGCCGCCGCCGTGAGAGGGCGGTGTCCTAGGCCGCTAAACGATGGGGGCCTGACACGAGCCGGGCGCCTGACGGCGCACCCGCTCCTGCGTACCCCCAGCCGGATTCGAACCGGCGCCGCCGCCGTGAGAGGGCGGTGTCCTAGGCCGCTAAACGATGGGGGCCAGATATGATGGAGTTGTTCTCCGCTGGGGTACCAGGACTCGAACCTAGAATAACTGAACCAGAATCAGTCGTGTTGCCAATTACACCATACCCCAATGGCATGAGCCCCGGACGGATGCCCGCCGGAAGCAGCGGGAGATAATCTACACGCGCCACCCCGCCCCGCCAAATCCTCAGGGCGTGAGTGCTGACACAGCCACCGGGCCTCCCGGAGGCCGGCGGATGGCCCCCACCGGCCTGCGCGCCTAGAATCCCTCACGACACCCATCTCGACCCTTCCCTCCCGGAGGTCCACGCGACCATGACCACCTCGACGACCGCCTCGAAGCCGCCGACACCCACCCCCGCCCGCCACCGCCGCCCCGGCGCGCTGCGCCTGATGACGGCCGCGGTGTGCCTGACCACCGCCCTGGCCCTGAGCGCCTGCGGCCCCCTGGGCGGCGCCTCGGGCTCCTCGAACTCCTCCACCTCATCGCCGGGCGGCAACGCCGTGGCCAAGCGCACCGACAAGGGCACTCCCGCACCCTCCGCGAGCGCCCCGGCGAGCAGCGGCACCGGGGTCAGGACGAAGGACCCCAAGGACCCCGAGAAGACCCAGGCGGCCAGCCCGAGCCCCAGCCCGACGACCTCCCCCACCTGGTCCGCGCCCAGCATCAAGTTCTACAACGAGGACACCTCGATCTGGTACCAGGACGACGGCGTGGTCAACCTCGACGCCATCGACTCCTCCGGCAATCTCGAGGGCTACCGCACCAACAGCGGCCAGTGCATCGGCTACGTCAGCCGCGAGGCCAGCGAGCGGGTGTGGAGCCTGCGGGGCGATGACGCCATGCTGTCCTCGGTGCTCATCAAGCGCGAGCAGGACGTGTTCTCCGACTACAGCGCCCAGGGGGTCGTGGGGGCCGACTACGTGCGCGACGACGGCGGCACCATGCCGGGCTACGAGCTGGCCTTCACCACCAACATGAAGTACGACGACGGCTCCACCGAGGCGATGGAGGGCTACCGCTTCGCCCGGACCGTGGGCGACTCGGGCTTCCAGTTCGAGGTGATGCTCCTGTGCCGGGCGGGGCACAACCTCACGGTGGACCAGTGGCACACGGTGCTGGCCGGCCTGCGCCTGGAGGGCATCGACGCCAAGGAGATGTAGGCCGGGGAAGCAGGTGCCGGCCCGGCAGCCCGGGCTGCCGGGCCGGCCCGGGCCCGCTCAGCCCAGGCGCTCGCGCAGGGCCCGCAGGCGGGCCAGGCCGGAGGAGGCGCCCAGGATCTCCATGGACTCGAACAGGGGCGGGGAGACCTGCCTGCCGGTGACGGCCACGCGCAGGGGCCCGAAGGCCAGGCGCGGCTTGATGCCCTGCCCCCCAGGCATGCCCTCCCCCTCGACGATGGCCCGGCGCAGGGCCTCCTCCAGGTGGGCGGTGGTCCACTGCTGGGGGCCCAGCGCCTCCAGGGCGGCGATGCCCGCATCCAGGACATCCGCCGCGGAGTCCTTGAGCCTGCCGACTGCCCGCTCGTCGAGGACGAGGTCGGCATCGTCGACGAAGAGGAACCCGAGCATGTCGCGGGCCTCGCGCAGCAGCTGGATGCGGGTCTGGATGAGGGGAGCGGCGGCCTGGAGGATCTCCTGCTCGCGGGCGGACAGCCCGTCGTAGGCGGGCGCGCTCACCAGTGGGGCGGCCTCGGCCTGGCCGCTGGGGTCGGGGAAGGCATCGGCCAGGTAGGGCACGAGGCGGTCGCGGAAGTCCTCGGGGCCCAGCAGGCGGATCTGCTCGGCATTGATGGCCTCGCACTTCTTGGCGTCGAAGCGCGCCGGGTTGGGGTTGACCTCGTGGACGTCGAAGGCGGCGATCATCTCCGCCCCGGAGAAGACGTCGCGGTCGGCGCTGAGCGACCACCCCAGCAGGGCCAGGTAGTTGAGCAGGCCCTCGGGGATCATGCCGCGGTAGCGGTGGATGAGCAGGCTGGACTCGGGATCGCGCTTGGACAGCTTCCTGTTGCCCTCCCCCATGACGTAGGGCAGGTGCCCGAAGGCGGGGATGGCCTGCGCCCGGCCGATATCCATCAGCGCCCGGTACAGGGCGATCTGGCGCGGGGTGGAGGACAGCAGGTCCTCGCCCCGCAGGACGTGGGTGATGCCCATGGCGGCGTCGTCGACGGGGTTGACCAGGGTGTAGAGCGGATCCCCGCCGGCGCGCACCACCACGTAGTCGGGCACCGAGCCGGCCTTGAAGGTGATGGGCCCGCGCACGAGGTCGTCGAAGGTGATGTCCTCATCGGGCATGCGCATGCGCAGCACGGGCCGGCGGCCCTGGGCGCGGTAGGCGTCCTTCTGCTCCTGGGTCAGGTCGCGGTCGTGGCCGTCATAGCCGAGCTTGGGGTCGCGGCCGGCGGCGCGGTGGCGGGCCTCGATCTCCTCGGGGGTGGAGAAGGACTCGTAGAGGTAGCCGGCCTCGACGAGCTCGTCGGCCACCTGCCGGTAGAGGTCCATGCGCTGGGACTGGCGGTAGGGCTCATGCGGGCCGCCGCGGCCCACGCCCTCGTCCCAGTCCAGGCCCAGCCAGGTCAGGGAGTCGATGATGGCCTGGAGGGACTCCTCGGAATCGCGGGCGGCGTCGGTGTCCTCGATGCGGAAGACGAAGGTGCCGCCGGTGTGGCGCGCCCAGGCCCAGTTGAACAGGCAGGTGCGCACGAGCCCCACGTGGGGGGTCCCGGTGGGCGAGGGGCAGAAGCGGACCCGGATCGGGCTGGAGCCGGGGGCGGGGACGGTCTGGGTGGCTGCGGCAGTGGCAGGGGCGGCGTCGTTCATGATGCGCCCAGCCTAGCGGCGGCCCAGGGGAGGAGTGCCCATCGCAATCCCGAGCAGCATGCGCGTGATGGCACTACTGTGATCCCGTCCTCAACCGCCCTGTGCCGCTCCCCACGGCACCCCACCGATGACCGGAGGCTCCTATGCTGCCGCTGCCCCGTACCGCTTCCCCCCTCCTGCCCTGCCCCGTGCCGATCCGCCCGGCGGCGTCGCGGACGCTGCGCGCCGCCCTGGGACTGAGCCTGGCGCTGGCACTCCCGGCCCTGGCCGCCTGCCAGGACCGCGAGGTCGCCGCGACCGCGCCGAGCCCCACCCGGGCCCAGGAGGCCACGGCTGCGCCATCGCCGTCATCGCCGTCGTCCTCGGCGGCGTCGTCCCCATCCCCGGGATCCTCGCAGGACCCCTCGGCCAGTGGCCCGGCCTCCTGGACCTTCCCCATCAATGCCCCCGGGTGGCGCTACACCACCAGGGACCAGAACGGCGTCAACCAGTTCACCAATGATGCGGGGTGCCTCTACACGGTCGGTCAGAACCTCGTCGATGGCCCCACGGCCGGCGACCGCGCGGACACCGAGGCGATCTCGGCGCGGATCGAGTCCTCCTTCGAGCAGCAGTCCGGGGCCACGAATATCGTCTTCACCTCCGAGGACGACGCCACCACCATCAAGACGCCGGGAGGGGAGCCGGTCGAGACGATCCGCAAGGACTGGACCTACACGGTCAACGGGCAGGACTACCAGGGGACCCAGTGGGTGCGCGTCTTCACCGCCAGCCAGACGCCCACGGATATGCGGGTGATGTACGCCTGCCCCGTGGGGGCCTACTCGCAGGTCGAGATGGACAGCCTGCTGAAGGAGACCACCCTGACGGGCGCCTGGCCCCTGGACATGGATGATCCTGCGGCCACGCCCCCGGGGGCCGGGGATGGCCAGGCCTAGGGCCCCGCAGCACGAGGGCAGCACGAGGGCGGCCGCGCCGCTCATGGCATCACCGGGCCCGGGCTCCTAGACTCCCGGCATGCCCGAGCTCATCTCCAGCCCTGATGCCGGCGGCCCACCCGCTCCTGGCGCGCGCGGTGCGGCGCCCTCCCCCGCAGCGATCACGCAGGCCTTCGACGCCCTGACGCCTGAGGTCATGCGGGAGCGCGGCTCGCTGAAATGGACCCGCCACTCCGGCGACGTCATCGGGGCCTGGGTGGCGGAGATGGACCTGGGGACGGCACCCGCCATCACCCGGGTCCTCCAGCGCGCCGTGGCCGAGGGGACCCTGGGCTACATGCCCCCCGGCCTGGCCCAGCAGGCCCGTGAGGAGACGGCCCGCTACCAGGGGCGGGCCTTCGGCTGGCGCGTGGCAGTGGAGGAGGTCAGCCTCCTGCCCGACGTCCTGTCCGCCCTGGGCGCCATCATCGCCCACCACACCCGCGCGGGCTCACCGGTCATCGTCCCCACCCCGGCCTACATGCCCTTCCTGTCGATCCCGGGGCGCCATGGGCGCGAGTGCCTCCAGATCCCGGCCCGGGTGGGCCGCGAGGACGGCTCGCCGCGCTGGGAGCTGGACCTGGAGGCCATCGAATCGGCGATGGTGGCCGGGGCGGGCCTGCTGGTGCTGTGCAACCCGTGGAACCCGGTGGGCCGGGTGCTCTCGGAGGCGGAGCTCGACGCCGTGGCGGCGCTGTCGCAGCGCCACGGGGTGCCGGTCTTCGCCGATGAGATCCACGGCCCCCTGGTCCTGGAGCCGGGCCTGGCGCATATCCCCTACGCCTCGCGGCCGACGGCGGATCCGGACCTGACCTTCACGGCCACGGCGGTCTCCAAGGGCTGGAACATCCCCGGGCTCAGGTGCGCCCAGCTCATCGCCTCAGGCGGGGCGCGGCGGGCCTGGGAGGCGCAGGCCCTCAGCGCCGCCCTGTCGGAGCAGGCGGCGGCCCTGGGGGCGATGGCCGCGGTGGCCGCGCTGCGCGAGGGCCAGGGCTGGCTGGAGCAGGTGCGCTCCTACCTGCGCGCCAATCGCGACCTCGTGCATGAGGGGCTGGCCGACGTGACGGGCCTGGAGATGACGGCGCCCGAGGGCACCTACCTGGCCTGGCTGGACTGCCGGGGCCTGGGGCTTGAGGAGCCGGGCGAGTACTTCCTGCACCACGGGGTGGCGATGAACGAGGGCGCGGCCTTCGGGCGGGACTGGTCGGGCTTCTGCCGGCTCAACCTGGCCACGGGCCGGGCCATCGAGGAGGAGACCCTGCGGCGCATCGTCGCGGCCGCCCGCGCCCGGGCGGCCGCTCAGCGGTAGACGGGCGGGTAGACGGGCGCCCGGGCCGGGCTCAGCGGCGCACGACGGGGTTGGAGAAGGCGCCGATGCCCTCGACGCCGACCTCGATGCGCTGACCGGGGCGCAGCTCGCCCGCGCCCGCGGGGGTGCCGGTGAGGATGACGTCCCCGGGCAGCAGGGTGAAGATGCTGGAGGCGTAGGACACGAGCTCGGCCACGGGGCGGATCATGTCGCGGGTGCTGGCCTCCTGGACCAGGCGGCCGTCGAGGTGGGCGCGCACGACGGCGTCGTCGGGGTTGAAGGCGAGGGCGCCACCGGGCTCGGGGATCTCCAGCCAGGGCCCCAGGGGGCAGGAGGTGTCGAAGGCCTTGCCCCGCACCCACTGGGGCTCGCTGCGCTGGCGGTCGCGGGCGGAGACGTCATTGGCGACGGTGTAGCCCAGGATGACGTCGTCGACCCGCTCGGGCGCGATGTCCTTGGCCAGCGACTTGATGACCACGGCGAGCTCGGCCTCGTAGTGGACCTCGGTGCTCCAGCGGGGCAGGACGATGGGGGCGTCGGGGCCGATGACCGCGGTGTTGGGCTTGAGGAAGACGACGGGCTCGTCCGGGGGCCCGTCCGGGCGGGCCGCGCCTGCGGGGTCGGGGTAGGTGCCGGCGAAGCCCACCACCTTGGAGCGGGGGATGACGGGGGAGAGCAGGCGGGCCTCGGCCAGGTCGACGACCTCACCGGTGGCCTGGGGCGGGGTGAAGAGCGGGTCGCCCTTGAGCACGAGGATGTGGCCCTGCGGCGGGCCGGCCGGTCCGGGGAGGGGAGGCTCCGGGATGGCGGCGGCGACGGCGGTCCCGGTGGCGGGAGGCGTGGGGCCGGGGGTCGCGGGGCTGAAGGAGGCGGGATCGGTGGGGCTGGCCCCGGAGAGCTCGACGATGCCGTAGCGGGGCTCATCGCCGGTGGAGAAGCGAGCGATCTTCATGGGGCAAGGCTATCCCCCGCCGCCGAGGAGGGGACCGAGGGCCCCGGCCCTGGGCGCGCCCGGCGGTTCCTCCACGACGAGGGACCCGTGCGGGGCTGTACCGCGCGCATCGAGCCGGGTCTGGACAGGAACATCTGGTTCGAGGGCACCTTCGGGGTGACGCACGCCCAGGTCACCGCGGGCCTGCGGGACGAGGCCCGCATCAGTGCCGAGGGAGCCTCCCCGCCCAGGCAGCGGATGGCTCCTGGCCCTACACGCTGAGGAATGATCCGGCTGAGGAGACCACCGCAGCCGGCTCGGTGGCCTCCACTGCCTGGTACCTCCTGGCGACCTCAACGCCGCAGGCCATCTGGCCGGAGTGCCGCGCCCCCGGGGCGGGCGCTCCCTGACCGCTGCCGCACTGCTCCACCGCCCCCGGCAGGCGGCCCATCGCGCGGTGCGCCTGCGGTCCCATGGGGCCGGCTCCCCATCTCTCCCCGTCCTCATCCCGGGGCGCTCAGGCCGCATCCGCACTACGCTGTTCTGGAGGCCAGACCATAGGTAGGTGCTCAGTGCCAGCAGCATCCCCGCCTCCTGGAAGGGCCCGCCATGACAGCACCCGATCAGCACCCGATCAGCACCATGGGCGACAGAGGCGCGGGATCGTCGCGATCGCCGTGGCCGCTGCCCTGACCTGTGCCTGCAGTCAGACGGCTCCCTCCGGTCAGAGCGGCGCAACGGCCTCGGGCACCACCCCCGCACCGGCCAGCACGGCCCCCAGCCCTCGGCCGCTGCCTCGGCGAGCACAGCGGCCGAGACGGTCCTGGGGGTCAGCAGGGATCCGGCCACCTGGTCGGTCCCCTTCGATGCGGTCGAGGACCCCTCGCTGGCGCACCTGAAGAGCTATGCCCTGGACCTCATGGTCGACCAGTGCATGTCCGATGCCGGCTTCGAGGACTACGAGATCCTCACCCCGGCCTCGCCGCCTCCCGGATTCCAGAGCGAGGGCAGGATCGAGCCGTTCACCGTCCCCATCGCCCAGGAGCACGGGTACCGGAAGCGGTTCCGGCAGGACTCGGGCAGTGGTGACCCCAGCATCTACGACAGCAAGCCCGAGGCCTTCCATGCGCAGTGGAACGACTGCACGGTCACCAGCCAGATCCAGCTGGATGCCGAGCTCTCCAGTGGCGAGTCCGACGCCGACTGGGACGCTCGGCTCAGCGGCTTCACGGTCGATACCTCGGGCCCCGAGCTCCAGGACGCCGCTGCCCAGTGGCACTCATGCATGGCACCGCAGGGGATCGCCGACCTGCCGGAGCAGCCCTGGACACCCATGTACTTCTCACAGGACATGCCGGCATCGCTGGCGACCAGGTTCGCCGGAGACGCCCTCTGGCCCCCCAGTGCCGAGGAGATCGAGATCGCCACCGCGGATGCCCAGTGCCGGGAGTCCTCGGGCTGGACCTCCCTGCTCTATGAGGCCACCTGGGACCAGCAGGCCGCCTTCCTGGAGAGCCACAAGGCGGAGGTCGACGCGCGCCTGGCGCACAACGCGGCCCAGACCGAGAAGGTCCGCGCCGTCATCCGCGATCATGGCGGGCAGGTCTAGTTGTCTAGTTGTCCGTCCTCGTGACGTCGTCAACGGGGCCGGTCGGTGGGGCCCAGGGCAGGCTGGAGCAGGTGCTCCGGGAGGGCCAGGGGCCGGGAGGGCGGTGTGGCTGCAGGCCGGGCGTCACTTCGCGACAAGCGCGTCACTTCGCGACGTGGACGGTACTTGTAGGTGTCGCTCTTTCCGCGAAGTGACGCCTCCGTCGCGAAGTGACGTCCAACTGCATCGCAGTCCACCACCGCCCTGGCCCACTGCCAGCCTGGGGCACTGCCCCCGGGGCACGGCACTCCCCCGAGCACAGGCCCGGCCCAGCCGGCCCAACCGATCCGGCGGCCCACTCCCAGGGCGCGCTGGGATACCAGGGGCCGGCGCCGTGAGGGCCAGTGGGCGACTGGAGGATGCGCCCGGGAGCCCTGCGGCCCGGGCGGCGATGGAACCGCGCTCAGGCCCGGGCGGCCTCTCCCCCGGCGCCCTCGGTGGAGCCCGCCCCAGCGGTGCTCGCCGCTGCGGCCCCGCGGTGGGCGGCGCCGTCGGCGGCCCAGACATCGCCGGGCAGGGCTCCGGGCAGGTAGGGGTTGTCGGTGGCGATGAAGCGGATCTCGCTCTGACGGCCCTCGCGCACGGCCCGGTTCTGGGCCTCCCAGTCGCGCAGGGCGCCCAGGGCCCACTTGCCCAGCAGGGCGATGGCCACGATGTTGATGATCGCCATGAGCCCCATGGCCACATCCGACAGGTTCCACACGAACTTCAGCTCGGCCACGGAGCCGACGAAGGCCGCCACGAGGATCATCACCCGCAGACCGGTGTGCCAGGCCCGGCTCGCCGCTCCCCCGCGCAGGAAGTCGATATTGATCTCGGCGTAGGTGAAGTTGCCCAGCAGGGAGGAGTAGGCGAAGACGAAGACGACCGCCACCATGAGGTTGGCCGACCAGGGCCCCAGGACCTCGGCCACCGAGGTCGAGGTCAGGGAGCCGGCAGCGTCCTCGGCCGCCAAGGGATCCAGGGCGGCCCGCGCCGGGTCGTAGACACCGGAGAGCAGGACGATGAGCGCCGTCGCGGTGCACACGATGATCGTGTCGACGAACACTCCTAGGGACTGGATGAAGCCCTGGTGCACGGGGTGGGAGGTGGTGGCCGTCGCGGCCACGTTGGGCACGGAGCCCTGACCCGCCTCATTGGAGAAAAGGCCCCTCTTGATGCCGTTGATGGCCGCGGCGTAAAGGCCCCCGGCGATGCCGTAGAAGGCCTCCTCCATGCCGAGGGCGCCCTCGATGATCGAGACCAGGGCCCCGGGGATGGCGTCCAGGTTGAGCACCAGCACCACCAGCGCCAGGAGCGCGTAGACCATGGCCATGATCGGCGCCATCCACTCGGTGACCCGTGCCACAAGCCGGATCCCGTTGAAGATGATGGGGCCGGTCATCAGGACCAGGAAGACGGCGGTGATCCAGGGGGAGATGTTGAAGGTGGACTTCAGCGCCGTGGAGATGGCGTTGGCCTGGGTGGCCTCATAGGCGAAGCCGAAGACGAAGGTGATGACGACGGCGAAGATGCTCGCCCACGCCTTGGACCCCAGGCCCCGCAGGATGTAGTAGGCCGGCCCGCCGCGGAAGGTGCCGTCGGGGCTGGGGATCTTGTACATCTGGGCCAGGGTGGACTCCACGAAGCCGGTGGCCATGCCCACCAGGGCCACCACCCACATCCAGAACACGGCACCGGGCCCGCCCATGGTGATGGCGATCGCCACGCCGATGATGTTGCCGGTCCCCACGCGGCTGGCAATGCCCACGGCGAAGGCCTGGAAGGGGGAGATCCCCTCATGGGCGGCAGAGCGGGAGACCAGGATCGTCCTGACCATATTGGGGAAGTGGCGCAGCTGGACCCCGCCCGTGCGGACCGTGAAGTAGATGCCGATCGCGACCAGCAGCCAGGCCAGCAGCCCCCCGTACAGCTTGTCGCTGAAACTGCCCAGCGCTTCGGTCGCAGGGGTGAGAACCGAGTCGACCGCATCGGTCAGCTGGTCGAGGACGCCGGTACGGGTCTGGGGGGCGCTCGAGGGAGTCATGGGCATCGTGCCTCCGGGTCGGACAAGCATGCGCGCGTCGTGATCCTCCATGCCTCCGCCCTCCTCCGCGAGAAGCAGGAGCATCGTGCCTGCCAGTGCGGGCACGGTGAGCAGCAGACGCCCAGGGATCACACCACGAGCGCTGGAACCCGAGCAGGCTACGGTCCGCCGTGTTTCGATGAGGTGACAGTGGAGATCACAGGCGCGCAGGTGGCTGCCACCACGCCGTCGCGCACCGCGGCCCGTCGGCCCCGCCCTCAGGGCCGGTGGCTGCGCGGCCAGGCCTCGGTGCTCAGCTCGGCGGGCAGGTGGGGGGAGTCGGCGTGGAAGACGGGGCCCTCAGTCCTCACCTGAGCCCTGGCGCCCTCAGCGCTGCCGCTCTCCCCCACTCCCCGCGCGGCACGCCGCGTCTGCGCCTCCCAGTCCCGCAGGGCCCCCACCACCCACCTGCTGAGCACCAGGATGGCCACCAGGTTGAGGATGGCGCCCAGGCCCAGCAGGATGTCCGCCAGGGTCCACACCGTTGTCAGAGCCTGGAGGCTGCCGACGGCGGCGCAGGCCACCGCCGAGAGCTGCAGGGCCCGGGAGGCCCAGGGCCGGTCGGTGAGGTAGTCCAGGCAGACCTGGGCGTAGGAGAAGGCGCCGATGATGGTGGTGTAGGCCAGGACCACGACGAGCACCGCCATGGGCCAGCGGCTCCACTGGCCCACCAGATGGGCGATGGCGTCCTGGGTGAGGGTGCCCGCGGCCTCGGCGGGGGTCGTGCCCGGGGCGTAGACGCCCGGCCCGGCCACGAGGATCGCCAGGGCGGTGGCGGTGCAGATGAGGAGGGTGTCGACCACCACCCCGAAGGCCTGGATGAAGCCCTGCTGGACGGGGTGGGACACCGTGGCCGACCCGGCGGCGCAGGCCGCCCCGCCCAGGCCGGCCTCATTGGAGAACAGGCCGCGGCGCACCCCGTTGAGCATGGCGGCGAACAGGCCCCCGGCCAGGCCGGCCAGGCCCGGGCGCAGGCCCAGGGCGCCGGCGAGGATGGATGTCATGGCCTCCCCGGCCTGGGCCGGGTGGGTCAGCAGGATGACCAGGACGAGCGCCATGTAGGCCAGGGCCATCACCGGTGCGAGATACTCCGCCACACTGGCCATCGTGCGCAGCCCGCCCAGCAGCACGGGGGCCGTGAGGGCCACGACGAGCAGCGCCCCCATGGCGGGGCTGACATGCCCGGCGGCACCCAGGGAGGCGGTGATGGCATTGGCCTGCACCATGGGCATGGCCAGCCCGTTGGCCACCATGAAGACCACGGCGAAGACGGTCCCCAGGGCGGGCAGGCGCAGCCCCCGGGCGATGTAGTAGGCGGGGCCTCCCCTGAAGGAGCCGTCGGGGCGGCGGACCTTGAAGACCTGGGCGAGGGTGGACTCGCTGAAGGCCGTGGCCGTGCCCACCACGGCCACCAGCCACATCCACAGCACCGCTCCGGGGCCGCCCAGGATGAGGGCCAGGGCCACCCCCACGATATTGCCCGTCCCCACCCGGCTGGCCAGCCCGACGGCGAAGGCCTGGAAGGAGCTGATGCCCCCCTGCGCCCCCGAGCGCGAGCCCCTCACGGCGCTGAGGATGCCGGCCGCGTGGCGGAGCTGGACGGTTCGGGTGCGCACGGTCAGGTAGGCGCCTGCCGCCATGAGCAGGACGACGAGCACCCAGGAGAACAGGATGTCCGAGACGGTGGTGAGGATCTCGCTGATAGACGGCATGGCTGCTCCAGCAGGGGTGGCGGTCAGTGGTCGTGGGCTCGCGGTGCCGGGGCCCTACCCGCGGTCGGGGCCGCCCCGGTGAGCCGCCTGCTGCGCACCGGGCTGCTGCCCATCCGCCTCCCAGATGCCGGGGACGACGTCGCCGGGCAGATGAGGGTTGGAGTGGCCGACGAAGACCGGCTCCTGGCCGCGGGAGCGCTGGGCCTCGAAGTCCCGCAGCGCCCCGAGCACCCAGGGCGTCAGGCGCACGATGACCACGAGGTTGAGCAGGCCCAGCAGGCCCAGGGCGATATCGGTCAGGGCCCACACGATCGGCAGGCTCAGCACGCAGCCGGCGAAGGCCGCGGCGGTGAGCACCAGGCCGAAGAGCTGCTCGGCCCTGTGCTCCCCGCCCAGGAAGTTGACGTTGACCTGGGCGTAGGAGTAGCAGCCCAGCACCGTGGAGAAGACCAGGACGAAGATGAGCACCACCATGGGCCAGGTGGTCCAGGCCCCCAGGTGCTCCACCACCGCCTGCTGGGTCAGGACCGCCCCCTCCAGGGAGGCGTTGCCGGGCTGGTAGGTGTCAGTGGCCAACAGGATGAGCAGGCCGGTGGCGGTGCACACCAGGATCGTGTCGATGAAGACGCCGAAGGACTGGATGAGGCCCTGGCGCACCGGATGGGCCACCGTGGCGGTGCCCGCGGCGTTGGGCACGGTGCCCAGGCCCGCCTCGTTGGAGAACAGGCCGCGGCGCACGCCGTTGAGGACGGCGGCCAGGACACCGCCGGCAACCCCGAACAGGGCCTGGTCAACGCCGAAGGCGCCCAGGACCACGTCGCGCAGAACCCCGGGCAGATCCCCCAGGTGCAGCAGGAGGATCACCGCGGTGGCCAGCACGTAGACCAGGGCCATGATCGGCGCCAGCCACTCGGTGACGCGGGCCACCGACTTCAATCCTCCCAGGACCACCGGCCCGGTGAGCATCACCAGGAAGACCCCCACCATCCAGGGCTTGACGTCGCTGACCGTGGCGGTGATGACGCCGGCCAGGGAATTGGTCTGGACCATCACCACGGTCACCCCCACCGAGATGATGCACATGGCGGCGAAGACCCGGCCCCAGGCGCGCGAGCCCAGCCCGTTCTTGATGTAGTAGGCCGGACCGCCGCGGAAGGTGAAGTCGCGCCCGCGCTCCTTGAAGATCTGGGCCAGGGTGGACTCCACGAAGCTGGTGGCCATGCCGATGAGGGCCACCACCCACATCCAGAACAGGGCGCCGGGGCCGCCTGCGACCACCGCCAGGGCCACCCCGGCGATGTTGCCGATGCCCACGCGGGCCGCCAGCCCCACGGCGAAGGCCTGGAAGGAGGAGATCCCCCCGTTGGCCCCGGCCCGCGAGGTGGTGATCGAGCGGACCATGGAGCCGAAGTGGCGCGCCTGGACCGCCCCGGAGCGGGCAGTCAGGTAGAGGCCCACGGCCACCAGGACGGCCGCCAGCAGGTAGGTGTAGAACCAGTCATCGATGCGCAGGAGCCAGTCCTGGACGCTGGTGAGGGTCATGGGCGGGCCTCCATCGTCGTCGGCTCTTGAGCGGGCGGCCCCGCAGCGGCCCAGACATCTCCGGGCAGATCAGCGGGGAGGTACGGGTTGTCGGTGGACACGAGGACCGGATCGGCGATGCCCGCCCGGCGCTGGGCCTCCCAGTCCCGCAGGGCGCCCACGCCCCAGCGGGCCAGGGCCAGCAGGGCCACCAGGTTGGTCACGGTCATGAGCGCCATGGTGATGTCCACGGTGTTCCACACCACCGTCAGGGTGGCCAGCGCCCCCAGGCCGGTGGAGGCCACCGAGACCAGGCGGGGCAGCCAGCGCCAGCGCGGGTCGGGGCTGATGAAGGTCATCGAGACCTCCGAGTAGGTGGCGGCGGCGATGATCGAGGAGTAGGCCAGCACGAAGATGAGGACCGCCATGGGCGCCGCCGTCCACCCGCCCAGGACCGCGGCGACGGCGTCGGAGGTCAGGGTGGCGGCGGCCTCGGGGGTCAGGGTGCCGGCGGCGGTGGCGGCCGGGCTGTAGACCCCCGAGACCAGGATGATGAAGGCGGTGGCCGTGCACACGACGATGGTGTCCACGAAGACCCCCAGGGACTGGATGAGCCCCTGCTGGACGGGGTGGGCCACCGTGGCGGTGGCCGCGGCGAAGGGCGCGGTTCCCTGCCCGGCCTCGTTGGAGAACAGGCCGCGCTTGGTGCCGTTGATGAGGGCCGCCAGGATCCCCCCGGTCACTCCCCCGGCGAAGGGCTGGGGGCCGAAGGCCGAGGTGATGATCGTCCACAGGACGGCGCCGAGCTCGGTCAGGTGCAGGCAGACGATGATCAGGGCCAGCAGCATGTAGATGAGGGCCATGATCGGGCTCATCCATTCGGTGACGCGGGCCACTCGCCGCACCCCTCCCAGGATGACCAGCGCCGAGAGCCCCACCAGGACCGCGGCGGCGGCCCCCTGCGACAGGCCCAGGGGCGAGGCGGGGCCGATGACCCCGGCCACCGCGTTGGCCTGGACCATGATGATGGAGAAGCCGCAGGTGAAGATCGTCAGGGCCGCGAAGGCCACGCCCAGGGGCCGCGAGCGCATGCCGCGGGCCATGTAGTAGGCGGGCCCGCCCCTGAAGGAGCCGTCGGCGTGGCGGGTCTTGAACAGCTGGGCCAGGGTGGCCTCGAAGAAGGCGGTGGCCATGCCCACCAGTGCCACCATCCACATCCAGAAGATGGCGCCGGGGCCTCCCAGGATGAGGGCCGCGGCCACGCCGAAGACGTTCCCGATGCCCACACGGGCGGCCAGGGAGATGGTGAAGGCCTGGAAGGAGGAGATGCCGCCGCCCGCGCCGCTGCGCGAGCCGGCCACCTGGCGGACCATGGCGGGCAGGTGGCGCAGCTGGACGCCGCGGGTGGCGATGGTCAGCACGATGCCGGTGCCCACGAGCACCCACATGGTGATGTGCAGGGTGATCCAGTCGGAGATGCTCTGAAGCTGCTGGGCGAGGGCGTCCATGGCGGTCTTTCACGATGGGATACGTGGAACGCCCCGCATGCTCTCATGAGTTGGGACGGGCGCGCACCAGAGGGCCGGATGGTGGCCCGTGAGACGATGGGCCCATGACCGCCCCGGCTCTCAACGCGATGCTCGACGCCCTCATCCCGGCCGATGACCCCGGCCTGATCCCTGAGCCCGAGGATGTCTACCTGGCCTTCTCCCAGTGGGCGCAGGACACCGGCCGCCCCCTCTACCCCCATCAGGATGAGGCGCTCAGCGAGATCCTGCAGGGCCGCCACGTCATCGCCGCGACCCCCACCGGCTCGGGCAAGTCGATGATCGCCCTGGCGGCCCACACCGTCTCGCTGGCCCGCGGGGGCCGCTCCTACTACACGGCCCCGCTCAAGGCCCTGGTCAGTGAGAAGTTCTTCGAGCTGGTGGGGCTGTTCGGGGCGGGGAACGTCGGCATGGTCACTGGGGACACCTCGATCAATGCGGGCGCCCCCGTCATCTGCTGCACCGCGGAGATCCTGGCCAACCAGTCGCTGCGCGAGGGCGGGGCGATGGACGTGGACTGCGTGATCATGGACGAGTTCCACTACTACGCCGACCCCCAGCGCGGCTGGGCCTGGCAGGTCCCGCTCCTGGAGCTGCCCCAGGCGCAGATGGTCCTGATGTCGGCGACCCTGGGGGATGTCGCCTTCCTCGCACGGGACCTGGGCGAGCGCACCGGGCGCGAGGTCGCCGTCGTCGACGACGCCGTGCGGCCGGTCCCCCTGGAGATGGACTACAGCGTGGAGCCCATCGGCGAGCTGCTCCAGCGCCTGGTGGGGCAGGACAAGGCCCCGGTCTACGTCGTCCACTTCTCCCAGAAGGAGGCCATTGAGCGGGCCACGGCGCTGCTGAGCGTGGACCTGATCCCCAAGTCCCGCAAGGAGGGGATCGCCGCCGCCCTGGGGGACTTCCGCTTCGGCGGGGGCTTCGGCGCCACCCTGTCGCGACTGCTGCGCTCGGGCATCGGGGTGCACCATGCCGGGATGCTGCCGCGCTACCGCAGGCTCGTGGAGCGCCTGGCGCGCCAGGGGGCGCTGGCCGTCATCTGCGGGACCGACACCCTGGGGGTGGGGATCAATGTGCCGATCCGCTCAGTGGTGCTCACCTCCCTGGTGAAGTTCGACGGCGCCAAGGAGCGCCATCTCACGGCCCGTGAGTTCCACCAGATCGCGGGCCGGGCCGGGCGCGCCGGCTTCGACACCCGGGGCTTCGTGGAGGTCCAGGCCCCCGAGCACGTCATCGAGAACGCCAAGGCCCTGGCCAAGGCCGGGGATGATGAGCGCAAGCGCCGCAGGATCGTGCGCAAGAAGGCCCCCGAGGGGCGGGTCAACTGGACGGATAGGACCTTCGAGCGCCTGCGCGACGCCGCTCCCGAGACCCTCACCAGCCAGTTCCAGGTGACCACGACCATGGTCCTGAGCCTCATGGAGCGGCCGGGCGACCCCGTGGCCCACATGGCCGGCCTGCTGGAGCGGGCCCACCTGCCCCAGGCCGAGCGCCGCTCCCAGGTGCGCCGGGCCCTGGAGATCTACCGCTCCCTGCGCACGGCGGGGGTGGTCGAGCACGTCTCCTCCGCCGTCGCGGCCGCCGATGGCCGCCCCCGCCTGCGCCTGGCCGTGGACCTGCCCGACGACTTCGCCCTCAACCAGCCGCTGGCGCCCTTCGCCCTGGCGGCCATGGACCTGCTGGGCGTGGACTCCCCCGAGCACACCGTCGATGTGGTCAGCGTGGTGGAGGCCACCTTGGATGATCCGCGCCCGGTGCTCTACGCCCAGCAGAGGGCGGCGCGCGGTGAGGCGGTGGCCGTGATGAAGGCCGAGGGCATGGACTACGAGGAGCGCATGGCGGCCCTGGAGGAGGTCACCTGGCCCCGGCCGCTGGCCGAGCTGCTGGCCCCGGCCCTGGAGATGTACCGGCAGTCCAACCCCTGGGTGGCCGACTACGAGCTGAGCCCGAAGTCAGTGGTGCGCGAGATGGTGGAGAACGCCATGACCTTCTCCGACCTGGTCTCGCGCTATGAGCTGGGGCGCAGTGAGGGCGTCATCCTGCGCTACCTCACCGACGCCTACCGGGCGCTGCGCCAGGTGGTGCCCGAGGAGCACCGCACCCCCGAGGTGGTCGAGCTCATCGACTGGCTGGGTGGCCTGGTGCGGGCGGTGGACTCCTCCCTGCTCGATGAGTGGGAGGCCCTGGGCGCGGCGCAGTCGGGCCGCGCCCAGGAGGGTGCGGCGCTGCTGGGGGCCGACCGCCCGGGCGCCGACGACTCCCTGGGCGTGGAGCGGGCCTTCGGGGCCGATGAGGAGGGCCGGGTGGCCCTGACCCGCAACCGGCACGCCTTCCGGGTGGCGGTGCGCCGGGAGATGTTCCGCCGCGTCGAGCTCATGGCCCGTGACGACGTCGAGGCCCTGGGGCGCCTGGACGCCTCCTCCGGCTGGGGGCAGGAGCGCTGGGACGGGGCCCTGGGCGACTACTGGGAGGAGTACGACTGGATCGGCACGGACACCGCGGCCCGGGCGGCCTCCCTGGCGCCGCTGGATGAGGAGCCCGACGAGCAGGCCCTGGCGGCAGCGGGGGTCTCCGAGCGCCTGCGCGGGGCCCTGGCCTCCCAGGGCAGGAGGGTGTGGCTGGCCACGCAGATCATCGAGGATCCCGACGGCGACCATGACTGGAGGCTGGTGGCCCTGGTGGACCTGGAGGCCTCGGATCGCGAGGACCGGCCCGTCCTGCGGCTGCTGAGCGTCGGCCCGCAGTCCTAGCTGTTCTTCCTCGTGAGGTTGTGAACGCGTTGTGAGGGGGTTTGGCCTGCGATGCCTGTGTGGGGTCGGTGGTGATTGTAGTGGTGGAGCCACTGGTCGTAGGCCTGTTCGCGTTCGGTCTCGCTGGT